>JAZNPR010000043.1:0-87759 GCA_045589755.1 Paludibacteraceae bacterium
GGTATTCTCGTCGTGCATGTGCGCAGGTGTGCGCACATGCACGTCACGCGAACATTATATATATTACTCCGTCAATGGCGCAATCACCAAACGAGCATCGGCATCGGTCAAGAAACGAACATACAACTTGCCGTCATTGACATATGCGCGCAAAGCTGACATATCCAATACCAATACCTGTGGCTCGCCATTCGCTGGGTCAACCGCAGCTATCTTCTCATACAATACCACATCCTCATGGTAAATAGCCACCAAGAACTCACGATCCTTAGCCACAAACACATGCAATGGCTTGTCACCATACCAATTCAATTGCACCTTAGCTACTGACCAGACATCATACTCAGTATGATATACATTGATGGCACTATCCAAATTGATGGTCAACTCATCTGTTGGATTGAGCAAAATAGTACCGTCCGTTTCTGGTTTCTCCTCTGGCAAGATGGTCAAAATCAGCGTAGCCTGGTAATCGCAGCCGTTCTCGTCTTGGAGAGTAGTAGTATATTCGCCCGCAGTCGAATAGGTTTGACCGTTCCACTCGTAGGTAGTACCGAATGGAATCTCTACTGACTCGGTAATATCCTCTGTTTTAGGATAAACAGTGAGATTGAGAGTCACGATACTATCCGCGCCGTTAGCAGCAGGGAAAGTTTGGGTGTATTTGCCTGTCTCATTGTAGGTTTGACCGTTCCAGTCGTAGGTCTCACCGAAGCAAACAGCAGCATCGAAAGAGGTGTAAACAGGGTCTGGGGTGATAGGTTTCTCACTAATAAAGGTTACCTCGTTGGTAGTTTGCGGCGTGAAACGCACATAAAGGTATCCTTCCTCATCTACACTATTAGCCCAAGAAGCAACAGTAGCAGCATCCACGGTAATTGTAGCTGCACGAGGGAAAGCTTTCTCATAAATAACATGCGAATCTGTAGAAGAAGCTGCAAAAATACATGTATCACCAATATAGGTATTCAAACGACGACTACCTGCCCACTTAATCTTCAAGTCTGCACCCTTGATATCATCATACACAAGTCGATACATAGTAGATGAACTGGAAGATGATACCATCAAAGGAACATTTGCTTGCAGTATCATGGTATTATCCACACATTCGGAAAACTCCCAACGCATAGGAGTAATCGTAGTAGGTGAAGACACATTGAAACGCACATAAATATAATTATCCAACATACGACCCACCAAATCAAGCATCTCAGCAGTAGTCAAAGCCAATGTATGCTTACCGTCCACGAATTCTGAAGAATAGGTACGAACAAACACATATGCTTGTGAATCATCAAACAAATGGCTATTCGACACCTCCATCTCAATAGGTTGATCTGCTACGAAAGCAGTTGCACTACGCCATGTACGGAAGAATGCATAAAGGTCATTAGCACTAGCAGCAGTAACCGACCTATCATATTCCAAACGAGTAGCATTGCCTGCAGGAGGATCCAATGGAATCTTCTCAACAATCAATCGACCTGCTGAAGGAGATACTATCTTCACGTAGAAAATACCACCATCCTTACTATTATCAATATCCGCCTTCATTTGGCTACTATACATCTTGAGAGGAGCATCCGAAGTAATATCGTAGTATTTATACACATACTCATTGGTCTCAGAAGGAGTAAAATTACACTCGGTAGTAGCAAAATACAAGCGCACAGGAGAACCACCATCCCATACGAAACGGATACTATCATTCTGCCAATCAGGCAAAGCTGCAACAAACACATTCTCTGTATCATCAGGAATAATATCCAAGGTATCACCTAACACGATATAGTGCGAATTCTCTATACAGTTTCTAAAAGCGGTATCAGGACGCAAAGTGATTTGACCACTCTCATAATACTCCACGCGAACATATGCTTTCACATTGTAGTTAATACCATATTCAGTTAATTGATCACGGTAGAACTTACCAATATTGAGGTCATAAGCTTTCTTTCCGTCGCGAATCACTTCGGTAGTCGTCAAAGAAATGGGGAGTGTATAACCAAAATCCTCTACTGAAGTAATCAAGTCGCTCAACTTGGGATCGCTATAGACTGCATTACCCTTCGAATCATATTCACAGGTAAAATCAATATGTACATCTGGTCCAAAATCAACAATATCCTCATCAGGGATAAAGGTGACATTCAATGGCAAATCATAGGTGCCAGCGGTGTACCACAACTCTTTGTATCCTTCTTCAGGATCTACAAAGACAGAAGCCTTGTAATTAGAATCTACTGGAATAGGGTCCTCGCATGTAAAACCCGTTTGCGCCATCATTGAAGTGGCGAAAAGCACTACAAAGAGTGTTGAGAAAAGCTTTTTCATATCTGTTTGTTTTTTTAGTTTTCAATTTTATGGTGTAAAGTGTAGGGTGTAAAGTGTAAAGGCAGGAATTATTCGCTGCGCTCAGTTTTCAACAACGATGTAAATGATTTGGATTTGACAACAAGGAATAGCACATACAACAACGCAAGGAGCAACAATGGGAGAATATCGCCGACTGGAGTAAGGAATTGGAAGGTCCAACCTTGAAAATTATGCATACCATCCGTACCCGAAGCTATCCAAGCAAGCCAATCCTCATAGGTAAACTCTGGCACGACCAATGGGTTATTAGGATCATAATCCTTACCCGTTTGAGCTTTATACCACGCACAGAATGCAGCATAAGATTGATCTGTAGTAAAAGTATAGTTATTACCATCAGTATTATCTCCAAAATTATAACCTAGAGATTTTAACCACAACAACCATGAATCATAACCCGTAGCACCATTATTGCCAG
The DNA here is from genome assembly GCA_045589755.1 of Paludibacteraceae bacterium. GTDB lineage: Bacteria > Bacteroidota > Bacteroidia > Bacteroidales > Paludibacteraceae > Colicola. The sequence continues at coordinate 2,798 of JAZNPR010000043.1, forward strand.
GTGCGTTAAAACGTCCACGAACACCCATGCGGCTGCCACCGCCGAACATGCCAGTATATTGACCATAATTGGCAGAGCCAGAATAATCCATCGCCGTATAACCGCCAAACATGCCATTACCCATACCTGCACTTGCAGCATTCGTCATTGCCATCACAGGATTCTCGGCTGCCATCTGAGCTAAGTTCTCACCCGTAGCAGTCATATCGCTACGGCGAGCAGTGCTGTAGGCGATGGGGGAGATGGAGCCTACCCCTGCCCCTCCCTGAAGGGAAGGGTTAAATGAACCAGAATTGGATTGGCGATTGGCGATTGGCGATTGGCTATAGGACATAGCTGCGCCACCGTTGCCACCGCCACCAAACGACTTGATCTCGGCGCTGCTGGTGGTATAAAGACCTGCGCCAGGGGCTGCGCCGTAGGTTAAAGGCGAAAGGTTAGAGGTTAAAGGCATGGTGGCTACGCCACTGTACGCGCCCGCGTATGAAGAAACAGCTCTGCGACGCAAAGCAGATGAAGGAGACATCGTTAACGCTAAACCACTATTAGAGGAAACTGAATAATTGACATTCGTATAAGATGCACTATAAGACGTTGCATGCAACTGATCATAGATTTCGTTAGGCTTCCAAGTATCTTCCTCACTCACACTAAACAACCACACAAAACAACCACACAAAAGTGCGCATAAGATTACACCAATAAAGACATTTACGTTTCTGTTCATTTTACCTTACTTAATATTTACCAAATCAAACTAATTCTAATTCCGTTTGATAACCAAATCGATACAAAAAAATAGACCCCTATCGTACTAACCATAGGTGTCCATCCATGCCATCTTCAATGACCCATAACAGGAAACCTACGCTAACTCCGATGCCATATGGCAGGGAAATTAGTTTGTATCGACTGTTATACTTTGGGTTATTAAGTGCGGATTTTGCGAAGTCTCGAACAGCAAACCAAAGCGTAAACAACGCTATCAAAATATGTCATGCAAACCACCCACGACATTACGCACCCGTACGCGTAAGGCGATTTACGGTGCAAAGGTACAACAATTATTCGACATAACCAAATATTCGGACAAAAAAACAACAAAATATAACAAAAAGAAAAGAAATCTTAAAAAAACACACCGTTTTCTTAATAAAAAACACTACAGTGTGTAATTTGCTGATTATCAATGTAATAAAAAAAAGACAACAAGAATTATTTTAATCAACAACATAAACAACATTAAACCAACAACATTCCGCTCGCGTTCGGCAATTGAAGCGCACAGAACTCGCCTACGAGTTGGAAGCGCTCAATGCCTCCGCTCTCCCCACAAATTGCAAATTTGCGGGGACCCCGAACGCTCGAATCGTACGGCGAAGCCGATCGTTCGACCGAAGGGAGATAAGAACTTCCTGGCGCGACAGAGAAAAATATGTATGATGCAACAGACTTGACATTGTAACTAAAAACAACAAGAATTATTTTAATCAACAACATAAACAACTTCAAACCAACAACATTCCAAAGCACCCCATTCGCCCACGAGGCTCATCGGGGACCCCGCCGCTCGCCAACATCGCGAGCGGCAGGAAGAAAAAAGGATTATGACACTACCTAAAAATGGGGATTATTGCGGATAAATTTGCGTGTGTGCAAAAAAAGCAGTAATTTTGCGGCGTGAATAAGAATGCGTCGGAATATATAGAGAATGGTATTCAAATCCAAGAAGTGGATGCACGGGATTTGGAAGTGCAATTGGTGCGTACCGCAGCGCTGATGGATAGGCATCAGCCGTTCGTGGTACTGCTGACGCATTACGAGGAGTTGGTGAAGACCGAGCATGAATTGGACTACGAGTTGCTGGGCAAGCTATTGGGCGTGCGTATCGGTTTGGCAGAAGAAAAAGCGGTGATTTTGGCAGAAGAAGACAGTTTCCGCCACGTGCATGTGAGCTACGGAAAAGACATCGAAGAAGCCATCACACGCGTGATAGATGTGATAGTCACCCTGCCGAATGTGCGCGAGAAATACTCCAAACGCTATATGGCTGTGCGTATGTTGGAGCGACCCGACGAGATGTTGGCCCTGTTGCCACACAGCGAGGAACTGATTCGCGTAGCCGCCGAACAACGCGCACGATTGCTATATGAATACGGCAAGACCGCCAACGAAGTGATTGCACAAGCGCGTCGCGGATTCGTACACGGAGCGCTGGAAGAGACCCTCACACACGCGAAGCATGACTCGGGACACTCCCTGGCAGATAAGATAGACAAGGTGCTGACCAACCGATGGGTGGGGTTGCCCGTGCTATTATTGGTACTCTACGGCGTATTCGAATGCACCTTCACTCTGGGCGGTTATCCACAAGAGTGGATAGGCATGGGCGTGGAGGCATTGGCAACGTGGTTGCGCGGCATGATGCCCGTGGCATGGTGGAGCAGTTTGCTGCTGGATGGCGTGCTGATGGGTATAGGGGCCGTATTGGCATTCTTGCCCAATATCATCATCATGTTCTTCTTCCTAAGTCTGATGGAAGACTCAGGCTACATGGCGCGCGTGGCATACACCATGGACAAAATCATGCACCGCATCGGTTTGCACGGTAGTTCGTTTATCCCCATGCTGATGGGCTTCGGCTGCAATGTGCCCGCCATCATGGCAGCCAAAGATATAACCAACAAGAAAGACCGCGCACTGACGATGATGATGGTGCCATTCATGAGTTGCTCGGCACGACTGCCCGTATATATGCTATTCATCGGAGCGTTCTTCGCCGAACAGAAAGCATTGGTGATGCTGTCGCTATACATCTTGGGCGTGCTACTGAGTATCGTGTTTGCATGGGCGATGCAACACACACCCGCCTTCCGTCAGCCCAAGCACGACTATGTGAGCGAGTTGCCACCCTATCGCCGCCCCACCCTACGCAACACAGGATTGCACATATGGGAGCGCGTGGCGGATTACTTGCAGAAGATTCCTGCTGTGATTATCTGGGCAAGCGTCATCATATGGGCGCTGACCTATTTCCCAACAGGCAGCATGGAGCATATGGAAGACAGCTATTTGGCGATGATAGGTCATTGGATAGAACCCGCAGTACGCCCGTTGGGATTTGACTGGAAGATGTCGGTATGCCTGTTGACAGGACTGCCCGCCAAAGAGGCGATCGTGTCCACCATGGGGATTCTCTACCCCGCCGAGAGTGCGCTGACCGCCTTCACACCCGTGACAGCATATGCGTTCATGGCGTTCGTGCTGCTGTACTTCCCCTGCGTGGCAACCATAACAACCCTGAGAAAAGAGGTTGGCGCCAAATGGGCATGGTATAGTCTGGTGCAGTCGATGGTGCTGGCTTGGGTGGTGAGCTTCGTGATTTATCAGGTGGGTTCAGTGTTTAGTGTTTAGTGTTTAGTGGACGCCGCTAATGCGGCTATTGGACGCTGCGCTATTGGATATTGGATATTGGATATGGGACGCTGCGCTATTGGATATGGGGTATTGGATATGGGATATTGGATATGGGATATGGGACGCTGCGCTATTGGATATTGGATATGGGATATAAAAGGATATGAAAAAGATTATATTAATAGTATTATTTGTCGCCTTACCCTGGGTATGGGCAGAGGCACATGCGTGGGGAACGGTGTTGGATGACAAAGGCTACCCATTGGTGGGAGCAAATGTGTATTGGGCTGGAACAACCATAGGCGTGGCTACCGACTTGGACGGACGATTCAAACTGGAACCCACAGAGAAGACCAACCTGCTGGTAACCAGTTTCATGGGTTATCACAACGACACCACCGAAGTCACCCAACACACAGAACTTACTATCGTACTGGTCAGCGACCTCGTGCTCGAAGAAGTGAATATCGTAGAGCGCAAGATGGCAGTACTCCGCTCGCGCGTGTCAGCCCTGCAAGTGGAGACACTCACAGGCGAAGCACTCTGTATGGCTGCCTGCTGCAACCTCTCGGAGAGTTTTGAAACCAGCGCCAGCGTGGATGTAGCCTACTCCGACGCTGCTACAGGTGCAAAACAGATTCGTCTGTTAGGACTCAGCGGCACCTATGTGCAAATGCTGACAGAGAACACACCCAACATTCGCGGCTTGGCACAGGCGTTTGGCATGGAATATATCCCTGGTCCGTGGATGGAAGCCATACAAGTGAGCAAAGGCACCTCGTCCGTGCTGAACGGCTACGAAGCCATCGCAGGACAGATCAATGTGGAGTACCTCAAGCCACAGACACAAGACCCTATCGCTCTCAATGCGATGATTAGCACCGAGACACATGCCGAAGTCAACGCTTCGGGCGGGTGGGAATTGAATGACAAGGTATCTACAGGTATCTTGTTCCATGCACAAAACATGTCGCTCGAACTGGACCATAACCACGACGGCTTCCTCGACATGCCCAAGAATACGAATGTGAACCTGCTGAATCGCTGGTATGTGAAGACGGGTGATTATACCGGACAATTCCTCGTGCGCGGACTCTACGACCGCCGTCAAGGTGGCTTGACCAAAGAGGCAACAGAGAGTTTGTCGCCATACAAGATTGATCTGAACACTTGGCGGGTGGATGGATTTATGAAAAACGGCTATGTGTTTGATGCAGAGACGGGTACATCTATTGGCATAATCGCCTCGGCATCGTATCATAACCAACAGAACACCTACGGTTCGCGCCAATGGAACGCGGCACAAACCAATGCCTATATCAACGCTATATTCCAGACATCGTTCGATGATTCGGATACCGACCCAGAGGATAACCACACATATAAACTGTCGGCTGGATTGAGCGTGAACTACGATGGGTACGATGAGGCGATAAGGCTAATAGGCGATGAGGCGATGAGACAAGAGGCAAGAGGCAAGAGATATGAGGTGACACCGGGCGTGTTTGCAGAATATACTTATACATACAAAGATAAAGTGACATTGCTGATGGGCATACGCGAGGATTATTCTACGCGCTATGGTTTCTTCACTACCCCTCGTATGAACTTGCGCTACGCACCATTCGAGTGGTGGACATTGCGCGGAAGTGTAGGATTGGGTTACCGCACACCTAACGCCATAGCCGACAACGCAGCCTATCTCGCCAGCAACCGAATGTATTATTTTGGCGATAGGATAATGGATAATGGATATGGGGAAATAGGGAATGAATTAGCTCAAGAGCAATCGTTGAATACGGGACTCAGCACTGTGTTCTATATCCCCCTTGGCAAGAAAGAATTGCAATTGTCAGGTGAGTACTACTATACGGTATTCACAGATGGCGTGATAGCGGATATGGATCGCAGTTTGCATGGGGTGACCTTATATAATATGCACGATGTGGAGGATGCCGAGTACTTCTCCCACAACTGGCAAGTGGAAGCCAGCATGGAGATTCTGCGCGGCTGGACAATGACCGCAGCATTCCGCTATACGGATGTGAAGCAGACCTCGTTCAACAGCAAAGTGGGCGAATATCAGTTGCGCGACAAGCCACTGCAAAACAAATTCAAGGGTATCATCACTACCAGCTATCAGACACCGCTGAAGACCTGGCAGTTTGACCTGACAGCCCAATTCAACGGCGAGGGGCGTATGCCTGATGGATTTGTGATACCAGAAGGAAGCAAACAGTATAACACATTGGCTAACGGACAGGTTTACCACAAATGGTATCCACAATTATTAGGCCAAGTGACCAAGTTCTTCCGCACATGGTCTATCTACCTCGGAGCAGAAAACATGACCAACTTCACGCAGGATAGTCCGATAGTAGGCGAGCGAGTGTCAGGCGATAAGGCGATAAGGCAAGAGGCGAGAGGCGGGGGATTTGTCAATCCACATTCGGCGAACTACGATGCATCAATGATATGGGCACCAATACACGGGTGGAAACTGTATTTGGGATTCCGCTGGGCGCTGGAACGTGCAGAATAGGACCGCGGACGCCGCAAGCGGCTATAGGACGCTACGCTATAGGACGCCCTGCGGGCTATAGGGTATAGGTTAAAGAGTAAAGATTAAAGACAAGAATATGAAACGATTAATTATTTTTTTGATGGCAATATTGCCAATGGCCTATGTGCTGAGTACAGCCGAGGCAAAACCAAACAAACAGAAAGTGGTGTTGTATGTTCACCTGCATTGCGAGGACTGCCGCCAGAAGATTCTGAAAAACATTCCTTATGACAAGGAACTGAAGAATGGCGTGAAGGACCTGGTGTTTGATATGGAAGCACAGACGGTGACCGTCACCTATGACGCCAATAAAACCGATGTGCCTACTATTCAAAAAGCATTTGCGAAGATTGGCAAACCTGCTACCACGCACAAGCCCGAACACTCGCACCACGAAGAACATCATCACGAGCATCACGGACATCAGCATTAATAAAACGCACTTTTTCAATTTGAGCGTTCTTAGGTTCATCCTTGGTTCGTCTTTGGTTTGTCCTTGGTTTTTTACACGAGGAGAAAAGAGACGGTACAAAGGGAGGAAATCTTAATTTCTGGCATAAATAGTGCTATCCTTACTCCACTAAGAGCTGGTAAGTAGCCGAAAGGAGCAGCGGATAATTGGAATCGATATGCCCAGATGGATAGTCAAACAAAAGAGGAAAAGCATATGGCTCCACAATCTGACGGATAGACTCACGCAACGTACACCCCATCGAAGCATCGTCTGGACAATCGGTAAACTCGCCTAGAACTAGACCACCTATCCTATCAAACACACCACTCATACGCAGATTGTGCAACATGCGATCAATATGGTAATGTCGCTCGCATATATCCTCAATAAATAAGATAGGAGGTTCAGCACACTGTTCAATCACACGACTCAAACTATATGGCGTACCTTGTAAACCATATAGCACACTAAGGTTGCCACCTATCAGTTTACCCCTCGCTTCCCCAACTCGATTGAGGGAAGAGGATGATGCGTGATGAATGGTGTATGGAATATTGGCATGGTGAGGTGATGGATGATAGGTCAATGGCAGAAGATGCGAAGTTAGCGACAAGGATGATGGCAACTGCGATGCCGTCAAGAACTCTCGCTCCGCCACCAACGCCATGTCTTCATCGGGCAACAAAGATAAATCCTTACACATATTGGCATGCAAGGAGGGTACCCCATGCAGACTCAACAGAGCATGCAAAGCCGTAATATCGGAATACCCCACCACCAACGGCCATTGGTCTTTAGGACGCTGTGGCAACACAACCTTATCCAGAATACGCTGCAATCCATATCCCCCTCGACTACACAAAATAATGTCTATAGAGGGATCGGATAAAGCCGCATTGAGGTCGGCAAGACGCTCTTCGTCGCTGGCCGAAAAACGACCTATATTACCCAAGGCATGCTCTGCAACAGACACATGAAAACCCCATTGCTCAAGGCGAACTTGAGCTCGATTGATCCATTGTGAATCAATGGCACTGGCGGGAGAAAGAATTCGAATATGCTTCATCGTGTGCAAAATTACATTTTTTTTTTCATATATCAAAAAAAAGTTGTATCTTTGCAGCAAATTTATGCAAAAATTGCGTGTATTGATATTATTTTTGCTTTGTTCAGCATCTATTGCTGCGCAAAACGAAGTGAAAGCCAATGAGTTTTTTCAGGCAGCCAACTATGCGGAAGCACAAACAGAATACGGTCTGCTACTGAAACGTCAACCCTCATCTGCCCTCTACCTGTATCGCTATGCACGATGTGCACAAGAACTGGGTGACTATGCTACTGCCATAGCCTATTTTGAAAAATCGGGTAATCGCTATGACCTGAAACACTTCAATTTGGGCGAGATTTACATGCAACTGGGTTACCCAGAACATGCCATAGCATCCTATGAGGCATATCTCAACAAACTGAAGCCCGATTCAGAACGCATACCCTATATACAAGCACAGATACGATACGCAGAAAAACTACAACGCTACATGCGCCGCGTAGAAAAAGTGGAAATCATTGATTCAGTAGAAACATCGGTAGATAGTTTATTGATATATTGTCCTTTATCCACCGAAGCAGGAACGATTACCCGCAGTCAGTCAGGCTGTTTTGTGTACACCAATCAACGCAACGACCGCAAGTTATGGAGTACCGTCAGCGATTCTGCATCGCTCATCGTATCTAGCCATAGTCTGATGGGGCAATGGTCCAAGCCCGACACCCTACCGACAGAGGTGAACATGGCAACCAAACAAATATCTCCCTACGTACTGAGCGACGGCTTGACCCTATACTTTGCATCGTGTGACACCAGCGGACTGGGGGGCTATGATATCTACGTAACGCGCTACAACACCTATACCGAAGCATATACTACACCCGAAAACGTGGGTATGCCATTCAACTCCAAAGCCAATGACTATTTGATGCTGATTGATGAGAATAGAAATATCGGCTATTGGGCCACTGATCGCTTCTCGCCAGAAGGCAAGGCGCGCATCTATTCGTTTGTCCCCACTACGCAAAAATCCTACTGGCGCAATCTGTCGGAGGATTCGCTGGTTGCCTATGCACAGTTACGCTATACCATTGCTGCTAGTGAAATACAGGCTATTGCTACCACAGACACTCTATCCGCAAACGTCCCTGCACAAGAAGAAGAGCATGGGGAGATATTTTTCATTCTGAACGACTCTGTTGTATATACATCGCTGAAGGATTTTCAACATCCTAAAGCACTCAGCCAATATCAAGAGTGGGAACAAATACAACATCAGATTGACAGCACCCAACTGCAACTAAGTAACTTGCGCTTCCAATATAGCCAAAGCGATGAGATAGAGCAAAAAAAATTGGCTCCTGCGATTCTCCAATTGGAGCAACTGCAGAGCCAATATATAGCGCAATGTGATAAACTGATTTACTATTGCCGTAAACTGGAAATCACTGCACGTCAGCAATAAAGTTTTCCAACAATCCAATTCACCAGACGCTTAGGTAGCAATCGATTGAGCAAGCAAAAAAGACCATACGTCATTCCTCCCACATAAATAGGTTTGATACTACGTCGTGTGGCCATTCGGTATAAATTGCGCGCCATCTGCATAGGTGCCATACCACTGCGCTCATCTCGCTCCATAGCCTCTACCGCAGAGTGCATGCCCTTGTACACCTCAGCACCTTGTATATTTTTCTCGCGCGCGTCCGTGAAGCCTGTAGCCACATCGCCTGGCATAAGTACACTCACACGAATACCAAAACTGCGGACCTCATTGGCAAGCGCTAACGCTAGTGCATTAAGCGCCGACTTGCTAGCACTATAGAAACTCTGGTACGGAATCGTCAAGTCTGCCGCTACAGAGGAGGTAAACAAGATACGACCATACTGCTGCTGACGCAAAATAGGCAACACCGCTTGAACCAAACGCACAGCCCCAAACAAATTCACATCAAACTGCTTTTGGGCGTCCGCAATAGAGGTAAATTCTATGGGCCCAGATATACCAAATCCCGCGTTGCTAATCACCACATCAAGATGATCGGTGTGATGCATCACTTCGGCAACGGCCGCCTGTACAGATGCTTCATCCGTCACATCACAATAGACATGCTGCACGGCATGGGTAGATTGCCCACTACGGCTGAGCTCAAAAACCTGCCAGCCCATAGCCACAAAATACTGCACTGTGGCCAACCCAATGCCCGATGAACCGCCTGTGATGAGAAGTGTCTTCATAATGCTTTAGGTGGATAGAGGAAATTAGTATTGCGGTGTGCGACGCAACTCACGTGCAATAATCTCTACCGCCTCGTCTATCACAGGTTCGGTATGCGTGGCCATCAAGGTTGTGCGCAGCAAACATTCGCCCTCAACACATGCTGGAGCAATAACTGGATTAACATATACGCCCGCATCAAACAACACTTTGCCATACCACAATGTATCCAATGTCTTGTAGGTAAAAATAGGTACAATAGGTGTAGGAGCTTCGATGATTTTTACTCCTTCATCAATCAGTTTGGTTCGGAAATACTGAGCAATATTCATCAATCTATTTGGTCTATCAGGATCCTTCTCCAGTTGCTGCAAAGCAGCCAAAGCAGTAGCAGCACTGCAAGGAGTAATAGACGCAGAGAAGATGAATGGACGAGAAGAATGGGCTACAAAATCGTACACACTCTTACTGCACAACATACAGCCACCGATACTAGCCAACGACTTAGAGAACGTGAGCATGGTGATATCCACCTTGTGCTGCAAACCAAAATGCGCTGCTGTACCGCGACCACCAGGACCTAACACACCAAAACCATGCGCATCATCCACCATCACACGCGCACCATATTTCTCAGCCAAAGCCACAATCTCAGGTAAACGACAAATATCGCCACGCATAGAGAATACACCATCGGTGACAATCAGTTTGCCAGCTTGCTCAGGAATTTGCTGGAGTTTTTTCTCCAGATCCTCCATGTCGGAGTGCTTGTAGCGCAAGACTGTAGCATTAGACAAACGACAAGCATCATAGATACTAGCATGGTTTTCGCGGTCATTCAAGATATAATCATTGCGACCACAGACTGTAGAAATAATCGCCAGATTCGTCTGGAAACCAGTACTACACGTCATCGCAGCCTCATATCCCGTGAAACGGGCCAAAGCCTCTTCCAACTCAAGGTGTAAGTCCAGTGTTCCGTTGAGGAAACGGCTACCAGACACACCTGTGCCATACTTATCCAATGCCTTGTGGCCTGCCTCAATCACAACAGGATCTTCGGTGAAGCCGAGGTAATTATTACTTCCCAGCATAATACGACGCTTACCCTCCATCTCCACCACTGGAGCCTGACGCGACTCCAGCGTATGGAAATAAGGATAGATATCACGGCGTTTTACCTCTTCCAAAAGGTCGTGGTGGCACTTTTGAAATAAATCTGCCATAAAAAAGTTGTTATAAAACGTTGATTTCTTTGAGGATAGCAGTAGTCTTAGCTACAGCCTCCTCGCTTGCAGCGAACAATGCCTTCTCTGCCTCGTTGAGCTCGATTTCAACAATCTTCTCAATACCATTCTTACCAATAATACATGGTACACCAATGGTGATATCGCTGTAACCATACTCGCCCTCAAGGTAAGCAGAACATGGAATCATCTTCTTTTGGTCATTGATTACGCTATCAGCTACAGCAGCTGCTGCTGCGCCAGGAGCCATCCATGCGCTAGTACCCAGCAAGCCAGTGAGAGTAGCACCTCCTACCATGGTAGCTTTAGCCACCTCCTCAAGTTCCTCTGCACTAATCAAATCGCTAACAGGCATACCTTTGTATGTTGCATAGCGAGTCATAGGAATCATCGTGGTATCACCGTGACCACCGATTACAAAACCTTCAACCTCATTCGCATTGCAACCCAATTTTTGGCTCAAGAAATATTTGAAACGGCTGCTGTCTAATGCACCACCCATACCAATCACACGGTTACGTGGCAAGCCAAGTGCCTTGTAAGTGAGGTAAGCCATGGTATCCATAGGGTTGGAAACCACAATAAGAATAGCGTTTGGAGAATAAGTAAGGATTTGGTTAGCAACACTCTTAACGATACCAGCATTAACACCAATCAACTCCTCGCGGGTCATACCTGGTTTACGTGGAAGACCACTAGTAATAACCACTACATCAGAACCTGCTGTTTGGCTGTAATCGTTGGTTACACCTTTCACAACGGTGTCAAAGCCCAACAACTGAGCAGTTTGCATAATATCCATCGCCTTGCCTTCTGCAACGCCTTCCTTGATGTCGATCAACACGACTTCGCTGGCAACCTTCTTCACTGCCAACACATTTGCGCAAGTAGCACCTACATTGCCTGCGCCTACAACGGTAACTTTTGACATAAGATTAATATTTTAAGTTAATATTTTTTATTATTTGGGCGCAAAGGTAATACTTTTTTTGCGAATATGCAAATAAATGTTACATTTGACGAAATAAGCACGTTATTTTTCCAAAAAAGTTACTCACCCAACAAGTCGGGTCTGCGCTCCTGGGTGTGGCGAAGCGACTCCTCATAGAGCCACTCTTCAATTTTGGCTTGGTGTCCAGACAGGAGTATCTCAGGAACCTTCCAGCCTTTGTATTCAGCAGGACGTGTGTACACACCAGGCTCCAATAGACCATCTTGAAAGCTATCGCTGAGCGCACTGGTTTCATCACCTATTGCTCCAGGCAAAAGGCGAACAATAGCGTCCGTCATGATGGCAGCAGGCATTTCACCACCCGTGAGTACAAAATCACCTATTGTATATTCCTTCGTGATGAGGTGATCGCGCACGCGCTGGTCCACTCCCTTATAGTGACCACAAAGGATAATGATATTCTCCTTAAGCGACAGCGTGTTCGCTTCGCGCTGAGTGAAGCGCTCGCCATCAGGGGCGGTGAAAATAATCTCATCGTATTTACGCTGGCTAGTAAGATAGCTGATAGCACGGTCAATGGGTTCGATCTGCAAGACCATACCCGCTCCAAAACCGAAAGCATAGTCATCAATCTTGCGGTGTTTATCCAACGTAAAATCACGCAAGTTATGTACATATATCTCTACGAGCCCTTTATCTTTGGCTCGTTGTATGATGGAATGGTTGAGTGGTGAGTCCAACAATTCTGGACACGCTGTCAAAATATCTATTCGCATAATTTCTCGCCTATAAACTCTAAACTTTAAGCTCTAAACGCAGGCTTACGGCACTGGATCATATCCACTGCCACCCCACGGGTGGCAACGCAAGATACGTTTAACCCCCAACCATCCGCCCTTAACAATACCATGCTTCATAACAGCCTCGACCATGTACTGGCTACAAGTGGGCGTATAACGGCATGAAGGAGGTGTGAGCGGAGAGATACATGACCGATAAAAATATACCGGTAAAAGAAATACTTTTCGTATCAACAATTTGATGCTCATATCTCGGCTGGTGGTGTCTGATTCAACGATTCCTTGGCCAATCGCATTAACACTTTGCGCACGGATTTTTCAATAACAGTATATGGCTGAATCGTTTTGTCTATATAATTGAAAGCCACTTGATAGTGGCACGAAGTATTCTGCAGTAGGTCTTGATTCAAACGATACGCCTCACGCATGAGTCGCCTCAAGCGATTGCGATCCACGGCGTGTTTGAATAATGACTTTGGCGCCCATATCAGTACTTGTGTCGCATCAGAGGCTGGTAACCAAGTAACACGCAAGGGCCAAACGACAAACCGTTTGCCATGCGCATACAAATGATTGATAGTCATCTGACCACACAATTTAGCTGATTTAGGAAAAGTATGCTCCACTATATCAATCGTGTTGTGCTTCCAAAAACTTCTTGATTGCAGTTGTGATACTAGGGAACTCTGGCGTTGGCGCTTTGATATCAGCTCGCCAGCCATTCTCCTCTATAGCTGCTAAGGTATTTGTACCAAAGCAAGCAATGACTGTATCACCTTGCTCCCAATCGGGGAAATTCTTTTTTAACGCCGCTACACCCGAAGGAGTGAACAGCACAATCATATCGTAGTCGAAGGGTTTGTCTTGAGGCCATTCGGAAGCTACCGTGCGATACATAATCGCAGGTTTAACAATAATTTTATGCTCAGCAAACATATTGATATCGTCGTCATTATGCACATCCGACATGACCATTAGATACTTCTCATTAGGACGGCGCAACATGGCTGGAAGCAAGTCCTCAAAACGATTGTTCTCCGCAGCAAACACCTTGCGTTTGCGATACTGAATATACTTCTGCAAGTAATTACCTACTGCCTCAGAAATACAATAATAGTGCATATTCTGAGGAACTGAGAAACGCGACTCTTCGCAAAGACGGAAGAAATGGTCAATGCCAAGACGCGAACTAACAATCACTGCGGTGTAATCCTCAAGATAGATATGTTGGTCACGGAACTCGCGCACATTCACACCTTCAACACGAATCAATTGCTGAAAATCGCATTGCACACCAAAAGAAGCCTCTAAATCCGCATAGGGATTGCGATCCGACAATGGACGAGGCTGAGAGATAAGAATATTTTTGATTGGTTTCATAATCACTCCATATGCTGCACAAACCAAACACCTGCCGCCAAAGGCAGTATTTCTAGGCAGACTATATATAACAAAATGTATAAAATTGACAACGCATGTCTATAAAACAATTGCACACTCTTAATCAGCAACATCAACAAATATAGTGCAAACACTATGCCACATAAAATTCGTGGCAATGTGGGCACTGACAAATTGGTCAAAATCAACAATATAGGATACAAACAAACACATGTCAGGGTACGAATCGTACTATATTGTTCCATAGCTGCATCCAATTGTTTAGTGGATAAAAACACGTGTCCTACAGCATACAGCAAACCCTGCTGCACTGCGCACACGCATGCTACTACCCCCATCACCTGCACATACACAAACAACGAACCAGCATGCTTGGACCAAACCCACAAGAGCATAGCCATAGCCATTACTCCCACGCGAAAAAAACGCAATGTTACCTCGCTAACCCAGTCACGTGCACGAGAAGCATACGTTCGCTCTGAATGACTAACCATACTGCGAAGTGAGACACCCACCGCTTGAGGTAAGGCACTCACCAGCGCCACAACCAACAACAATAACATCATCCATGCCACCCAAGGCTCGGAGTATAGCGATGATATGTGAGGATAGTGGGTCATTCTGTAAACTACTCAAATAGCATTAAATAGCTGCCAATCGGCGGGTGGTAGCATCCCATTCAGGCGCAGATAGAATAGCAGGCAAAACTTCCTCTGGAGTAGCCACTACAATAAACATTTCGCGGTGAATAGGGCGCATCATCTGTTCGTCAACCATGTAATCTAGACACGCCAGCAATCGATCGTAGTAACCATCGGTATTAAGAATGACAACAGGGCAGGTGTGCAACCCTAATTGCTTCCAAGTCAAGCACTCTAGTAACTCCTCGAAGGTGCCTATACCACCAGGTAAAGCTACCATTGCATCTGCGTTTTGGCAAATGGTTGCCTTACGCTCATGCATGGTCTGCGTTACAATGGTGCGCGTGCTACGCGGGTTATTCCAACCCGCGTCTACCATAAACTGAGGTATAACACCCAGCACCTCGCCTCCCGCAGACAGGGCGCCATCAGCAGCCGCTGCCATAAGGCCTATACCTCCATCTCCATAAATCATACAAATACCTGCTTGAGCAAACAACTCCCCCAAACGCCGAGCTGCATCTATGTAAGACTGGCGAACCTTGTTCGAACTCGAACAATAGATGGCAACTGATGATATATTTTTCTCTTTCAACATCACTTAATTGCATTAAATACGCAAATCGGCTG
This sequence comes from Paludibacteraceae bacterium, assembly GCA_045589755.1. Taxonomy (GTDB): domain Bacteria; phylum Bacteroidota; class Bacteroidia; order Bacteroidales; family Paludibacteraceae; genus Colicola. Next base: position 18,169 of record JAZNPR010000043.1, read on the forward strand.
CAAAATTACTGCTTTTTTTGCAATTACGCAAGTTTTTTCGTGGTTTTCGCATGATATGATAGATAAATCTATCAAAAATAGGCACGTTTAAGGTACTTTCATTGGAAAAACACGAATATTTTTACTTTTTTTATCATTTAATTTGCAAGTTCCGCCGAAAATGTGTACCTTTGTCGCCAAATTGTGTGTAAATTTGTTTTTATGGCAGTAGAAATTAGACAAATCACGACCCGTCGTGACCTGAAAAAATTCATTCATTTTGGTAATGACTTGTACAAAGATTGTGCATTTTTTTGTCCACAACTGATTCAAGACGAGATTAACACGTTCGATGCAAAACACAATCCTGCGCATGAGGTATGCGAGCACATTCTCTTTATGGCTTATCGCGATAACCAACCTGTTGGGCGTATTGCTGGACTCATCAATCACGCAGCCAACCAAAAATGGAATGTAAAGCATGCTCGTTTTGGATGGATGGATTTTATTGATGACGAGGAGGTGAGTCGTTCGTTACTGGATGCCGTTGCTGCTTGGGGCAAATCAAAAGGTATGGAGCAGATTAATGGTCCTGTGGGATTCACAGACTTTGACCATCAAGGACTTTTGTTAGAAGGCTTCGACCAATTGGCTCCAATGGCTTCACTCTACAACTATCCATATTACATACGTCATATGGACAACTACGGATTGGTGAAAGAAGCCGACTGGATTGAGTACCAGATATACCCACCTGCTGAACTACCCGAACGTTTTGGACGATTGGACAAAATCGTTCGCGAACGTAGCAATGTACGCGTGGACAAGGTGAAAAATTGTAAAGAGTTGGTACGCAAATACGGTATCCAATACATGGATGTTATTGACGAGGCGTATCAAAAGTTATACAACTTCCAACCCATGACCGACCGTCAGAAGAAATATTATTGTGACTCCTATTTCCCACTATTAAACTTTGATTTTGTGACTGTTGTCGTGAATGAGAACGATGAGGTTGTTGGAGTGGGTGTCGGTATGCCAGATATATCCAACGCTCTTCGCAAATGCAAAGGCAAACTGTTTCCTTTCGGATGGTATCATATGCTCAAAGCGTTGCGCGCTAAGCAGATGGAAGCCTTTGACCTGCTCATCATAGCTGTTCGCCCTGATTATCAAGACAAGGGACTTAATGCTGTTATTATTGCCGATCAATATCCATACTTTGTTCAATATGGCATCAAGCGTGTAGAAACGACTTCTATCTTGGAAACCAATAGCAAAAATCAATCTCACTGGGAGATGTTCCCACACAAAATTCACAAACGTCGTCGTGCTTACATCAAAGATATTTAATGCCACATAAGAAGGAGGATATATTTCAATCAGCATCCGAGAAACTGCATACCTATTTGGATGAGCACGGATTGCGTCACACACCCGAGCGCCTGACAATACTGGCAAAAATTTGCCATTTACAGCGATTTACAATCGAAGAGCTTCGAGATGCACTTACTACTGAATTAACAATCAGTAGGGCTACCATCTACAATACACTTTTTTTGCTTGAAAATGCTAATTTGGTACAGAAATTGGACAAGGAGTTTGGGGTACGAGCAGCTCAATACGAATTGGTGCAAGCGAGCGAATCTTCGGTGCAAGTCGTTTGTCAACGATGCGGACGAGTGAGCGTAATCAAAGACCCCACCATTAGTCGCATGTTAGCAGATAAACGATGGTCTAATTTTGTACCACACCATTTCTCATTGTATATGTTCGGACAATGTAAAGTATGCCGAAGAATGATAAACAAAAAACATTAAACTTTTAACTATTAACGCTATGTATTTTACCCTTTTTATCATCATTGCTCTAGTCAGTTGGGGCGTAAGTGCCTTGCTTAACCACCGCTTCAAACAATATTCGCAAGTACCATTAGCTTTGACAGGACGTCAGGTGGCGGAGAAGATGCTGCGCGACAATGGCATTACTGATGTACAGGTCACTTGCACACCTGGGCATTTGACAGATCACTATGACCCTCGAAATAAGACGGTTAATCTATCAGAGAATGTGTATAATTCTGCCACTGTAGCCGCAGCTGCCGTAGCCGCACACGAGTGTGGTCATGCGCTGCAACATGCTTTTGGGTATGCACCTCTGCGTATGCGGACTGCCCTTGTGCCCGTTGTGAGTTTTGCTTCTCAATGGGTGACATGGATATTACTGGGAGGCATATTGCTAATCGAAGTGTTTCCTCAATTGTTGGTAGCTGGAATCATTCTTTATGGATTGATCACCTTATTCTCCTTTATCACACTACCAGTGGAGATCAATGCTAGTACACGGGCCGTTGCTTGGCTAGACCAAGCTGGCATTACCGATTGGCAGACAACCCCCATGGCGGCATCTGCATTGCGTAGTGCAGCTTATACATATGTAGTGGCTGCTTTGTCATCGTTAGGAACATTGGTGTACTACGTGATGATTTTGATGGGAAGACGAGATTAAGAAAATATACAATAGGAATGCGATAGGCACATTCCGATGAGGCTCCGTAGCTTAGCTGAATAGAGCGTCAGATTCCGGTTCTGAAGGTCCTGGGTTTGAATCCCAGCGGGGTCACAACAAGCCAAATATGTTGCATGAGAACAAAACTCGTATATCTATTGATTCTATGGGTCGCACTACTATCCTCTGCTCAGGCAGAGGTTGTTGTATTGCATTCAGGACAGCAGATTAAAGGGGAAATATTACTCAACAACGATGAGGTAATTATCGTACGCAAAAAAGATGGATTGCGGCACCAAATACCCAAAGCAGAAGTGCAATCCATATACAATGAAACCATACGTAAATCCACCGCAGATACAACAAACGTTGTGACGAAGAAAGTAGCCATCCGTTTAACAGCTACAGGAGGTCTAGCATATATCCCACATCAAGGATGGGGAGGTATGACAGAAGAGAACTTGATGATTGGTACATACAACCTGTTGGACAAACAGATTTTTCTGGGAGGAAGTGTAGGATTTCGAGGTGTGTTTAGAGGAATCAATCAATACACTTGGATTCCGTTGCAAATCATCACCTATTTGCCCATATCAACGATTCCTACCACCAAACATCGACCTCTGATTGGAGCCTCTTTTGGGTATGCTTTTTCCACCAATAAACAAGCAGACGGGGGACTATGTGCTGGTATCGAATGTGGATATTGGTGTCGCATCAACAACCGCAGTAGTCTGTCTATCGCACTCACAACACAATGGCAGCAGACACGTATTGATGTCATAGAAACCATCCAACAAGTAGAATACACAAATCGTATAGGATGTAACCTAATAGGTATTGGATTGAAAGCCAATATACAATTTTAACCATTACACTTGTCACACCATATAGATGAAAAAAAACAAAATATCCGTCTCTCGCCCACTCAATCGCATTCGCGAAGCTCGCACGCATCAAGTCAGCATACTGCTGAACGATAGCGAAATGCGAGCCTTGAGTCGTTATTGCGAAAAATACGGTGTGAAAAACAGATCACGATTTGTGCGAGAAACGCTCATACACCATGTGCTCAAGCAGTTTGAGAAAGACTCACCTACCCTATTCGACTAGTAGAAAATCTATCTGTTTCTTCTCCACATCAGCTCGCACCACGCGCACGCGCACTCCATCTGATAAGGTGTAGGTTTTACCACTGCGAGCAGCAATCAAGCAAAAATTATCTTCATCGTATTGCATATAATCATGCGGCTCAATAGTGCGGATTGGCACCAGTCCTTCGGTCAATGTATCAGAGAGTTGTACAAACAACCCAAACTCAGTCACTCCGCTGATGATTCCATCAAATTCTTCACCTATATGATTATTCATCCAGCGAGCCTGCATCTCCTTGATAGAATCACGCTCCGCCATTTGCGCCATCTGTTCCGTATCGGAACAATGCACACAAGCGTCTTCCAACGTCTCCTTATCGTGGCGACATATTGCTTTCGACTGCAATAGATAGCGTGCTATCAAGCGATGTACCATCATATCTGGATACCTGCGGATGGGCGAAGTAAAATGCGTATAATATGGGAAGGCCAAACCATAGTGCCCGATGTTGGATGTAGAATAGACTGCTTTCGCCATAGAACGAATCATTAGTGTCTCTATGAGCATTTGACTATTCGTTCCATGACAACTATCCAGCAACTGGTTTATATGTTTGTTTTGTACACTCCGTTTGGCAGATGCGCGCAGGTGATACCCAAACTGACGAATGAAATTACCCAATTTTACTATTTTTTCAGGATCAGGTACATCATGTACACGATAGACAAACGGTTTGGCTTCTAGTGATTCGTTTTTTGTATCTTTCTTTTTGCCAATTTCTGCAGCCACAATCCGATTGGCAAGCAACATAAATTCTTCTATTAAGTGATTGGCATCAGTAGATTGATGAAAAAACACATCAGTTGGATTGCCTGCTTCATCTAGGCGAAAACGCACTTCGGATGTTTCAAAGTTTATCGCTCCGTGTTCGAATCGCTTGGTGCGCAATATACGCGCCAAGCGATTCAAAACACCCAACGCATCGGAGAGGGATTTTTTTTCCCCTGCAGTAATAGGCGCATCAAGCATTTGTTGTGCTTGTTCGTATGCCAATCGGTAGTCGGATCGGATAACGGTTCGGCAAATCTTGTGTCGAATAACTTTGGCTTGCTCATCCATCTCCACAATGACTGACATACATAGTTTATCCTCATTGGGGCGCAAGCTACATAGTTCATTACACAATCTTTCTGGCAGCATAGGGATAACCCTGTCCACCAAATAGATACTTGTTCCGCGCTTATAGGCTTCCTCATCAACAAGTGTTCCCTCTCTGACATAGTGCGTGACATCAGCTATATGGATGCCTATTTGATAATGACCACCATCTAGTTGCTTGAATGATAGTGCATCATCGAAGTCTTTAGCATCTTCGGGGTCAATGGTGCATGTCAAAATGTCACGCATGTCACGTCTGCGCATGATTTCTTCGTTGGAAATAGTGGTGGGTATATGTTTTACCTCACGTAAAACCTCTTCTGGAAAGGAATCTGGAAGAGTAAACCTATCATTATCAACATATTCCGTATTTTTATAAGAGAATGTTTCGTTGCGCTTTCTATTGGCAATTTTTCTCTCTCTTCTTTCTCGTTTGGCTATAAGGTCTTTTGTTCGCATAGAGTGTCAGTATTGCAATTTTATTAACAAATTATACCGCTACAAAAACTGTGCAAATCAAATTCCATATCATAACGACACCATCGTTTGCAACCGTTTGCAGAAAGATATTGCACAATTATAAGCAATAAATTTGCATAATTCAAAAAAATGTTGTACCTTTGCCCCGCTTTTCGCGCCGCATATACGCGCGGATATTTTTTGTTTAGTAATTGGTACAAAAAAGATAAAATAAATCATTATGGTAATCAAAGTAAGTAACACTAATCAACCCAATTGGACAGAGGTAAAGGTGAATGCTAACCTTCCTGAAAACCTCCACAAACTACAAGAAATCGCATACAACCTTTGGTGGGTATGGAACTCTGAGGCTAAAAACATCTTCCGTTACATTGATAACGAAGCATGGCACAAAGCGCAATCCAACCCTATCGTGCTACTGAATATCATCAGTTATGAGCGCATGGTGGAACTCAGCAAGGACAAAGCGTTTATGAAGGAGTTGGACGCTGTATATGCAGAATTTCGTGCATACATGGACGAGCCAAAAGATCCTAAGAAACCAAGCGTAGCATACTACTCCATGGAGTATGGTTTGACTCATGTGCTCAAAATCTATTCTGGTGGTCTGGGCGTTCTCGCTGGCGACTACCTCAAAGAGGCTTCTGACTGCAATGTGGATATGACCGCTATCGGTTTCCTCTATCGTTATGGCTACTTCACACAAACTCTCTCTCCAGAAGGACAACAAATCGCTAAATACGAGGCACAAAACTTCTCTAACCTCCCTATCACACAAGTGAAAGAGGCGGACGGAACTCCAATGATTATTGAGGTTCCTTATCCAGAGCGCACCGTAAAAGCATACCTCTGGAAAGTGGCTGTAGGTCGTATCAACCTCTACTTGCTCGATACCGACAACGAGATGAACTCTGAGTGGGATCGTCAGATTACTCACCAACTCTATGGTGGCGACATCGAGAATCGTATCAAACAAGAGATTATGCTCGGTATGGGTGGTACTATCGCACTCACCAAACTCGGCATCAAGAAAGATGTTTACCACTGCAACGAGGGTCACGCTGCCTTCATGGGCTTGCAACGTATGCTCGACCTCGTGGAGAAAGAGGGCTTGAACTACCAACAAGCGTTGGAGGTAGTTCGCGCAAGCGGTCTTTACACTTGCCACACTCCAGTACCAGCTGGACACGACTACTTTGAAGAGGGCTTGTTCTACAAGTATATGAATATGTTCCCAGCTCGTTTGGGTATCGAGTGGCATGACCTCATCGGTATGGGTCGCCAGAATCCAGCGGACAACACCGAGAAGTTCTCGATGTCTGTGTTTGCGCTGAACACCTGCCAAGAGGCCAACGGTGTGAGCTGGTTGCACGGCGAGGTGAGCAAGAAGATGTTTGCGCCAGTATGGCAAGGATACTTCCCAGAGGAGTTGCACGTGGATTATGTGACCAATGGTGTGCATATGCCAACATGGGCAGCCAGCGAATGGAAGACTATCTACAAAGAGACCTTCCCAAAAGAGTGGTTCAAAGACCAATCTAACCTCGCCATGTGGGCTCCATACAACGATTTGCCAGAGGAGAAGATTTGGGCTACTCGTATGAACTTGAAGTGCAAATTGATTGCATACTTGAAAGAGCAATTCCGCGACAACTGGATGAAGAGCCAAGGTGATCCTGCTCGTATCGTTCGCGCATTGCAAGAGATGAACCCTGACAATCTTATTATCGGTTTCGGACGTCGTTTTGCTACATACAAACGTGCTCACTTGCTCTTCACCGACTTGGAGCGTTTGGATAAACTCGTAAACAACCCAGACCGTCCAGTACAATTCCTCTTTACAGGTAAGGCTCACCCAGCTGATGGCGGTGGTCAAGGACTTATCAAGCGTATTATTGAGATTAGCCGTATGCCACAGTTCCTCGGCAAGATTATCTTCCTTGAGAACTACGATATGCGCCTCGCTAAACGTTTGATCTCTGGTGTGGATATCTGGTTGAATACTCCTACTCGTCCATTGGAGGCCAGTGGTACTTCTGGCGAGAAAGCACAAATGAACGGTGTACTCAACTTCTCTGTGCTTGACGGCTGGTGGAAAGAAGGTTATGTAGAAGGTGCAGGTTGGGCTTTGACCGATGTGCGTACCTACGAGAACCAAGCTCACCAAGACCAATTGGATGCGGCTACCATCTACCAAATGCTGGAGAAAGAGATTATCCCATTGTACTACGCTAAGAACAGTAAGGGCTACTCTCCAGAGTGGATTCAAACTATCAAGAACTCTGTCACCAAGATCACCCCACGCTTCACAACCAAGCGTATGATGGACGACTACTTCGAGAAGTTCTACAACAAACTCGCTAAGCGTCACGCATTGCTCGGTGCAGATAATTACAAGATTGCTAAGGATATCGTAGCTTGGAAGCAAAACATCGTTGCTCACTGGGATAGCATTGAGGTTGTAAACTCTACTCTCAACGCTAAGAGCGCAGAACTCAATGTAGGTAACAAGTGCACTATCGCAGTAGAACTTGACACCAAGGGCTTGAACGACAAGGGTATCGGCGTAGAGTTGGTAGCCGTTCGTACTTCTACCCACAACAACGATAAGTTGTTCGAGGTGAAACCATTGGAGTTGGTACAAGCAAAGGGTTCACGCCTCTTCTTCGAGACCGAGTACCAATTGTCTTACGCTGGTGGTATGAAGTTCGGATTGCGTATGTATCCTAAGAACGACTTGCTGCCACACCGCATGGACTTCTGCTATGTTCGCTGGATTTAATTCAGTATATAGAACGCCCTTCGGGCTATAGGCGAAAGGCGAGAATATAAAAAAACTGCTTCCTGAGGGGAGCAGTTTTTGTTTTATTATCATAGATTATTTGATATTTCTTCGTAGGTGAAACCGCGTTGCAAACAGAAGCGAATGAGTTTCTCGCGAACTTGCGGATCGCTACTTTTCAAACTGCGTTTCTTACTAGCGATTATTTTTTGCAACACCTCTTGATATGCCTGTTCGTCTATATCTTCAATCGCTCGCGCTATTGCATCAGACGGCAAATGCTTTGCTTGTAAACCAGCACGTATCTTCATCCGCCCCCAGCCTTGGTATAGTAGTTTATCATGTGCAAAAGCATGGCAATAGCGCTGTTCATCAACAAAATGCGCTGTTTGTAAGTGAGTTACAATCTTATCCGTCTGCTCGGTGGTCGCACTCCATTGTTGCAGTTTGAGGCGTATATCGTAGCAGCAGCGTTCCGCAACGGCGCAATATGCCTCTGCCTTAGCGCGTAATTGCTCCAAAGACCATTCGTGGTTTGCCATACATATCATTTTTTAGTTGAATATCGGTGTATCCCATTTCTGCCATCATCTCACATACTTCATTGCCATAGGCTTCGTTGATTTCGAAAAAGAGCATAGCAGGCGATGTGGCTAGGGATGCAATCTGTCGATAGAAAAGCAGCGGGTCGGTGTCGGGCACAAACAGTGCAGAATGTGGCTCATAATCCAATACGCGTGCATCCATATCCCTTTTTTCGTGGTTGCAAATATAGGGTGGGTTGCTGACAATAATATCAAAGTGTAGGTGATGAGGCGATGAGGCAATGGGGCACTGAGGCGAGAGGATGTCGGCTTGCAGCCAATGGACTTCAGCATTGTTACGCCCTGCATTTTCTTTCGCTACCTTCAATGCGTCTTCGCTAATATCTAATCCCGTCACGTTCCAATTGGGAGCCGCTTTCTTCAGCGCAAGAGCTATACAACCACTTCCCGTGCCTATATCTAGCACTTTTAACGGTTTATCTCTATCTGCCACCTGTAGTACCCATTCTACCAATTCTGCCGTTTCGGGGCGAGGAATCAGGGTGGCAGGCGTAACGCGTAAGTCCAGTCCCATCCATTCAGTGTGACCAAAAATATATTGTATAGGTACGTGCGCGCGAAGTTTTTGCAAAATAATTTCTATATTTGGAATATTTTGTGTACCTTTGCAGTCGGTTAAGATTTGCGTGCGTGTCATACCTGTGGTTTCTTCGATGATCCAGTATGCCAACTCGCGCAATTCTTCCTCTGGAAAGAACCCGCGTAACTCGGAAATAATATAGTTAACCTGCTGTTTCACGCTGCAAAGGTACTAAAAAAAATGGAAAGTGCAAAATTATATATTCATCGTTGCTTACAATTGGCACGTTTAGGCGAATATTATGTAGCTCCCAACCCTATGGTAGGCGCAGTGTTGGTGTTGCATAATGCTGACGGTGATGTGATTTTAGGAGAGGGGTGGCATGAGCAATATGGTGCTCCACATGCAGAACCCAATTGCATACTGCATGCGGAAGAAGCACACCCAGAAGGAATTGATTATAAACAATGTACATTATATGTCAGCCTGGAGCCATGTAGCCATTATGGCAAGACTCCTCCTTGTGCGGAACTGATTATTCGCAAAGGTATCGGACGTGTGGTTATTGGTACACTTGATCCTAATCCGCAAGTAGCAGGTCGCGGAGTGAAAATGATGCAAGACGCAGGTATAGAAGTCCTTGTGGGAGTATTGGAAGCAGAATGCCGAGAACTAAATAAACGCTTTTTCTGCCTGCAAGAGAAGCACCGTCCATATGTCATTCTCAAATGGGCACAAACAGCAGATGGGTATATAGATAGGCGAAGAGGCGATGAGGCGATGAGGCGATGGGGCGATGAGGTGGGAAAACCATTGGTGATTTCCACGCCACTGACCAAACAATTGGTACATCAGCAACGTGCTGAGAACATGGCGATTATGGTAGGCACACGCACAGTATTATTAGACAACCCGCGTTTGCTAACTACCCATTGGAGTGGCAGAAACCCTATTCGTATTACATTGGATAGGCACCATATATTACCCCAAGAGAGTCGAATATTCTCAGACGAATCACCGACTATCGTATATAGTGAAAATACGGATTGGCATTATATTTGTGCTGACTTAGCGAAACAAAATATCCACTCGGTATTGGTGGAAGGTGGTACCACCCTTTTGCAGCATATTTTGGACAGCGGTATTTATGACGAAGTGCATATCGAAGTGAGCGATATACCGTTAGCCCGTACCGCCTACGAAATGCCAAATGGTGTAAAAGCCCCTGCTTATAGCTGCAAGACACAACCAAAGGTTGTGAATAATCATCAAATTTACATTGAAAATTTGCATAAGTAGTAAATTTTCCGTACCTTTGCAGGTTGAAATATAATGTTTACCTATTTATGAGAAAACTTATCATACTTCTTGTGTGTGTATTCGCACTATCAGCTTGTCATCTCTTTGAAGAGAAACGCATGAGCGGAAGCGTAGTGGAGTACGGAGGCAGAACACTGACCGAACAAGAATTGCAGCGACTCACTGCGGGGCTATCTTCAGAGGACAGCCTTCGTGTTGCACAGCAATATATCCGCCAATGGGCTATCGGTATGATTGAATATGACATCGCTAAGAAACATACGAATAAGGCTATTGAGCAACTGGTGGAAGACTATCGACGTTCCTTATACCTTCATGAATACGAAGAGATGTTGATTGCACAGCGCATGCCACGCATAGTAGAAGATACACTGATTCAATCCTTCTATGATCTGCATCGCGAACACCTTATCCTACCTCAGACAATCATGCAAGGTTTGATGCTAGTAGTGCCCTTAGGTGCACCTAATATGAGCGAACTTCGCAAAAACCTACAACACCCTGAAGAGGAAGAGAATATTGAGTGGTTGGAGAAATTTGCTTATCAATATGCCGTAGGGTATGAGTTGTTTTTGGATGAGTGGAAGACAAGTAGCGATGTTTTCGTACATATGCCATTCGAACGTGACAATCTGGATACACAGTTAAAAACTAAGCGCCAAATAGAAATTCAGGATTCTGTCAATGTATATATCTTGCAGGTAACTAATTTACATATGAAAGGGACATTGATGCCACTTACCTATGCACGAAAAGAGATTGAAACCATTCTTCTGCGCCAACGTCAAGTGGATTTTCTACAACGCGAGCGAGATTATCTATATGAAGAAGCTATAAAGACAGGAAAATTGAAATTATATGAAAAATAAAATTTTTGCACTATTGCTGCTGTTCACCCCTTGTGTAGCAGCTCAGGACAACATTATTGATGAAGTGATATGGATTGTAGGTGAAGAAGCAATCTTACGTAGTGAGGTGGAAGAGGAACGCCTACGTGCTCAATACGAGGGTCAACCCATCGCAGGCGACCCCTATTGCGTTATCCCAGAGCAACTGGCTATCCAAAAATTATTTTTACACCAAGCTGAATTAGACTCTATCGAAGTCAACGAGTCATCTGTAAGTAGCCAAGTGGATATGCGTATGAACTACTATATTTCGCAGATTGGAAGTAAGGAAAAAATGGAGGAGTATTTCCGCAAAACAAGTAGTGAGATTCGTGAAGAAATGATGACTGGTGTTCGCAATCAAATGATTATCCAGCAGATGCAAAACAAACTGACGGAGAATATCCAACCTACTCCAGCTGAAGTGCGTCGCTTTTACAATACACTCAGCAGCGATTCGTTGCCCATGATTCCTGCGCAAGTAGAGGTACAGATTTTGAGTTTCGACCCTCCTGTACCTGTGGAAGAAACCGAGCGTATCAAATCGCAGCTACGCGAATTTACAGAACGCATTATGAGTGGCAATGCCGATTTCAGTATGTTGGCGCGCCTATATTCCGAGGATACGGAATCTGCTAAGCGCGGTGGAGAACTAGGTTTTGTAGGCAAAGGTCAGTTGGTGAGCGCTTTTGCTGATGTAGCTTTCAATCTGACTGATTCCAAGCGCGTGTCACGTATCGTGGAAACTGAATACGGTTATCATATCATTCAACTCATTGAACGAAAAGGTGATCGCATCAACTGCCGTCATATTTTGCTCAAACCTCGCATATCATATATAGACAAGCAAAATGCTATTACCAAATTGGACTCTATACGCAATCTCATCCTTGCGGATAGTATCTCTTTTGAATTTGCAGTCGCACAGTTCTCAGAAGATAAGTCCACCGTAATGAATGGCGGTACCATGACTAATCCAAATACAGGAGCTAGTAAATTTGAATACCAAGAGTTAGCACCAGAAATTGCACGACAAATCTATTCTATGAAGGAAGGTGATTTGAGCACACCATTCACCATGATTGACCGCACCAAGAACAAAGAAGTGTGTGCTATAGTACGCCTAAAAACCAAGCGCGAATCACACAAGGCCAACCTATCGGATGATTTTCAAGTTATTCGCAATATGCTCATAGAGAAGAAAAGTTCGGAAACAATCGACAAATGGATTCGCGAAAAACAAAAGGAAGTTTATATCCACATTGACCCGAATTGGCGAGGTTGCGACTTTCAATACCCCAATTGGATACATTGATGCTACAAGTAGGATATACAAACCACTGCTTATTCTTGATAAGACTGACCCACATATTGTTTTTTGCCATGCTCTCTATCGTATGCGTGGCACAAGATACGACCAAAACATCGTTGGTGTATCTTGAACATTCTCATACATTGACATTCGATGAGCAACGTTTGCCCGATGCCCAAATCCTGCGTGGTGATGTTTGTTTTCGCCATGACTCTGTATTGATGTACTGCGATTCTGCATATTTCTTTGAGAAGGAAAACTCGCTACATGCGTTCGGACATGTACATATGATACAGGGCGACACTCTGGAGGGATTTAGTGATGTGCTCTACTACAACGGCAATACCAAATTAGCACGTATGCGAAGGCATGTGCGGTTAATCCACCGAGAAACCATACTGACCACAGATAGTCTCAACTACAACCGAAAGAAAAATATCGCTTACTATTTTTCAGGCGGAATGATTGAAGATAGTCTCAATACCCTCACATCGCGCTGGGGACAATATACGCCAGACAACCATCAAGCTATTTTCCGCGATCAAGTAAAACTAGTCAATCCCAAGTTTGTGTTAACAGCCGATACATTGGGGTATAATACGGAAAGTTATCAGTCAGATTTGGTTGGTCCTACGCAAATCTTGTACGAAGAAGAAACTACTATCCTATCCACCAACGGGTGGTACAACACCCAAACCGAGAAATCGCTATTGCTTGACCGTTCACGAATTATTCATAACGATGGTATGACCTTGACGGGAGATACAATCTACTACGATAAGTTCAACGGTTACGGTCGCACAATCGGCAATATCGAATCCATTGACTCTACACATTATATTACGCTTTATGGCAATTATGGCGAAGTGTGGGAGACAGATAATCGTGGCTATGTCACGGATAGCGCTATGATGGTTGATTGGTCCGACTCCACCACCTACACATATATGCATGCGGACACTTTGTGGACGGAGGAAATCCCCTACCAGCTCTATTCGCTACAACCCAAAGATAGCATTCTGGTCGATTCAGTGTTCGTAGCGCAAGCACCAGATACACTATGGCAAGATACCAGTTATCACCTACTGCGCGCTTTCTATCACGTGCGTATCTATCGAGATGATTTGCAAGCCGTATGTGATTCAGCGCGCTATCACGGCAAGGACTCGCTCATTTCCTTGTTTGGCTTACCCATATGCTGGAACAACAACAACCAAATGTCGGCAGATCACATCGATATTTATCTCAAGAACGACAGTGTTGATTATCTACATGGTATAGGCAATGCACTCACCGTCAAGCGTGAAGGGCAAGAAGAATACAATCAAATGGCTGGCAAAGAAATGCTTGCGTATGTAAAAAATGGCGATGTCTATCTGGTTGATGTCAAAGGAAATGCCGAAACGGTCTTTTATCCTCGCGAAGATGATGGCTCCTATGTGGGTGTCAATCGCACACAGAGCAGTTTTGTGAAACTTTACCTTAAAGATAGGCAGATAGATCATGTGCTCTTCACGACAGCCACAACGGGGGTGATGATACCACTGGATCAAGCCCTGCCCGATGAGACCTACCTGAGTGGATTCTTTTGGGCAGAAGCAGAAAGACCACGCAAACCAGGAGATATTTTTCTGCATCCAGATCGTACAAAACGACCCGAGGCAACCACCATTTCCGCAGCAGCTGAAGAGGAGGAAGATGAAGAAGAAGAGGAGAATACCAACAACAAAAAAAGAAGAAGACGGCAATAGTAATGAATCACTAATAATAGATAAAACTATGAAAAAAAGTATTTTGTGCATTATTTTCGCATGCTGCAATATCGTATTCCTGCATGCTTCTGAGAATCAGTATTTGGGTGTTCAAGTAGGATTTACCCAACCTATCACACGTTTGAACAGCCCTATCTCAGGTAGCGAAACAACCCTCAATGCCACCGTCTATAATGGTGTGAAAGTGGGATTGGTATATGATGCAACCATTATCAAGGGTTTTGGCTATACTATGGGATTAAACTACACGTTCGGCGGTGGGCATACACCATGGGTAAGACAAACCACCACGCAACCTGGAGACTATCCTAAAATTCGTACACGCGGGCAATACCATCAACTGGAATTGCTAGTTGATTGGCAATATAAATTTGAGATAGCCAAAGACACTTGGCTGCTGCTCTATACAGGTCCAACCATCCAGTGCGGATTAAGTTTATCCAGCAATGGGTATCGCCAACCCAATGCCACCACAGAAGAACCTACTTACAGCAAGAATTTGTATGATGAAACCTCAGCCAAGGATTATACACTCAAGCGCATCAATGTCACATGGGGTATTGGTGTAGGTTTCCAATACGACCGTTATTTTATTCGCGGAGGATACGATTTTGGCTTAATCAACCCATACAAAGCACAAATGTTCGAATCCAAAAACATCTATACCCGCGGTCGTTTTGACCAATGGCAAATCAAGTTAGGTGTCTATTTCTGGAAAAAATAAAACTCTAGCCTCTACCCCATACACTCTACACTTTACACTATACACCCAATGATACCTCGCGAAACCATAGATCGAATATTCTCCGCTGCCCGCATTGAAGATGTGGTAGGCGACTATGTGTCGCTCAAGAAACGCGGAGCCAATCTTATTGGTCTCTGCCCTTTCCACGATGAGAAGACGGGCTCCTTCACCGTCTC
Organism: Paludibacteraceae bacterium; assembly: GCA_045589755.1. GTDB lineage: Bacteria > Bacteroidota > Bacteroidia > Bacteroidales > Paludibacteraceae > Colicola. The sequence goes on from JAZNPR010000043.1 coordinate 33,508, forward strand.
GCCCAGCAAAGGTATCTTCAAGTGTTTTGGTTGCGGCAAGGCAGGTCACTCCGTGGGATTTATCATGGAGATTGAGCAATGCTCCTATGTGGAAGCCATTCGCCAACTGGCAAAGAAATACCATATTGAGATAGAGGAGCGCGAACTCACCGCCGAAGAAAAGCAGAAGCAAGACGATCGCGAGTCGATGTTCGTGGTCAATGAGTTTGCCAACAAATGGTTTCACGAGCAACTATGGAACACTCCTGAGGGTACAGCCGTGGCGATGAGTTACCTGCGCCAACGCGGACTGCGGGAAGATATCATTCGCAAGTTTCAGATAGGTTACTCGCCCGAGAAAGCTGCCCTATGGGATGTGGCCAAGAAGAAAGGCTTCCAAGAGAAATACCTGCTCAACGATTCACAAAATGCGCCGTACATTGGCACAGGTGTCTGCGGAAAGAGTGAGAATGGCAAACTCTACGACCGCTTCCGCGGACGCGTGATGTTTCCTTTCTTGTCCGTCAGCGGCAAGGTGGTGGGCTTCTCGGGTCGCCTCATGGTGAAGAATGACAAGGTGGGTAAGTATGTCAATTCGCCTACCTCGCTCATCTACGAGAAGCACAACGAACTCTTCGGACTCTATCAAGCCAAGCAAGCGATTTCCAAGAACAATAGTTGCTACCTCGTGGAGGGACAGATGGACGTCATTCAGCTGGTGCAGTCGGGCATAGAGAACGTGGTAGCATCAGGCGGTACGGCACTCACTATTAATCAGATACGACTCATTCATCGCTTTACCGAAAACATCATCTTACTCTATGATGGCGACAAGGCGGGCATCAAAGCTGCATTGCGCGGTATAGATATGATGTTGGAGGAGGGTATCAATGTGCGCGTCATACTGCTGCCAGAGGGAGAAGACCCCGATAGCTTCGCTAAGAGCCACAACGCCTCTGATCTCAAAGAGTTCTTGGAGAATAACCAGCATGATTTCATCCGCTTTAAGACCCAACTGCTGATGGAAGAGGCGCAAAACGACCCCAGCAAACGCTCGGAGATGATTTTGCAAATCGTGCGCTCTATCGCTGTCATTCCTGATATTATCAAACGACAGGTGTATATCAAAGATACCGCCACGCTGCTGGCAATGCCCGAAGATGTACTGACGCGCAAAGTGAATGAGATACGCAAGAAGGAGACAGAAGAACGCAAGAAACGAAAAGAGACAGAGCAACGCCAAACAAGCGACAGCCAGTCCGAAACGCTGCCTGATAGCCCAACTATTACTACCACTATTGAGCAGCGCGAAGAGCAACACCTCACGCACAAAGATCGCAATATACTGAATCTCATACAAGTGCTCATACGCTATGGCGAGCGAGTACTCTACCAAACAGAAGACCAAATCATCACAACTGGGGAATACATTATCACCGAGATGAAGAATGATAACATCGATATTACCAACCCAGTATTTCAGCAGGTGATTGATGAATATATCGCCAACTACCAGGCACCTAATTTTGTGGCTTCTGTATTTTTCCAGCACCATCCAGACACGCAGATTAGCCAACTGGCAGTGGATATGATTGCCGATAAATACCAACTCAGCCGTATGTATAGCAAGCGGAGTATCTCCGAGAACATCGTTCAAGAGGTACAACAAGATGAGACAACTATTCTGCCCGAATTAGTACAGCGCCTGCTGTTGGAACTCAAATACACCGTTGTAGATGAGCGTATTGATAGCATGCAGCGTCTTCTCAAAGAAGCACAAGCCAATGACGATTGGCAACTCATCACGGCCATCCTTGAACAGCAGCCTCAACTCATGGAGATCCGTCAGCAACTCTGCCGTGCACTCGGCAACCGTGTTATTGTCCGTTAATTCTCTAAACACGAAACAGTCATACACAATGCTCTTCGATTCTATCGTATATGGTCCTATCCGTTCGCGTCGCTTGGGCGTGTCATTGGGTATGAACCTCATGCCCACCACAGCCAAACTCTGCACGTTTGACTGCGTCTATTGTGAATGTGGATGGAATCAGCCCGTTTCACATCCCGCAATCCCCACCCGTCAAGAAGTACGCGAAGCATTGGCCTCTCGCCTTATCGCCTTATCGCCTAATAGCCTTGATGTCATCACCTTCAGCGGCAATGGCGAACCTACTTTGCACCCAGATTTCTTAGGGATTATTCAAGATACATGTGCTTTGCGTGACCAATATTGTCCGCAAGCCAAGATTTCGGTGCTCAGCAACTCTACCCAACTGGGCCGTCCAGACGTGGTGGAAGCCTTGCGCCTATGCGATAATCGTATCTTGAAACTAGACTCTGCCATCGATACGACCATGCGCTTGATAGACAAACCTGTCAATCCCAACCTGACCGTTGAGCAGATTGCTGAGTGGCTATCGCTCTTTGATGGCGATTTCACGTTGCAGACCTGTTTCTTGCGCGGCGAATACATGGGGCAGATCATTGATAATACCACCAGCGAAGAACTCAATGCTTGGTACGCTATGGTGGACCGATTACACCCCAAGCAGGTCATGATCTATGTCATTGACCGCGCTACACCCCTGCAAACATTGTCCAAAGTACCTACTGCAGAGATGGAGGCGATTGCTGCACCGCTGCGCGCCAAAGGCATAGATGTCATTGTTAGCGCATGAAAATTCTGATTGCACCGCTCAACTGGGGACTGGGTCATGCCACCCGTTGTATCCCGCTTATCCGCCACTATCTGGCTGCTGGAAATGAAGTGGTGCTAGGCGGCGATGGAGAGAGCATAGCGTTGCTTCGACATAGGTTTCCACAACTCCGCATCATAGACCTACCTTCGCTCGAACTGCGCTATACAGACAATGCCCAGCAACGTGGATTCTACTTGCGCGCCATACCTGCGCTTATTCGCTTCACACTAGCCGATTACTACTATCTTCGCCAGCAGTTGGCAATAGAGCATTTTGATATGGTAATCTCCGATAATCGTTTCGGACTGTTCTCCCGTGATACAAAGTGCGTGTATATAACGCATCAGCTCTATGTGCAACTCCCTAAGCGATTGAAAATATTCCAACCCCTCGCGCGCGCGTTGCACGCGTGTATATATAAAAGGTACAATGAAGTTTGGGTGCCCGACTATGCCGACCCAATCAATAATCTGGCAGGTGCCTTAGCACATGGTGGTCGCTTTGACCGCTACGCCAAGTACATCGGTCCACTATCGCGGTTTAGAAATCGGGAATCGGAAATCGGGAATCGGAAGTCGGGATATGCTATCCTTGCTATTCTCTCAGGTTTAGAACCACAGCGTACATATTTCGAACAGAAGCTTGTCAATCGCTTCAAGGAAAGCAACGAATCAGTCTTAATCGTGCGAGGCAAAATAGGTGGTCCTATGACTACCACACAAGTTGGGTCCGTCACCCTAATCCCCCATATGCAGGATAGAGAATTATTGCCACTTATGCAACAAGCAAAAAAAATAATCGTGCGTAGTGGCTACAGCACGATTATGGATTTAGCAGTTTTAGGAATGCTGCACAAAGCAGAGTTTCATCCTACTCCTGGTCAGAGCGAACAAGAATATTTAGCTCAGATACTCATGCATCGCCTGGGCAGCTTTTCTGCCGTCAGCCATAGCTAGGATAACGGTGGCTCCACCACGAACAATATCTCCGCCTGCAAACAGCATAGGCAACGACGATTGCATCTGATCGTTTACAACGATGGTTCCTTTCTTAGATATTTCCAATCCTTGCACCGTTGATGGAATCAATGGGTTTGGACTCACGCCCACGCTCACGATGACCAGATCTACAGGTAGCGTGACGGTCTTTCCCTCTACGGCTACAGGACTGCGGCGTCCTGACTCATCGGGCTCGCCCAAGGTCATCACTTGCAGCACGGCTTCTGCTACGCGTCCTTGTTCGTTGGCGTGGTATTCGATAGGATTATGCAGCGTCATAAACTCGACGCCTTCTTCTTTAGCATGGCGCACTTCTTCTACGCGGGCGGGCATCTCCTCCTCGCTACGGCGATAGACGATGATGGCACGTTCTGCTCCCAATCGTTTAGCAGTACGTACAGCATCCATTGCGGTATTACCACCACCTACTACCATCACAGTTTTAGCACGAAGCAAAGGCGTATCATTACCATTCTCAGCCGCTCCCATTAGGTTCACGCGCGTCAGGTATTCGTTGCAGGACATTACTCCATTTAGATTCTCACCAGGAATATTCATAAAACGTGGCAATCCTGCACCGCTACCTACAAATATGCCTTCATACCCTTGCTCTTTTAGGTCGTCTATGCTTATAGTCTTACCTACGATAGTATCATTCTGGAATTGTACACCCAAGCGTCGTAAACCATCTATCTCATGATCTACCACCTCATTGGGCAAACGAAACTCTGGAATACCATAGCGTAATACACCGCCTAACTTATGCAGTGCTTCAAACACCGTCACTTGGTATCCCAACTTAGCCATATCACCTGCAAATGCCAATCCAGCAGGACCACTACCTACTACCGCTATTTTGTTCGCTTCGCTCACGTTAACGGCTTCGCGTTGGTGGTTTGCTTCGCTCACGTTGGTGGCAGAAGCGTTAGCAGCAGTATAATCCGCCACAAAGCGCTCCAAATAGCCAATAGCAACAGGCTCGTGACCCATTTTCACGTGGATACATTGTGCCTCGCATTGCTTCTCTTGTGGGCATACCCTACCACAAATGGCTGGTAATGTGCTACTTTCATTGATAACTTCCGCAGCACCAAGTATATTGCCCAACTCAAGTTGCTTGATAAATCCTGGGATATTGATATTCACTGGGCAACCTTTCACACAAGTAGGATTTTTACAATCCAAGCAGCGATGTGCTTCGGTGATGGCTTGTTCAAAACTCAAACCTTGATTGACTTCTTTATACAAGGACTGAACACGCACTTCGGGTGCCAGTTCGGGCATCTTCACGCGTGGAATAGCCACACGCTCTTTGGCCTTGAGGTTCGCTTCGCTCACGTTGGTGGCTAAAGCGTTATTGGCTTCGCGTTGGTGGTTCGCTTCGCTCGCGTTGATGGCTGAAGCGTTATGAGTAGAGTCGTTGGTAGTAGAATCGTGGTGCTGATATACTTCGTAGGCATTTTTCTCCTCTGCGGTGTATTGGCGGAGGCGCGAAAGCATCTCGTCAAAATCCACCGCATGGGCATCGAACTCCGGACCGTCCACGCAGACGAATTTCGTTTTGCCGTCAACCGTTACGCGGCATGCGCCGCACATACCTGTGCCGTCCACCATGATGGTGTTGAGACTGGCTTCGGTAGGGATATTGTATTTCTTGGTGGTCAGTGCCACAAACTTCATCATGATAGCAGGACCAATCGTGATACATTTGTCCACCTGTTCGCGTTGAATAACTTGCTCCACGCCCATGGTCACCAATCCCTTCTGTCCTAACGAACCATCATCGGTCATGATGATTAGTTCATCCGACACCGCAGCCAACTGCTCTTGCAGAATGATGAGTTCCGCTGTGCGGGCAGCCAATACAGTGATAACGCGATTGCCTGCCTCCTTGAGGGCACGTGCGATAGGCAACATAGGTGCGGCACCTACGCCACCGCATGCACAAACCACTGTGCCGAAGTTCTTGATGGTGGTAGCTTTGCCCAATGGACCTACCAGGTTTGCCACTTCATCGCCCGCATTGAGTGCCACCAGCTTGGTGCTACTCACGCCTATGCGTTGCACCACCAATGTGATGGTGCCGCGTTCCGTGTCCGCATCCGCAATAGTGAGTGGCATACGTTCGCTATGTTCGTCCACGCGCACCATCACAAAGTGACCTGCGCGACGACTATTCGCAATCAGCGGAGCTTCTAATACAAGCTCCGCCACATTCTCAGAGAAGAATCGTTTTGATATAATCTTTGCCATACCTCTTCAGGCGCTCTGCGCCGATCTTCAGCCCTTTAGGGCGATCTAGCCTCATCTCCTCCCCTTATAGGGGGAGGTTGGGAGGGGGCTCTTTAAAAATACTTCACTTCCTCGCCCATGATACTCGTGAGCAGGTTATTTGCCAGGCGGCTGGCGCCAAAGCGGAACGACTCATTATTGAGCCATTGCTCGCCCAGAATCTCTTTGACCAACGTATAGTGTTGCACAGCCTCGTCGGTGGTACTAACACCGCCCGCAGGCTTGTAGCATACTTTTTTTCCTGTCTTAGCGTGCCAATCCTTGATAGCATGGCACATGATATAGGTAGCTTCGGGTGTCGCATTCACGGCAATCTTGCCAGTCGATGTTTTGATAAAATCGGCACCTGCTGCCATTGCTAAGATACTAGCTTTGTAGATATTCTCCGCAGTCTTGAGTGCACCAGTTTCTAGAATTACTTTCAAGTGGGCATCACGAATGGCAGCCTTGATTTCAGATATCTCATCGTATACCTCTTGGTAGTTACCTTCGAGGAATTTGCCAATAGAGATTACGATGTCAATCTCTGTGGCGCCTGCTGCCACTGCCATAGCGGCTTCTGCCACCTTCACCTCGATGAAGGTTTGCGATGCAGGGAATCCCGCAGCCACTGCGGCGATACCGATAGGCTCGGTCAGCACCTCGCGCGCTGTTTCCACCAGAGCGGGATACACACACATAGCTGCCACGTTGGGCACGCCAGGGAAGTGACCATCAAAATCATTCACCTTTTGCGCCATTGTAGCCACTTTCTCGGTGGTGTCATCGCCATTGAGGGTGGTCAGATCTATCTGATGGAGGCATTGCATCCACACCTCACGGGTGTTGTTTTCTGCCGTATGTTGTGCCAATATCTCAGCTACATTCTTCTTTACTAACTCATCGGTGAGTACGCAGGGATATTCTGCAAATAAATTCTCAAACTTATCCATGATTTGTTGGTTTTAGTGTAGGGTGTAAAGTGTAGGGTGTAAAGGCGGGGATTACTTCAATCGACCAATAATCGTTTCGTTGCCAGTGACAGCTTCGCCCACCTTCACGAAGATTTCTGTGTCCAGAGGCAGGTATATATCCACGCGCGAACCAAACTTAATGAATCCAAATTGCTCGTTGCGTTGTGCACGGTGACCTGGTTTAGCGTAGGTCACGATACGGCGTGCCATTGCACCCGCTATTTGGCGAACAGCCAATTGCACTTTAGATTCGGTTTCTATCACCACCAACGAGCGTTCGTTTTCGATACTTGATTTAGGCAACCAAGCTCCTTGGTGACGACCGTCTTGATGCTCAGATACCAGCACTGTTCCCTCAATAGGATACCAATTGGCATGCACATTAAATGGCGACATGAAAATGCTCACTTGTAAACGCTTTTCGTGGAAATACTCATTCTCCTCAGTTGGCTCTACCACTACGATTCGGCCGTCCGCAGGAGCAATAAGTAGATTGTCATCGCTGACCTCTACGATACGCGTTGGACTGCGAAAGAAATAGGTTACAAACACCAACAACGTAGCGGTCAATAGCAGCGTGATAGCGCTTAACCATGTAGGCGTGTACATGAACATAGGTACATTGATCGCGAATATCAATAATGTTAGCATAGCTATCAGACTACGCCCCTCGCGGTGAATACGAATTCGCTTTTTTCTTTTCTTATTTCCCATATTTGTAGAATTTTTAGCCATTGTGTAGAGTGATTATGCCCATTGGTTGTAAGGCACTTGACAGAGCATATCTACGGCTTGATCTAAACCTTGCTGTAGTTTTTTCTCAAACATCATTCTGAACATCATAGGTATATCTGCCTTGATGGTCAGTTTGATACGTGTATCTTGTTCAGCCACCTGCTTGAGTTGTATCCATAGATTGGCTTCCATGGGCAGGTTTTCCACGCCAAACTTGATGGTCTTGTATGGTTCTTTCTCCACGATGCGGATTGTGAATTTCTGTGCCAGTCCATCTATTTTCATCCGTATGGCATCGGTGGTTATTTCCAGTTCCTTTACTTTGTCTTGCGGAATGGCGTCTGTGAATCGTTGTAGGTTATTCAGATTGCTCAACACAGCGAACACCACCTGGTCGTTGTATGGGATCTGTCCGATTTTGCTTTCGTATTTAGCTGCCATAGTTTATTTCTCCCAATTAGCTGGGTTTAGTTGCCACTGTTGTATGATTTGTTTTTGTTCGTCGTCGATGAGTCCCATAGCTATTGCGTGTCGCAATACGGTCTCGATATTGGTCAGCGGCGTGAGTGTCACATCAATTTTCTCCAGTTTTTTTCTGGTCGTGCTAAAGCCATAGTCGAATATGGTCACTACGCCCAGCACTTGGCAGCCATTGTTGCGTATGGCTTCTACGACTTTGATGATATTCTCGCCTGTATTAACTTGATTTTCTACGATAACAACGCTTTGTCGTGGTCTGAGGTCGCCTTCTATTTGGTTTTCCAGTCCATGATCTTTGGGTTGTGGGTGCACATACACAAATGGCAAGCTGAGTTGTTCAGCCACCAGTACGCCGTGTGCGATAGCGTTGGTAGCGACACCAGCTATGATATCCACATCTGGATACATTTCTGCTATGACGCGAGCCAACTCCAATCGGATAAAATCGCGCATTTTGGGGTAGGACAATACTTTTCTATCATCGCAATACATGGGAGAGTTCCAACCGTTTGACCAAACGAATGGGTTTTTGGGTTGAAATTTTATCGCTTTCAGTTGCAACAATCTGCGAGCTGCCATTTCTTGTAGAACTTTCATATATTAGAAGGTTTTGAATTGAAAATTTGGACAAAGGTACAACAAAAAATGCATATGTGCAAGAAAAATGAGTGAAAATTCATTTTCACACGCATTTTTCTTGTGTATAGGCTTTCCAATAGGCGGCGTCTGAAGGTACAACTGTTTCGCAAAGCAATCATTGAGTCTGTGGATGAGATAAGACATCATATGAACAAATCCAGCTGTGCCCAGCAGCATGCCGAAGTTTCTATTTTTCGGTATAATCCCTAAACAAATTGGATAGTGCATACAATGGAATAATGTCAATGCCATCATTCTCTAAGCGCGAGAAATTCTCAAGTGAACAGCGAATAGCGTGGGTTATTTTTTTCTTTTCCATAAAGAAACGCAGACTTTTCATTTTTCCACTTGTTCCTGCTTTGACTTCGAGAGGGACGATTTGCATATCTCGTGATAGAATATAATCCACTTCTGCTGTAGTTCCTTTGGCAAGATTCTCCCAGTAATATAATGGGTATTTGCGTTTGGGAGATGCGTATTTGATTATTTCTAATCCTGCTACCATTTCAGTCAAACTGCCTTTATTGATAAGGTCTGCAGCTGTTGCAGTAAGGATATCTTCGGTTACCTGTCGTCTGCTGCCTGTGTTCATATTTAGTAAGCAAAGCAGCAGCCCGCTATCAAGCAGTATGTATTTAGTGAATTTCTTATTTATTTCCACACCGAGCGGTAGCCCATTGGCAGCAGTGTGCTGAACTTGACTTAGAATACCTGCATCACAGAGGAATCCCAATGCTTTTTTGATGTCATAGATACTATATCCACCCTCTACATGGCTGTAAACAAATTTAGAACCTATTTGTAACACAGCGCTCTGCAATACCGCAGTTAGCAGATCGGGAGAAATTTTCTTTGCGTATTTCTTAAAATCTTCGTAGTAACTGTCAGCAATATTTTCTATTTCTTCTTGGCTGGCTAAATAGTCATTGGTCTCAAGCCAAGCAACTACGCTGGCAGGCATACCACCAGTCATTAAGAATGTTCGAAATGAATTGGTCAGTTGCTCATGAAGTGCTTCTTGTACTGGTTGGTTAGCATTGGCAATTTGCTTAGCACTAACCCACATAGAATGTCCTGTTGCTACAAGAAACTCGTCAAATGACAGTGGGTACATATATAGCGATTGAATACGTCCCACACCATAGGTTTGTGTATCTTCTTTTAATGCAAGTTCCAACAATGAACCTGCTGCTACCACATGTAACTCTGGAAAATCTTCTTTGAAGAACCACAAACTATGGATTGCTTCGGGGCAACTTTGTATCTCGTCTAAGAAAAGCAGGGTCTTGCCAGGTACGATAGGGGTACTGTATAAATTACCTATACCAGCAGCAATGTCCTTGACTGCGAGGTTGGATGTAAAAAGCGATTTGAGAGAAGAGTTTTTCTCAAAATTGGCTTCTATATAATAGTCAAACTGTTTACCCAACTGACGCACAGCTGTGGACTTGCCAATTTGGCGTGCACCACGTAGCAACAAGGGTTTGCGATTGGACTTCTCTTTCCACTCTAAAAGCGCTTGGTCAATAGCTCTATTTATATACATAATAGATAAAATTTGGTTTGTCGCTGCAAAGGTACTAAAAATAAATGAATTATGCAAATTTTTTCAAAAAGGAAGAGGAATAATGGCACTATTTTTTCAAAAAGGAAGAGGAATAATGGTATCGTTTTTTCAAAAAGGAAGAGGAAAGAGCGTTTTTTGTTTATTGTCAGTGTGCTTGAGTCGGTGGAAAATTGAAGATTTTCCGTAGTAATATTGAAGATTTTCCAAGATAAAATTGAAGATTTATACTGGTGGATTTTCATTAGAAGAATTCTTGTCTATTCCGCTGCGCACTTTTGTAGAAACATTGAGATAAATTTTAATTATAACCCATGCAGCGGAATCGTAACGTACATTACGGTAACAGCTGTTACAAAAATCATTATTTGTAAAAACACCACAACCACCCCTGCCATATCGCAGAGGTGGTTGTTTGGTGGATTATCATTAGTAACTGAGTTACTAGATGTGCATTACTCTGGTTGACCAGGAGTTCCCGTTCCACCATATAAGTCAAGGATCCCTCCCGATGGAGGACTACCAGCCATAATAGCGTTAGTACTTAAGAGCAGAACTGCTTTTGTCTCTGGTGTTTGATATATCTTTTTCATATTCATCATTGTTTATAATGTTTATTATTCCATTCGTTGTCCTTGTATGTTATACATTTCTTCTCCACGGATAATAATTAGCTGTCCGTCTTTTAGAACCTTTCTTACTTGGTTGGCAGGTTGCGTTTCTACCATTGGGATAGAAGTTGCTTCATTGTCTTGGAATACCACACGAGCACGGATTGGCAGTGGCGAAGTTGACTCGAAGTATGCACGAAGACCAAGAATCGTACGAGGATATGTTTCTGCGCAATACAACGCATTATTTGACAGGAAGTATTCATCAGACTGATCCAATGTACCACCTGCATCTAATACAGGTACCATTGTTACATCACCTGATCTAACAGGTTTCAAAGACAAATCAATCTCTACACCTTCAATGGTGAAACCATCTTCTGCATCGTATCCACTGGCAGCGGTTTTAAGGATGTATGGCGTACCTGCTGTGATAGTGCTGACTGGTCTGAATTGCAAGTGAACTTCTTCTGCATTATATTCAACTACATTGTCCAACGCATATACAGTAGCATTGCCGAATACATTGCGGATTTGCGTAGCATTCATATTGAATGGCAATGTGAGTGTCAAATATTTATTAGGTCCGAAACTGCGGGTAACCGTTGCTGTTACTACCTCACCGTCATAAGAATCCAGAGCGGTCGTATTGTCTGCATTTTCGTCAATGGTCACAGAAGACTCCAACGCAACATCAAATGTATAAATAGTTGCATCTGCTACAAGTGTGATTAGAAGATTTGTACCATCTACTTCCACAGCGGTTGCTGCAGCTGTTGCTGCTTGTGGCGTGGTGATATTGCGCGTCTCTAATTCTTGTGCTGTTGCAAGACCATTAGTGATATCAATAATTTTCACACCTGCTACATTTCCGCCATCTGCATAAGGAGCTACCATCAGATGTTGCTCGCCTACGGTTACAACAGAAGCACCGTTGTATTTCTTGCCAAGATCAGCAGCAAGAGGAGCATTAGCAGTAACTTCAGTATTGAAGGTCAATGGGTCAACGATTTCGAATGGCTCAACCAATTCACCATCCAAAATCCAATTGGTAGCTGCCAATGGAGATGCAACCAATTGATAGTTTGCACCTAAAACGTCTGTTTTTTGAGCAGAACCCTTAGTAAAGTGATAGTGCTCGCTATCATTTACAGCAGGCTCGGTATAAACGCCATCGATTACATTATATACTGAATAACGGAACATAACACCAGTAGCAGTAACACCTGTGGTGAAGAGAGTACCGTTGGTAGAAGTACCCTTGTAAGCGATAGTCTGACCTTGTACAGAACGATACCAGTTAGAAGACATCTTAGAGGTGAACCAAAAAGCAGGAGCACCAGCGAGGTCATTCCAAATATAAGCACGGAACTCACCTCGTTTATAGCCTGAAACAACTTGGTTTTCAGCAGACTGACATTCAATCTTATTGATTGCCACCAACTTACCGTCCGCAGTTGCAGCAATATCAGAGATTGAGAGATAGTCGCCGAGATTTTCTGGATCGCGAGCAATAACACCCACTTGCGATATTTCTGCTTCTAACTCACCATCCACGACTTTGTAGAGGTGTGGAGTGCCATTTGCTTCGTGTGTGAGAACTACGGTGCTTTCGCCAATTTGAACAGCGCGTTTTACAGTACCTTCAATTGCAAGTGGCTTCGCTTCAAAGTGTGCGGTAACGGTTATGTCACCCTCTACAGTGAGTTCCAATGGATTGTCTGTACTAGTAGTTATTCCATAAGTCCAATTAACGAAGCGATAACCATCATTAGCAGTAGCAGTAAGTGTAGCTATGTCTCCAGCCAAGAACTCTGTGCCGCCACCAGATACGGTACCCATCTCAGCAGGATCTGCAACAACAGTTACTGTATATCTTGCTTCTTTCATGATTATTTGTGACTCAGGAGCAGGTACGGTGCAAGTGTTGTTGTTGGTAGGAAGAACATACTTGTAGAAGCGCTCTGTGCCAGAGTTCACCACATACAAGTCACCCGCATAGTCAAATGCAAGACCATCTATATTAGCAACACTCAAAGTAGGAGTAGTCGCAAATTTGGTCAATGTAGGTACACCTGTCATAGCATCATATGTCACATTAAATAGTTCAACGGCACTATTACGTCCTTGAGCGAGGATTTGACGTTCAGCGTCGTATGCTAACGCACCACGAAGAGAGGAACCTGTAAAGCCTTTAGATGATGTACCAAGTGTTGCGGGGTTTGCTTTATATGTACCAAGATCATCATATATAGCAAAGTCAACTGTACCTGACGCATTGTAGTGAACTAATTGATAGTAGGAATCTATTTGTCCACGGTTTTGACTTACCCAAAGACCTCCACGACCATCGGAGGCTAAGGATGTGTTCACTTGTACATACTTGGTTGTTGATTCTCCAAAAGCAGACTTGGTTCCATTCTTTTCAATCTTGAAAATTTGTCCAGAACCTGGTAAATCCATCACATACAAGTTACCCTCTTGGTCAAAACAATGAGCAACCGAGCGGGTGATATCAGTTTGTCCTGCAAGGAGGTTGGCTGGGGTGCCTGTTAAATTAGCACGATCCATTGAGAATACTGCAGGTTGATTCTTGACAGCATAGCAATAGGTAATATTGTTTGTAGTTGGGTCTATCGCGAGACGATTAAATTGATATGTACCACCAATGCTATATCCAGAAGGCAGACTAGGTTGAATACCCGTGTTAGGAGTAGGGTTCAACTCTTCCAACTTTTGGTCGTAGATAAACAAACCAGCCTTTTGTTCTCGTGCACGAGGTGTTTTACCATCGGAATCACCAGTCAAGGTAGCTTGTACATAAATCTTTCCAAAATAATCTGATTCGGGATTATTATCGACTACCACACCCAGTGTGCTGTAGAAATCATAGATCTCAAGTGCAGGATCGGTAACTTCCACCATATTCTCAATTGCTGCACCCTCCATTTTTACTTCCCAGTAAATATCTTTGGTAGCAGCATCAAAGGTGGATTTTGCAATCGTAATTGTTTTTTCTCCAGCAGTAGTAGCAGTTGCAGTGTGTTCGCCAAAGTCTAATGTGTTACCATCTTTATCTTTAAAGATTAAGGTAGCAGTACCTGCGCTAGTAGTCTTGAAGGTGAATGTATAGTTTGCGCCATCTTCACCTTTCCTTAAATCATACGCCCACGCGCGAGGAGCTACTTTATCAAAAATTGCAGTGTAAGTAATATCACCTGTAACTGTAATAGTACGAGTAGCCTCTGCAGTGTCATCATCTTCCCATCTCACAAATGTGTAACCTGTATGAGCTGTTGCAGTTAATGTTACATTTGTACCTTCATTATATAATCCACCACCTGTGATAGAACCTTTACCTGCAGGAGATGCTATAGTAGTAACAGTATATTGTGGAATCTTTTCGAAAGTCACATTGATTGTAACATCCTCTGTAACCTCAAACGAACATGTCAAATCTGTTGAGAGAACGTCTTCTCCGTTCTTCCAATTCACGATGCGGTGGTTAGCTGCTGGCGCTGCAGCTAGTTCCGCTGTTTCACCTTCCTTATACAAACCCGCTCCAATCACTTCACCCATAGAATCATCGTTAATAACTACAGTCACGGTATATCGATTGCCTAACTTGAGTGATTTTGCTTTAGCCGCTGGCACAATAGTAGTATTGTTGTCTGTAGGGAGAGTAAAACGAATCACTTTCATAACATTGTTGTCTGTAGTGCCATAAGTTGTACCTGCGCAAGCAATAAGATTTCCTGCATAATCTACGGATAATGTAGAGATATATTGAAGACTTACAGGATATGTATTTGACAGGGTCAGAGATGGTGTATTTTCGCTCCAAGTAATAGCATATTCCAAAATTTTGCTGTCTTCTACAATATATAAAGCGGTATTGTCGGCATTAACAGTCATACCACCGCCTAAACTTGGCTTGCTATTTTGCATGAACTGAATAGTACCTGTTTTATCTATAAATGCAATTTCTGGACGATCATCGGGATTTGATTTATTTTGACTTACCCATACTCCCTTTGCGGTAGCGGCAAAATCATTGTTACCAAAGTTGTAACTGTCCTTTCCGGTTGCTGGATAATTTACTAACCATGTTGGTTCGTCACTCCATTGCTTAAGCACAGTACCATTTTCTTGACCTATTTGATACTTGACAATAGGTTGTATACCTGAGATGAAATTGGCATTGCTTCCATCTTCCATCATGGTGTAGAGCACTGCATCTTTACCTGCGCCATATACGCCAACGCCCGATGTTGAACTACCAATCTCTTTGCCATTATTGGTGTACAAACCATCAGAATCATATGTACCGTTGAAGAATTGTGTACATTTGGTCAAGTCTGCAGGATCTACAACGAAGATACCTGCTTCAGCGCCATCTGTATAACCTGTTAAATACAATGTACCGTCTGCTCCAACTGCAGGACGAGAATAACCAGCAGTAGTGAGTCCTAATTTCGTAGTAGTTAAATCTGTAAAGTCTGGATTATAAACATATACACTACTATTTGATTTGGTTTTGCGGCGGTCTGCTACATATACTCGACCAAAATATTCAGACTCAGGACTATTATCTACGACTGCATGAGCTCTTGCGAAACGATAATCAGTATCAGCAAAAGTTTCGGCAAAGGCAGGGATGGCGTTGCCACTTAGTTGGATTGCCCAAGGAATATCTGCTTGGTTAGGCAACTCTGTCTTATTAAGGGTAATAGAAGTAGCAGTGTGAGCAACAATAGCAGTACTTATCGCATGTGTTTGTACAACAGCTGTTCCGTCTTCATTGTAAAGTAATAAATTACCACTTACTGCATTTGTATTTGGTTTGAATGAGAATGTGTAAGAATCTCCATTATCCGCTACATCCAAATCGTAAGCATATACTCGTGGATATGCTTGTGCAAATTCTGCGATATACTCTGCATCACCAGTTACAGTAATGGCGCGTGGATTGTCGGTGTTACCATCATTCCATTGAGTGAAGTAATAACCAGTCTTAGCTGTGGCTTTGAGTGATATGTTTGTACCAACATAAATATCAGCAGCACCACCCGTTACATAGCCTTTACTGTTATCGTCAGCATGTGCATTGATGGTATATTTAGCATGCTCTTGGAAGTTAGCAGTAAGTTCAATATCTTTAGTCACTGTAAATGAGTATTCTGCTGTAGTAGATACTACTTCTTCACCCTCAGTCCAACTGACAAAATCATAATGCTCAGCAGGAGTAGCGGTCACTGTAGCGGTACTACCTTCCTCATAAAGTCCACCACCTTCCACAGTACCACCTTCGCCAGCGATAGCAGTAACGGTATATGATTGGGCTGTTGGAACTTTTTGACTAAATGCGTAAACTTTTGAATCTGCGATTAGGTAAATGGTTAAATCTCCATCTCCGTCCACATACGCAGTAGCGGCTGCGCTTGTTGCATCAATAGGATTTGTTAAATCAGTAGCAGTTGTTACTAAATTAGCAGCATCAAATCCATCTGTAATGCCCAATACTTTTACTCCTGCCAATTTACCATCTCCGTTTGCGTATGGAGCAACCATAAGATGATGGTCATTGTAATTCTTGAGATAAGAAGCACCATTGTATTTCTTTCCGAGGTTTATTCCGTTAAGAGCAGTACCGTTATACTCGTCACCAAGTGTACTAGGAACTGCAAAAGAAGTTGGGTCTGTCAATTCGCCTTCCAATGCCCAAACTCCATCTAATGGAACAGCAGTGAGTTGGAAATTTACTCCTTGTTTTGCTTCTGTATATTCAGAAGCTGTTGTATGAAGACCAAAGCGGTGGTATGCACTTTCACTTTCTGTACCATTTACTACTGTATGCAAATTGATACGAGCAGCACGGTTATTATTATGCACGGCAGTGGTCATTACTTGTGCATTATCAGAATTTCCTTTGACTGCAAAAGTATAACCAACATCAGCCAAAGTAGAGTTTGCAGTCTTGGAAGATGTAAACCATTCAGATGGTGTAGATGCTAAATCATTCCAAATATAGTAACGTGTAGTGCCTACAGTTGCATCACTATATGAGCAACGCATATAATTACATGCTATCAATTTTCCATCCTCCGTCAAAGCAATATCAGAAATCGCTAGATAATCGCCTGCATTATCAGGGTCTACGGCCACTACACCCTCTTGAGAAATCTCAGTGACTGTCTTGGTAGCATGTGCTATATTGTAGATATGAGGAGTGCCATCGTCTTCATGGGTGAGTACAATGGTATTTTCTCCGTTTTGGATAGCACGCTTCATCGTACCAACGATGCTTGCGCTATAATCTTTTACAGGGTGTGCATTTAATGTGATGGAAGAAGGCAATGGTTCGCGTCCCTCATACGCACCTGCACAAGTTTTTTCGCGACGATTTTTTCCTGTTATGTCTGTGAGTACCTCAGCAAGACGGTTAACTGCTAAATCCGGGTCGCCATTAGACTTACCAGCTAATGATAGATCACCATTTGCAGCATCTGCGAATGTTACATTTGTCCACTTAGAAGTAGCGGCTTGAGTAGGATATGATGTTTCTAAATCTGCAAAGGTCATACAAGAAGGAGCAGCGGCTACAATAGCTGCCTTTCCGCCATTGTGGTAGAATACATTACCAGTTACATTTTCATTCAAACCTCCTCGAATCAAACTAACATTAGCTGCGGTCTCTTCGCAAACGAAGATGTTGTTTTGAACAGGATATTTATGAGAACCTGCTAACCATAATAATGCTACAGCGTGTGTACCTACGAGTGAAGTACCAGGAGCGTAGGTTAGTTTTGGCATATGGAATGTATTATGACGAACTACACAATAATCACCGCAACGAATACCTACCAAAAGAGACTCCTTTGACGTAGTTCCAGAAGCTAACGCATCATAACCAGCAAAATAGTTATTTTCAATCACCCATTCAGTTGCTCCACCAGAAGCAGTAATGGTTTGCAAACCATTTTCAGCAGAGGCATTCTTCGTTGTGTTCTTAATAAATTTATTGCCTTTGATATTAATCACACCCTTAGTCGTATTACCGAAGACACCATGACATATATATCCTGTCGTAGTTTCTAACATTTTAAGCACACAGCCTTCCATATCAAAGTTGTTTACACCATACAAAAATATGCCACGAAGATGTGATGTTATGCTACAGTTTCGAATGGTAATATTAGTGGGATAACCTGCGTATGAATTGGCTTGGTATCCTTGACAATATACTACTTGAGACTGTGTTGATGCAGATTCTATAATGCAATTTTCTACTACGCAGTTTTTAGGACCAATATTTTTAGATGTTTTCGAATAGTCTTCTGAGCGGAATACCAATGCATATGCTGTACTAGAACTTCTACCAACAAGAATACAATTCCTAATAATCACATCTTGTACATCACCATATAGCAAAACATTAGTGCCCCATTTATTGTTTGTAATTTTCAATCGAGGTGTCGTTTTACCTTCGGCAGCACCATCAACAATTACATTCTTTGTAGGAACAGAAGCCCAACCGATGGTAGAGCCAGGAGTCTTGGTCATATCACCACCTATTACAAAAACACCAGTAGGACCTGTGTTGTCCGTTGCTGTAGTGTAAGTAATTGTACGATTTTCATCCTTGTCAGGACGGATGGTCAATGTGTATTCAGATTTGTTTACAATACCTGTGTTTACAGTTTCTGTCAAATCTGTACAAATAAGTAATGTAACATCACCTGTAAACTCAGCAGCCTTGATTGCCATACCAGCATCTGCCATAGATGCGTAATCATAAGTACCACCTGTACCTACGGTATAAGTACCGCTCATCTGACTTTGCGCAAACGATAACAAACTCATCGTCATCGCAACTAAAAATAATGTAAGTTTTTTCATAAAATATTTGGTATTAAATTGTTTACAATATACAAAAAGCAGAACCCTTCGCAAAAAGGCTCTGCTATATCTAAAATATCGAATTTAAGCGGTTTTCTAAGGTGCTATGGCACAAATACCCCCCCCTATTTTGGGTGGCTAAAATCAAAGATTTTGCTAGTGGTAATGTGAGGTGTGTTGTTATCATGGGTGGTTAACTAAGTGTTTTTTTTGAAACAAAAATACGCTCGCTACAAAAATAATAAAAAATCAGATTGTTATTTGCTTTTTTGCTTATAAGAATGCAGACTGCATTAGTAAGCAAAAAACAAAATTAAATTATCATAAATTCCTTGTAATTAAATTAGTGTAAAATCCTTGTGCATTTCTATAAATTGTTCGCGTGTCATACAAATACTTTTTGCTTTGCCGCGCAAAATTACTGAAAACAAATGGAATATGCAAATTTTTGAGTAAAAAAGTTGCATTTTTTTGAAATAAACCCTTAAAACTTCGCAAACGTTTTCGATTTTTGCTTATTTTGGCCATCGTCAGGCTCATGGCTAATGTTCCATTGAGGGTGTTTGAGTAGGGGGACACGTCATGCTTCTACTATACTACTATGCGCTATGGGGTATTCATGGGATATATGTGGGATATTCGGGGAGTATTCACGGGGTATTCATATGTATCGGGTATGTGTCGGGTATGTATCGGGTATGTATCGGGTATGCGTAGAAACATATTGGATGCAAAAAAGGTTCTCCGAAATGGTACTGACCACGGAATGACACGGAACAACACGGAAACAAGGATTTTGATTTCTCCTTGCCCTATGGGCAGAAATCTTATAAATCTTGGACCCTCCCGACCTCCCTTAAGGGAGGAGTCCATAGTTCTACGAAATAAATTGCCACCGCTCCTACGTCGCTGAATCTTCAGTAAAGCGCAGGAATAGAACAACCACGGAAGGACATCTTTCCGCGGGGATGTACTGACCACGGAATTGCACGGAATTGCACGGAAGCGGAGGGAGATTATAATCGCTCTAACTTGGCATAGGTAACCAGCAAGGTTTTCTTACCGACACCATCAAAGAGAATATCTATCTTATCATTATCGTTCTCGCGATAGATTTCCAACACCGTACCCGCACCAAATACACGGTGCATAACACGGTCATCCTTAGACCACTCCGAACGAATAGCTTTCTTCTTGCTCTTCTCCTTAGCACCCGTAGTCGGCGTGAGATGCGAGTGCGAACTCTTCGTTGCCGCTACCGACGATGGACGACGAGCTACATCATCCTGATTCAAGACAAACTGACGGTCAATATCCTTCAAGAAACGCGATGGCGTCGTGAACATCACTTGCCCATTGCGGAAACGCTGCTTGGCATTCATCAGATAACAACGCTCCTTACTGCGCGTGATAGCCACATACAACAAACGACGCTCTTCCTCAATCTCATGAGCCGACTGACAGAATGCCGATGGAAACAACCCTTCCTCCATACCCACAATGAACGTCGCACGGAACTCCAAGCCCTTGGCAGCATGGATGGTGAGCAAGGTCACACGCTCCTGCGTGTCATCCAAATGCTCATCTTGGTCGGTCAATAAACTTACCTCTGCCAAGAAATCGGCTATCGGAGTAAAGTCAATGCCCTCTTCCTGACGACGAGCACAAAACTCATGAATACCACTGAGCATCTCCTCTAAGTTCTCATATCGCGCTACACCCTCTGGCGTCGTATCGCTCTTCGCCTCACGCAAGATACCCGTCTGCATAAGCAAGTCCTGGGTGAAAACAAAAGCATCCTTTGTGGACATCTCCTCCGCAAAACGATCAATCATCTGAACGAACTCCACCACCTTCTTCTCGGTAGCTGCCGACAAATCACTGGTCATACGCTCAGGCGCCGATGCCACCTGCATGAGCGAACATTTGTTCTGAACAGCCGCATCATACAAGCGACCCACCGTGGTATCGCCTATACCACGCGTAGGATAATTGATGATACGCAAAAACGCCTCGTTGTCATCCCTATTCGACACCAGACGCAGATAGCCCAACACATCCTTGATCTCCTTGCGCTGGTAGAAACTCGTACCTCCATATATACGATACGGAATACCCAACTGGCGCAACTCATCCTCTATCACACGTGACTGCGCATTCGTGCGGTACAAGACCGCCACCCCGTCGTGCGAATAGCCATCCGAAACCAACGCACGGATATGCTTTGCCACCGACTTTGCCTCATCACGATCCGTCATATAGGTGGACAGCGAGATACGCTCACCAATATGCAAATCCGAGAAAACCTCTTTGCGAATCTGACCCTTGTTGTGGCGGATAAGCGAATTAGCCGCATTCACAATAGTCTGAGTAGAACGATAATTCTGCTCCAACTTGAAGAGCTGAGCATCGGGATAATCCTTCTGGAAATTCAAGATATTACCTATATCCGCACCACGGAACGAATAGATAGACTGCGCATCATCACCCACCACACAAATGCGCTGGTACTTCTCCGCCAAACGCTTGATAATCATATACTGCGCACGGTTGGTATCTTGATACTCGTCCACCAATATGTATTGAAACACCTCTTGATACTTCTCTGCCACCTCTGGGAACTTCTGCAACAGCGCATGCGTATTGACCAATATATCATCAAAATCCATCGCATTAGCCGCCTTCAGTCGGCGATTATACTCCGCATAAATACGCACCATCTCTGTCATCTTCTCAAAGCGGTCACGCATCAGGTACTCGCGATTGGCAGCATACATATTAGGCGACTGCAGATTATTCTTTGCCACAGAAATACGCGCATGCACCACATTAGGCTTATAGACCTTGTCATCCAGCTGCATATCCTTGATAATATGCTTGACCACGGAACGCGAATCCGTCGTGTCATATATACTATAGTCGTGCGTATAACCCAACAACTCTGCCTCCTGGCGCAACAAACGAGCAAAAATAGAATGAAACGTACCCATCCACAAATAACGAGCACAATCCTCCCCTACCAACTGATAAATACGCCCCTTCATCTCACGCGCCGCCTTATTCGTGAAGGTAAGCGCCAAGATATGCCCCGCAGGTACACCCTGCTCCAGCAGATGAGCAATCTTATAAGTCAATACACGCGTCTTACCAGAACCCGCACCAGCTATCACCAGTTGAGGTCCATCGTTATACATAACAGCTGCCAGTTGAGAAGCATTGAGATCAGATGTGTTCATACTATGGATAATGATTAGATAGTTAACGTATTGCAAACAATTATTCAGCAATCATGCCGAAAATGACCTGCAAAATTACAAAAAAAAATGCATATATGCAAATAAAATGAAAAAATAGTGCATTCTACTTTGTCAAATCGTAAATTTTCCGTACCTTTGCAGCGAATTTGGGAAGATATACATGTTGCCAACCGACTTCATAGAAAAACTGCACGAACAACTATCCGAAACAGATGTTCAGCAATTATGCCAGGCGCTGCAATCAACGCCCGTCACTTCCATTCGCCTAAACGATAAAATTGACTATCTCACCTTCGAGTGCGACACCGATGAAGTACCTTGGCACACAGAAGGCTACTACCTGAGCGACAGACCACAATTCACACTCGACCCCCTCTTTCATGCAGGCTGCTACTACGTACAAGAAGCGAGTAGCATGTTCGTGGAGCACGTCTTAGAACAATACCTGCCACGTGAAAGCGTGGTGCTGGACCTCTGCGCTGCGCCTGGCGGCAAATCAACACTCATCAGCCAGTACCTGGGCAACGAAGGACTATTGGTGAGCAACGAAGTGGTACGCCAACGCGTATTCATCCTGTCAGAGAACATACAGAAATGGGGCAATGGCAATACCGTTGTCACCCACAATCAGGCTATCGATTTCGGTGCTAAGCTGCCCAATGTGTTCGACTGTATTCTGGTGGATGCCCCTTGCTCTGGAGAAGGTATGTTCCGCAAAGACGAAGGTGCAGTAGCCGAATGGAGTCTGGACAACGTACAAGCCTGCGCAATGCGACAACGCAAGATACTAGGCGACGTGTGGGATGCCCTACGACCAGGCGGATTACTCATATACTCCACATGCACCTTCAACCCTCAAGAGAACGAAGATAATGTGCTATGGATGGCCGAAAACCTGGGAGCAGATATCCTGCCTGTATCCATACACCCTTCCTGGGGAATAGTAGAAGGCAATCCTGGTTATCACTTCTATCCACACAAAACACGTGGCGAGGGATTCTATATCTGCGCACTACGCAAACACAGTCCCAATATCGGCGATAGCACACGACCTTTAGCCAAAAGACTACCCAAGTTCAAACCACAACCCACACAGCCTGTCGAACAACAAGAGGTTATCAAAACCTGGCTACAACACCCACAACAGTGGACATTTAGGCAACAAGACCGATTCATACTGGCGTATCCAACCAAATACAAAGACTTGATTGATATACTCAGCAAGCAATTCATATGCATCAGCACAGGCTTCGGGCTATGCGAGTTGCGCGGCAAAAAACCTGTCCCACAGCACGCATTAGCTATGACTAAAGACTTCAGAAAAGAAGCATTCATAAGAGCAGAACTGCCATTGGACACCGCCCTTAGCTACTTGCGCAACGAAGCAATCGTACTACCTGATACGCCCACAGAAGTGATCCTCATCACCTATCAACATATCCCTCTGGGCTTCGTCAAGAACGTAGGCAATCACTGCAACAATCTCTATCCAAAAGAGTGGCGAATACGGAAACTATAAACTGGTTTTGAACCATGAATAAAGAACAAAGAATAAAGATAAAACACTTTAGTCTGCCAAGGTCGAAAGTAATCCGTCTTTGCTCTTTGCTCTTGTTTTTTTGCTCTCTCTATGTAAACGCTCAACAGCAATGGTATTTCTCGGTGGATGAGCGTTATCCTGCTGAACATACCGAGTTGCAGAACAAACACCGTATTCTGGTGGTAAATAACGCTCTAACTCAACCCCAAGAATTCGGTCATACCACCATGTGGGATGGCGAGAGCAAGGGGAGCACAAACGTGGACCTGAGCCGCAGTGTACTCTACTGCCTCTTTGCCACAACCCAAAGCATGGAAGCGACAGGCGAGTTTGATGCCGTTGAACTGATGGACATATCGCAAAACCAATCCACCAATTATTACTCTCGCAAGCCACTCAGTTACTCGCAAGCAGAGCGCCTCTGCGCTGATTACCAGGCAGATGCACTGTTGATACTCAATCAACTGATACTCTATGACGTCCAGGAGAGTTTCCTAACAGAAGAGGGCTCCTATTTCGCATACATACAGGCCTATGCCCAATCGCATTGGACAATCCACCATGCAGGACAATCACGCGAAACTACTTTCACGCAAGCCGATACACTCCTCTGGGAGAGTCAACTCCATTACACTCGCGCACAGAGTTTGAGTAACTTGCCTTCTCGCCAAGAGGCATTGCTCTATCTCGCACGCGAATTGGGCAACCGTATTGGTAATAGTTTTGCCCCTTCGTGGCAGACAACCCGCCGCTATATCTACGACTTGCCCAACCTGCAAGCAGGCTTAGATGCTTTTCGCTTGCAGCGCTGGAATAGTGCTATTAATCAGTGGCTTACTATTGTAGATAGCAAGGACAAAAAAGCCGCAGCATGTGCTGCGGCGAATATCGCTATTGCTTATGAGATGCTTGGCGATTATGCTTCGGCTTGCGATTACGCCCAGCTTTCCAGCCGCCTTTTCGGCGCTTGGAAGTCGGCTTACGGTCGTCAGCAGCAAGCGAACATACGCTACTATCTGGCGCAGCTCCAAGCTCGGCAGGCAAGGGAACGCGGTCAATAATCTTCTGCAAAAATCGCTCAATCTTATTAAAAAATCGCTTATCTTCGGGGCTGACTAATGTGATGGCCTCGCCTTTGTTTTCTGCACGCGCTGTACGCCCAATGCGGTGCACATAGTCTTCCGCATCGCGAGGTACATCGTAGTTAATCACCAATGGCACATCATCCACATCAATACCTCGGGAAACGATATCTGTTGCCACCAGCACATCCACTTTACCATTGCGGAAGTCCAACATCACTTCATCGCGTTCTTTCTGTTCGAGGTCCGAATGCATAGCGCGCGCGTCTATGTGGTTCGCGCGTAGCGCACGCGTGAGCTCCTTTACCTTCTGCTTCTTACCTACGAAGATGATCACTTTCTTCAACCTATCGCCTTTCGCCTCCTCGCCTAATAACCTTATAAGAAACGCAGTTTTCTGCGTTTCGAATATATCCACCGCCATCTGTCGGATGCTCTCTGGCGGACGGGAGATAGCTATTTGCACCTCCACAGGGTTGTGCATGATGGCTTTTGCCATCTTGCGAATATTCGCTGGCATAGTCGCCGAGAACATGATGGTCTGTCGCTCTTTGGGCAGCTTATTGACGATGGTCATAATATCATCATAGAAGCCCATGTCGAGCATACGGTCTGCCTCGTCAAGGATAAAATACTTCACACCCGAGAAGTCAATGTCGTAGATATTCATTTGGCTGATCAGTCGCCCCGGTGTAGCGATAACAATATCTGCACCCTTCTGTAAACCAGTCACTTGCGTGCCCCATGCACCGCTATCATTGCCACCGTAGATTGCCACGGAAGAGAATGGGACATAGAAGCCGAACCCCTCCATTTGTTGGTCAATCTGCTGTGCTAACTCGCGCGTAGGCGCCATGATGATAGCATTGAGTTTGTTGGGGTCGTGATTGTCGTATTCCAAGTTGGTGAGCAGGGGTAGGATATACGCAGCCGTTTTTCCTGTGCCTGTTTGTGCACACGAAATCACATCGTGTCCGTCTAGTATGACAGGTATCGTCTGCTCTTGCACGGGTGTGCAAGTATCAAAGTGCATGTCCCAGAGGGCATCCAACACCTGATCCGATAATGCTAATTCGTCAAAATACATATCTTGCAACGATTATTGCTCCCAGCCGTCAAACACTTCTGGACCATAGACATTATCCTCATTGGCATCATGGAGTGGAGACCAAAGTTGTGCGAAGAATGGGTTCTTCTTAGCCACTTTATCCCATTGCCATGGACGAGCATTCTTCTCGCCTTTGTATGGATAAGGCATGCATTCTTCACACCAGTGACCACCTAGCAACACAAGGCGTGGAGTAGCAGTGAACTTATGACCCTCTGCGCACTCCCACTCGAGAGGGGTGTCCCATAGAGCTTCGCTATCGGTTATCGGATATTGGCTATCGGATATTGGCGATTGGCTATCGGCATAACCGAGGCATTTGCCTCCGCGGAAAGCCGCCGCTTTTTGCATATCCTCGATGGTGAAAAGTGCTTTGGGCTTTTGCTCATCGTAGCCATGGTCAAGCAATACATACTCCTCGCTATTGTGCGACACATCGGTATGCTTCCAATCAGGAATAGCCTTGTATGCCTCCAACGTGCCATAATATGCACTAATACGTTGGGTCTTGTTGTGCTTAATCCACCATTGCGTACCATGCTCCTTGGACATCGCCATAGCGTACATCGCAAGTTTCACGCAACGTGGGAAGAGTTTGGCAATCTTAGTCTTAGCAGCGAACTTAATACCCCATGGCACACTGTCTGCCTTAGCCATTTGCTTGAAATACTCTTTCACGGGCACATTGGCGCGGAAGTGCAAGTAGTTCTCCAAGCGGTCGCCATCGATATACCACATGCCGTGGAAATTGCGCGTAGTAAACCAATTGGCATTGAAAATCTTCTCAGGGCGAGGGCAACCAAGAGCATCCAAGAGCAGGCACTCAAACTCGTAGTTCGAGATGCGGTACTCTTTGCCCGAACCGATATTGTAGTAGTTCTTCCAGAACTCCTCTGGCACTTCATCACGGCAGACACGCTCCAGTAGTCGTCCGCTATCCTCTACAGTAGCCCACTCCAGCACACCGCGGATAGGCACATGGAACATGATTGGGTCGTAGTTCTTCAAGATAGCAGGGTAGAGGATACCCGACTGACGGAGTGCCACCCATTGTTTGATAGGCGAATTGGTAATGATACGCTCTGCTTGCGCTTTGGTCAGACCATAGTGGTCATAAGCCGATACGCAGATAGGGTCTCCAGCACGTCCCCAATGGAGTGGCTCGCGGCGGTCACCCATCTGAGCGACACTACCGATATACACCACTTTAGGTTGCTTGTCCTCTGGTTGCGCGAGCACCGCATCACGGATATTGGTAGCCGCGGAGATGTTGGTGCGCAAAGTAGCCTTAGGACGGTAGTCAGCCTGTGGTGAAACCATACCACCTACATGGAGTACGATGTCGGCACCTGTGACACCACGAAGGATATCATCGTAGTTGGTGAGGTCGCCCCATATGATTTCTACTTTATCAGCTAGTGGCGCAAGTTTTTCTTTATTTTTTTTGCTTGGGCGCGCGAGGATGCGCAATTGATATTTCTCAGGATAGCGCAGGATCTCAGTCATGCCTGCATATCCCATTGTGCCTGTGGCACCTGTGAGGAAGATTGTTTTTTTCATTCTGAAAAGATTATTGTAAATATGCTGCAACGGTCATGCCGTATGTATTATTCTACTTGATGCCAAATTTATAGATGGTTGTTGTGGTATATGTCTCTCCTGGACGCAGGGTGGTCGATGGGAAAGCAGGTTGGTTAGGGCTATCGGGGAAATGTTGTGTCTCAAAGCAGAGACCGCTACGGCGTGGGTACGCCACTCCATTTTTACCCATAAAACTGCCGTCCAAGAAGTTGCCAGCATAGAATTGTATACCGGGTTGGTCGGTATGAATGCGCATTTCGATACCTGTCGCAGCATCGTACAATACGCCTGCAAGGGCATTTAGATCGCCATTGGTAGCCAAAATCCAGTTGTGGTCGTAGCCACGGCCATTGACAATCTGCTGGTGGGTAGTATCGTTGATTCTCTCACCAATGCAGGTTGGGGTACGAAAGTCAAATGGGGTGTTCTCCACCGTAGCCACTTCGCCCGTCACTGCCACATTGCCATCTACAGGGGTGTAGGCTTCGGCGTTGAGGTAGAGTATCTCATCCATGACATCGCGACTGGGATTACCACTCAAGCAGAAATAGCAGTGGTTGGTGAGGTTGATGACCGTAGGCTTGTCGGTAATGGCTTCATAGTCAATACGGATAGCATTGTCGTCGGTCAAGGTGTAAGTCACTTTTACACGCAATGTACCAGGGAAGCCGTCCTCGCCATCTTCGCTCACGGTGCAGAAGGCAATGCTGCTGTCGCTGATGGGCTGCGCTTGCCATACGCGATTGTGAAACGCCACTTCGCCTCCGCCATGCAGGCAGTTGCCATCGTTATTGCGAGGTAACTGGTACTCCACGCCGTCCAAGGTGAAACGGCCCTCTTTGATACGATTGCCGTAGCGACCAATGAGCGCACCGAAATTGCAACCCTGATAGCCATAGCGAATATAGTCGGCTATGGAGTCATGTCCGAGGCAGACGTCTAGCAGCTGACCATCCTTATCAGGCACCATGATGCTGACAATACGTCCGCCGAAATTCGTAAAACATACTTCCATACCCTGTTGGTTGGTCAGCGTATAGAGGTCAGTTTGCATGCCTGCATGCTCGGTCTGAAAATGACTGCGCAGCAATCCGCTCTGAGTGGGTTGCTCACTCGGGGTACATCCTAGTATAATAAGAGATTGTATGAGGGTTAGAATCTTAGCGGTTGTTTTCATAGTGGTCATTATTTGATGGAATCATGACGCTCTGGATGGTGTTCACCTCTTCTATATTAAAAGGTGTATGGTCTTGTCGGAATATATCGTGGAACCACAATGGAGGCTCTTGTGCCTCAGGCATAGGTTCGTCCCAAGCAAAGATGGTATTCGTCTTACCGCTGACAAAACCCCAGTTGATGGCTGCCACATTATGCTCCTTGAGCAGTGGTAGAATGGTTTGGAAATAGCTACCATTGCGGCGTGCCATATACTCGGTGCAGACCATAGGGCGCTCGTGCTGACGAAGAGTGTCAATGCATTGGCGATGGTTGTCAAGATTGCTATAATTGTGGTAGGAGATAATGTCGGAGTTAGCGAGTTGGAACTGATTGAGTTCGGGACACTCCATGAACCATACGCCTACGGTGAGCGGTTGGCTCACTTGGCACTCGCGCGCCCAACGGAAGACATTGCGCAGCAGCGGCATGGAGGTCATCTTGTGGCCCGAGTTGCCTGGCTCGTTATACAAGTCCCACATCCAAATACGCTCGTCGTCCTTGAAGGTGGTCATCACGTCCTTGACATATTGCTCCAAGATGGGGAACAAGGCCGCGGTGTCTGCACGCAGGCTGACAGCTGGGTCTTGCACCCAACCTGAGTTATGCACGCCTGGCTTAGGAGCTGGTTGCTCGCCAAAAGCAGACTCAGGGTTCCAACAGTCGTCAAAGAAGACGAAGAGGGTCTTGATATGATGTTTGTCGGCTATGGTGAGGTACTCATCTATGTGCTGTTTGAACGCCTCTGGTTCGTTTTGCCAAACTACGCTACTGAGATAGACGCGCATGAGGTTGAAGCCAAGTTCTTCTGCCCAACCGAGTTCGCGGTCGATGGTAGCGGCATCGAAGGTAGATGCTTGCCACATCTCAATCTGGTTGATGGCAGTACTAGGTTGGAAATTACAACCTGCACGATAGGGATGCGATGAGTACCATTCTTGGGCTTTCTCTTTCGACCAAGGTTGGTAATCTACGCCTGATTGGCAGGCTGTGAACAGCGATGCTACGCATAAGCATGCAGTGAACAATGATATGTGTTTCATAGTGTTGTATTGTATGTTAATTATTTACGTTTGCCAGCAACCATCTGTTGCCATTTCTGCTTGGCGAAGTCCCACGTGTTGTTGATAAGTTGTACGCCCCAGTGTTTGCTCTCCTCCTCATTTGTTTCCTCAAGATATTGAGCAGCAAGCATAGCATCGTTGTCGGTGATAACCAATAGTTGGTCGCCCACTTCCAATTCGGAATTGCCCGTTGGCACAAAGAAGTCTTCGCCACGGCGCACCATGATAACCAAGGTCTTATCTGGGAAAATGAGATTTTTGAGCAATTTGCCATGAACGAGCATTTCCTCTTTCACCTCAATCTCTGTGGCAGAAGACTCCACCTCCTCTGGCAGATCAATATCAAAGTGGATGAGTTTCTTGAGTTCAACTGGCGGAGTAGCCAATTTTAGTTTCTTGGCAACGGAAGAGAGCGACGTACCTTGCGCTATGAGCGAAACAATGGTACACAGGAAAACGATATTAAATATCAAATCAGCATGAGGCACATTATTCGCCTCGCACATAATAGCGAAGATGATAGGTACAGCACCCTTCAATCCTACCCAACTAAGTAACATCTTATCGTTGCGCTTGTATTGCTTGAATGGAATCATGCAAAGAAAAACAGATATAGGACGCGAGATAAAAATCATCACGATACTGATTATCAGACATGGCAGCAAGACCTCTAATTGGAACAACTCGTGCGGACGTACCATCAGACCCAAAACAAGGAAAATTACCAATTGACTCAACCATGTCAGTCCATCAAAGAAACTGCGCGTTTGGCGCTTGCGAGTAAACTTGCTATTGCCAATCACCAGACCGCCTATATAGACTGCCAGGTAGGTATTGCCCTTGAGAAAATAGGTGATAGAGAAGATAAAGATACATGCCGTAAGCACCATGATAGGATAGAGCGACTCGTTACCCAGATCTGCCTTACGCATGATGCTGACGATACCCTTACCAAATATAAAACCAAGCACTGCACCCATAATCAACTGGATAACAATATCTTGTACCACCGACAAAGCTGTGACCTGATTACCAGCTGCCGTGACGATACCAATCATCGTAGTGGTTAGTACATATGCCATCGGGTCATTGGCCCCCGACTCCAACTCCAAAAGCGGACGCAGGTTATGCTTCAGTCCAATACTATTGGTACGCAGAATGGAGAATACCGAAGCCGAGTCGGTAGAAGACATCGTGGATGCCATCAGCAACGCAGTAGCGATACTCACACTAGCCACCGAGTGTAGCCAACCAAACACGTAATAGGTAATCACACCCGTGATGAGCATAGTGATTAGCACGCCAATGGTTGCCAAGGTCAGACCTGGCACCATCACAGGACGGATGTCAGAGAGTTTAGTATCCAGACCGCCTGAGAAAAGGATGATACACAACGCTATCGTTCCAATGGCCTGAGCCGAACCTACATTCAGCATATAACCCACGCCATTGTCGTTGATGAGGCGACCAATGCCGTCTGGACCGAAGAGCATACCCACAGCCAGAAAGAGCAACAGGGCAGGCACACCAAACTTGTAACCAATTTTATCAGTAAAAATGCTCGCAAAAAAGAGGAGCGAAAGTACGAGAAGGATGAGTTCTACTTGCATGTCTCTACTACCTAAATTAATAGTCTTTAAGCTATTTCTCTATTCCGAAAATTTGCTTTATTACTTCTTGCCAAAACTCGATTGGCCGATAACCAGAAATTGCTTGCGGAGGATTATTTTCCATCGGACAAAAAACTACAGTAGGATAACCACTGACACCAAACAATGCTGCCACTTCGGGCTCTTTCTCTGCATCTAATGTGTACACGTAGATTTGCCCTTCATACTGCTTGGCTATTTGCTCAAGTATTGGATGTAATTCATCACACCATTTACACCAAGAAGTATAAAAATCTATTAGACAAGGTTTATCACCAATATATTTCCATTGAGGTTGTTGACCCGATGTCAAATCATAGTAACACACTTTTTTCTTGAAGTCCGCGGTGGACAGATAAGTCAATCCCTCTGCCATGCAGGAAAGGGAAAAAATAACCATCAAAACAGTAAAAAAGAATCTTTTTTGCATAATTTTTCTAATTTAGGGTGCAAAATTACAAAAAAAATCGTAACTTTGCAAACTTTTAGTTAAAAAACAGCCATGACACCTGAATTGTCTCAACTTCCTACAATACTCGCAGACTTACCCATAGGGCAATTATTTGTGCTGACGGATAGCCATACTGTGGTGCATTGTTTGCCCATTCTAGCCGATTCCATCGGTCAAATACCCTATCATTTGCTCACAATTGAAGCAGGCGAACAGAGCAAGAACTTGACATCAGTGCAGTTGGTTTGGGATTTCCTGCTCAAACATCATGCCACGCGAGAAGCGGTGCTAATCAATTTGGGCGGGGGAATGATTACAGATTTAGGCGGGTTTGCAGCAGCAACCTATATGCGCGGCATTCGTTTTGTGAATATTCCAACCACCCTACTTGCCATGGTAGATGCTTCATCGGGTGGAAAAACAGGTATTGATTACCAAGGGATAAAGAATGTCATTGGCACATTCACGCCACCTTTGACCACGTTAATTCATCCTGAGTTTCTGCGAACTTTACCCGCAACCGAATTGCTGAGCGGCTTTGCTGAAATGCTCAAGCATGGTCTCATCGCTAGTGCAACACATTGGCAAGAACTACTAAGATGGAACATTCATGAACAAGATATAGCAACGCTGGCTCCACTGATTGCAGATAGCATAGCCATCAAACAGCAAATTGTATCTGCCGATCCACACGAAAAAAATATTCGGCGTATACTGAATTTCGGACACACCATCGGACATGCAATCGAGTCTTCTACACTACACCACACTACACCACACGCCCACGGCTATTGTGTGCTATGGGGTATGGTAGCAGAAGTGTATTTGAGCGTGGTACATGCTGGCTGTCCGCGCGAAGTGCTGACCATGCTCACCCACATGATGGTGGAATACTACGGTCGTCCACAGTGCAACTGTCAGCAACGCGAACAATTGATAGACTGGATGTTACACGACAAAAAAAACACAGTCACTCCATCCTCATCACCTCAAATCAACTTTACACTACTACACGATATTGGCTCACCTATTATCAACCAAACACTCACTACAGACGCTATTCAAGAAGCTTTGGAATACCTATTTAGCATCTAATTACTTTATTTTTCTTATTCCATTTGCATAAATCAAAAAATAGTTGTACCTTTGTCACCTGGAACGCTCTCGTGGTATAGAGTCAGGCAACATGCGTAGATTAGTATCCATATTATTTTTCACACTTATGTGTGTGGTAGCATTCTCTCAAAACAATGCTGCCGACTCTCTTTATCTTGACTCCATCTACCGCCATTTGGAGTTGGAAGAGTACACCATCACCGCTCGCGTCAAAGAGAAGGACATCATTATCCCTCAAACACTTTCGGGTGTACAACTCAAGAAAATGAATGCCCTCAGCGTAGCCGATGCCATCCGCTATTTCTCGGGTGTACAGATCAAAGACTATGGTGGTGTAGGTGGCATCAAGACCGTGAATATCCGCTCCATGGGTACTAACCACATGGGCGTGTATTACAATGGTATTCAGCTTGGTAACGCACAAAACGGACAGATTGACCTTGGCAAATACTCCCTCGAAAATATCGAAGAGATTCAACTCTACAACGGTCAGAAATCGGACATATGGCAGTCGGCGCGCGAGTTTGGTGCTGCGGGTAGTATCTACCTCACCACTCGCCGTCCGCGTTTCGAAGCAGGCAAGGCCTTCAACGTGAAAGCGCAGATGCGTGCAGGCAGTTTTGCGCTTATCAATCCGAGTCTGCTGTTCGATATCCGCCTCAGCGAAACGATGTCTATCACGGCGAATGCCGAACTCGTATCCTCTGATGGCAAGTATCCTTTCCGCTATCGCCGCGTCACTCCGTCGGGCGAAGTGGCATACGACACTACCGCCATTCGCCAGAATGGCGACATCAATGCTATCCGCGTGGAAACCGCTGTCAATCACTACTATAGCAACACGGGCTTCTGGAAACTGCAACTCTATCACTACAACTCCGAGCGCGGTGTACCAGGTGCGATTGTGAATAATGTGTGGCGCAATGGCGAACGCCTCTGGGACCGCAACTCCTTTGTGCAAGCCACTTGGCAAGATGAGTTGTTCAACCGTTGGTCGGTGCGAGCGAACATGAAGTACGCAAATGACTATACGCGCTATATCAACAACGACGACAAACTCATCCGCGTGGAGAACCAATACCTGCAACAGGAGTTCTATTTCACTATGGCGCACAAAGTGCGTATCTTCGACTGGTGGGACGTCAGTGCAGCATACGATGTGCAGTACAATCAACTCAGCATGTTCCTTGACGCGCACCGTTGGACACATTGGCTCAGCGCAGCCACCGCTATCAACGTGAAGAACTATTTGCGCGTGCAGGCAAGCGTGCTGGGGACTTTTGTAAAGAACCTTCCCCAACCCTCCCTTCAAGGGAGGGAGTTCTCCCCCTTTGAAGGGGGAGGTAGAGAGGGTCATTTCACTCCCGCCCTCTTCCTCTCCTACCGCCCTACTCAGCTCGTTGACCTCCGCCTTAATGCTTTCTATAAACAGAGCTACCGCTATCCCACTTTCAACGACCTCTACTATACCGACATGGGCAATGCCTACCTCAAACCTGAGTTGGCAAAGCAACATAACGTGGGTTTGAGTTTCACGCAGCCATTCCGCATAGCTGAGAAGCGCGGTTCGGAGTTCCGTATCAATGCCGATTATTACTACAACCGCATTTCCGATAAGATTATCGCCTATCCTAAAGGGCAACAGTTCCGTTGGACGATGCTCAACCTCGGATTGGTAAAAATCAACGGTTTAGACGTCAATGCACAACTGCATCTTGTCTTGCCGATGGATTTCTACCTCACGGCTAAGGCGCAATATACCTACCAAACGGCGATTGATGTCACCGACCCCAACGACACCTATTATGGCGACCAGATACCTTATATCCCATGGCATTCGGGTAGTGCTGTGGGTATGTTCGGTTGGCAAAACGACTGGCAGCAGTATGGCTTGAACTACAGTTTCATCTATGTCGGCGAACGCTATAATCAGCAAGAGAATATTATCTACAATTACACCCAACCTTGGTACACCCACGATTTGAGCGTATTTGGCGAATGGAATATCCAGCCTACAGCGAAGCGATCTAC
The DNA here is from genome assembly GCA_045589755.1 of Paludibacteraceae bacterium. GTDB lineage: Bacteria > Bacteroidota > Bacteroidia > Bacteroidales > Paludibacteraceae > Colicola. The sequence goes on from JAZNPR010000043.1 coordinate 68,454, forward strand.
AGGCGTAGCCGATCTACCATCTACAGCGAAGCGATCTATCTCTCCTATAACCTTGCGCATAGCGCTAGATGTAAATAATCTGCTATCACAAGACTACGATGTGATTATCAATTACCCCATGCCCAAACGCAACTACAAGTGCACCATAAGCATCACTTACTAAATCAGTTGTTTGCCACTTGATAGGCGCGACCGCTCATTGTATGCTTTCTCACTTTTCTTTGTTCATTACTCCCGAGTAGTATTCGGGTACTTTTTTCCTTAAAAAGGCTTTTTATTAAGATTGCCATCTCTTGTACCTTCCTTATCAATCTCGTGTCAAAGACCAAGGACGAACCAAGGAAGAACCAAGGAACGACCAAAGAACTCCCAAACTGAAAAGGTACTGTTTATTAAGAAAGCCCCTTCTCCATTGGTTTAGTGCTCGGCGCTATTCCGCCGAGCATTCCCCTCTACCCGCCGAAGGCGCACAACCTCACGAAGTGACACAGCCTGCGCGCCACGCGCACACAACCTCGGCGCAGCCGATCTACCCCCCCCTACACTAGAAAAATCGCCTAAAAAGCGATTTTTCTTGCATATCTCAAAAAAAAAGTGTATCTTTGCGCCCAAATATATAACAATTATGGATAACTTAAAATTTATACCATTTTCAGACATTGACTTATCAGACACTTTCTTCGATTCTTTGCGTGCTAATTATGAAGGATTTGATGCTTGGTTTCAAAGTAAAGCGACCTCAGGAGCTGAAGCTCTTGTTTATTATGAAAAGTCCACATTGTTAGATTTCCTGTACCTAAAGGATGAGGATGAAGAGCTGCAATTGGATAATATATCGTTGCCAAAAAGAAAACGCTTGAAAGTTGGAACTTTCAAAATAGAGCGTAGAGGAACGAATCGAGGGGAACGTTTTATAAAAAGGATTTTGGATTTTGCGATCCAACATTCTTTTCCTGAAGTATATGTTACCATGTTTGATGACACGGATGAATTATTACATTTACGTCATTTCTTTGAGCGATATGGTTTCGTAGAAGTAGGTAGAAAATCACATACTAACGGACGTAGCGAAGCTGTTTTATTGCGAGATATGACCGCTTATACAAATAATATCATGCAAGATTATCCGCTTATTAATCGAACACAAGGAAATAAATATTTACTGGCTATTAGACCCGAATATCATACCAAGTTGTTTCCTGATTCAATCTTAAATAATGAGCATTATGATTGTTTGGAAGATGTAGGTCCTACGAACAGCATTAATAAGATTTATATTTGTTGGATGGAAGGTACGCGCCAATTGAGACAGGGAGATAAAATTATCATCTATAGAACCTCAGATTATCAAGGTCCTGCAGCATATCGCAGTGTTGCAACTTCTGTATGTACGGTCATAGAAACAAAAACAATAGATGATTTTCAGAGTGCTGATGAATTTGTGCAATATGCCAACAAGTATAGCGTATTTACGGAACGCGATTTAAGAGATTGGTATAACAGAAAATCTGATTTCATAGTCATCAAAATGCTATACAACCTAGCTTTTCAAAAGAAAGTAATTCGAAAAGACATCATCAATGCAGGTCTTTCTTCGAATGAGCGTTGGGGTTTTATATCACTCTCGGAAGCACAATTTAATCAAATTTTAACACTGGGACATGCAGATGGACGCTATTTTATCAATTAAACCGATATATGCCAAACAAATTTTGGCAGGAACCAAAAAAGTGGAATTTCGTAAAAGAAGTTTCAAAGAAAAAGTGCGGAGAGTATATATTTACGCCTCTGTTCCCGTCAAACAAATTGTAGGTTATTTTACATTTACAGAAATAGATGAGGATACACCTGCTAATTTATGGGAAAAGTATAAAGATGTTGGCGGTATTGCGAAAGAGGATTTCTTTAGTTATTACGCAAATAATGAAAGAGGTTGTGCTTTTGTAATAAAAACTGTTACTTCTTTTAAACAGGGGAAAAATCCGAATGACTTTATTGACGATTTTGTCCCCCCTCAATCTTATGTATATTTAGATTTCAACTCTACTAAAGAATAAGTTTGACGTGCAGAATATACAAAATATATGTTTTATCAATTAATTGAAAAAAAACGAAACGAATGGTTGGCTTCTAAAGAATGCACCATCACCGATTTGCTCCATTATATCGAGCAACGCGGTATGATGCGTGATGCGCAATTAGAAGCTATCAAAACTTACCTATTCCTAAAAATTGCCTGCCAAAATCAACCATTGTGGCAGCTGTTTGTGAATGGATATTTCAACGATACAAATATCGATCAAATCGAATTAACTGAAGCAGCACGCCAAATCTTCAACACCAACAAAGCGGCTGTTGCGCTATTTCAATACTCTCGCTTGAAGGACAAAGGTGGGAGACAGTTAGCACCTGAATTAGAGCAGTTTATCAAACAAAATGCCGATAAAATAGATTACGAGGCAGTATTCAAAAAGATATTTTACGATGTCACATATACAGACTATTTATTTAGTCTTCCAATGGGAGCTGGTAAAACCTATTTGATGGCAGCATTTATATATTTAGATCTCTACTTCGCGCAAAATGAGCCAGACAATAAGTGTTTTGCACACAACTTTATGGTAATGGCTCCGTCTGGTTTGAAATCTTCTATTGTACCTAGTTTGAAACACATCAAAGAGTTTGAACCTTCTTGGATTATTCCAGAGCCAACAGCTACTCAACTGAAAAGATTGATTAAGTTTGAAATCCTTGATGAACAAAAAACTGCCAATAAGAGCAACCGCATAAAGAATCCTAATGCTCAGAAGATTAATAATCATCAGCCATTGGAACATTTGATGGGGTTAGTCGCTATTACCAATGCCGAGAAGGTTATTCTTGACCGTTTGGCAAACGACCAAGATACATCTCTATTTACCGAAGATGAATTAAAACGAATGGTATTGGCAAATGAACTACGCGACTTGATAGGTAAACTACCTAATCTTGCTATCTATATTGATGAAGTGCACCATGCTGCAGATGGAGAAATCAAACTGCGTCAGGTGGTTAATAAATGGACTGAAAATCACACCTTCAATTCCGTGCTTGGCTTTTCAGGTACGCCTTATTTAGAAAGTGCAGAAAAGGTGGTCTTATCGGATAACTTTTCTATCAAAAACACGGACCTATCCAATGTTGTGTATTATTATCCATTGATAAATGGAATAGGTAATTTCCTAAAAGTGCCTGATGTTAAATATGCCGACAACGATACGCAGATTATTGTCACAAATGGTGTTAGAGAGTTTTTGGATAGGTACAAAGAAACTGTCTATGCCGATGGTACATGTGCCAAGTTGGCTATTTATTGCGGGCAGATTGAAACCTTAGAAGAAACTATCTATCCACTCGTCGCAGAACTCGTGTCTTCGTATGGATTGAATCCTGCCGATGCTATTCTAAAGTATCATGGAGGCAATAAAGAATATCCTCAACCCGAAGGTGCTGAAACTGCTTTTGCCTCATTAGACACAAGTCTGTCCAAATTACGAATAGTCCTCCTCGTACAGATTGGCAAAGAGGGATGGGATTGCAAGAGCCTAACGGGTGTTATCTTGCCACAAAAGGGAGTCTGTCCTACTAATATGGTGCTACAGACTTCATGTCGTTGTTTGCGTCAAGTAATAAAAGATAATACCGAGTCCGCTATTATTTGGCTCAATAAGTTCAATGCTGATACGCTCAATAAGCAATTGCAACAACAACAAAATATTACATTGCAAGAATTTAGCAGTAAATCACCATTAGCAAAAACTACGATTAAGCGCTTCTCTCGTATGGAGCGTGTGCAAGTGCCACCGATTGATTTCTTCCAATTGAAAGTTAGTTATGAAACATTGGTAATAGATGAACACAACGACCCACACACTCGTTTGCAAAACGAAAATATATTTATTGAAAAACCAATGGCGCTTGTACATCAGCAAGACATGGAAGGTAAATTAGTTGCCACCTACGAGCAAGAGAATAGTGCTGAAAAGGTTGTTTCTTTCTTGTGGTGGTTGCAACAAATCGCCAAAGAGAGTTTTGGACTACTTTCTATTGGAACACTTAAGATGTACGAAGCAGAGTTGCGTGCTATCTTCGATACAATAATGATGGAGCAGAATGGTACGCTTTGGCAAAATCCAAAATATGATCATCAGCGTATTCGCTCACTTATTCGTCAAACTTTCTTACCTATCCGTGACTTCAAAGTTAACGAAGAGGTTGTACCAGAACAAGCCAAACTACTACAGATAGAGAAATTGTTATCTCCAGTTGAGGATAACGAAAAGTACTATCCATCGCAAAAACAAGTGCAAGAGATTATAGAATGGGATGACCGTGCTCCACAGGAAGAACCAAATCCTGAAGTGTTAAAACTTATAGAGCAATTGAAGCAACTTGGACAAGATGTATCAGCATTAAAACCTCAAAAAGACCCACATCCAGAGCGTTGCCAAACCTATCATTATTTACCCTATCGCTTCGATAGTCGTTTGGAGATAGATTATTTTTCACAAGAGATTTTGCCAGTAATCAAGGACAAAAATCTGGAGGTCTATTTTAACGGCGATGATGTGCTAACTGAATTCAAAATCAACTGCTATAAACAAGTGGGGGATAGTTGGCGATATATAGGAAAATATGTACCAGATTTCCTTCTGTTGAGCAGAGATGAAAATAATCAAATTCACAAGATTGTTATCATTGAAACAAAAGGCGAAGGCTTTGCTCCTGCGTTTGCAGAGAAACGAAACTTTATGCAAACAGAGTTTATCAAAAAGAATAACGAACAGTTTGGCTACAAACGATTCGACTTCTTATATCTCGAAGATACACTCACTGCAGAACAACGCAGACGAGCAACACTACAAATTATCCACGACTTTTTTAATATGTAATCAATACTACTATGGCTATCAAATATATTCCTTATTTCCCAAACACACTGGAAGGACAAGCAATTTTAGACAATTTCGTGCGCACCAAACGCGTGTTGCGTTATCGTGATAACGACCAAGTGATAGAGCGCATTGAGCGAGGTATGCCACTCTACGAAATGGAAAAGGTAGAGCAGGTTGGAGAGAATCCAAAGAATAAAATCATTCGTGGCGAATGTCTCTCAGCATGTGCATACCTTAAAGAGCATGGGATACAAGTGGACTTAGTGTATATTGACCCTCCTTTTGCTTCAGGTGCAGACTATGCCAAAAAAGTGTATATCCGTCGCAATCCTTTGGTAGCGAAAGCTATTGCACAAGCAGAAACTGAATTAGATATAGAAGATCTCAAAGCCTTTGAGGAAAAGATGTATGGTGACGTGTGGGATAAAGAGCGTTACCTCAACTGGATGTACGAGAACCTTATGGCTATCAAATCAGTAATGAGTGACACCGCCAGCATCTATGTGCATTTGGATTGGCATATCGGGCACTATGTTAAGATTTTAATGGATGAGATATTCGGAGAGGATAATTTTATTAATGAGATTGTATGGGCATACAAAGATATCGGGGCTAAAGCTGTTCCATATTTTAAACGCAAACATGATACAATTTTTATGTATCAAAAAAACAATTCAGAAAGAATTTTTAATATACAACGTCAACAATTATCACAAAGTACAATTGAAAGATTTGGAGATTATTTTGATGAAAATGGACATATTACATACCAATGGTTAAAAGATAATAATCCTGGCGTATTTGCAAAACTAAAAGGACATCCTACTGATTTGTCATTGCCATGGCTTGATAAGAATAATGGACAACCATTGTCAGATTGGTGGGATGATATCTCACCTTTGAAATCACACTTTGATGAGGCTGTAGATTATGCTACTCAAAAGCCAGAAGCATTATTAGAACGAATTATCAAAGCAAGTAGTAATGAAGGTATGGTAGTTGCCGATTTCTTCGGTGGTAGTGGTGTAACGGCAGCTGTTGCGCATAAATTAAAACGCAACTTTATTCATAATGACATAGGAATCAATAGCATTCAAACAGTTAGAGATAGATTACTTGCCAACAAAACAGAATTTGAAGTATTGGAAATCAAGGACGGTGTATCTCTATATCGTAATCCTGTCCAAACAATGGATAAACTGAAATTGTTCATTCATGGTTTACGCAACGAAGATGCGTTAAACAAATTCTGGGAAGGTTGCATCGTAGATACCAAATATGGTATGATGCCTGTTTATTTGCCAAACTTGATGGATAGCACAACACGCTTGTTGGATAAACCATTGATGAATAGAATCATTCGCGAGGCTTTGCCCGATTTGCCAGAAGATACCAAACGAGTGATTGTGTATTATATTGACATCATAGACAGACAGGAAATAGAGCAATTTATAAAAGAACAAAACACACAAACTACCATTGAGATTGAACTGCGCGACTTGAAACAAGTATTAGATAATGTTGTATTAGAAGATGAAGCCGCATGGGAAGTGAGTGAAATGCGTGATACTTTGTTAGGAGGTTGGAAAGTAGATATTAAATCTTTCCATAGCGACCGTGTATTACGAAAGATAGACGAATGCAATCAAAAGGGACAGCAACAAGCCCTCAAAAAAGGAAAAGAATTTAAACCAATCGAAATAAGTGATGAGGGATTAGAAACCATTGAATGGGTAAGTTTAGATTGTACGAGTGCAGATCCTAATGCGCCATGGCATAGTGATGCAGAGATAAAGATTGATCGTCTTGGCTATGTTATCCGTAATGGTGTAAAATCTCAAGAATTCTGGGATGCTGCTATTACTTCTGATGCAAGACCTCTCCGCCTCAAAATCCGCAACATCTGCGGCGATGAAACTGTGTATGTACTTTAATTGATCTTTGATAAAATTCTATACTATGAGCACAAAATATAATAGAGGTTCTGAATGGCGTAAATGGGATTTGCATTTTCATACGCCATCATCTTATGATTATAAAGATAAGAGTGTTTCTAATGAAGATATTATAAATGTTCTGTCTGCTAATAATATCTCTGTTGTTGCCATAACGGATCATCATATAATAGATATAGATAGGATTACCAAACTCAAAGAGTTGGGGAAAGAAAGAGATATTACAATATTACCTGGTATAGAATTTTGTTCCGAATTAGGTGGGTCGGAGTCTATTCATTATATTGCGATTTTTCCAGAAAATGTGGAATTAGACACTATTTGGACAAAAATTCAAGCACACTGTAACCTAACTTATGCAGAAAGAGAATCTAAAGGTGAAGAGCGTATATGTTGCCCATTCGTTAATACTTGCAACTTAATAGTGGAACTTGGGGGGATTATTACTATTCATGCTGGTCATAAATCAAATTCGATTGAAGGAATAAGAAACAATTTATTAGTCAAACAAGAGCTAAAACAAGATTTATTATCAACTTTTCATCCATTATTAGAAATCGGGAAGCTACAAGATAAAGAGGATTATGAGCAAAAGGTATTCCCAGAGATTAAATTTTCATTACCAATAATAATCTGTTCAGATAATCATAACATTAATGATTATGCATTAAAACATCCAATGTGGATAAAGGCAGATTCAACATTTGAAGGACTTAAACAAGTACTAAATGAACCATCTGAACGCATATATATTGGAGAAAGGCCTAATATATTTGAATTAGTAGAAAATAATAGAACTAAATACATAGACAAGATTACAATCAAACCAGTAGCTGGATATTCTGGAATCTACGGAAAATGGTTTGATAATGTAGAATTGGAATTAAATAAAGAATTAATTGCTATTATTGGAAATAAAGGTAATGGTAAAAGTGCAATTGCAGATATTATTGCTAATTGTTGTAATTACAGATTTCAAGAGTATTTTTCATTTTTACATGCTAAAAAGTTTCGAGATGCTAAACATGCAAATAGTTTTACAGCAACAGTCGTGTTCGCAGATGGCACAACACAGACTAAGGGACTTGAAGAAGGAGTGAGTGAAGAAAATTTGCAAACTGTTAAGTATCTACCTCAAGGTTACTTTGAAACAATATGTAATGATTTGCAAAAGGAAGAAAATCTTAGAGAAGAAATTGAAAATGTTGTGTTTCAGTATATAGATACTTCGTCTCGTTTAGGAGCGTCTTCGTTTAAAGAACTTGTGCAGAAAAAATCAGAAGCAGTAAATGGCGCATTGACAGATTTAAAAGAACAATTATCTATATTAAACAATGAAATCATTACTCTTGAGGATAAAGAAAATCCCGCATACTCTTTAGAGATTTCCGCAAAGATTAAACAAAAAGAAATAGAAATAGCAGCTCTTGTCAAGCCAGAGGAGGTTGTCAAGCCCGACATCAATGATGAACGGGCAAAGGCAATTATGACTCAAATAGAGGATATAAATAAAAAGACTACAGAACTTAATGACCAAATAGACCAATTGCAAACAGAACAACAACAACTAGCAATTGATATAGAGAAAATAAAATCATTTGTTGAGAGTGTTAATAATAAGATAAAAGGCATAATAGAATTCAAAGAGCATAATAAAGCATTACTTCACTCTTTTGGAGTAGATATTGATACAATCTTTAGCGTTAGCATTAGTTTGGATTCTGTAAATAGTGTTTTGAATGAAAAGCAAAAACGGCATGATATTATTACTACATTAATACAGGATGATTCTCAAGAAGGAACCAACTTAAAATACCAGAAAAAACTAAATGAAACTAAAATAAAAGAACTCAAAGCAAGTCTTGATGAACCAAGTCAAAGGTATCAAGAGTATATAAAAAAACTATCGGGCTATGAAGAAGCAAAAAAGAAAATAGAAGGCAATGCAACAACTCCCGATACTTTGTTGTGGTATAAAAGTGAGCTGGAATATATCAACAATGGACTTTTAATAGATATACAGGAAAAATATAAGAACCGTAGTAATAAAGTAAAAGAAATATATCAGAAGAAAAAAGAAATAATTGCAATATATTTGTTAGTAAAACAAAAAATTGATGAAAAAATCAATGAAAATAAAGAACTATTGGTTTCATATGATTTAAGAATTGATGCCTCATTTGGGCTTATAGCAAATATTAAAGAAAATTTATTGCATTATATAAACCAAAATGTCAAGGGAGCATTTAGAGGAAAACAAGATGGAGAGGCATTATTATCAACAATTATCAGCAATAAAGATCTTCAAAAAGAAGATGATGTTATTTCGATATGTGAAGAAATTATAGAAAAACTAAAGAACAATAAGGGAGAGAAACTTTTTATAGGAAAACAAGTGAGTGATAGATTGAATTTTTATAATATGTTGTTCTCCCTAGATTATTTAACCTATAATTACCATATATTGCAAGGAGATAAAGATTTATCAATCTTATCTCCAGGAGAAAAGGGAGCATTACTGTTGGTATTCTATCTTTTGTTGGATATGGATAATTCACCGCTCATCCTAGATCAGCCTGAAGATAATCTTGATAATGATAGTGTGGCAAATATATTGGTAGATTTTATTAAACATGCCAAGAAAAAACGACAAATAATGATAGTAACTCATAATCCCAATTTAGCAGTAGTTGCAGATGCAGAACAAGTTATTTTTGTTAATATCAACAAGAAAGATGGATGTAACTTCATTGTAGAATCGGGAAGTATTGAAAATCCTATAATAAACAAACATATTGTGGATGTATTAGAAGGTGCAATGCCTGCTTTTAGAAAACGCGACAAAAAATATATTGACAAGAAATCATAAATCCTGATTATGACAACAATTGATAATTTATACCAAGAGTGGCAAGCACTACAGCCACTGAGCGCAGAAAATCAAAAACGATTGGATACCAAGTTTATGTTGGAATTTAATTACAATTCCAATCATATTGAGGGCAACACACTAACCTATGGTCAAACTATTTCTTTATTGATTCATGGAACGGTGGAAGGATCAGCCCCCATGCATGATTATGAGGAGATGAAAGCGCATCAAGCCGCATTGGAAATGATAAAGGTGGAGGCTGCGACAGGAGAACGCCCGCTAACAGAAATGTTTATTCGTCAGGTACATAAAATTATGCTCCGAACGGATTATATTCCTGAGGGAAAAAATTATACTGTTCACGCTGGAATATATAAAACACGCCCAAATTCCGTCCAAACACCAACAGGAGAGATTTTTGAATACGCCTCACCTGAAGAGACACCAGCTTTAATGATGGATTTAATAGCGTGGTACAACAATGTTGAAAAGGAAGCAAAGATATCTCCTCTTGAAATAGCGGCACTTTTTCATTATCGTTATATTCGAATACACCCCTTTGAAGATGGCAACGGACGTATTGCACGACTTTTAGTCAATTATATTCTTGCAAGACATGGCTATCCTATGATTGTAGTACATGACTCCGATCGTAATGGATATTTGGGGGCACTTGGTCAATGTGATGCTAATACGGGTTTAGTCCCTGCCATGGGGGCTCATGCAGGACTTGAACAGATTACGCCTTTAGTTGACTACCTAGAGCAATGCCTTAAACGCGCGCTTATTATCAGTATTAAAGCTGCAAAAGGAGAAAATATTGAAGAAGATGATGATTTGCAAAAACGTTTGGCTATTCTTGCTCGTAATGCACAAGCAAAAAGAGGAGATATAAAACGTAGAAGCGATGAGTATGTGGCTGAAATCATAGATGGTTGTATAGCTCCTTTTAAAGACGAGATAAATACACAATTAGCAATGTTTAGCAATTTCTACAACAAAATTGATGTATCATTCTATTATGTTGGTTCTGGAGGAGGCAAAGTACCACTAACACAAAAAGTTTTAGACGCTCGTCATGGCAATTTTGAGAAGTTTTCATCTAAAATGACACTTCAAGTGCAATTGTGTCAACCAACTATACTGCTTCCATCTAATTCAGAAGAAAATATTAATATATACATTAGTTGCAAGGATGAGGAATATAGCATACAATTGTTTGATGATGGATATTTTTTTCGCTATGGAGTATTACCTACTGATTCGCAACAAAAAGCATGGATCAAAAAAATAATGGAATATTTATATGCTAGTATAGAAAAGAAAGTTGCAGCAATAAAATAGTTTGTAAGAATCAGTTCAGGCATCCTTCGTATCATGCAAATAAGAGATTATCCCGAAATCGAACTTATAAGGATTTCTTATTACTTCACCTTCGGCACAATCTTCGGCACGCGAAAACTTTTTTTCAAAAAACACAACCACGCGGGATAGTCAGTAAATACTACACTTCCCGCGTGTTGTATATACCATTTCATCCTTCAAAAATGCAAATCTTCGGCACAAAAACACCAAAACGCTGAGTATTCAGCACCCCTATAATATATAGAAGCACACAAAATCAGCAGCAGAACTAGCGGCAAGTGCAAAAAATATTTTCATCAGTAACCATCGAACTTCAGAAACCCTAAAACATAAATCAGCGGCAGCAAAACTTACATTTGCCGCTACTTTTTGCAGCATTATTATAGAGGCCTAAATGTTTGAAACACAAAAGCCACAGAAAGCCCACAGATGTGCTAGAGATCTCCTATGGTGGTCGCCTAGCCCGTAGCATTCTTGCCAAGTAATAGCCAAATTCTAGACGGACTAAAATTGCGCCAAATGCACGACTGATTTCCAGCCAAATGCACGATTTATCACAAAAACATTTGCAAATATCAAAAATAAACACTACCTTCGAACATCTGCCTTAGCTTTATAACCCACACAAAACCATACGCATAAAGCCAATTCCCTCGTAGCTACTTTCGCGCAATGCAGCCCATACTCTCGCTACGCTCGCACATTTTGTAGAAAAATACGGCTTCGCCTTATCATCTGCTATCCATCATCTCATTCTTAAGCGAGCTTAAATGAGTGATGAATACCATTTGAAATAGATAAATCTATTATTTTTCTTACAAAAAGTGCTCGCTTTGCTTGCGTATGTGCATTTTTTGTTGTACCTTTGCACCGCATTCAGTTAAGAGCACCCCACTCGCCCACATGGCTCGTCGGGGACCCCGCTTAAGGGAAGCAGGTGAGATTCCTGCACAGACCCGCTGCTGTGATTTGCAAAATCGTTTGCTTCGTATCTAAGTCACTGGCTAACTGTCAATTGTCAACTGACAAGCTGGGAAGGCTAAGCAAACGAGCAATAAGTCAGAAGACCTGCTGCATGCATAAGGGCATCCCCACTCGCCCACGAGGCTCGTCGGGGACCCCGAAGTTGAACGCTCTCGAGGAATAGGGCTTAGACATGACAAGTAGTTTTCCATATGATTGTAGGTACGCAAATGCGTATATGCTTGATAAAAGTATCAAGCGTAGTTTGTTGCTATGCATGATAGCATCTGCTGTTTTGCTGCTGACCTCCTGTCGTAGCGATGAAATTACCTACCCATCTGAGTATGAGGTCTTGCCGATGGAACCGAGAGAATTGAGCAGTTTTGCAGCGAACGAACCCATTGGTATGTACCTGCTCAACGAAGGCAATATGGGTAGCAACAAAGCTACTATTGACTACCTCGATTTCTGTAATGGTTGTTATATCCGCAATATCTATGGCGAACGCAATCCTAATGTGATAAAGGAGTTAGGCGATGTGGGCAATGATATACAGATTTATGGCAACCGCCTCTATGCAGTCATCAACTGCTCGCACAAAGTGGAGGTGATGGATGCCCATACCTGTCGCCGTATCGGTCAAGTGGATATCCCAAACTGTCGTTATATCTGTTTCCACGCAGGAAAAGCATATATCAGTTCGTATGTGGGGCCTGTAAGTATCGACCCCAACGCACAACTCGGGGCTGTCTTCGAGGTAGATACTGCTACATTGGAAATCACTCGCAAAGTGACTGTAGGTTATCAACCTGAGGAATTGATCGTTAACAATGAGCATATTTATGTGGTAAATTCTGGTGGTTATAGGGTACCAGACTACGATTCTACCATGTCAATCATTTCCCTCAAAGATTTCCGTCAGGTGCAAAAAATACCTGTTTGCATCAATCCGCACCGTTTGCGCAAAGATCAATATAGTCGGTTGTGGATTACATCTCGCGGAGATTATAAAGATGTTCAACCTATACTTACATGCTTCTCACTCATATCCAAAGAAATATTGCCCATGGCTAAAGCACCAACTGTTTCAGAGATGGTAATTTATGGTGATAGTATGTATTTTTATGGAACACATTGGAGTGAACAAACTATGTCAAATCAAATAACATATGGCATTTTTGACATCCGAAAACAAACACTCGTTTCCGAACATTTTATTACAGACGGAACGGAACAAGAGATTAAGATTCCATATGGTATACAAGTCAATCCTTATAATGGTGATATATATGTTACAGATGCTAAAAACTATGTCTCAAGTGGTCAATTACATTGCTACTCGCGCGAAGGCAAACGCAAGTGGTCTGTGCGCACGGGTGATATCCCTGCTCATATGTGCTTTATCTATCGTTAGTTGCGAGCAACCCGAAATACCTATGGTCAACCTGGGTATAGACGATACCTATACCATTGCGCGCATGCGTACCCTGATTCTCCATCCGGAGTATGAGGGTGAGCACTATGCATGGCGAATGGGGGATGAGGTCATTAGTACCGAACGCGACCTAATTTTCTGTCAAGCAGAGGCAGGCACGTATAATTTACAATTGGAAATCAACAATACTACACCATCCTACACAATACTACACAATACTACCATTGTCGTCTTCGACGAAGAAGTTGCCTATTCACCGTATATCTCTAAGGTGTTAGAATATAATCCTGCCCCTGGGCAGTTTGTCAATACCATGCCGCAGTACGAAGAGGGCGACAATTATCAAACCATGCTTCGTAAGGCAGAAGATGCCATCGCAGGCACCAATCGCAGTCTAATATCGCTCGGTAGTTGGGGTGGATATGTGACTTTTGCCTTCGACCATTCTGTGGTAAATACCCCTAATTTGCCCGATTTCACCGTAGAAGGCAATGCGTTCTATGCTTCAGCAGGCAACCGCAACGGCAGTAGCGAACCAGGAATAGTGATGATCAGTATAGATGTGAATCAAAATGGTCTGCCCGATGACCCCTTCTATGAACTCGCAGGCAGCGAATATACCAATCCTGCTACAATCCACCAATATGCTCTCACCTACCATCGTACACCTGCCGAGCATACACCACAAGCAGACACAAAAAACTCGCTCTCTGACACCACATATATACTATGGAAGAATAATCAAGGCGAGCAGGGGTATGTACACAAGAACACTTTCCATTCACAAGACTATTATCCTCTTTGGTTTACCGATTCTACGCTTACTTTCTATGGTACTCGCTTGCCAGACAATGCTGTGGACAAGAGCGGAAAAGGCAATATGTGGGTGCAAACAGCATACGATTATGGCTATGCAGACAGCCATCCTAATGATAGTATCAGCCGCTGTTCGTTTGACATCGCTTGGGCAGTTACCGCCGAAGGCGAGCCTGTTAACTTGCCATGTGCCGACTTCGTGCGTGTCTATACGGGTGTACACCAGCAATGTGGGTGGATAGGCGAGATATCTACCGAGATTTCTCATGCGCGCGACTTGAATATAGAGGAATAACCCTTTAATGAAAAAGCAATATTTACATACTATCATTCTATGCGCCATCGTGTGGTGCATGTGTTCGTGTGGTTCATCTGGCAATATTGATGATTACAACCTGGAGGTTTATATCCCCACATATGCCACAGGTTTTCGCATTGTAGGTGCAGAGGGCAAGCAGAGCACCATCATCCGAGTGACTAATCCGTGGCAAAGTGCCAACGATGTAGAGACAATGCTCTTTATCGCTCGTGGAGGCGAGAAAGCGCCCGATGGTTTCCGTGGTCAAGTGCTGCAAGGCGATGCTGAGCGAGTGGTATGTATGTCGTCCACCCATATTGCTATGCTTGATGCCATAGGAGCTATAGAGAGCGTAGTGGGCGTGTCGGGCAAGGATTTCATCACCAACCCCTATATTGTGGCTAATCAACATACTATCCCCGATGTGGGGTATGACGGTAATATGAATTTCGAACTTCTCGTGGCGCAACAACCTGATATTGTACTTCTCTTTGGTGTAACGGGTGCATGTGTCATGGAGTCTAAACTCGATGAATTAGGTATTCCGTATATGTATATTGGCGAGTATGTAGAAGAAGATCCTTTAGGAAAGACCGAATGGCTTATTGCCATTGCTGAGATTGTTGGTTGCCGAAAGCACGGCATCACTTATTTTTCTGAAGTGCCAAAACGCTACGAGCATCTTAAGTCTTTAGCCGCTTCAGCCCAAACTCCCACTCCCAAAGTAATGATCAACACACCATACGCCGACTCGTGGTTTATGGCTTCCGCCACCAGCTATGTAGCACGACTGATTGCAGATGCAAGAGGCGATTATATTTATAAGAAAAACACCTCTAACCACTCTTTGCCAATCGATATGGAGGAGGCGGCATTACTGACTACCCAAGCCGATGTATGGATTAATGTGGGCAATGTCAATTCTGTGGACGATTTGTGTCGCCAGTTCCCTAAGTTTGCCAAGATGCCTTGCGTGCAACGGGGCGAAGTGTACAATTGCGACAAACGCAGAGTCACTGGTGGAGGCAACGATTATTGGGAGTCGGGTGTAGTGCAACCTGATGTTGTTTTGCGCGATTTAATCAAGATTTTTCATCCTGAATTAGAATCAGACAAAGAGTTCGTTTATTATAGAAAACTCCCCAACCCTTAAAACTTTTATAACATGCAGCGTCATTCTACCATATTATTTGTCATCTTATCGCTCCTGCTGGTCATTCTGTTTGTACTTGACCTGCTCATCGGCTCTGTTCATATCCCGCTTCGCGATATTTTGGGTGCACTATTTGGCGGAGATGTAGATGCTGCCACGCGCCTCATCGTGCTGGATATTCGCCTCATCAAAGCTATTGTGGCAGTATTGGCGGGCATAGCACTATCGGTCAGCGGTTTGCAGATGCAGACGCTTTTCCGCAACCCATTGGCAGGCCCCTATGTGTTGGGTATCAGTTCGGGTGCCAGTCTAGGTGTGGCTATCTTTATTTTGGGTATGCCATTGTTGGGTGTAGCAACCAATAGTACCTTGTCGTCTATTGGCACCGCGGGTGCTGCGTGGTTAGGCGCGGCATTGATTCTCGCTTTTGTAGCTTCCGTCAGCACTCGAATCAAAGACATTATGGTCATCCTTATTCTAGGTATGATGATTTCTTCGGGCGTGAGTGCAGTAGTGCAGATTCTACAATATTTGAGCAACGAAGAAGCGCTCAAATCCTTTGTTATCTGGACAATGGGTTCGTTGGGCGATGTCACGAGTAGCCAACTCATGCTCTTACTGCCTGCGGTATTGATTGGTTTGGTCGTGTCAGTGGCAGTAATCAAACCACTGAACTTGCTCCTTCTCGGCGAACAATACGCTCGCACTATGGGATTGAATGTCCGCCGTTCGCGCTATCTGATATTCCTCTCCACCACCCTGTTGGCGGGTACTGTGACTGCTTTTTGCGGTCCTATTGGCTTTGTGGGCTTGGCTATTCCGCATATTGCTCGCATGCTATTTTGCAATGCCGATCATCGTGTCCTCTTGCCTGCCACCGCTTTGTGTGGAGCAGTTATCTTGCTCGGCTGCGATATTATCTCCAAATGGCTCACACTGCCTATCAACACCATCACCGCCCTACTCGGTATCCCAATCGTCATTTGGGTCGTTATTCGCAATAAATCTATAGTATAAGCCTACCCCTAACCCCTCCCTGAGAGCACCCCAAAAGCGAGCTTTTTCGGGGGCCCCGCCATGGGAAGGGAGATTAAATTGAATATGATTGAATTAAGAAATATAGCATTAGGATACGATAGCCAGCACCTGCTATTAGACAATGTATCCACCACTTTCACTTGTGGTACAACGACTGCGCTCATTGGTCGCAATGGTACAGGCAAATCCACATTGCTGCGTGCTATCGTTGGTTCTGAACCGCTCAAGCATGGTTCTGTTCTTATCAACGGCATTGACATTCAGCAGATTACTCCTCAGCAACTTGCGCAACAGGTGGCTTTCGTGACTACCGAACGTATCCGCATCGCTAATCTCTCGTGCCGGGATGTAGTGGCTCTTGGCAGGGCTCCTTACACCAATTGGATAGGTCGTATGCAACCCGAAGACGAGACCATTGTCATGCAGTTGCTTGAGAAAGTAGGCATGGCGTCTTATGCCTTCCGCACCATGGATAAGATGTCGGATGGCGAGTGTCAGCGCGTGATGATTGCCCGTGCTTTAGCGCAGCAAACGCCTATTATCTTACTCGACGAACCGACATCGTTTTTGGATATGCCTAACCGATATGAACTATGCCATTTGCTGGCCGATTTAGCACATCAGGACAACAAATGCATTATCTTCTCCACCCACGAACTAGATATTGCCCAGTCGCTCTGCGATACGATTGCGCTCATCGATTCGCCCACCATGCACCATCTCCCGACTCAAGAGATGATTAATAGTGGACATATTGATCAACTCTTCAAAATGCGACACTAATCACGCTACACAATGCTAAACTACTCTACACAATATTACACAAAGCAAATCTCAGTTTCGGAGTATCTGAATCACTACCGCGATGCTGAACGCTTTGGCACTTACTGCAAGGCGTGCCCCAATTATGCCAAGAGTTGGGCATGTCCGCCCTTTGATTTTGATGTTGAGCAACGCCTAAGTCAATACCACAATTTGCTATTGATTGTATGCAAAATCACGCCATCGGATACCGCTTTGCCAATTACTGTTTCTCGCGAACTCATTCGCCCAGAAAGAATTAGCTTGGAGAAGAAACTCTTGGATTTAGAACAACAATACAACGCTCTTTCCGCCGCGTATGTGGGTAGTTGTCTACATTGTCCAGAGGGCACATGCACACGCGCCAATGGCCTGCCATGTCGTCATCCAAAATGTGTACGCCCTTCGCTGGAGGGCTATGGATTTGATATTAGTAGGACGACCAAAGAGTTGTTTGGTCTTGATCTGCTTTGGGGCAAAGATGGCCACATGCCCGAATACCTCCTATTGGTTTGTGGTCTATTCCACAACGAAAAGCACATCCAGTTATGAAAGAATCACTCCGCCATCAAGAATTGACAACGGAGTGACTTAGTGGAAAGTTACTATTCTTGACTTTACTTCAACTCTTGTCCCATTATTGTGTAAGTTTTGCCTTCGCGAAGGATAACGATTTGTCCGTTCATGAGCATTTTTTTGCCGTTAGACGATGGTACGACAAGGTTATTTACTGCTGTTTGGTCGTTCTTATCAAAGCGAACGGCTACGTCATCATAGGCGAAATAGCCAGGTGCGTTCAAACCATAATCACCATACAAATCTGCTGAACCAACGAGGTTGAAGCCAACCGACACCACTTCACCCAAAACCGACAAATCCCATTTCTGCCAAGTGGTAACTACGCTGTCCTTGC
Source organism: Paludibacteraceae bacterium (assembly GCA_045589755.1). Classification (GTDB taxonomy): domain Bacteria; phylum Bacteroidota; class Bacteroidia; order Bacteroidales; family Paludibacteraceae; genus Colicola. The sequence goes on from JAZNPR010000043.1 coordinate 86,997, forward strand.
CCAGATAGAGCGCAAACGATGTGCGGCTGATCTCATTGCCATTGGCATCTTGACCGATAGCCACAATATGGAAAGTAGTTGTGTCAGTAGCTGGAGGATTAAATCCATCGCCATACACGAGCGAGTTGAGAGTGTAACAGATATTGGTGACATACATGTGGTCAATCACACGCGCTTTTCCATCAGCGAATGTGAATTTCTGCAATTCTGGGCACATTCCTGTAGTAGAATTATATTCGTCCACATAACCCATATGCACACAGAAGTTCTTTGATCCATTGTTGCCACCAACGAGGTTAGCGAACTGTAGTTCATACCATCCCCAGACACCTTCAGGCAAGTCTTCGGTTGCGTAGCCAGGATTGGTGAAGTTAGAGATAGCATGTCCACCGCTCCAATAAGGTGCTGTGAAACTGTGGGTTAAGAGGGTGTTGCCTTCGTCATACCAAGTGTAAACGCCTCCAGATGTGTAGGTGAGCGTGCCATTGTACTGCGCATCGTCCACGAGGTCGGACCATGTGGAGATGGTCTTGTTGGCATAGTCGAGGGTGTAGGGTGTGAAGTGCGCATCTGCGTCCTCGAAAGTAAGGGTTCGTAACTCGTAGTCCTGTGCGAGGGCTACATTAACAAGGCATAAAGCCGCAAGAAAAATAGATTTCTTCATGTTGTTTGTGAAATTTAAAGGGTTAATATATTGGGTTTATTTGTCTTATTTTCTCCATTTGGGCGTAATGCCGAGGAAGATCTCGAAGTTGATACCTGG
>JAZNPR010000044.1:0-17832 GCA_045589755.1 Paludibacteraceae bacterium
GCAGGTGCAGCTGTTTTTGCACCTATGATTTTTACCATCCCGTTCCCCACTATGAATGAAGTGCCTAAACAAGAGAACCAAAAAATGATTCACGGTGGAAACTTCGTGAAGAATATTTTATCTGGCTTTACGATTGCAGCATTATTTATACTGATCTTCAGTGGCGATTGGCGGAAATATGTATTGCCTATGGCGATATTGTGTGGCTATTTGGTGGTGTTGGTGTTTAGTAGTTTCGCCCAGTCGGAGCGGTTCCACTTGCCGATTGTGCCGTTCACGCTGATGTTTGCAGCATATGGTATCAGCAAGATGAACGAGGTGTGGTGGATCAAGAAGTACTATCTCTATTGGTGTGCGCTGATGTTCATTGCCGCTGTGGCGTGGAACTGGTTTAAGTTGGCAGGACGAGGAATGATTTAAATCCGCGGCGCGGATTTAAATCATCGGCGATTGGGTATTGGATATTGGCGATTGGTTATTGGGTAATAGGCAATTGGATATTGGGTATTGGTAATTGGATATTGGAGAAAGAGAGTTATGAATAATAGTTATAAAAAATTAGATGTGTATGTGAAGGCAAGGCAATTAGTAGTGAGTGTTTATGCTTTATTAAAACACTATCCTACTGATGAGCGATTTGCGTTAATAGATCAGATGCGTCGGGCAGTGATATCGGTTCCCTCAAATATAGCAGAAGGATTGTCACGTTCTGCAATCAAAGAACAAGCACACTTTTTAGATATAGCCTACGGCTCTTTGATGGAGGTAGATTGTCAGTTAGATATATCTTTGGATTTAGGCTATATTTCTAATGAAATGAAGCAACTATTAGATATAGAAATCAATGATATAGCCAAAATGATTCGATCATTGAAAATGCATCGAACATCTTCGCCTATAGCCAATCGCCAATTGCCAATCACCAAATAATATGAAAATCCTCATCGTAGCATCCGATAAAAATGGGCGTTTCGCGCCCTTCATCGAAGAGCAGATGGCTGCCCTTGAGGCGCGCGGCATAGAGGTGCTGCGCTACGGTATCACTGGCAAAGGCATTCTTGGCTACCTACGCGAACTGCCTGCCCTGCGCCGCTTGATACGCGCGGAGCATCCCGATATCATCCATGCTCACTATGGTCTAAGCGGACTACTCGCTAATCTGCAGCGCCGCGTGCCTGTTGTCACCACCTATCACGGTAGCGACATCAATGTGCCATCCATCCTGCGCCTATCCAAGATAGCCATGCGCCTGTCGGCGCACAATATCTTCGTGTCAGTGCGAAGCGCGAGCATTGCGCTTGGACTGTGCGCCTCTAGTAATGACCTTAAGGACTTTAAGGACCTTAACGACCTTAAGGAGGGCGCAACAGAGAAAAACACCCTCCTCCCTTGCGGGGTGAATATCCCCCTGCCTTGGAGCGATTTGCAAACTCAGTGGGTGAACCAACTGACTCTTAATCAGTGGGTCCATAGTAAGTTGAATAAAGAATTAAAATATGTGCTTTTTGCAGGTGCTTTTGACAACACTGTGAAAGATCCAGAACTCGCTAAAAGTGTAATTGCTGTTTGTAACTCGACCTTCGCCAATAGCCAATCGCCAATAGCCAATCGCCAAATTGAGCTAATCGAACTAAAGGGATACAATCGTAATCAGGTGACTGCTTTAATGTATAATTGCCATGCGCTATTGATGACCAGCAAGACAGAGGGTAGTCCGCAGGTAGTGAAAGAAGCTATGGCATGCGGATGTCCCATCGTGAGTGTAGATGTGGGCGATGTAGCAGAGCGAACGAGTGGGGTAGAAGGGTGCTATGTGGTAGCATCACGCGAAGCGAAGGATATAGCGGAGGCATTGCAAAAGGCGCTTGCCTTCAAGGGAAAGACCAACGGCCGCGAACGCATCATAGCGATGGGTCTGAGCAACGAACAGGTCGCGAAGCGACTGGAGAGCATCTACGAGCACGTGCTTGCGGAAGTCTAATCTCCCACGAAGAAACTTCTTTCTGTGGTTATGTATTTGACCACTGAACTGCACGGAACCACACAGAACCGAGAGGGTGTGTGTTAAAGACAATTAGTGACAACTTGATAGACAATTAGTGACAATTTCTTAAGTCAAAAATACGCTGCGCTCCGCTTGCTACAAAAATATTTAAAAATATTTTAACGGGTATTTGGTGGCTATGCTGAACTGTCATTCACCATACGAGTGTTGGGCTGAATAGCCCTCACTCATGCAAGCATGGATTCGGACAATCATACCATCACTCTTTGTCTGCTATGCAGCCAAGAGCCACCAAAGGCTTATAATGTTCTTCGAATTTTTCAAAGTCCTTCGGAGTCTATCAGTCCTACGGACTTTCGGTTTGGCTGCGTTGTGCAGCACAACTCCCCAATCCGCTACGCGTCTTGAGCAAAACACAGCCTGCGGCTGAAGTTATGGGTTCTTGGCTATTGATGATTAGCTATTGAATATGGGCGGCAAAGCCGCATATCCGTGCTTTTACACTTTACACCCTACGCTTTACACTATAAGCGATGGCGACTATGCCTTTAACCCATCGCCTGTCTTCAGACAGTGTTTTGACGCAGATACCAAAGGCAGATGCAGCAGCGATACATAGTATCGCGAGTCACAACCGATGTGGTGTTCGGCAGAACATTGATACTCCGAAGGACTATGAATGGTTCGAAGAACAATGTCATTCGACCGAAGGGAGATAAATTCGGTGAATGGTTCGGAGAACATCTAAAATAGTTCGAAGAACATTGAAATCTATTTGGTGCGGCTCTCAGACGAAGGATGAGAGGAGAGAAATGGACAAACAATAGCTGCCAAATCACATTTGAGCGGCTATGTTTTGGACAATTATCTGCCAATGCGCAGCGATAGCAAGCAGCAGCACCAAATATACACTATTCCTATATCCTTGGTATTTTTGAATATTTTTGTAGCCCTCACAGAGGGCGTATTTTTGTATGAAAACATACTCGTGCATTGTCAATAATTGTCTATTAAATTGTCTAAGTTGTCTGAAAAGATACTCCTGTTTGCCTGGTTTAGTCAGGCTTTGTGTAGCGTTGTGTGGACTTGCGCTGCATTTCCCTGTTAAATCCCAGAATTCTAGTATCCTCAGCCCCCTTTTTCTCAATACACTAAATTTTTCTCTATAAATTTGCATATATCAACGATTTTTACTAACTTTGCACCGATTTTTGTATCAATATATTCTCATTGAAATGAAACTCTTACTCACATACTCCGACATAGACCCACAACAATGGCAATCCCTCGTAGAACGGTCCCCCTACGCCACCTGGTTCCAAACGCCTGAGGCGTACCGCTTTTATGCGGCCGTAAATAATGAAATGACACCTTTTGCCTTTGGCATAGAAAATGATGGGGAACTCCGTGCTGTGGTGGTGGGCTATGTGACAAAAGCAAACAGCGTGCTGAAGCAATTTTTCACACGAAGGGCAATTGTAATCGGCGGACCATTAATTGGCGAGCATGCTACAGAATTAGATGTAGAACAATTGTTGCATAAGACTGCTGCTGAATTAAAGTCGCAAGCAATCTATATTGAAACACGAAACTTCCACGATTATAGTCGATGGAAATCTGTTTATGAAGCCAATGGTTTTACTTATCAGCCGCACCTTAATTTTCACGTGGATACCAGTTCGGAGGAGGTAGTGGATAAGAACCTCGGTAAGAGTCGCAAGCGCGATATACGCACCACCATTCGTGATGGGGTAACGCCAGTGCTTAATCCTACCATCGAGCAAGTGCGTGAGTACTATGCTATACTCAAAGACCTATATACCACCAAGGTAAAGACTCCGCTGTTCTCTTGGCACTTCTTTGAACAGTTGTATCATACTGCTCATGGGCGATTTATCTTGACTGAATATCAAGGTAAGATTATCGGTGGAACGGTATGCGTAATGTTGCCAGGTAAAGCGCTATATGAATGGTTTGTGTGTGGTATAGATGGTGTGTACGAACATATCTTCCCATCCTCCTATGCCACCTACCTCGGCATACGCTATGCCGCAGAGAATGGTTGCCAAATCTTTGATATGATGGGGGCTGGCAAACCAGAAGAGGCATACGGAGTACGCGATTTTAAGGCGCGCTTCGGCGGCGAACAAGTGGAGCATGGTAGATTCATATGTATTCGCAAGTCACTATTATATAAGATAGGTGAATTGGGCGTGTATTTATTGAAATTTAAGAAATGATTCCGAAATTAAATATACATATTACATCAAGACAGTTATTTGAGTATTGGTTTGGGAGTACTCAACCATGTATTGCGCAAAATGAGTTTCTAGTAAATTATGCAAGAACAGGTATAACTACAGCACTGCAGGCATTACATCTTTCCAATGGAAGTGGAATAGGTGTCATGGTATATAATTGTAATTCAGTAATGTCTGCAGTGGAAAAGGCAGAGCATAAATGTGTTTTTATAGATGTAACAGATGAATTCAAAATAGACCTAAGAGATCTGCAGAAGAAGAGAAATGATATTAAAGCTTTAGTGGTTACTAATTTGTACGGAATACGTAACGATATAGATGAGGTGAAAAAGATAATCAAAGAGATACCTATTATCGAGGATTGTGCACATTGGTCGGAAACGATGAGAGATATTCGGACAGATTTTCAGGTACAAAGTACAGGTGCAGGGAAGAATCCATCACTTGGCGATGGCGGAATATTAAGAGTAGGAAATAACGCATATTATCAGACAGTTAAAGAATTGTATGAAAACCTGCCGGAGTATTCTTTTAAAGAAGAAGTAATATTGTATATTGATATTATTAAAAACAATATTCTCTACAATCCGTGGGTGTACGAGGTACTGACACAAAAACTGAAGAAAAAAAGAGTACTATCCGCTCATCCCAAATGGACTCTCAAACGAATTTCGAAAGGAATACAAAGATTGATGTCGAATGCAACAATTTATCCAATTTTTCCTATGCAACCCATCTTAACAGACAATAGGAATGAAGTGATACTTAAATATAAGCAATTGCATATTGAGGCTGCACCACATTTTGCTTCTGCTATAGATTGGGCAAAAGAATATGGATATAATGGTGATTGTCCTAATGCAGAAAAAATAGTGAAACGAATTTTAACATTAAGATCAAATATATGACGTTTGTATTTAGAAATACTACATTAGAGCGATTTTTTAATCAGGAAACACAGTTCTCTGGCTATAGTGACATCTCAAATATCCCTAAGGCGGATAGATATATTTGGGCATATCTACAACCAATAGGCACTAACAATCAACAAATCGCTGAGGAGATATCGCAATATAGCGAAATGCTACGTTTGATAGTAGGACAATTGCCTGTTCAAAAAACGCTGATTGTGTTTACGATGTACAGTCTATTCAATGTAAAATCTGTAACAAATGACAATGAGGTAGATGTGGCAATTGAAGAATATAATGCACAGGTTCGTCACTTAGCTTTGATGCATACAAATATTCGCGTGGTAGATATTGCGGATTTTTTATGTAGATATCCGCAGAATGAGTTAATAGATTGGAAGTATTATTATATCTCACAAATGGGAATCAACCCACGATTATTCGTAGATTTTAAGGCTTGGTTTCAAAAACAGTTAGATGCAATTGCACTCAAGCGCAAGAAATGCCTAGTTTTAGATTTAGATAATACAATTTGGGGAGGAATACTTGGAGAAGATGGTATAAATGGAATACAATTAGGTGGAGACTATCCTGGGAAAGCATATTTGTTTTTCCAAAAGCAAATTAAGGAATTAGAACAGCAAGGTGTCATTTTAGCTATTTGTAGTAAGAATAATCAAATTGATGTGGATACTTTGTGGAAGCAACATGTAGATTGTATTCTGAAGAAAAATGATTTTGCGTGCACAAAAATCAATTGGCAGAATAAGGCTGATAATATTCGTGAAATAGCATCCGAATTGAATATTGGATTAGATAGTATGGTTTTTCTTGATGATAATCCCACAGAGAGAGCATTAATCCAGCAAGAATTACCCGAAGTAGTCGTACCAAATTTTCCAACTAATCCCTATGAATTACCTATGTTCTTCAAGCAGATTGCAGAGCAGTATTTCGCAGTCTATCATTTAACGGAAGAAGATAAGAATAAGACTGAACTATATCGTGCGAATACTTTGCGTAATCACTCCAAGATTCAATTCGCCAATATGGACGAATATATCAAGAGTTTGCAGATCGAGTTAACTATTGATGAGGCGACGGATATTATGATTCCTCGTGTAGCGCAGATGACTCAGAAAACAAATCAATTTAACTTGACGACTCATAGATACACAGAAGCAGAAATATTCACATTAATTAGCCAAGGAGCTAAAATCTACACTCTATCAGTCAGAGATAGATTTGGTGATAATGGAATAAGTGGTTTAGCGATAGCAAAAATTCATGGGGATAAGGCCGATATTGATACATTCTTACTTAGCTGTCGTGTATTAGGAAAAAAGATAGAACAGAAATTTATAGTGCAACTTATAGAACAACTGAAAAAACATGGCATTACAAAAATATTTGCTACTTATATACCGACTGCTAAAAATAAACAAGTAGAAAATTTTTACACTGAAAATGGATTTTCAATCTTCACACAATCAGAAACAAAAACTAAATACATACTACAATGATAACAGATGAACAAATCTTAGCCGTAATGGCAGAAACTTTTCAAGTAGAAGTGAATACTGAAACATCACAGCTTAATTGTGAAAAATGGGATAGTATTCAAGGACTTAATCTTGCCGTAAATATTGAGATGACATTTTCTGTAGATCTAACTCCAGATGATATCAATGAAATGAAGGACTTTGTTTCAATTAAAAATATTCTAACAGCCAAGGGAAAATGAAATTAATTAGCAAAATACTCAAAAAAATATATTCCTCTTTCCCCTTGAATAGCATCAGAGTGAAAGCTTTGCGTGCATGTGGGTATGAAATAGGTAATAATATAATCCTATCCGAGGGTTTAGTGGTGATTACTCATTCCGATTACAAAACCAAATTGGTTATAGGAAATAATGTGGATATCTCTCCACGTGTAACCCTGATAATCACTTCTGGTCCACGAGTTTCAGGACTGAAAAAAGTCTTTCCTCTCATAAGCAAACCTATAGTAATTGAGAATGATGCATGGATAGGGGCGGGTGTTATACTTTATCCAGGGGTTACTATAGGAAAAGGCAGTGTGATACGTGCAGGTGCTGTAGTTACCAAGGATGTACCCGCATTTTCTATTGCAGGTGGTGTACCAGCAGTCATAGAGGCAACATTACCAAAAGCGCTGATTAAAAACATATAAAATACTGTAGTAATAAATTATTTGATAAAACTTAAAAGAAGATAAAATGAAAGTAGCATTCTATTTGGCACATCCTGCGCACTACCATTACTACAAATACACAGCTCAGCAGTTGCGCAATGATGGGCATGAGGTAACTTATATTATTAAGGCTAAAGATGTGTTGTTAGACTTGTTGAATGGTGATAACGAGACATATCATATAGTTGCAGTAAAGCGTCCTAAAAATAAGTGGGAACGTATCACGTTCGTAATGCAAGCTAATTGGAAAATAATAAAATTATTGCGACACGAAAAGATAGATATGATTATAGGTAGTCAATTCTCTGCAGGCATACGATTATTGACTCGCTCAACGATCATTAGTACTGCTGAGGATGATGCTGCAATCTTAGGAATTTATCCCAAAATTGTTTATCCATTTTCACATGCTATCGTTTGTTCAACTAAGTGCGATATCGGTCAATGGAATAAGAAAGCGGTGAAGTTTGAATCTAATATGAAGATTGGATATATACATCCAAATAACTTTATGTCATCGAAGGAGATCTGTGTTAAATATAATATTGATACCCAAAAATCATATTTTATTATGCGTTTTGCACAATTAAATGCACATCATGATGGCGGTATTAAAGGTATAAACACCGATATTGCGCAGCGATTGATAGATATTTTATCGCCTCATGGACAGGTTTACATCACTAGCGAGCGTGAGTTGGAACCACAATTTGAACCATACCGCCTGGCTATCAATCCGATTGATATGCACCACGTGATGGCATTCGCTTCGCTATACATTGGAGACAGCCAAACTATGGCAGCGGAGGCAGGTATATTGGGAGTGCCATATGTGCGGTTCAATGGATTTGTAGGCAGGATAGGGTACCTTGACGAACTGGAAACGAAATACCAACTTGGTGTCGGTATTAGACCTGAGAAGAAAAAAGCAGAAAACGATATACCTTTACAAACGCCATATCCCGTGTTACATTGGGGCGAGGAGGCGATGTACGATATCGTATCACAACTCGTACAAGATCTGCCCAAAGTGAAAGCCGAATGGGCAGAGAAGCGCACACGACTGCTCAGCGAGAAGATTGATTATGCGAAATTCCTCACATGGTTCATCGAGAATTATCCAGATAGCCAACAGCAGACCCGCGAGAACCAAAACAACGATACCTTTTGGGCTCAATTTAAGTAAGATATTATCCTGGCAAAATATAATTGTAGTTATATTTAACTGCCAAAAACGCCGATAAATATCATTGTAATTATATTTTGGGTGATTGGGTATTGGATATGGGCTATTGGTTATTGGTTATAGGCACGATTATATATAAAGACAATTAGTGCTGTTGCGATTATTTTGAAACAAAAATACGGCATTTGCAATGCCTACAAAAATAATTAAAAATTAAAGGATTATGTAGAATGACAATTATTGACAATTAGGGCGTCAATTCATGTCAATTCGAGTGTGTGTTTGTTTATGCTCAAAAGAATGCAGCGCGCTGCATTGATGAGCAAAACAAATACATAGAACGACAAATAGTCGTTGAATGACGAATAAATTGACGAACATCAATTGTCTTAAAAGTAACTTAGAAATAAAATGTGACTTTTTGATATTTTTGTAGCGAAGCTCAGTGAGTGTGTTTTTGTTAAAGAAAAAAGAATACGATAAAAAATAGAAAAATTTGCATAATTCAAAACTTTTTTGTAACTTTGCAGCGTGAATAGGGTATAAGATGTCTGATGCCTGTAATTGTAAATAAATTCATTAATTCGTTTGTAGAGGCGAATAAGTATAAAATTCGTTTGTGGAGACGAATAATTAGAGTTTTTAGAAATTGAGTTGTAATATGAAGGCTACTATATCTGCGGATATTATATCATCTACCTCTTTGAGTTCTAAGGAGTTAGTTTTATTAAGAGAGACGATTAATGGTGCATTTGCTGTAATAGAAGAGCATCTGTCTAAAGAACAACAATCTTTTTGGGGGCGAATAGTGAAGGGAGATACCATAGAGTGTGTATTTGATTCTCCTCAATATGCCTTATGGAGTGCATTAGTATTAAAAGTATCTATTTTATTGAAAACTTCATCGTGGAAATCGAAAGTTGAGGTTGTAAAAAAGTCTAAGGGTTTTGAGTATTTCCTGTTGTATGGAATTCGTCTGGCAATTGGTGTCGGAGAATTGCGCCTCGTAGATAAAGATATGGGGATAATTGATGGAGATGCAATTTATAAATCGGGTAGAAAAATTGCTGAGTTTTCTACATCTGGAAAGGAGCGCATTATCATTAAAGATACTTTGTATTTTGTATCTGGTGATAAAAGCATGGATTTGGTAATGAATACGATGCTTAGTTTTGTAGATGTTTTGCTGAAGAAATCTACAAACAAACAGATACAGGTGTTGTATTATAAATTATTAGGGCTTAAAGATGCAGAAATTGCGAGCTCATTAGGATTGAGAGTGAGTACGGTTAATAAACATAGTACTTTGTTAGGATGGAATGCAATATCTGAGATGCTTGATTTTTATGAGAATATGAATTTTGAAAATAACTAATATACCATGAAGACATTATTAATGCTGTTGCTATTATTTCATCTTTTGGGTGATTTTTATATGCAATGTGATGATTTTTGTAAGGCGAAAAATGATAAAGGATTTTTGTCATGGCAATTGTACGTTCATGCATTAATCATGGCTATATGTACTTGGTTAGCCAACCCTACATTATCATTTATTTGGCCTGCACTAATAATAGGCGTATCTCATCTTGTTATTGATGGTTTAAAAAGTTATTTGAAAAACTGGAGATATGCTTTTTGGATTGATCAACTTCTGCATATAGTATTACTTGTATGTGTGTCTTATTGGTATAGAGGTGATGCTATTTGTTTTCTAATAAGTGATCCTAGTATGTTTAGATATATCACATTGGCTACATCCGTATTATTCTTACTAAAACCTACGAATATTATAATTAATCAGATTTTTAAGGTATATAAATTGCAATTGGGTGTGGATGGTAATACGAATGAAAGTTTAGTGTTAGCGGGCCATGTTATAGGAGGGGTGGAACGTTTGATGGTGTTTGTGTTTGTAATGCTTGGCGAATACGAGGCAATTGGTTTTCTTATTGCTGCGAAATCTATTTTGCGTTTTAAGGAAACAGATACTGCAAGAACCGAATATGTGCTAGTTGGAACTTTATTGAGTTTTATGCTTGCTATTGTCGTCGCTTTGATTACAAAGCAAATTATTTGATATAAATCATCCGAGAAAATTTAGATGTTTGTATGAAGACAAATACAATAATAGCGATAGAAGAATTGCGTGAAAAAATATTGAATGCCATAGTAGAATATCGTGCATATTACTTGCAACAGGGTATTAATATGGACGAGCCTATGTATGGCTCGGAAAAAGAATACAGTCTAAATACAATAATACATACAATTCAGAATGTGCTGGGTGATGTTTCGTATTTGGTGAATGCACATAATATATTTTTGTCTACATATACTTATAGTGAACGTGAGAAAATAAAGAACCAACTTTATCAGGTTTTCCAACATTTGCACAACAGAAATAATCATTATGTTGTATCAGCATTGGAAGAACTTAAAACTTTGATGAGAATCTGGAATATTCGTATTGACAAAAGAAAACTAGAAGGGTTTAATGACGAATTAGAGCATACGAGGCAGGCAAAAACTAGTATTGAAAATGACATGATTGATATTAAATCGATCATGGAAAAAGTTAATGTTGCATATGAGGAAATATTAACTCGTAAAGAACAATTGGAAAGTTGCCTCGATGATATAAGGAAACAACAAGAAACTTTAAGGATTATGCAAACTGATGAACAAGCAGAATTGTCTAATATTAGAGAGGCTGTAAAAGTTGCTTCCAGTAATGAGCAAATCATAGCTCAAAATCTCGAAAAAACAAATCTTTCTAAGAAAGCATTCGAAGAGTTTGTCGCGAAAATATCCGAACGAGAAGAAATTCTTCAGAAACAAGCAACTGAAACAAACAAATATAATTTAGCGTTAAATAATTATACTGCTGAATATACGAATAAGTTAGAAGAGGCAAAGAACTTGATTGAAACAGCAAAAGAAGCGTTGCGCTATAAGAATGCAGAAGGATTGAGTGCTGCATATTCTGCACAATTGACCGAAGCGCAAAATAAATGGAGATTAGGATTGTGGTTGGCTGGGGCGATATCTTTCTTGCTTATAACCCTTTTAATTGGAATGTGGATAATGTTAGGCTGGGGAATAGATCAAACTACTTCTACAGAAAATCAGATGTTGTTAAATCTGATAGGAAGATTAAGTATGATTCCATTTACAGTAACAGGCTCTATTTTCTGTGCAAATCAATATACGAAGCAAAAGAATCTAATTGAAGATTATGCATATAAAACAACGATAGCTAAATCTATGGTTGCATTTTCAGAGGAGTTACGGGGTAAAGATCCTGAGCGTTATGCGGAATATATTTCTACAATTTTAAAGGAAATCCATCAAGATCCATTGAGGAAAAGAGGAAAAAATGCTGATGAGTTCACACTAAACAAGGAATCAACGGGGATTATTGAGAACCTTATATCACTTTTACAAACGGTACTCAAAAAATAAACTTTATAATAATAGGTGCATCAACGGCTATTGGTTGATGAGAATGAAAATACTACACTTTTGCAGCGACTGGCTGCAAAAAGTGAATGTATGAGAAATTTGCCAGCCAACGGCTATGTGAAACATGTCATTCAGCGGTATGATAGTCCGATGGGAGTGGCTAAGTATCATATGTCAGTCGATATGCCAGAAGAATTGCATAAGGCTTTGCCTGATATAGATTCGCTGAAGCGTTTGTTAAGTGAGAGTAATGATGTGTGAAAAATTACCAACCGACTCATCACCGATCGATGGCTGAGAGAAGAGTGGGAAATAACGCGACCATATTCTTGTGAATAATACAACTTATTTGTTTTTTTGGAGGGCATTTGTCGCTCTTTCAACCCAAACAAAATAACTTAGAAATAGCAACAAGAACATAACTTTGTTTTGCTCATCCAGCAGCGAGCTGCTCCTAATGAGCAAAAGAAAGTATGAAACAAGATTTTTTGATATTTATGTAGCGAGTGTAACGAAGCGTATTTTTGTATAAAGAAAAAAACTCTTTTTGTTAAAGAAATAATTAAAATAATATAGATATGCATATCACCCTTATCGCAGGCGCACGCCCTAACTTCATGAAGATTGCGCCTCTCATCAAAGCCATACAAGTCGCTAACGCAGCTGGCAAGGATATCCATTACCGTCTTGTTCACACTGGTCAGCATTACGACAAGAATATGTCCGACACCTTTTTCGAGGAACTCGGCATACCTATGCCCGACGTGAACCTAGGTTGTGGTGGCGGCACACAAGCCGAGCAAACCGCCAACATCATGGTCGCCTTTGAGAAGGACCTCATAGCTAATCCTACCGACTTGGTACTCGTTGTGGGTGATGTCACCAGCACCATGGCTTGCTCCATCGTAGCCAAGAAACTCAATACCCGCGTCTGCCACGTAGAAGCAGGCATTCGCAGCTGGGACCTCAGCATGCCCGAGGAAATCAACCGCATGGTTACCGACAGTCTTGCTGATTATATGTTTACTACCTCTGAGGTAGCCAATAAGAATCTCCTTATGCAAGGAGCGTCATTAGAGTGTAAAGTGGAATTTGTAGAGTGTAAAGGCGACGAGGCAATGAGACTATTAGGCGATAAGGCTAAAGGCACGGAAAACGGCGAAGCCGATATACAAGCCTTTACACCTTACACCTTACACTCTACACCAACTGAAGCCTCTCGCCTCTCGCCTTTTGCCTATCGCCTACCTGATCTTCCTGAAGAGCAGTATGCGTTCAAAAGAACGCCCCAGAAAGTGTGGTATGTGGGCAACGTGATGATCGACACGCTGCTCGCTAATCGCGCACGATTTCGTAAGCCTGCGGTATATGATGAGTTGGAACTCCAGGAGAAGAATTATGTGGTGATGACCATGCACCGCCCAGCTAACGTGGACGAAGAACAACACCTGAAAGCCCTGATGGAGCAGATCATCACCAATGTACACAATCTGCCTATCATCTTTCCCATCCACCCACGTACTGCAAAACTATTCTACAACCTATGGGGTAATGAACAGCAACTACGCACCGTCTTCCCAAATCTTCATATAGTAGATCCAATGGGCTATCTAGAATTTAATTACCTGGTAGAACATGCCAAAGTGGTAGTTACCGACTCAGGCGGAATAACCGAAGAAACTACCGTAATGGGTGTGCCATGTATCACCCTGCGCGACAATACAGAGCGACCAGAGACTTGTACCATTGGAACCAATCGCCTAATCGGCACCAATCCGAATGCCATTAAGCCCGCTTTGGATGCATTATTCGCGGGCGAATGGCAGCAAGGCGCTATCCCACCACTATGGGATGGTCACACTGCCGAACGTATTGTGGAGATATTGTATAGTTTAAAGATTAAAGGTTAAACTAAATATGCAACGAAGTTTACACGAAATTCAACCAGCTGCCACTTCCTACGAGATGGGACTCAAGCGTGTACTGTTATCCGCCAACGAGAGCGGATGTAGCATCACGCAAGTAGCCGTCATCGAACTGAAAGCAGGAGAGCATAGCGCAAAACATATTCACCCTGACCTACAGGACCTATTCTTTATCCTCGATGGCGAAATCCATATCACCATCGATGGCACAGTACACCATTGCAGCAAAGAGGATTTTGTGTTCGTTGAGCACCTCAGTTCCTACGAACTACATGCCATCACCGACGTGCGCATGCTGGCTATGGGGTGCGTGATCGAAGCACAACGTACCCAACTGTATCCCATGCTGTTCGAGCCCAACCTGCGCACCAAACTGTGGGGTAGTAATCGACTGACCACATGGAAAAACCTACCACAGCAAGACCATATAGGCGAGAGCTGGGAAGTCTCCGCTGTGGATAGCGCACCATCCATCGTAGCCAACGGCACCTGGACTGGTTATCCTCTGACCGATGTGATACGCAAAATGCCCGAAGCCATTCTCGGCAAAGCGGTAGCCAAACAGCATGCCAACCAACTGCCAATATTGGTCAAACTCATCGACACCAACGACGACCTGAGCGTACAAGTACATCCCGACAACGATATGGCACAGCGCCTACATAACCAACTAGGCAAATCGGAGATGTGGTACGTCATTGATGCGCAACCAGGAGCGTCTATCTATGCGGGATTCAAGGACGAACTGACCCCTGAACAATATGCGCAGAAAGTGGCTGACGGCACGATTCTGGAGGCACTGGCTAAACACGAAGTACATGCTGGCGATGTCTTCTACTTGCCCGCAGGACGCATACACGCCATCGGAAAAGGTGTATTGCTAGCCGAAGTGCAACAGACCTCCGACCTCACCTATCGCATCTATGACTACGGACGCATAGACCTTAATGGACAACCACGCCAGTTGCACACCGACTTGGCTGCCGAGGCACTAGATTACAAGGTGTACAAGGAATATCGAAACACCTACCGAGATGCACTGGATGTCGCTAATCCATGTCTGGATACCGAACACTTCAGCGTACGCGTGGTGTCGCTACAACATCCCATGCACCGCAATATGGTGAGTTATGACTCCTTTATCATCACCACCTGCATGCAAGGCAACTGCACCATACGCATACGTAGCACACAAGATCAAGTGGAACTACACGAAGGATTCTCCTGCCTCATTCCTGCAGCTATAGCGGATTATGATATTATTCCACAGGGAGATGGAGCGAAACTCCTAGAGTCGTATATCAACAACAAACCACAGAACTCGCTGAAACGATTGATATCGCAGTTCCTGCACTGGAGTGTATAAGTGGGAGATACATAACCGCAGAAAATGCCCCTCAATGGGAGATAAAACTAACCACGGACGAGCACGGATTGACACGGAAACGCGGAATATGTTGAAAGACAATATCGACAATAAGTAAGACAATAAAGACAATGCACGGAATAATTGATTTTAATTGTCTATTGAGTTCTTATCTCACATTCGTTCGAACGATCGCTTCGCGTACGTCTAAGTTGTCTTATAATAGCCCCCTCGGTTCAGTGTAGTTCCGTGCGGTTCAGTGGTCAAATCATAACCGCAGAAAGAAGTTTCTTCGTGGTCAATACGTAACCGCAGAAAAATATATGCCAGAAATACTCCTACACTACATATGGCAGCAACGTCTCTGGGCAGGAATACCACAATTTACCACCACGGGCTTGCCGATAGAGATACTATCAGTGGGCAGACACAATCGTGATGCAGGTCCTGACTTCAGCCATGCACATCTACGCATCAACGGACAAGAGTGGGTAGGCAACATCGAGATACACGTGCGCGCATCCGACTGGCAACGTCATCATCATCACACCAATCCCGCCTACGACAATGTGATTCTGCACATCGTATGCGACAACGACGAACAATCCTATAACTCGCGTGGCGAGAGCCTGACACAATGCGTGCTGCAATATCCTGCAAACAACGACTACCTCACACAACTGATTGCACACGCTCGGCAAATGGATAATGCTTTCAACACCATTCCTTGCAGCCAACAGTTGCTCAACATACCCACGATGCTCACCGAAGGATGGCGACAGACGCTGCTCCGAGAACGATGGTTGTGCAAAACACAATCCATAAACCAACTGCTAACTATCACACAACAAAATTGGGTCAAAGCATTCTATATTTCCCTGGCACATAACTTTGGTTTTCATACCAACAATCTGCCCTTTGAATCCCTGGCATTACAGACACCATTGATGTATCTGCTCAAACACCGCAACAGTGTGTTTCAAGTAACAGCCATGCTATTAGGACAATCAGGGCTACTCAACGAATCAACCGCCGATACCGAGGAACACAAGGCTTTGTTTCAAGAATACCTATTCCTGAAACATAAATTCTCCTTGACACCCATCAACGCTACACTCTGGAAAAAGGCACGTATGCGTCCGCAAAATGCACCCGAAGTACGCATACGACAATTTGCACAACTCATATGCCAATCCGAATTCCTCTTTTCACAATCGCTGGAGAAAGATGATATTCACGCACTACGCGCGCTACTGCAACTGCAACCAATCCCCAACACAGAACCATCGTATTTCACCCCAGCACCACCTATCGGTAAAGCATCCATTGACATCCTGCTAATCAACACCATTCTACCATATCGCTATGCCTACGCTTTGGCACGAAACAATACGGCACAAGCAAAACAGGCTATAGACCTATTGACACAACTACCACCCGAAAACAACCGCATCATCCGTCTGTGGCAATTGGTAGGACAACATGCCACCTCCGCCGCTGAAACCCAAGCACTCATACATCTCTATCAACACTACTGCCAACACGAGCAGTGCATTCATTGCGAAGTAGGACACGTGGTGTTTATGACAGAGGAACACGCCATGGATTGACACGAACATTGCAAGAAATAGATGTTTTGCAACATAAATAAAATAGGATATTTGCATATATCACTATTTTTTTGTACCTTTGCCCTGTTTACAAAACCAACAAGACCATGAAACATCTACTTTTAGGCGATGAAGCCATAGCGCAAGGCGCTATTGATGCAGGACTGAGTGGCGTATATGCCTATCCTGGTACACCATCTACAGAGATTACAGAGTATATACAATTGAGCGAAAAGCGTAAAGCGCTTTCCGCTGGTTTAGAGAACGGCGCTGATAGCGCCTATAGTTTAGAGGCGAAAGGCAAGATTTTCTGCCAATGGGCTACCAATGAGAAGACCGCTATGGAAGGCGCGCTCGGTATGTCGTATATGGGCAAACGTGCATTGGTCTGCATGAAGCATGTGGGCATGAATGTCTGTGCAGATGCCTTCATGAACGCTGGCATCACGGGCGTGAATGGTGGACTGGTGGTAGTGGCTGCCGATGATCCATCCATGCACTCCTCGCAGAACGAACAAGACTCACGCTTCTATGCGAAATTCGCGATGATTCCTTGCCTCGAACCCAGCAATCAGCAAGAGGCATACGACATGATGCACTATGCCTTTGACCTATCAGAGTCGCTGCGCACACCTGTACTTTTCCGCGTTACGACACGCATGGCGCACTCGCGCGCGGTGGTGGAGACCATGGACACGCCACGCGAACAAAACGCGCTGTCTGCGCCTGAGAATACCAATCATTTTATTCTTTTGCCTGCTTTCGCACGTAAAAACTACGCCGAACTGGTAGAAGCACAAGCCGATTTTGTGCAAACCAGCGAAGAATCGCTATACAATACCTATACCAAGGGTACACAACCTCAAAACGCGATTCTGACCACAGG
>JAZNPR010000045.1:0-68115 GCA_045589755.1 Paludibacteraceae bacterium
TATCCTAAGTTAGTTGTCATAATGCCTACTATTCCAAATTATGGTGCAAAGTTACTACAAAATTTGCACATACGCAAGTGTTCCTCATTTAAAATGTATGTTAAGGTGTAAAAAAATCATGATTTTACTCCAAAAAATGGCAAAAGTATAAAAAAATCCACTTTTTTGCATTTTTTTTTGAAAATATTTGGTCATGTCAAAAAAAAGCAGTACCTTTGCACTCGCTTTCAAAAAGAAAGTATGACATACGGTCACGGTGCTATCGTCTAGTGGCCTAGGACAACGGCCTCTCACGCCGTAAACCGGGGTTCGAGTCCCCGTAGCACTACCAAAGAAAACGACTATCCAAATGGATGGTCGTTTTTTTGTTTTCTCCACTCTCGCTAGAGAGGAGTAGGGATATTGGATGATGGGGACTAACTAGGTGTAAGGATAAAGCGCTTGATGTATCGTGACAATGTAGAGCGATTGGTATGCAATCGTCGGATGATTTGGCATTGCTTGGTTCCGTCGCTGAGTGCCTTGCGGATATATGCATCGTGTTTGTGCAACCGAAAATGCTCAGGCGCTGTAGGACTACCTTTGGCTCTGCCAACCTGTTTGCCCTGAGCCTTCAGCCGTGCCAATGCTTCTTTGGTGCGTTGGGAGATGAGGTTGCGTTCGATTTCGGCTGATAGCCCAAAAGCAAATGCCAACACCTTGCTCTGAATATCATCGCCGAGGCGATAACCGTCTTTGATGGTCCAAACGAAACATTCTTTGGACATACAGATGCTCAGTATCTCCATAATCATATACAGATTACGCCCTAAACGCGATAACTCGCTGCAGATGATGATGTCTCCTTTTTGGGTCCTGCGTAGTAGCCGCCCCAATTGCCGTTTGGTGTAACTCTTTGTGCCTGAAATGGTTTCTTCTATCCAACCATCAATCATGAGATGGTTCTGTTCGCAGAATCGTTGAATCTCAAATCGCTGGTTCTCGACCGTCTGCTTGTCGGAACTTACGCGAATATACCCATACGTCATAGTTTTTTTGCCCTAAAGGTAGGCAAAAAAATGCAATTATGCAAATGATTGGGTATTGGATATTGGTTATTGGATATTGGGTATTGGGTATGGGAGAAGGTTATTCGGCGATTTCGCTGAGTTCGAGCCAGCGGAGTTCTGCCATGTCCAGCTCCTCTTGCACTTCTTGATAGCGTTTGGAGGCACGGGCAATGTCATCGGGTAGGGTGGCGCCGCCTGAGAGCAGGGCTTCCAGCGTAGCTTTTTCTTCTTCCAATGCAGGCATGCGTGTTTCCAGTTCCTCCAACTCCTTTTTCTCCTTGAAGCTCAATCGGCGCTTCTGTTCGGTTTTGGTCTTCGTACCTTTCGCCTCTAACCTCTCGCCTTTCGCCTCATCGCCTTCTCGCTTTATTGTTTCAAGGCGATACTGCGTGTAGTTGCCAGGGAAGTCTTGCACATGGCCCTGTCCGTGGAAGACGAAGATATGGTCCACTACACGGTCCATGAAGTAGCGGTCGTGGCTGATGACAATCAGGCACCCCTGAAACTTCTGCAGGTAATCTTCCAGCACATTTAGGGTAGGGATATCCAGATCGTTGGTGGGCTCATCCAGAATGAGGAAGTTGGGACTGCGCATGAGTACCGTACATAGGTGCAGCCGCTGGCGTTCGCCACCAGATAGTTTACCCACAAAATCGTATTGCTGGCTGGGCGAGAAGAGAAACATTTGTAGGAACTGGCTGGCAGTCATCTTTTGTCCATTGCCCAGATCTACCACCTCGGCAATATCGCGCACCAGATCAATGACTTTCTTGCCCTCATCGAATTGCAATCCCGTTTGTGCGTAGTAGCCAAAGCGAACGGTGCTACCGATGTCCCAAGTGCCGCTATCGGCTGGCACTTCGCCCAGCAGGAGTTTGATGAAGGTGGATTTGCCAGTGCCGTTATTGCCGATGATACCCAGTTTCTCGTAGCGAGAGAAAACATAGTTGAAGTGCTGTAGTATGACTTTCTCTTCGCCTGTAGTGGGCGATATAAAGGTTTTGCATACATCTTTGGCTTCGAAAATCTTGTTGCCTATATAGCCCGATTTGACGGCTAATTGCACTTCTACATCGTTGCGTTGTTGTTTGGCTTTCTTTTCCAGTTCGTAGAAGTTGTCGATGCGGTATTGTGCCTTGTGTGCGCGTGCTTGTGGCATGCGTCGCATCCATTCCAGTTCGGTGCGGTAGAGGTTGCGTGCTTTCTCTACTTCGGCTTGCTGTGCTTCGAGTCGTTCGGCGCGTTTCTCTATGTAGTAGGCGTAGTTGCCGTGGTAGGTGTAGAGGTTGTGCTCGTCGAGTTCGAAGATGTCGGTGCACACGCTGTCAAGAAAATAGCGGTCGTGGGTGACCATGAGAATGGTGATGGCTTTTTCGCCTCTTGTTGTACGATTTCTCAGGTATTCCTCCAACCAAACCACGGTGTCAAGGTCGAGGTGGTTGGTAGGCTCGTCCAGTAGCAGGATATCGGGCTCGTCGTCCAAGACTTGTTGGAGTAGCAGTTTCTTTTGCTGTCCGCCGCTGAGTTTCTGGAATTCCTCGCCTTTCATCTCTAAACTGTACCCGCTTGCGGCGTTCTCTAAACACTCAACACCAACGTGTTGAGGCAGGTATTTGACTTTGAGGTCTTTGCGCCAAGTGATTTTGCCGTTGTCGTAGTCGGTTTTACCCATGAGGATTTCGAGCAGTGTACTCTTGCCGATGCCGTTGCGGGCAATGAGGGCAATGCGTTGCCCTTTGTTCACAGCGAAACTGATATTGCTGAACAATACCTTAGACCCCACCGATTTCGTCAGGTTCTCTACTAACAAATATGGTGTAACTGCTGCCATTTCCCTCGTCTCTAAACACTAAACAGTAGCGAAGCGTTCACTAAACTACTTAATCGTATCTTCAGGTAATGTCAAAGTATAGAGAATCGCTTCTGCTTGGCGAAGGGCGGTGCGTTTCTTTTGTCCCGCGGCGTATAGGAAGGCTTCGGCGGTGACTATGCGACCATGGACTTGGTCGAGGCGTGTGAGGCTGACATAGGGTCCGCCCATCGCTTCGCCGTTCAGGATTTTCCATAGTCCGCGAACCTCTGTGGCAGAAGTGCTGTCATTCACCATGACGGTGCGCATCTGAGGTGGCATCACCTTGTATTCGGTGCCCATATATGCTCCTTCAACACTGCCTTTCACTACGCGACTGAGTACTTCATCGCGTTTCTGATTGAGGTATGCGAGGGTGAAAGTGTTGGCATCGGTATAGGGGTAACTATATATAATAAGGTCACGGCGCATAGGACCTTTGTTGTTGCAGCACCATAGCAGGCGCACTTCGCTGGCTACAGTAGTAGGGCGACGCAGACTATAGGTGGTAGCTCCGCCCAATGTGGTGTCCATGATGACGATATAGTCTTCTGGAATCAGCATGTCGTAGCCTTGTTGCTGTAGGATAGCGCGTGCCTGTTTGTTGGTGCTGGCGCGGTAGAACTTGGTTTGGCGTTTCAGTTCTTGGCTAACAAACCACTCGCGCACGGCTCTTCCGTTTGCTAGCCAGTAGTTGGTAAATTCTTCCTCTGAGGGCGATTGTATGCGATAGATGGCTTGTGGTGTGGACCAATAATCGTTGGAAACTTTCGCCTTGAGTTGGGTGTATTTTTGTGGGTTGATGTCCACAAAAAGGATATTGCGTGTGGGTTTGAACATATCGTCAAACTGTGTGGTAGATACATGTGTTAGTCGGAAATAGGGTTCCACTTGTGGCATGCATGGCATATCGGCAGCCATGATGGCTTCTACCAAATCGTATAGGCTTGCTATAGGTTTGGTATAGCCCGATGCTTCGTTCACGAGCTTGTGTTTGGCTATTTCGTTGAGTTGGTCTTGTGTGAGTGCTTGGTCGTTCATCACGACGAGACATTCGTAGATAGAACCAGTAGCGGAGGTCAGGATACGACCGTTGTTACTGCTTTTACTCTTGCCACAACTGACAAACAGGATTATTGCTGCTGCGAGCAATAGTCCGCGATGGATGATGTGTGTAATTTTCATATTGATATGCTATTTTGCTTGCAAAGGTACATATTTTTTTTGAATCTTGCAAATATGAATACAAAAAAGGCATTTTTTTACTCAAATGCTTGCGTATATGAAATAAATGTAGTACTTTTGTGCGCTGAAAGTACAAATTATTTGTAGTTGTAGCTCACGAATGGATGTTTTAAGTACTATATTATCAAATTCACGATCGGTCTTTACACCACAATGGTTGGCGCTAAAAGTCGATACACGCGACAGGGAATCTCTATCGCGTTCGCTCATGTATTATGCCAAGAAGGGGGTGCTTCTTAATCCTCGCAAAGGCATCTATGCCAAGCCTAAATATAACGAACAGGAAATGGCTTGCACGCTGCTCAGTCCGTCGTACATTTCATTGGAATATGTGCTGGCTCGCGCGGGTGTTACTTTTCAATACAACTCGGATATTACTTGTATTAGTTACCAGAATCGTACCATTGTGGTGGATGAACGAGCATATGTGTTCCGCAAGATTAATCCTATGATATGGGCAAATATGTTGGGCATTGAGCAACGCGACAATATCGCTATTGCCACGCCAGAGCGTGCGTTTTTGGATATGGTTTATCTCAGTGCAGGACAATGCTATTTTGATAATCTACACCCGTTGAACAAGGACTTGATTCGACAGATATTGCCAATATATAATTCAAAGATATTCACCAAACGCGTGGAAGTGCTACTCAAAGAATAATACTATGGATACCAACAAACATCGCTACTACATGATGCAAGTGCTGCTTGCTATCTTCCGTCATCCTCAACTCAGCCAATTGCTTGCTTTCAAAGGTGGCACATCGCTGATGATGTTTTATAATCTCTCGCGTTTCTCTACCGATTTGGATTTCAACCTATTAGACGCTTCTAAAATGGAGTATGTGTATAACGAACTGCACAACTTGTTGCTCAAATTTGGCACGATTGATGATGAATCAATGAAGTTTTATGGTCCAATCTTGGTGCTCAATTACGGCAAGGGCGAACGAATGTTGAAAGTGGAGGTGAGTAATCGCGAGTACCCTAATCACTATGAGGTGCGTTCATTGCTTGGCACGGATATTCGAGTGATGACACTCTCGGATATGTTTGCGCATAAATTGTGTGCATTAGGCGAACGCATTACACCTCGTGACATTTATGATGTGTGGTTCTTTTTGCAAAATCGTACAGAGATTAATGCAGAGATTGTACAACTGCGTACAGGTATGTCGGTTAGCGAGTATGCGCAACAATGTGCAGCTAAAGTGCGATCGTATAGTTCGCGCATGTTGATGCAAGGATTGGGTGAAGTACTATTGGATAATCAATCCAAGAACTTTGCTCGTCAGCAACTTATTCCTGAAACTGCGTCTGCGTTAGAACTCTTTGCACTTTGTCCATTAATTGCGGAATAATTGAAATAGTCATTTCGGAAATAGCCATTACATTTTTTCTCTACAATACCTCAAAGAACAAAAACAAGTGCAAATGTAGGCTATTGATGGGATTTCAGTGGGCGAAAGTTGGTTAGCGGTATCTTCGCTTACCACTCGGTTACCACTCTGATTTTCATGGGTGGCGGTGGGGTGAAAGTTTACTTGCCCGTTTTTGCGTTTCTATAATAATACTACAAAAAGTAGCGGCAAAAGTGAATAAAGTTGCCGCTAATTGGGGATTAACGGCTTCTAAAGTACGATAAACACTGATAGAAATATTTTTTGCACTTGCCGCTACTTCTACCGCTATTGTGTATGCCTCTATATATGTAAATACCCAATATCCATTATCCAATACCCAATATCCGAATCACAGCACTACACTTGCGCCTTTCTGGGGGATGTGAATGTTTCTGAATCCTGCTTCATAGAGGTGGTCTTTCATCGCCTCTTGGGCACTGCTCTCGCCGTGGACAATAAAAGTCTTCTTAATAGCCTTCACATCTTGGCTTGCTGTGAAATACTGAATCATCTCGCTATAATCGCCATGACCCGAAAAGCCCTCAATCTTAGTCACTTGTGCGCGGATACGGTGGTCGTAACCAAAAATACTCACGAAACGCAACTTAGGGTCTTGAATACGCGCTCCCAATGAAGTAGGCGTACAATAACCGACGATGAGAATCGTTGTCGTAGGGTCGTCAATATGGTTCGACACATGGTGCTTGATGCGCCCCGCCTCCAACATACCCGACGAAGAAATGACGATACAAGGTTGCTCGCTGCGGTTGAGTGCTTTGGACTGTTGCACATCGGTGATGTAGCGTAGCGTATTAAAACCAAATGGGTCGGGATCGAAGCGCAAGGTGTCGCGCACCTGCTCGTTGAGCGTATCCGCATAGCGACGGAAAATCTCAGTGGCATTGGCAGAGAGCGGCGAGTCCACATACACGGGTACGCGTTCGAGGCGTCCGTCGTTATACAGTTGGTTAAGAACATAGACAATCTCCTGCGTTCTGCCCACCGAAAAAGATGGAATGAGCAGCTTGCCCTTCTTATACATACAGGTCTCCTCCACCACGCCGAGCAGTTGTTCTTCGGATACGAGTTCGTCATCGTGCAGGCGGTCGCCGTAGGTGGACTCGCAGATGAGGTAGTCGCATTGTGGGAAGGGTTGGGGTGTGCTCAATATATGGCTATGCAGTCGCCCGATGTCGCCCGTATAGGCGATGCGTTTGACCTCGTTGTGCTCTTGGATAGAGAGATGGATAAGGGCAGAGCCAAGCATATGCCCCGAGTTGATGAACTGAAAACTAATCTCATTATCAATGCGATAAGTGGTGTTGTAGTCCACGGTGCGGAAGAGCTTCATCACCTGCTGCGCATGGTGGGTGTCGAAGAGCGGTTTGATAGTGGGCTTGTGTTGGCGGTGCATCTTCTTGTTGTACCAACGCACATCCTGCTCCTGAATGAAAGCCGTGTCTTGTAGCATGAGTTCGCATAGGTCGCGCGTGGCGGGCGTGCAGAAGATCTTACCGCGAAAACCAAGACTATATATATAAGGTATAAGACCCGAGTGGTCGATATGCGCATGCGAGAGGAGCAGATAGTGAATATCTTTGGGGTCGAATCCCAGTTCGCGATTGGCGGCATCGGTCTCCATACCTTTGCCTTGATACATGCCACAATCGAGCAAAATGGTCTTGCCCGAATCGGTCGTGATGAGGTGTTTGCTGCCTGTCACCTCGCCAGCAGCGCCAAGAAATTGAATGAGCATATGGTATTCGTTTTATAGGTATATAAAAATACTGCCGCAAATAGTGTGCCACAGTTTGTTCAAACGAGTGTTTGGTATCATTCGTGGTGATAGGGTTCGCCACGGAGGATAGTCATAGCTCGGTATATCTGCTCGATGAGAAAAAGGCGCACCATTTGGTGCGAAAAAGTCATTTGACTAAGCGAAATCTTGCCGTTCGCGCGGTCGTACACCGCAGGAGAAAAACCATAGGGACCACCTATGGCAAAGAAGATGTCGCGACCTGATGACATCTTTTTTTGCATTGTTTGTGCAAACTCTATGGAGCGATACTCGTGTCCATGTTCGTCCAATAAGATGAGTTCGGCTGTTGGTGGCACAGCGCGCAAGATGAGTTCGCCTTCGGCTTGCTTCTGCTGTTCTAGGGTGAGCGCCTTGGTATTGCGTAATTCAGGAATGATGACCACCTTCAATGGCAAATAGTGCGTCAGGCGCTTGAGATAGGCTTGACAGAGTGCTTCTATGTGCGGGTCGGTGGTCTTGCCGACAAAGAGAAGGGTGGTGGTCATTGCAATTTACGATTGGACAATGGACTATTTCATTCCTCGCTGAGCTTTGATATGCTCGTATGCATCGTTGATGGAGCGGAACTTATCGGTGGCTTGTTGGCGAATGTTTTCGCCTGCATTTGCCACTTTATCAGGGTGATACTTCATCGCCATACGGCGGTACGCCTTCTTCACCTCTTCATCCGTAGCCGTGGGTTCAATCTCCAATGCCGTGTATGCCCAATTGGCATCCGTATGCTTGCGATAGAGCGAGAGTAGGGATTGATAATCGGCATTAGCAATACCCATATGGGTGGCAATCAGTTCGATGGTCTGGCACTCTGAATCTGCTACCTCGCCATCGGACTTGGCTACCTCTAATAGCAAGTGAATCAACTCCAAACGGACCGAATAATTGACATGCTGGCGAATCTGCTGCGCCACTTCGGCTGGGTTGATGTCTTGGTTGAGCAGTTGCTTGAGCAACATCAGGGCTTGCTTGGCACCCTCCTCGCCGAAATTACGTACAAGGAAAGGTTTGATGCTATTGATCTCGGACTTGAGTATGCGTCCGTCGGCTTTGATGACACACGCGAGCAATACAATGATAGATACGCGTATGTCGCCCTGTGTAGCACGCGTATGAGAAGAGTGGGGAATACCTTGTGTGTATTCCCCTGACTCTATCTGCGTATTCTCCAACAAGGATGCAATGAAAACACCAATCAGTGCGCCAATGGGTCCGCCTAAGACGAACCCAAGACCACCGAATATCCATTTGCTTGCTGACACCTTATAAACGCGCTTTGATAGCTGCTGATTCTGCTTCGTAGCCAGGTTTGTCAAGCAGAGCAAACATGTTCTTCTTGTATGCCTCTACACCAGGTTGGTTGAATGGATTGACGCCCAAGAGGTAGCCAGAGATACCACATGCGCGCTCAAAGAAGTAGAGCAATTGACCAATATAGTACTCGTTGAGCTTAGGCAATGTGATTTTCATATTAGGAACACCGCCATCGATGTGCGCAAGCATGGTGCCCAACTCAGCCATCTTATTCACTTCGTCCACACGTTTGCCAGCGAGGAAGTTCAAGCCATCGAGGTTAGCCTCGTCATGTGGGAAAGGTACAGTGTGGTTAGGTTCGAGCACAGAAATAACGGTCTCAAACAAGTGGCGTTCGCCATCTTGGATGTATTGTCCCATAGAGTGGAGGTCGGTGGTGAAGTCCACGCTGGCAGGGAAAATACCCTTGCCATCCTTACCCTCAGACTCGCCATAAAGTTGCTTCCACCACTCGCTGATATTATGCAATTTGGGGTGGAAATTTACGAGCATTTCAATCTTCTTGCCTTGCTCTTGGTAGAGACTATTGCGTGCAGCTGCATAGATGGCAGCTGGGTTCTCCTCGAATGGAGTATTGATGCCGCATTGGTTCATCATAGACTCGGCACCATCAATCAGTGCTTGGATGTCCAATCCTGCGCATGCGATAGGCAATAGTCCCACAGGTGAGAGTACAGAGAAGCGACCGCCGATATTATCTTCAATCACATAGGTTTTGTAGCCCTCTTGGGTAGCCAATGTGCGGAGCGCACCTTTCTTTGCATCGGTGATACAAACGATGAGTTGCTTAGCAGCTTCTTTGCCTTGTTGTTCCTCGAGCTGGGTTTTGAGGAGGCGGAACGCCAATGCAGGCTCGGTGGTAGTACCCGATTTAGAGATACTAATGATACCGAACTTCTTGTTCTTGAGGAGAGTTTGCAACTCGTAGAGGTAGTCTTCGCCGATGTTTTGTCCAGCATAGACGATAGCAGGTTTTTCGCCTTCGAGCCATGCAAAACTGCTGGTCAAGGCATCAATAACCGCTTTGGCACCGAGGTAGGAACCACCAATACCAATGCAGACAATCACTTCGCACTCGCGGCGGAGCAATTCGGCAGTAGCTTGGATGTCTGCCAACTGTGGACGGATGTCCGCAGGTAGATTCATCCAACCGAGGAAATCATTGCCGAGTCCCGTACCATTGACTAATTGCTCTTGGGCTGTGGCTACTTGTGATTGATATGCGTTGATAGCAGTTTGGGCAACTGCTGTGCCATAGGAAAATTGAATGTTGTTCATATCTTATTCGAATTTTTGAGTTAAATCTTTGATGGTTGTTTTTGGGGATTTACGTTTGTACAAAATTTGGTACATCGCTTCTACAATGGGAATATCTACTCCTAACGCTTTATTAGCCAAATGGATAGCTTTTGTTCCATAGTATCCTTCTGCTATCATCTCCATCTCCGTTTGAGCCGCTTTGACCGAATATCCCATGCCAATCATTTGTCCAAACTGGCGATTGCGCGAGAAATTGGAGTAGGCCGTTACCAGCACATCACCCAGATAGCCACTATTGGTAATATCGCGTGGAATATCCGATTGTGCCTTGGTGAAACGCATGATCTCGTGCATGGCATTAGTGAGTAGAACCGCCTGAAAATTATCGCCATAGCGTAAACTAGAGCACATACCTGCCGCAATAGCGTAGATATTCTTCATTACGCTGGCATACTCCAGTCCCTTGATATCGTTGCTGGGCGTAGTGCGTACGTACGGGGTGTCAAAAAGTTTGCGCCATTGTTGGGCTGTAGCAAGATCCTTGCAGCCAATAGTGAGGTAACTGAGACGTTCTAGAGCTATCTCCTCAGCATGGCACGGACCCGTAATCATACCCAGGTTCTCTTCAGGAATTTGGAAATGGGTGTGCAGAAAATCGGTAACTAAGATGTTCTCATCGGGTATCATACCCTTGACGGCAGAAATCACTTTCTTCTGTGATATATCAATCTTGATGGCTTGAAAAAGATCCTTGAGGTAAGGCGAAGGAATCGCCAGAATAACCAATTCTGATTGATCTATGACCTGATTGATGTCCGTCGAAAAATGTATGCGCGATACATCGAAATATGCCCATTCGAGGTGATTGGGGTTGCGACGAATCTCTATGAATTCGTCGATAGTCTCCTGTTTGCGGATATACCAATTAATATCCGCCACATTATGCATGACAATTTTTGCAAGGGCGGTTGCCCAACTGCCTGAACCAATAATCGCTACGTTCATATATTCTTGCCTTTTAAACTTTAAACTGTAGCTCGCTTTTGCGAGCGTCCTCTAAACGGAGAAATAAAGCCCATGCTTTATTTCTCTGGCTTCATAGTTGGGAACAATAGCACATCTTGGATAGATGGTTGTCCTGTCATGAAGATAGCCAAGCGGTCGATACCGATACCAATACCCGATGTAGGAGGCATACCGTACTCGAGCGCACGCATAAAGTCGTGGTCAATAATCATTGCCTCATCGTCACCCTTGTCGGCGAGCTTCATCTGCTCTACGAAACGCTCGTATTGGTCGATTGGGTCGTTGAGCTCGCTGTATGCGTTAGCCAACTCCTTGCCGTTGACCATCAGCTCGAAACGCTCAGTGAGACCTGGTTTGGAGCGGTGCATCTTGGTCAGAGGCGACATCTCTACAGGGTAGTCGGTGATGAAAGTAGGCTGGATAAAGGTGCCCTCGCATGTCTCGCCAAAGATCTCGTCGATGAGTTTGCCCTTGCCCATCTTCTCGGTATCCTCTACGCCGTATTTCTTAGCCACTTGGCGAATCTCATCTTCGCTCATGGTGCTGAGGTCATAGCCCGTCTTCTCTTGGATAGCCTCCAGGATAGGCAGACGGCGGTATGGCGCCTTGAAGTTCACAATGTTATCGCCAATCTTCACCTCGGTGGTGCCGTTTACGGCAATGGCGATCTTCTCCAGTAGTTGCTCGGTGAAGGACATCATCCAGTTGTAGTCCTTGTATTGTACATAGAGCTCCATACAGGTAAACTCTGGGTTGTGGGTGCGGTCCATACCCTCGTTGCGGAAGTTACGACCAATCTCGTACACGCCCTCGAAACCACCTACGATGAGGCGCTTGAGGTAGAGCTCGGTAGCAATACGCATGTACATATCCACGTCCAAAGCGTTGTGGTGGGTAATGAACGGACGAGCCGATGCACCACCTGCAATAGCTTGCAGTATTGGGGTCTCCACCTCGGTGTAACCTGCCTCGTCAAATACCTGACGCATGGTGCGGATGATGGTCGCACGCTTGAGGAAGACATCCTTCACGCCCTCGTTCACCACGAGGTCCACATAACGTTGACGATAGCGTTGCTCTGGGTCGTTGAAGCCGTCGTATGCCACACCGTCTTTGTATTTCACGATTGGCAACGGACGCAAGCTCTTTGCCAATACGGTCAATTTCTGAGCGTGTACGCTGATCTCGCCCATTTGAGTGCGGAAGGTAAAACCTTCGATACCAATAAAGTCGCCTATATCAAGCAGTTTCTTGAATACCACATTATACATCTGTTGCTCTGCGGTGGTAGCGGTTTCGCCGTTCGCGGGGTCCCCGACGACATTCGTGTCGTGGGGTGCATTTGGGGTAGGGGCTTGGATGTCATCGCGGCTGACATATACTTGGATACGGCCCTTCGAGTCTTGCAACTCAATGAAGCTTGCCTTACCCATGATACGGCGTGACATCAAGCGACCTGCAATACGCACAGGCTTGCCTGTGTACCACTCGGCATTTTCGGTTTGTTCGTCCTGGAAGGTTGCCTTAATATCGGTTGAGTAGCCTGTAACTACATACTCATCAGCGGGATAAGGATTGATACCTAAATCACGCATCTTTTGCAGACTTTCTCTGCGTACTAATTCTTGTTCAGAAAGTTCCATATCTTTTTTACTTATATATTCGTTGTGAAAATAACGCAATAACCCAATTTCGGCTGCAAAGATACAACATTTTTGCGAAATATGCAAACTTTAGTGCTTTGTTTTGTGTATTTTTGCATAAAATTTGCACATGTCAAAAAAAAACACTACCTTTGCAGTCCGTTTTACAAAAAGATTATGATAAGTTACTTACTACTATATTTATTCCTTGCGCTATTTGTGTCGTTTATCTGTTCGTTGCTGGAGTCCACTCTGATGTCCACCACGTTGTCGTATATCAATCTTCGTGAGGAAGAGGGGTATAAACCAGCTCTGCTAATGAAGAAGTATAAGACCGAAACCGAACGTCCGTTAGCGGCAATCTTGTCATTGAACACGATAGCCAACACAGTTGGTGCCAGTGGTGTGGGTATGCAAGCTACATTGGTGTTCGGCGAAGTATGGTTTGGCGTGTGCAGTGCGGTTATGACTATCCTGATTCTAGTTTTTTCGGAGATATTTCCTAAAACGATAGGTACCACGTATTGGAAGAAGTTGATGGGTGTGGCAGCGCATACTATACGCATTTTGATTATTGTGATGTGGCCTGTGGTAAAGTTGATAGAACTTATCTCGCGTTTGTTTCCAGAGCCCGATGAGGTGGCGGTTAGTCGTGAAGAGGTAATCGCCATGGCCAACGTGGGTGAAGAAGAGGGCGTGATAGAGGAGGACGAGAACAAAATGATACGCAACTTGATGCGTCTTAATGAGGTGAAAGCATATGAAGTGATGACCCCGCGCGTGGTGGCTGCTATAGCTCCTGAGCAAATGGCGCTGAAGGAATATTACGATAGCGATAAATACGACCATTTTTCTCGTATTCCAGTTTACGCAGAGTCACCAGAGTTTATTACTGGTTATGTGTTGCGTGATGATGCACTGGAAGAATTGACGGAAGACCATTTTCAGAAGACCCTCGGCGAGATTAAACGTCCGTTGTTGTACTTCAACGAAGAGGCCAATATGGGAGATATTTTTGACCGTATGCTGCAAGAGAAGTCGCAGATTGGCGTAGTGATTGATGATTACGGTTGTTTTCAGGGTGTGTTAACCTTTGAAGATGTGATAGAAACCATTTTTGGTTTTGAGATTATCGATGAGATGGATGTTGTAACTGACATGCAGCAATATGCTCGTGAGCGTTGGCAACAGCGTCAGAAGAAATACCGTGTGCTATCGCAGAAAGAGGTTGTAACCAAAGATTTAGATATGCAATCCGATAGCCTCGATAGCTCGGAGAGTGAGGCGTGAGAGCGCATAGTCATCGAGCGATGACAGCGGAACGGCAATCGTGTGAGGTATCGGGGGAAGCTCCGATACTTTTTTTATTAAGAATCGCGCGTGTAGGCGCTGGTGCGAAAGTATATGGGTAAAGTCTAATGCAGGAGTACAGGGGGGAGGAGGTAGTAATTGTGTATCTTCGGTCAGAGGAAACTCATAGAGGTGCTTCCATATGTCATTGGCTGTGCGCTGGTGTATGAGTGTCTGCATGTCGTCGGTGATATAGATGACATAATTGAGGTATCGGTCGCGCAATGGCGTGCGCGGTTTGCGCACAGGTAGCAGTTCTACGGTATGGTGGGCATAGGCTAAACAACACTCCTGTATAGGACAATGTTGGCAGTCAGGTGAGGTGGGAGTGCAGTGTAGCGCGCCAAACTCCATAATGGCAGAGTTGTACAATCGTGGTTGTTGGGTGTCGAGCAATTCGTATGCCAACTGGTGGAAGTGTTTCTTGCCACTGGACGTATCGAAAATCATGTCGCAGTCATACAGACGGGCAAGTACGCGATACACATTGCCATCCAGGGCGGGATAGGGAAGGTTGAACGCGAATGATGCAATCGCTCCTGCTGTATATGTACCGATACCTGGTAAAGTCAGCAGACTGTGGTATAACTCATCGGGATGGAGTTGTGTGGCTTTAGGAGTGAATACGAGCATCTGATTGGCTACTATCATCTGTGCTGCACGGTGCATGTTTCGAGCGCGGGAGTAGTATCCTAATCCTTGCCAGTAACGCAAGACTTCTTCTTCTGGTGCTTGTGCCAGCGATTGGACATCGGGAAAACGGTTGATAAATCGGAGGTAATATTCAAGTCCTTGATTGACACGTGTTTGTTGTAGAATAACCTCAGAGACCCATATACAATAGGGGTCTGTGGTCTCACGCCAAGGTAGAACGCGATGGTTTTGCTCATACCAGTGAGATAACCTATTATGTATCAGCAAGTGATTCAAAATTCTGTGCAAAGGTACAGAAAAATCGTTAAATATGCAAAAAAATGCATTTTTTTTTAATTTTTCTTTTGTAAATCAAAAAAATATTGTACCTTTGCAGCCGATTTTGGTCTTTGCGTGTTGGCGGGACTATTTTTTTCGTAGGAAGTATAACTTATAAAATATTATTATTATGACAAAAGCAGAACTCGTTAACGCAATTGCGATTAAAACAGGCTATGACAAAACAACGATTATGAACGTTGTGGAGTCGGCTATGGACAACATTAAAGGTACTGTTGCTGCTGGTGAAACTGTATATCTCCGTGGTTTTGGTAGTTTCTCAGCTAAGGTACGTAAGCAGAAAGTGGCTCGTAATATTACAAAGAAGGAATCTATCATCGTTCCAGAGCACAAGATTCCAGCTTTCAAGCCATCTGATGCATTTACCGAAATCTTGAAATAATTATTAACAATTTAATTTATATTTATTATGCCAAACGGTAAAAAGCACAAAAGACATAAGATGTCTACCCACAAACGTAAAAAACGTTTGCGCAAGAATCGTCATAAACATAAGTAATGTTTAGGCGAGACGTTTAAGTAACGGCTTTGTGGTATAATCCTGTTTGGGCGCAAACTGGTGACCACAAAGCATTTTTTTGATTTATTGAAATATGAAAAGCGAACTGATTGTGGATGTAACGCCGCAAGAAGTGGCTATCGCTCTCACCGAAGATGACCGCCTCATGGAAGTGAACCGCGAGCAACGCGGCAAAGATACTTTTGCGGTAGGCAATATATATTATGGTCGTGTTAAAAAGGTGATGCCAGCACTGAATGCCGTTTTTGTGGATGTAGGTCATGAGAAAGAAGCTTTTCTGCACTACCTTGATTTAGGATCGGGATTTCTTACGACGCAGAAATATGTCACCAAACTAGTTTCTGACCATCGTCGCATACCAGAGATTCACAAAACGGAACGCCAACCTGATTGCACGAAGGAAGGGCAAATCGCTGATTATCTGAAGGTGGGCGATACCCTTTTGGTGCAGGTGACCAAAGAGCCTATTAACTCCAAGGGACCACGATTGACTGCTGAAATATCTATCACAGGGCGAAATTTTGTACTTATTCCCTTTATCGATAAGGTGATGGTTAGTAACAAGATTAGTCGGGAATCTGAGCGTGGACGATTGAAGCAGTTGGTTCATTCGATAAAACCGCAAGGTTTTGGGGTGATTGTTCGTACTGTGGCAGAAGATAAACGCGTGGCGGAACTGGATAATGAACTGCGTGTGCTGGTTAAACGCTGGGATGATTGTGTTCGTACATTGCAACACAAGGAACCGGTGAGCTTAATCAGTCAAGAACTAGGACGAACAATAGGTATCATTCGTGATATTTTCTCACCAGACTTTGAGAGTATTCATGTGAATGATGAGTCGGTCTATGAGGAAATCAAACAATACCTCGAACTGATAGCGCCAGAAGCCTCCAAAGTGGTCAAACTATATAGAGGGGAACAGCCTATATTTGATAAGTTTGACATTACACGACAAATGAAGACAGGATTGGGGCGTACTGTTGGATTCAAGAAAGGCGGTTACCTCATTATGGATCGAACCGAGGCGCTGTTTTCTATTGATGTGAATAGTGGTAGTAAGAAACTCTTTGCCGATCAGGAGCAAAATGCCTTTCATTTTAATATGCTTGCTGCAGATGAGATTGTGCATCAGCTTCGATTGAGAGATATCGGTGGAATCATAGTCATTGATTTTATTGATATGGACGATAAGGGTAATCAGCAGACCTTGTATGAATACATGCAAAAGCTGATGAGTCACGATAGAGCCAAACATAATGTGTTGCCACTCAGCAAGTTTGGACTAATGCAAATCACTCGACAACGCGTGCGCCCTGCGGTGGAAATGAATGTGATGGAAACCTGTCCTACTTGTATGGGCAAAGGCAAGATACAAGCATCATTGTTCTTTACTGATCAAGTAGTGGAACGTATTGAGGCTATGGTGGCTCATTATGGCAGAGGATTACGCCTGCACCTGCATCCGTATATATATGCTTATATCACGAAAGGGTGGTTTAATAAGAAACTACAATGGGCTATGAAATATGGTGTACGTGTGATAGAAAATCAAAGTCTAGGGATGTTGGAAACCAAGTTCTATAGTAGAAATGGTGAAGAAAAATATCTTATAGAAAAACCAGAAGACAAGGCGTGCGAAAAGCAGTAGATAAAAGGAACTGTCTAACGTTTGTTAGGCAGTTTTTTTGTTGAAAGAATCGTGCTATGCAACTATAATGTATGTGAAAAAATGTCAATAATGCTATATTTTAGTGCGAAGAATGATGTTTGATTTGCATATTCCAAATAATTTTCTTAATTTTGCAGCGTGAAATAGTAAAAATAGATTTGTTATGCTGAAATTTCCATTCTTGATTAATGCCGTGATGGGATTGGTTGGGCGTATTGAACTCTATCGGTTGAATGCAGCGTCCCGTGATCCGCGTAAAGCACAAGAACAGACCTTGCGTCAAATGTTGACCTTATCTAAGGATACTATCTATGGACGGGAGCATCACTTTGCGGAAATACTTGATTGTAAGACTGATACTGAGTTGTATGCTCGTTATCAGCAATATGTACATAAGCAAGATTATGAAAAACTACGTCCCTATGTGAATCGTGCCAAGGAAGGTGCGGCAGATATCCTTTTTCCAGGACATCCAGTGATGTATGCTACCACCAGTGGTACCACAGCAGAGCCTAAATGGATACCTATTACGCGTCATTATTTGAAGCGTATTTATGGCAAGATGACACGCCTGTGGATATACAATTTTATTCGTCATCGCAAAATGACGTTCTCTGGTAGTGTGGTGATTATTGTAGGTAAGGCGGTAGAGGGGCGTGCTTTGGACGGTACGGTCTTTGGGTCGGTATCTGGTCTAACACGTAAGGATGTGCCTCAGTTTATAAAAAAACACTATGCATTTTCTTCGATTGTGTATGATATTCCTGACTATAATGCCCGTTATTATGCGATTATGCGATTGAGTATAGAGCAGGATGTCACGATGTTGGTTACCGCCAACCCATCCACTATAGTGGAGATGCAGCATAATGCTATCGAATATTATGATAAGTATGTTGAGGATATCGAGAATGGTACACTCAACAAGGATTTGAATATCCCAGATTATATCCGCGAGGAGTTGGAGGCTAGTTTGAAGCCCAACCCGAAACGTGCAGCTGAGTTGCGCAAATTGAAGGAAGAGTATTATACGCCACTTCCACGCCATTATTGGCCTAATCTGCAAATGCTTTCTACTTGGAAGTGCGGAAATACGAAGGTGTATTTGGACAAATTCAAAGGATCTTTTGCAGATGATATTTGTCATATGGAAATTGGTTATTTCTCATCAGAGTGTCGTTTTGGTTTTGTGATGGATGATTATTCTGTGGATACGGTGTTATTCCCACATTTCCACTATTATGAGTTTATAGCAGAAGAAGATTTGGATAATCCAAACCCTCGCTATTGGCAACTATACGAGTTGGAAGAGGGCAAACGCTACTCGCCAATTGTGACAACCTATGCAGGTCTGTATCGCTATGATGTTAGCGATTTGGTGGAAGTTGGACCGAAATATTTAGGTACGCCAACTATCCATATGGTACAAAAGGTAAATGGAATAGTGAGTATTACGGGAGAGAAACTTCAGGAAAATCAGTTTATGTCATCTGTGCAAAAGGCGGAAGAGGCATTGAATATGCCTACCAAGTTCTCTATTGCTTTTGCTGATGTAGAAAAGAGTACGTATCACTTCTATTTTGAATTCGCAGATCAAATGACTTCGCAAGAGGATGCGGAGAAGTTTGCTGCGGTGGTAGATGATGAACTCAAGAAGATGAATATTGAATATGAGTCCAAACGTGATAGTCTGCGTTTGAAAACGCCTATTACGCACCGATTGCGTCATAATGCCTTTGATCAATTCAAGCAAGCTTCTATTGAGGATGGTACTGGTCGAGATGGACAATTCAAGGTGAATCTGCTCTTGCAAGATGAGAAGCGTCATCAGAAGTTCAAGCAATTGGCTGTAGATGCCAAAGAGGCTGTAGGGAAAGCTATTGATAATCTAGAACACAAGCATGCAGTTCGCAAAAATGCCCGCCAAAATAAACGTAAGCGATGAATAAGCAATACGAACAACTACAGGTAGCGAAAGGGGAGTATATTCCTCAACCCGCATTAGACTATCCTCAGGAAAACCCATTTGAGCGTACGCTGTTTCCTGTTTTTGACCGCGAATTAGCGATTGATGAGAATTATCCATATATCGATGATTCTCCTAAAAGTCGTTTCTTGATAAGACTGGCATATCTTTTTATTTTGAAGATTTGCCTTAATATTATGTTACATGTCAAGATGGGATTGCGTATTCGTGGGCGCGAAGTGTTGAAGAAACATAAGGAAGGATTAAAAAATGGTGCTATCACGATTGCGAATCATGTTTTTCGTTTGGATTGTCCTTGTGTGTTGTTGGCAGTGCGGGCTAAGCACACAACGCGTATTCCGATGTTTGCGCCCAATTTTCGAACCAAAGATAGTTTCTTTTTGAGAATAGTGGGTGGTATTCCTATTCCTGAGGCTGAAGCAGGAATGAGTGCTATGAAAAAGTTCAACGAGGCGTTTGATGAATTTAATCGTCGTGGATGGTGGTTCCATATCTTTCCAGAGGCGTGCAGATGGGATATGTATAAACCCTTGCGTCCTTTTCAAAAAGGCGCATTTACAATGAGCTATAAATATGGCAAACCGCTGCTCCCTTGTGTGATTACTTATCGCGAGCGAAAGGGGATTTTCCGTCTTTTTGGTCCTAAAAATTTGCCTCTGCTGACAGTTACGATTGGCGAACCCATTTATCCAGATACTACTCAGTCACGTAAAGTTGAGGTTGAGCGTTTGCGCGGTATTGCACACGCACAAATGCAGCAGATGGCTGGTATTGTACACAATCCTTGGCCTACTACTTGGGGTAATCAATAGTGGTTATTTTGTAAAAATTGATATATTTTTCATAATATTCTACTTTTTATTTGCGTAATTCAAAAAAATGTTGTAACTTTGCAAGTCAATACTGAATAACGCAATTATGTTTAAATTATTATCTTGTTCTTTTGGTGCCGTTGCTGTTGCTATTTTAGTTACAGTCGTGTTGATTTTATTGATGGCGATTCTGCCACAAATGTTGCAGAAAAATCAACGTTTTTCTTCTGTTAGCTATTTATTGCTGGCACTTTTTGGCGTTTTGGTTCTGTCTGCGGATATTATTTTTGCAGGTTTGGTCAAGACTAGAAATACGATAGAAGATTTTCAATATTCGGTTGAATACCGCACTATGCAATATGCTGAGGAGGCGTTGAGTACGTATGCTCCTAACCTGCATGGTGTGCTGGAAGATGTGTTGGGGGAGGATTATACTGATTTGCAGTTGCAACGCCAGATAGAGGCTATCAACAAATACTTGTGGATAGATGGCATTGTAGCAGCTGTGTTGTTCGTGCTGGGCATCTTGTTCGTTGCTCTCACGATGGAGGGGGTGCCTATGCGTAGGGCGCATGCAGGTCGCGGTGATGTAGGGGGGCGTGTGCATAGAAGTCATGAGCACACTACACGCAGCAGACATCGTGGATGATACTAAATCCAAAGAAAGAAATTAACATTATTAATCTTATAATACATAATCGTTATGGCAAATAGTTACTGTAGTGAAAATCACATTTTGGTTGGTTTGGGAGGTACAGGTGGCAAGATCCTGAAGGCCTTCAAGATGCGTATGTTTGAGGAGTTTCCTGATGCAAAGGACCGCGACAAACAACCTGTTGCGTTGTTGTATGTGGACTCCACGCGTGAGATGATGGGTGTTGGTCGTCCAGATTTCCGTGTGATGGGTTTAGATGCATCATTTGAGGAGAACGAGTTTTTGAATATCAAGGATGTAGATATTGAGCATATCTTGAATCACATTGATAACTATCCTGCCATCAAGGGTATTATCAATAATGTTAGTGCTGTTAAGACAGCTATTGGTAGTCTGGGACAAGCTGCTGGACAAAAACGTCGTGCAGGTCGTATATTATTTGCAGCTAATGCTGTGGCATATGTCAATGCATTGAAAAATGCTTATGGAAAATGTGTGAATATCTCGCAAAATGCGAACAAAACGAATATTCATATTTTTGCAGGTCTTTGCGGAGGTACAGGTTCGGGTGCTATTGTAGATGCTATTGTTCAAGCGCGTAAAACATTCCCAGAGTCTATTATCTCGGTGTATGCTATGATCCCAGAGATGAACTTGCCTCATGCTAACATGGACCAAGGTCGATACTACCAAAATGGCTATGCTGCATTGAACGAGTTGAATGGTCTGCAAGCGGGTCGATTTATCCCACATGATGTGACAGGTGCTGGAAAAGAAGCAAAACTCTTTAGTGACAGAGTAAAGGGTGTGGCAGATGGTTTGACACTCTATAGTAACGTGAATGAAAATGGAATGACCATTAATTCGTTGACTGAGTTACCAAAGATCGTTAGTGACTATGTTTACGCGCGCGTGTTCCTTATTAACTCTCAAGATAATGCAAACGAAGAGATTATTCGTGCCTATTCTTTTGAAAATATGGATAGTTTCGCTTTGGAACTTGATGAGACAAAGAATGCAGATGCAAATGGTCAAATTCCAGTAGCGCGTACTAAGAAAGTAAACTCGTTTGGTATCAAACGTGTGATTTATCCTGAGTTGCGTGTACTGAAGCATATTACATACACCATTGGTGAGAAGGTGCTCTTCCAATTCAAGTATAACAATTGGAATGAGAATCAAGGATATATCAACGAGGCTCCAAATAAAGATTATCGCCAAGAGTATTTCAACGATACCAACTTGGCAAAATGGATGTTGGATGAGAAACATTTGACTCTGGAGAGCAAAATTTTGCCTTCTGATAGAGATTATCCTGCATTCTATGACTATTGGCATGATAAAGCCATTGATTATGCTGGTGAGGCTAAGATGGCAGATAATCCACTTAACGAGTTGGATAATATCTTGGCTGATTTCTATGCAAAGCAATTCCGCAAGAAAGGTGTAGATGCGTTCTTCAAGGATAAAGAGCAAGCCGTGCCAGAGATGGCAAAAGAGGTTCGTAGTGTGATTGAGCACGAACTCTATGAGAAATGGAAAACGGGTGATATTTCGATCGTTGAATTGATTAAGATTAGTTCACTCCTGTTGGAGCGCATTAGCAATATCCGCAAAGATATTGATGCGAAACTCATCCAATTGCAAACGGATCTTGATAACCTATCGCAAGAACGTCAGGCTAGTGTAAATGAGTGGGTAAATAAAGGCTTCTTAGCTAAGAAGGTATTTGGTGGCGACAAGGACTCGTTTGCTGCTCACCAAGAGATTCTTACCGATTATTATACCTGCAAGACTCGTTTGGAGGCATATGCATTTGCCAAGAAACTGTGTGCTAAGCTCTTCATTGAGCTCGGTAAATTGGATGCAGATATTTCTCTCTTTGGACAAAAAATTACTGATGCAATTGATGAAACTGAACGTCTCGTGGCTGCGCAACGCAAAGTTAATAAGGGCTTAGAGGATATGAAGGGTGCTGTCATTGAGGTTAGTGAAGAGGAAACAATGTCCGAATTTGAAGTTGAACTCAAGGTGGATAAAGTGGATATGCCAAATATTGCTCGTCAAATTCGTGAGGCGATTTTGCCAGAATCAGAATTTGTTAATTTCGGTTTGCTGGCAGAAAGTATCACCATTGAGGAGATTACTGATGCGTTCGACTTGAAACTGGCGGAGGTGATTAAGATAAAGCACGATGAGAAGATTGAGCAAAATAAGAAAGTGCTTGGTTTGAATATTTTGACTCAATTGAAGCAAAAGTTGACCACCGATGAGGAGATTCAAAAGTTTGCATTGGATATTGTACGTCAAAGTGGTGTGTATTTGAAACTCAATAATGATCAAATGCAGTTGCATGTACGCAACAATGAAGGTACATTGAGTCCTTCTAACCCAGCTTCAATCAATAAAAAGACCATCTTAGTTTCCATTCCATCTCCAGATGAGAACGAGCAATTGAAGCACTTCGCAGATAAGTTGGAGAAAGCATTCCGCAACTCATTTGCACAAGGTAATCAACAGACTTCTTTGGTCATCAATAAGAAGAGTCAGCGCAAAGATGAGTTGTCCATCACAACTGTTGCATACTGCTTCCCAATCCGTGCAATCTCATGGATGGAGCCATATAGAGATCGCTACGAATCGTTCTTGAATACGGGCAATGTGAATACGGATGTAAGTAATGCTATTCTCCTTCACACAGAAGGTGATGGCAAGCAACTTCCATCCTTGTTTGTGGTAGAGAATGCTGCTGAAATTGCAGCTCAAACAGCTCCAACACCACAACCTATGGGTGGCTCTCCTATGGGTGGTACGGTGGCTGGTCCAGGTATGCCTCCTCCCCCTCCAGGCGCTGGTCCAGGTATGCCTCCACCACCACAACCTGTTCCTCAAATCCAATTGATGATGTTTGTAGGTGGACAACAGTACGGACCATTTGACTATGCTACATGCAAACAGATGGTACAAACAGGTCAATTGAACCAACAAACGACGGTATGGATGCAGGGTATGCAAGCATGGACACCTGCAGGACAAGTACCTGAGTTGCAAACATTGTTTGCTCCACAGATGACTCCTCCAATGCCTCCTACACCAGGCGGTATGACTCCTCCACCTATGCCTCCTATGGGCGGTGGTATGATGCCTCCACAAATGTAAATTGTAATATAAAACAATAAATTAGTAAATAGATATGGCAAGTAAAAATGCAAGTCGTGATCGTTTTAAGTATGGTATTTGCTTAAACGAGGATTGTCCAATGTCAAAAACCAAAGAGGTACAACAAATCTCGATGCGTAGTGAATTGGTATGTAAAGAATGTGGCTCTGACCTACGTGAGTGTCCTCCACCAAAGAAGTTCAATGCTAAACCGCTGATTATTGCTCTCGCATCGTTGGTAATACTAGGCGGTGGTGGTACAGCTGCCTATTTTGGAGTACAAGCCAAACAAGCTCAAGAGGGTATTGAGGTAATAGATGAACCACAAGA
The DNA here is from genome assembly GCA_045589755.1 of Paludibacteraceae bacterium. Classification (GTDB taxonomy): domain Bacteria; phylum Bacteroidota; class Bacteroidia; order Bacteroidales; family Paludibacteraceae; genus Colicola. Next base: position 24,081 of record JAZNPR010000045.1, read on the forward strand.
AGTGGCTCCTGTTGTGACTGAAACACCTAAAGAGGCACCTAAGACCACAACTCCTCAACCTAAGGGATATACTTGGTCAGGTGAGTGGAAAAATGGTAAAGCTCACGGTACGGGTACTTATACCTATAAGGTAGAAACCCTCATCGATAAGCGCGATCCTCAAAAGCGTGTAGCGAAAGCAGGTGACTATATCATCGGTGAGTATAACAACGGCAAATTGGTACAAGGTCGTTGGTACGACAAGAATAATAATATCAAAGGTAGTATTATCATTGGTATGTAATGCGACTTCGAGTTTGTCTGATATTGGTAACTCTATGGCTTTCAATTTCCGTGAAAGCCATAGAGTTACCATGCTATGATGAGACCTATCCAGAGGTGTGCACTTTCCTTAATCGCTACATCAACGAACTCCTGCAGTGGGAAGAGTCGGGTGTGAGTTTGCAACAAAAGATGAAGGATGACAAGTTCGTTGTATTAGCGGGCGATATCTATAATTTAGATAAAATAGATTCTACGTGTGAGTCCTCAATCTTGCGATACGACAACAAGGCATACGAAGTGGTATGGAAGAGAGGCAATAGCATTATTTTGCGTGTGGCGTTTCCTATACAGTATGAATTATTGTTGGGACAATCGAAGAAGGATATAGAAGCATCATTGGATAGTTTGATTATGTCGGCAGACGTGTACGATGATACAACATTAGAAAACATACATACCTTAGATAGTGTGGCTCCTGATATTTATAGAGTAAATGGAGTAGAACACTATGCATCCATGGAGATATTGGCTAGTTCAAGCTATGTGCGAAAAGATTCGTTGGGAGGTGTGGCATATCTGGCAGATGCTACGTATATGGATTACACCATCAGCAATCTCCTGCAGCACAAGTTGGGCAAGGATTATGCTGTGCAAGTATCTCAAAACCTATATGGATTTCAAAAGAAACACTATACCATATCGCTACATAAGTGGATAGACTATTGTCATGCTGCTAATCTGAAGTCGTATGTGGCGATAGAAGAAGAAACGGAAGATATGCTCAAGGTGTTTGTGATAGCAGAAAATAATACATTGAATTACAACCATGTATTATTGGTGTACGTGCCGAAGGATTTTATGGTAAATCCCACTGCTATCTTCAATGCATCTGTGAATGCATTTATTCCAACGCACAATGTGACGAATCTATACGAGGAGTATAAAGATAAACCCAAAAAGGAAAGAGAATGGGAAGAATAATAGGTGTAATAATTGGTTTGTGCTTAATGGCTAATTGTATGTGGGCACAAACGCCTGCAGATGAAATCAATGCCATTAAACTACAAGCAGAGGTGTATGTCTATGCTGAGTTTGTATCTTCAAAATCCAGTGAAGCACTGGAGTATGCAAAATTGATGCTAGAGGATGCTGTGATGGGGTGGATTTCGGAGAATGTAAAGTTGGAATCTTCTGCATCAAACGAATTAGCAAATAAAGCAATCAGTAAAGCAACTATAATTGAAGCACGTCGAGGTGAGCGATACAGAACCTTTATGTATGTTTCTAGAGCAGATTTAGAGACTTTGGCAGGAAGCTCTCTCAAAAAGAATGATGTGTCTCTATCAACTCCTCCAACTCATGTTGCACCAATCGAAGAACCTGTTGCTATGCAACCTGCAACTGAACCTACATATGAGTCAGTTTCTAAGACAACGCCTTCTGCAACGGAAGAAGAATTTGTTAGTTTAGATGAATTTGAAGAGGAGGGGGAAGATGTGAAAAGTGAAGTAAATACATTTCAGCGTACCCCATTGGAAGATGATATATTGGCGATAAGCCATGCGCAGAATATACAACCCTTCATTAAAAAATTGCAATCAGAGAACAGAATTTCACGCTTTGGCAAGTATGCAGATATGCCATCGGATATCAATTGCTATCTATTTGTGTATGATAGAAATATGAATATCCCTGCTTATTTGCGCAAAGAAGGAGCTATATATATAAACCTTAAAACAGGTGAGATGGATGATGTTGCCAACTACAAAGGATGTGGCGCCATCTGGTTTAGAATAAGAAATTGACGTAGAAGCTCAGCACATAGATTATGCGACAAATTTTGTTTATAATCGTCCTTATATTTCCCATACGAATGTTGGGAAATGTAAGTGTGTCTATTTCTGGCGAAATGGATAATAGTGCTGTGAAGACTATAATAGAAAGTACCGTATCTGCTTTGCTTACGGAAATCAATGATGCACAAGCAGCAGGTAGAGCCATTGAATTAGGCGCAATGGATATGACGACTTGGGCTCAAGAGTACATAACTACACTTGTGAATAACTATTCTTTATTCTGCCCCAACGATGTAATTGTCGAAAACTGTGTGACTACAAATACAGGTTATCAGGTGCGCAATGTTCCGTTGGAGCTGATCCATATTGTTGATAGTGATTCGAATAAGGTTGAACTTCAAAATGCTGTAATCGGTTTTGATAAAAATGGTCAGTTGAATAGTTTTTATTTGGGTCTCAGTGATGCACTCTATGAAAAGGCTATTAAAAAAAATATAGATACGACAGAACTCCGTCATAGACAAATTATTATAGACTTTGTTGAGCATCTAAAAACAGCATATTATACAAAAGAAAAAGAATTTTTAGAACAAGTATTTAATACGTCAGAACGAGGATTTAGTAAGGAGGATTCGTATGCGTATATGAATCGTCTCAATCGTGTCTTTGAAAGGGATACTCATATCAAGGCTATGATTGATGAAATAAAAATAATTCGTCATCCAAGTCGGATGGACTTCTATGAGATGACGTTGTACTTGGGATATTCGTCTAATAGCTACATTGATTCGGGATATTTATTTGTGCTATGGTGTTTTGTTGATGGAAAATCACCAGAACTCATTGAATGTATATGGCAGCCCAATCTGCCTAATGGAGATAGAATACCTGAAGAGGACTTGATTTCTTCATCTGATTTTGATTTTTAACTATAAAACAAAATACAATATGAGAAAATTTTTACTTTCAATCATTCTTTTTTGTCCAATTGCCTTGTTGGCAGATGTACGTGTGTCTATTTCAGAAGGAATAGATAATGGAAGTGTAAAGGCCAAAATGGAACGTACTATGTCGGCTTTACTCACGGAGATTAATAGTGCTCAAGCTGAAGGTAGGGCTATCAATTTTGCTCCTTTAGGTATTAGTAGTAAGGTGCAAACTTCAATGTCTATGTTGTGGGAAAATTCGCCATTCATTTGTTTGGATGAGGTCATTACAGAGCGTTGTTTGATGACCAGTACTGGTTATCAAGTACGTAATATCCCGTTGGAAATGAAGCCTATAGAGGACTTCCAATTTAGTAATGATGAAGAATATCAAGAAGCTGTAATTAGTTTTGATAAATCGGGAAATGTTCTAAGTTTTTATCTGACTCTTAGTAATAAGTTGTATGTAAAAGTACTTAGAAGTAACCTCGAACTTACTGATCATCGTCGTCGTCAATTGGTATTGGATTACGTGGAGCAATTTAGAACGGCATATAATACTAAAGATATAAAGTTCTTGGAACAGGTATTTAGTGATGATGCTTTGATTATTACAGGTACAGAAATTAAACAGAAAACATCTGATGCTATCGCGTTGCCAAGTAAAATTCAATACAAACAACAATCAAAGCAAGAATATTTGGAGAATCTTAAAACAAAAGTGTTTAGTAGGAATAGTTATATCCATGTCAGTTTTGATGACATCAAAGTTGTTCGCCACCCTCAGAGGAGAGATTTTTATGGTGTAACTTTACATCAAGGTTGGCGAACGAGTACATATAGTGATGATGGATATGTTTTTTTGCTCTGGGATTTTACCGATGAACAAGCACCACAAATCCACGTACGAACTTGGCAGCCTTCATCATTTAAAGATGGAACTAAGATCTCTGAGGAGGAGATATTCAGTTTAGCAGATTTTGATATTTAATACCTAATGCTAAAATAAAATGAAAGAATCGTTCTCATGGGCTTGAAATAATGGATGATGATTTGCATTATAGTGGAAGATAAATAAAATAAACTTATATGCAAATATAAACTTAATTAGTAAAACAATGAAAAAAATACTTCTTTTTTGTTTCTTTTTAGCAGGAATGAGTGCATTTGCACAAGAGGATCAATTATCTGTCATTAGTTTTGATGTTTCAAGACAACTTTACGCGCAAACTAACGTGAAAATGGTAGAGAATGACGAAGGTGAAATGGAGCCTGCTGCAGTCATAATCGTGGATATACCTACAGAGAATCAAGTTACAATCAGTAATACATTATTGAACGAAATAATAAAGAAAGAGGGTAATTCGTATTATCTGTATATGCACCCAGGTGCAAAAAGATTAAAGATAGCAGTTCTAAATATAGGTACTCTTGATATCGAATTTAAGGCCATAACACCAGAAATAGTATCGTTAAAGCCAAAGATGACTTATGACTTGAAAATTCATGTTCCTCAACCTGATACAATTGTTGAACTAGTGGAAGTGAAACAAACATACGAGGATTTGAAGAAAGAAGCAAGACGTATGTATGGATTAAGGCAATCTAAAAATACAACAGAATTTTTCTTGAATGCTATGAAAAAGTACAATGCAGCAATGGGACATCAAGATATGCCTGCATACGAGGCTGAGTCACTTAATAAAGAGTTTTCTGAGATGAAAGAGATGCGTCAGTACACTTATGCAATTGAAGAATATTGGAGACGTGCCGAAAGTCTTGCAAGAACAAAATATTATGAACATGATACAGTTTTGTATCAGTTAACAGCAGCATGTGCTCTAGCGCAAAAGTTGTATGGACGATACCCATTTGATGGTTTCAGAATATTATTAACAAAAGCTAAAAACAAGGAAAATAGCCATCCTAGATCTCCTAATTATGTTCCACAACCAAAATCCTCTATAACAGACTTTAGTTATAGTTCTAGCAATAGTGCTTATGGTAAAGTTACCCAAAGAACCGTAGTTATTCCGTATGAATCTATAAATATATACGCTGTTAAAACAAGTAAACCCAAAAAAGATGATAGAAAGCAATATATAGGTCGAGTTAAAAAAGATCGAACTTATAATGTAGAATTGCCTGATGGTTATGATTATATTATCTTTGATGGAGAGAAAGAGGGACACTATGTTTACACAAATAATCAAGAAATCAATGTTTATATCAAATAAAAACATTTAATAAAAACAATTAATCAACCAATTTAAACAACAAATCTTATGAACAAGTTATTTCAAATGCTGTTAGTTGCAATGGCAATAACAGTAGCCATGCCAACCATGGCACAAGAGGACAAAGCTGCTTTGAAAGCTAAAAAAGCAGAAGAAAGAGCCGCAAAAAAAGAGGCTAATGCTAAAAAGAGAAGAGAGAAAATTAACTCTTATGTATGGAACTGGGATGGAACTCTCTCTGGAAACGAAACGTTTGACAGTTACTTGAAAACTGTAACAGATATCAACAATGATATCAAAGAGTTTGAGAGTATGTTTGTGGGTTATGTATATAATCAGGATACAGTGCAAATTAAGGACAAGTATTACATTATGGCGTACATGACAGATAGCGCTGGTAATATGATTACACGTAATACGACTAACTGGCAAATTGCTAACTCAGTGGCAGCAGGTACTGCTATTGTTTTGGAAGCCACAACTGCTTCTTTGGCTACAGCAAGTGCTACGTTGGCGCTTACAGAGATGGGATTAGGCGCAATCGCCTTTGCTCCATATATCAAGGGTGGTCCTATGATTATCGCTAAAGGTATGCAGCAAATTGGTGATATCGCTAAACTCAACAAAACGATTGCACGTCAGTGGAAAGCTGCTAAGAATGGTGCTATTGATCCTGCTACATTAGGTGTATTTGATGATGATGTCATAAAGAAAATGAATAAATGTTGCTACTTTAAAGAAATCGCAGATACAGATCCTATATATGCAGTAGCAAGTGAAGAGACTGTAGTGGAGGAAACTGCCGCGGCACCTACACCAAAAGTGTTCTCTGATGCAGAGCTGGGACAAATGGTGGCTGCTATGCCTGTAGCTCCAGAAGATGCAAGCCAAGCATTAGATGATATTCCAGATGACATGATACCGGAAGATGAATTAGGTAATCTGTTTATTAACAAGAATCAAATTTATTTCTTAGCATGAAAAAATTATTATTTGTTGCGATGGCTATGCTGATAGCATGCTCCGCAAGCTTTGCACAAGATGCAAAGGATATTATCAAAGAGCGTCAAGCAATTTCCAAATTAGCGAAAAAAGAATTGACTGCTAAAGTGGATAAAGTTGTAAAGAAAGAAGCAAAACGCTTGGCTAAAGAGGGTTGGGTTGTATCTCCAGGTGCACTGCCATTGGAGAAACAACTGGAGCGTTCATATACTATGGAATACGAGTATGATGAAGACCAATTCCCAAAATACATCATGGCTAATGCACAATCTATAGCTCAAAACTATGATGCTGCTAAAACTACTGCTATTTCATTGGCTATTACTAACTTGGCTGGTCAAATCCAAACAGAAGTGACCGCTTTGGTTGAGAATACTGTTGCTAATGAGCAAATGGACGCAGAAGAAGCTGCCAGCATTGTTGAGACTGTGCAAGCTAGCAAAAACTTGATTAGCCAATCTATCGGTCGTGTTATCACCGTAGTAGAATGTTATCGCGTATTGTCAAACAAAAACCGTGAGGTAATGGTGCGCATTGCTTACAATGGTGAGATGGCAAAACAAGCTGCTAAGAAAGCTATTAAAGAGCAATTAGCTGATAAGGGCGATAAGTTGCATGACCAATTGGATAAAGCTCTTGGATTCTAATGAAACGCTTATCACTAGTTATTAGTGTGATTCTGATGTGCTTAATGTCGTTTGCTGGCGACATTAAGCATATCAGCATTACCCATGAGTATATCTCGGATAATCCTAACGAGACACCAGAGCAAGCCGAACAGTCGGCTATCTTCTATGCACAACAAAAAGCGCTCGAAGAGCATTTTGGATTGGACGTAGTGGGAATCAATTCCACATTGCAGCAGCAGCGTACCGAGGGGCAAGATGCCTATTCTTCATCCAATGTGTTTTCACTACGAGAGACTTCTGTGCGTGGAGAGTGGATTGAGACAATCAAACAACGAATCATTGAAAAAACATTCGAGAAAGGCTTTTGGCATGTGCGTGTATACATAGAAGGTCGTGCGCGCAACCATTCTACTGAGAAACCTGCCATTCAATATGCCTTTATCAATAATGCACACGATCGCCAGAATCGTGATATGTATTACGATGGCGATGATATATTTTTGCGATTCTCTTCGCCTGTCAGTGGAGCACTATGTGTGTACCTAATGGATGAGGAGCAAAATCTATATTGCTTGTTGCCATACCAATCGGCCACAGAAGGATATCATCCTATAGAAGCCAATATGGATTATTTATTTTTCTCTTCTGCATATGACTCACGAGCAGATGAATATACACTTGGTTGTATGAAGAGTAGCGAACAAAATGCTTTATATGTCATTTTTTCGCCCAACACTTTTACCAAAGCGGTAGATAAGCAGGCTGGTACCAACTGGCGAAACGAACCGCTACCACGACAATTGAATTACAACGATTTTATGAAATGGCTCGCACGTAACCAAACACGCGATGAGAACATGGTTGTACGTCGTGAGGTGATTACAATTAGCAAATAACAACAATTCTATATAATACGATACAACATGCGTAAATTCGTTCTTTTTTCTTTAATACTATCTACGCTCTTGTCGTTTGCAGAACCCATAAGCAATGTTCGAGCCATACAAGAGGGTAACACTATTGTACTATTATATGATTTAAGTACGAATCAACGCGTGACTCAGGTCAATATACTCATTGACAATCACCACCGTGTCATTCCTGAGCAATGTCTGACGGGGGATATACACAAGGATGTTGCTGCGGGAACAGACCGACGCATCGTATATGATGTATTGGCTGATTATACCGATGGTTATCAAGGCGAAGTGGAGTTTATGATTTTTAGTAAAGAGCCATTCGCAATGAGCCAAGCGCCAATAGAGCAAACACAAGCTCCTGCTCCTGCAGGCAAGCCAGCTTCCACACATCGAGCTGTGGATCTGGGATTGAGCGTGAAGTGGGCACCATACAATATCGGAGCGACTACACCCATCGCAGCGGGCGATTATTTTGCATGGGGGGAGACATCTGCTAAAACGAGTTATACCAAAGCTAACCATACCATTGACCATTTTGAGGATGCTGCCATTGCTCAATGGGGAGGAAACTGGCGTATCCCTACTGCTGCCGAATGGAACGAACTAAAAGAAAATTGTACATGGAAATGGGGCTCACTCAATGGCGTGTTTGGATATAAAGTTACGAGTAAAAAGAATGGTAATTCCATCTTCCTACCAGCTGCGGGATGGCGAGAAAACTATAGTACCAATGACCAAAATTACTGTGGCTACTATTGGTTGACTCTGCTCAATCCGAATGACCCGAATCAAGCACGAAGTTTATATATCGATGAACAACAAATCGGTGTTGTCAACCGAGATCGCTATACTGGTAGATGCTTGAGAGCTGTATGTCCATAATTTCAATAGCTGTGCTTCAATATGAAAAAACTATTTCTCTTTTTATTCTGCATATTCACACTTAGCCTCATGGCGCAATCCAATAAGAGCAACCTAATTCGTGTGAATATCCAACGAGATGCCAAACCCGCTATATTGCAATGGGTGGATGGCTCTATTGCCTTTACCGAACCAAGTGGCAATAATATTATTGATGCTAACGAAGAATGTTCTATTCGTTTTTCTGTGAAGAATGCGGGTATGGCGGATGCTCATAATTGCATAGCTAAGATAGAAGCTGATGGAATGACGAATGGTATCACGTTTGCCAACAAGAATATCAGCAAAATTGCTGTTGGTGAAACTGTGACAGTGGATATACCTATCACAGCTTCACAGCAAACCCAAGATGGGCAAGTTACTTTTCGCATATCCATGTACGAACCTATGGGATTCGGTACCAATACGAAGGAGATGGCTATCACTACACGCCACTTTATACCACCAATGCTCCGTATCGTTGATCATATTGTGACAGGCGAGAATGGGAAAAAATTGCAGAAAAATGAGAAGTTCAATCTGCAATTGCTCCTGCAGAATGTGGAACATGGCTTGGCTGAGTATGTAGATGTGATTGTCACTTTCCCTGAGAAGGAGGGTGTCTATTTATTCAATGGCGAAAGGGAACATAATTTCAGAAGAATAAAAGCTGGCGAAACGAAATTCTTGGAGTATTCTATGATTATCAACCAGAATTATGCATCCAATGATATTCCTATTCATATTGAAATTTTAGAGAAATATGGTAAATATGCCGAGAATAGTACGGTGACTCTGCACCTAGACCAAGATATATCCGCAGAAGAGCGTCCGATTGTAGTGAAACCTGTAGAAACAGAGGAAAAACCAATTACTATCGAAGGGCTACAAAGTGAAGTGGATAAGAATATTCCAACCAATCGCATACGCAACAACAAGACGTTTGTGGTAATCATCGCCAACGAGAATTATCAAAACGAAGCTGCTGTTCCATTTGCGCTAAACGATGGTAAGGTCTTTCGCCAGTATTGCCATAAGACATTAGGTATCCCTGAAGATAATATTCATTATGTAGCTGATGCGACATTGAATAATGTCAAACGTGAAGTCAAATGGCTGAACGATGTGTTGCACACTTTCGAGGGAGGTGCTAAGGCTATTTTCTATTATGCAGGTCACGGAGTACCTGATGAGGCAAATAAATCGGCATACCTCTTACCTACAGATGGATTTGGTTCGGATGTTACTACGGGTTATCTGTTGGATGATTTGTATCGTACATTAGGAAATGCCCCTAGTGCAGGTATTACCGTATTTTTGGATGCTTGCTTCAGTGGTGCGAAGCGTGAAGGCGATATGATGGCGGCTGCCCGTGCTGTGGCAATCAAAGTGAAGAAGAATGTACCAGTGGGCAACATGGTTGTTTTCGCTGCTGCACAATCCGATGAGACAGCTTATCAAAACAATAAAGAGAAGCATGGATTATTTACATATTACTTGCTAAAGAAATTGCAAGAAACAAAAGGTAATGTCACGTTGCAAGAATTAGGGGACGACATTATTACCAATGTTCGTCAACAAAGTTTGATTCTCAATGGCAAATCTCAAACGCCTTCTGTGATTCCTTCGGCTAACTTAATTGAAGATTGGAAATCATGGACCTTGACTCACTAAAACTAACGATATTATACAACAAAAAAGCAATGCCGTCGGCATTGCTTTTTTCTTTGATAATCAGAAATATAAATTTCTATTGCTTAATTTACTTGGTCAGAATAATGTGTTGCCAAGGTTGGAGTGTAAGGGTTTGTTGAGCCTCAATAGCCATTGTCTTGCCGCAGATGCAGTTGTACTCGCCAGCGTATTGGTCAACGGTGAGATTCACTACTTGCTCTTCAGCCGACATGTTCATCACTGCAATCACAGTGTTCTCTTTGCCGCTCTTTGGGCATACAGCGTGGCGAACGCAAGCGAAGATTTTGTCGTTGTCAGCAGCGAGGCGAACCATAGGAGCGCCAATCTCGTTGCTCCACAAAGCGAAGTTCTCTGCACGCAATGCATTGAGTTTCTTGTACATCTCGTGTTGTGGTGCGTTCTCAATACGGTCGATGAGGTCCTTCTCGAAGAATGCCAAACGATGGTGGTTGCCACTTGGTTGACCGGTGTAGATCATAGGCATACCTGGCACTACATAGGTGAACGCAGCGAAGAGATTAGCAGCGTCACCCATGCGCTCGAACTCAGTACCGTTCCATGAGTTCTCATCGTGGTTAGAGGTGAAGTTCATGCGGATAGCCTCTTTGCGAAGTGTGGTATCCACCTTTGCAAAATAACCCCAGAGGTCCTCTACGGTTTTGGTGCCTTGAGCTGCGCCGTTCATGAGGTGGTGGAGCTCCCAGCCATAGTACATATCGAAAGCAGTCTCGGTGAGGTCTTGTGCCTCTGCCTCATCCTCTGCCAAAGTGAACATGTCAGGGTGTTTTGCGCGAAGCTCAGCCATCACCTCGTTCCAGAAGTCAGTAGGAACCTCGCCAGCCACATCGCAACGGAAACCATCGATACCGATAGTGTCCATCCACCAGTGCATAGCCTCTTTCATAGCAGCGCGCATGTCTTGGTTGTCGTAGTTGAGTTTAGAGATGTCGGTCCAGTCGTATTGTACCATGAGGTTGCCCAAACTGTCGCGGTAGTGCCAGCCATCGTTCTTGGTCCACTCGCTATCTGGAGCGGTGTGGTTAGCTACCCAGTCAAGGATAACCTTCAAGCCCAACTTGTGTGCCTCAGCGAGGAAGTGCTCGAAGTCAGCGCGTGTACCAAACTCAGGGTTCAATTGGCAGTAGTCGGTGATAGCGTAGTAGCTACCAAGGCTACCTTTGCGCTCCAAAACGCCAATCTTTTGGATAGGCATAATCCAAATAATGTCCACGCCAATCTCTTTCAATGCTGGCAATACAGCTTCAGCTGCTTTGAAAGTACCTTCTTCAGTCAATTGGCGAGTGTTGAGCTCGTAGATCGTAGCATCGTATGCATAGCATGGATGCTCCAGTTGGCAGCAAGGCTGCTTTGCGCAGGATGCCAAGCAGAGCAATCCTAACGCTGCGAAAAATAGTTTCTTCATTGTTTTGATTATAATTTTGGTTAGTGATTTGCTAGTTAGGCTAGTAGAACTAGTGCTACTAGTTGATTTACAACATCCATACCTTGTCGCCGTTCACTGTGATGCTGCTCTCGCCATTGAGATCAATGACTACATCTACAACATTGCCCATGTATGTGCGTTGGAAGTGGAGTAGGGTGTCGGTTGCTTTTACTGGGATATACTCGCCATAGAGCAATGCCATATTGTTGCGGCGGAGTTGAGCCAACTCTTGTACTTTAACGCGGAAAGCTGCTTGCTCTGCGTTCAAACCGTCGAACTTCATCATATGGCGGTTGTCTGGGTCGTTAGCACCTGCCTCGCCATACTCATCGCCTTGATATACACAAGGTACACCTGGGATAGTGAAGTTAATCATCTCCAATAGCATAGCCATACGGTAGGCATGTGCTTCCAACTCCTTGTTGCCATCAGCTGTTACGCCAATCTCGCGCTCCCAACCAGCTGCTTTGTCGTTCTCGTCCCAACGAACGGCACCGCCTGCCAATGAGATGAAGCGGCATTTGTCGTGGTTGCCAGAGATGTTACCCATCGTGTGGTGTGCGCCATATGCGCCCAACGACTCCAGGATGGTATTGTTCATACGCTTGAGCGATTGCTCTGGTTTGCCCAATACGTCGATAGCGGTGTGATAGATATTAAAGTCAAACTGTGCGTTCAGCATACCTGTCTTCACATACGAACCAATCAGTGCTGGGTCGCCGTATGTCTCGCCAATCATCCAGATGTGGCGATCTGGGTAGCGTTGTTTCATTTTCTTGCCTAACTCGCGCCAGTAGTTCAGTGGGATATGCTTGCAAGCATCGTGGCGGAAACCGTCAAAAGCAAATTTCTCCAGCCATACCAATGCAGAGTCGGTCATTGGCGAGCAAACTTCTGGACGCTCCAAGTCGAGGGTAGGGATATGCACATCAAACCATGTAGTGAGACGTGCCTCATCCCAAAGCTCGAAGTTGCGTCTTCCGTCAGGCAAAATGCTATCGGTGTGCCAGTCAGGGTGTGCTTGCAGGGTAGGGGAGTTGATGTGCATGTGGTTAGCCACATAGTCGAGAATGACATTCATACCATGCTTGTGTGCGGTAGCCAACATGTCGTGTAGCTCTTGTTCGGTGGTAAAGCGCTTCTCCACTTCGGTGGCAAAGATTGGCCAATATCCGTGATAACCAGAGAATTTGGTATAAGTCTTGGTGCTGTCATATTTGTTGCCGTTAGCGAATGGATACATACCCCAAGCGTCCCAAGGGTTTTGGGTGATAGGCGAAATCCAAATAGTGGTGATGCCCAACTCCTCGAAGAATCCCTCTTCGATTTTCTTCTGAATACCTTTGATGTCGCCACCTTGATAGTCCACGATGTCCAATACCTCTGGGCTGTTCATCTTCCAGTCGTTATTCTTGTTGCCGTTGTGGAAACGGTCAATCATCAGCGAGTAAAGTACTTGTGCGTGGTCGTCAAAGCGGGTGAGCTCTGCCACATCGTTAACCACTTTGCCGTCTTGCATTGGAATGAGCAAGTCGTTGAGGTGTTTGCCGTCGGCGTAGGCATATACGCGGACGAAAGAACGACCTTTGCTTTCGCGCCATGCAGGCTCGATAGTAATGGTAGCTTCGGTTCCGTATTGCTCGTACTCTATATATTCTTTCGCGCGTGTATCTTGCCAGAAGATGCGGAATTGCAGGTGCTCATACTCGTTGAGAACGCTGATGGTGATAGTAGAGTCAGAGAATGATTTAGTAGCCAAACCTACCTCGTATTGCGATTGTGGTACGATAGGAATATCGTAGTGCAATCCTTTGGTTGGTACATCCACGCTGAGAACAGAGAGGGTGTGGTCGCCATTGAGGGTGAAACCCTGAGCCGTCACATTGCTCACTTGGTACGAAGGTTCGGTGGAGAACACCACTTCGTCCTCTTCGGTGAGTGCTGGCAAGTAATCGGTGAGGATAACTTCGATGTTTTCGCCTACAAATACGATAGGCATGATTGGGTTTTGTGTGTTCGCATTCGCTTCATTCTGAGCATTTTGCGTAGTGTTGCCACAGGAGATGAGTCCGATAGTGGCAAGCAGAATAAAAAAGATGTGTTTCATATTTAATTGGTTAATGATAATGTATTTCGTAAAAAGCGTACAAAGGTACTGAAAATCTTTGAATTGAGCAAATGTTTTTTTGCAAAAATGTTGTGTATGCCGACAATTCGTGTGTAATCAAGCCTCAAATCACTCACTTTCTACGCGACCATTTCGCGACCACTATAGCCTATCTACATCTTATCCGTTTCCTATGTATATCTTTTTTGGGGCGCGAAAACAGGCATACGAAATCTTCGCATACCACTCGGTTACCACTCTGATGTTCACGGGTGGTGGTAGGAAAAATGCAGTTTTCCGTTTTCACTTTTCAGTTTTCAAAGGGATACCGAATCCTTGCCAAAAGTGTGCTTGAATACGAGCAAGAAGAACAATACATTATAAAAACTCATCCCCTGCCAAGAGAATTGGCAAGGGATGAATTAGAATTAAAGGCCTGAATTTTCCATTTGGAGAATTTGTCGTGGCTTCGCCTGCGAACAAAATCGGGATGCTTGTTATAAATCCTTGACAAGACGCACGGCTCGACCGCTGCTGCGCTCATTGGCTTCCATGCGACCATGTCGTCAAACGCGAGGTTAAATTTTATGGGCATACAGGGCGAACGGATTCTCCACAGGTACGGCTGCCGCCATCGTCTATCACACCGAAAACATTTAAGGTAAAGTTGCTTGCTCTTGTCGGGTAACCTTGGAGCGAACTCGACCAGTAGTTGCCGTTGCTGCCTGCGGATTTGAGCGAACTGCCGATACAAACGCCTGCCGCTGGCAAGAAAATAGACTTTCCGTTTTTATTACTAGTCACTTTGCAACCGTTCACTCCGTTTTGAGTTGTCCATGTCCAAGTACAATTATTTATGAGTTCTCGTTGTTCCTCTTCCGTCGGCATGCGCCAACTTCCACCCCAATTAGCACGAGCAGCATCATCAGAGAGTTCTAATTGCTTCTTACCATCCACAGTGCCACATTGGGCATCTGTGCAATTTGTGCAATATTTAGTTAAAGTATTTTGACTGCCATTACACCATTTATAAGTACTCAAATCATAAACCTTTTTCGGCTCTATCTCACCCCAAGCGAAGTAATCACCATACTCCTCTGGCTTGCTGGCACCTACATTGCATGTCGCCCACTTCACACTCAATCCCAAATCGACATACTCGTGACCGTTGTGATTTAAACTCATTGAATCATTTTGCTCACAACCTGCAAATACAACTCCTACCATTACGCAAATGGCTACTAAATAATACTTTTTCATTTTTTATTAAATGTTTTTGTTGGGACATCGGCTCCAAACACCCCGTTGGTATAATTATAGAAAAAGCGTGGAACCTTACCTTTGCTTATTCTCTTGACAAAGGTTCTAGCAAAACCCAACACACAAGAATAAACAATGAATGCCCACGCCGATATGCTAATCGTTGTAAAGCACAACGAAAAATACATACCAAGGGGCATTTATCGCTCTCTTGTTTCGGGTGTGTGAAAATTTGCTAGATTTTTGTCAACCAAAACAAGCGCCAATAAACGCCTTTTAATTATGTCTGCTACCCTTCGCCGCTGATGTGCAGACATCCCCAGCGCAGGTTCACGGTGCAAAGGTACTACAAAAAATGCAAATGCGCAAGTATAACGAGCATTATTTTCAAAAATGATAGATTTATTTATCTTATCCGAGCTTTTGCACTCACTCTTGGCATGATTTTTGTATGTATATTGACGACAGAATAAACTATTTTTTAACCATAAAAACAAAACGAATTATGACAAAGAAATTTATTTGCCCAATATGTGGTTATGTACACGAGGGCGCACCTGCACCAGAGCGTTGTCCACAATGTAAACAAATCGTAACATGGAAAGAGGTAGATGAGTCTGCTGGTATTGCATTCGCTTGCGAGCACATCATCGGTGTAGCTAAAGATACTGACGAAGAAATGATTAAAGACCTCAATGCACACTTTATGGGTGAGGCTACCGAGGTTGGTATGTATCTCGCAATGTCGCGCCAAGCAGACCGCGAAGGCTATCCAGAAATCGCAGAGGCATTCAAGCGCTACGCTTGGGAAGAGGCAGAGCACTGCTCTAAGTTTGCAGAATTGCTCGGCGAGGTAGTTTGGAGCACCAAAGAGAACCTCGAAAAACGCATGATGGCTGAGGCAGGTGCTTGCGACGATAAGTTGCGCATCGCTAAACGCGCAAAAGCTATGGACTGGGACGCTATCCACGATACCGTACACGAAATGGCGAAAGACGAAGCTCGTCACGGAAAAGGATTTGAGGGCTTGTACAACCGCTACTTCAAGAAATAAATCGCCACTTTGTGGCTCGAAGATCGGCGCAGGGCGCCTGTAAATGGTAGATTGCTGCGCTGAAGATAGTAGTAGATAAAAAGAAAGAGAGTGACAACAATCACTCTCTTTCTCTTTTATCCAATACCCAATATCCGATACCCAATATCCAATACTCAATACCCGAAATTACAGATACGGATTATACATTTTCTCGTGGGCAATCGTAGTAGGGTAGCCATGTCCAGGATACACCTGCGTGTCTTCGGGCAAGAGGACTAACTTCTTCAACGAACGAATCAGCGTTGCCATATCTCCGCCTGGTAGGTCGGTTCTACCAATAGACTCTTGAAAAAGCGTATCGCCCGTGAAAAGCAGTTTTTCAGCAGGCAGATAGTAGCATACGCAATCCTCCTTGTGTCCGGGGGTGCTGATGACCTCAATATGCCAGTCGGTGGAGGGCAGAGGCAAGACGCCCTCTTGGGGTTGAATGATAGGAGTGAGGTTGTAGGTCTGTTGCAAAAAGTCTATGCCGCACACATGGTCGGGGTGCGCATGCGTGATGAGCAAAGCAACGGGGTGTAGGTTTTGCTTTGTGAGATACTCGGCAAAACGCTGCTGCTCGCGCTCCTCATACATACCCGCATCAATGATGATGGCTTGACCCGCCTCGTTGGAGAGTACATAGGTGCACTCGCGATAGGGATTGAAATAAAATGTTTTTAAATTCATTACTCGTATCCTCTAAACACTAAACAGTAGCGCAGCGTCCACTAAACACTAAAGCGGTAGATACACTACGGATTTCTCTTTGTACCAATCGCCTGCGAAGATTTGGGATATATCGGTGATTTCCACATACTTGCGGTATGGCTGTGTCTCGCCGTCTAAGTTCCCTCCTTTGAGCACCATCAGTCCGTTAGGCATAGCGTTTTGGTGGTTATTGCTCACGTTCTTGCGGATGAGTTTGACCAGATCGCCCAATGGCATCACAGCACGGCTGATGATGAAGTCGAACTTACCACGCTCCACCTCGGCACGCTCTTGGATACAGGTGACATTGTTTAGCCCTATGGATTTGGCAATCTCGCTTGCTACTTTGATTTTCTTACCGATGCTATCAATCAAGGTGAATTGGCATTGTGGAAACAATATTGCCAACGGAATACCTGGGAATCCGCCTCCTGTGCCGACATCAAGTAGGGTAGTGCCTGGTTGGAAATTCAGCACTTTGGCAATTGCCAACGAGTGGAGGATATGGTGGGGGTATAGATTATCAATATCTTTGCGCGAGATGACATTGATTTTTGCATTCCATTCGCGATACAATGCACCCAGTGCTGCAAATTGTTGCACTTGCAGAGGCGTCAGGGAGAAATGTTCCCTGATGCGCTCTACACCTGCAATGTCCAGTTGATTAATAGCTTCACTCATATATCCTTGCTTTAACCTATATCCAATACCCAATTCCCGATAACCGACACCCCATTAACCTATATTGGTAAATACGTTCTGAACATCCTCGTCCTCTTCAATACGATCGATGAGTTTTTGTACGCTCTCCATCTCCTCATCGCTCAGCGTCTTGGTGTCATTAGGAATACGCACAAACTCGCAAGACTGAATCTCAAAACCATTGTCCTCAAGATATTTTTGCATTTGTGAGTATTGGTTGAAGTCACCGTAGATGACGATAGTGCCTTCTTCCTCATCGTGACCGAGTTCTTCCACACCAAAGTCAATCAACTCCAACTCCAGTTCGTCCAAGTCGATACCTTCTTTTGCAGAAACGGTGAAGCAGGCCTTGCGGTCAAAAAGGAATTGCAAGCAGCCTTGTGTGCCGAGACTACCACCATGTTTGGTAAAGTAGCTGCGGATATTAGCCACAGTACGCATATTATTATCAGTAGCGGTCTCCACAAAGATTGCCACACCGTGAGGACCATATCCTTCGTAGCAGATCTCCTTGTAACCTTCAGAGGATTTATCGGTTGCTTTCTTGATAGCGCGCTCAATATTGTCTTTTGGCATATTCTCCTTCTTACATTGTTGCATCAATGTACGAAGACGAGGGTTGCTATCAGGATCTGGACCACCATCGCGGGCTGCCATGGTGATTTCTTTGCCTAATTTAGTAAATACTCGAGCCATATGGCCCCAACGTTTCAATTTGGTCGCTTTGCGATATTCAAAAGCTCTTCCCATAAGATTATTTTAGTAATTTAGTTTAATGAATAATTTATTTGCATTAGTGATTGACATATGTCGTTTCTTCGAAGGTGATATTGAATTCTACTCTTCGGTTCAACGAACGACCAGCCTTGGTGGTGTTATCAGCCAATGGACGATCAGGACCATAGCCATGAGCTGTGAGTCTTTCAGCAGGAACACCATGTTTGATTAGATAATCGCGTACTGATTGAGCACGTTTTTCAGATAGTTCTACGTTGTATTGATAGTTACCTACATTGTCTGTATGACCTTGTACTTCCACCATGTATGTAGGATTATCAATGAAAATTTTAGCTACTTGGTCAAGAATGCTATACGAATTCTTCTTGATAGTCGCTTTGCCATTTTCGAATTGAATACCCTTCATGGCTTTAGTGAGTATGGTACGAATTTCACGTTTAATCTCAGGACAACCCGATGTACCCACTTCGCCTGCGATGGTTGGGCACAAATCCTCGTAATCATAAACGCCATCTCCATCGGTATCTAAGTTACATCCTGTTTCGTTGACGTGGTTTCTTGCTACCGCAGGTGTGTTAGGACATTCATCCAGATAATCTACCACACCGTCTCTATCAGAATCTATAGGACATCCGTATTGATCTACTTTTCCTTTCGCTTCTTCAGGAGTTTCAGGACATTGATCCATATAGTCTGGTACCTCATCGTTATCGGTATCTAATGGACAGCCGTACTCATCTATGTAGGCATATGCGGCTGCTGGTGTACCAGGACATTGGTCCATGTAATCGGCAACGCCATCGCCATCGGTATCCAGAATACATCCGCTCTTGTTGACATAGTTGCGTGCCTCGGGTGCCGTGTTAGGACATTGATCCAGATAGTCGGCTACGCCATCCATATCGCTGTCAATAGGACATCCTACCGAGTCTATGAGTCCATAGGCTTGCGATGGTGTATTAGGACATTCATCCATGTAGTCTGCTACTCCATCACCATCGGTATCTAGAGGGCAACCCATAGCATCTACACGTATGTCTGATGGGGTGTTCAGACACATGTCTATGTAATCTAACACGCCGTCTTTGTCCTTATCAATTGTTTTTTTCTTGGCGTTGGTGCCTGCTACGATAGCGATGCCAACTGCCACATTTAGTCCGCTCGTTTTGTATGGGAGAGGTGCTACCTTACCCTCAGAAATAGGATAGTTGGTATAAGTTATTGGTACATAGTCTGCTGCTATGGTTAACATGAATCCATCATATGGGGCTAATCCGATAGCTGCACCCAAATTGCTCCATTTACCATTCAAGAAAGAGTAGGAGGCTGCGATGTTAAACCAATTGCAAGGGCGAAAAGCTGCACCTAATGTAACTTCTTCGCTGATATAGTTATTATAGAAACGCGTGCGCGAATATACACCAACACCCACACGATTCTCCCAGAAGTTGGCATCAATACCTACGTTTAAATTGACGTTGAGCATTGTGTTGAAAGCTTGCTCTGTTACATCGGTTACGTGCAGAGCATTGTAATACTGTTCAAGGTTTTGTGTGATATGTGCAGATAGACTATCCGATTGGAATTCACCATTATGTACATAATCTTCATACACAAAGTCGCCAACTCCTGTGAACGTAGTGTCTATAGTTAATGAGCCTACACTACCTCCTTGCCAATGGATCATACCTAAATCGGTTACAGCGGCAGTGATTTGCAAGTTTTTGATAGGTTTGTAGGTGACTCCCAAATCAATCGCTCCACCATAACCAGTGGGGATTAGGTAACTCCAGACATTCTTTATACTACCAAATTGCAATTCTTTGCCTTCGATAATCTCTTTTAGGATACCAGCTTGTTGGAGCTTTCCTGTTCCCACCAACGTAGCCATATCTTGTGAGGAGGTGAAATCGAGGTGCTTAAAAGTACCATTCATGTAGGTGTGACCTAGCAACACCTTTAATTTACCACCTACAGTCCATTGATCATTGATGTAATGTGAGTATCCAAGAGCAATATCGGTATAGACTGAGGCAGAAGCACTGAGTGAACCTAAATCAAAATCATCGAATGTCTGATCTTGCAGCATGGGACCAAACACATTTTTTGGTAATCTTATACCACCCTCCACACGTTCAGATATATTGAAGTGTGCATATCCTCTCTCTCGAATGCGCCATCCAAAACTGAATAGGTTGATGTGCATATCTGCCTTGATGTGGATGGTGTTGGGTAATTTATTCCACAACTGCCCTTTTACATCGGGGTGAAGCGCAGTGACTGTTTGACCGTTGTTGTTAAACACAAAATCACTTAGACTGACTGCATTATTGCCTACCCATAGACTGGTATAACCAATAGCAGGAAATGTCATGTAAAAATTACTCACAGGTTGAAATGCAGGGTTGATGATGTGTCGCATCGGAGCATTTTCTAAGAAATACAACGTATTAACCTGTTGTGCATAAGCGGTAGCATGGATTGCTACAAATGCTAATGAAAAAAGAATTACTCGTAGATTTTGTTTCATATTATGAGAAATAGAATTACAATGTTTGTTATGGTGTATTAAAATATTTCTTCTAAGTCAATAATGGCATCCATATCCGCAGTTATACCCAATTGGAAGCGGATGGCTGCATCTGTGCTTAACGTGACAGCTTCGTGATTATCACCTAATGTTGCATCGAATACAATGTACTTGATGGATGCTAGCGCATCAAAATCGTCTTTTCTAATAGTGATAGTAGGTATCTTGTTGGTGCTGGGAGTGGTAGCTATACCGTTGGTTATAACATCTGGATTGTCTATGTGAATTTCGAATGTAGTGCTATCCATTGCACTTAATTGTACTATTTGATTATTAGCATCATAGAGGGTGAATGCTGCATTGATAGCAAATGGAATGCTATTATCTATTGCAATATATAATTGTAACTCAGCTTCTTTTATCTCTTTGATTGCTTTCGTCTCTTTGATCAATGAGTCTAATTGTAGTTGTGTGAGATTCACATCGTGAATGGTGTCGCTATACACAATGTGCACACTATCGTTGAAAGAAAATGGTATATCTAGGATAGCAGCCAAGTTGATGTCGGTGTTATCCGTGATGCGAAATTGCTTCATATCAGTTGTCGTGTCTGTCGATACATCAAATGCATACGATACGCTATGTGGATGTATGGACAATAGTGTGTCAATATTACCATTTTCTGGTGTATAATCTAGTGTAATAGTATTATATGCGTGTTTGTCCAGAGGGTCAGTCACTGCTATTTGTGCGGGCATTGGAATACTTTTGGTAGTAATCGTTTTGTTTTCATCGAATGTGGCATCACGGCGTTCCCCGTCTATAGATAAGGTGTATAGGTGTTTTAGGTCAACGAGCATGGGTACAGCCAATGTATGATCCACGATAAAGGTTATTGACGGTTCGTTGGCAGGTAAAATCCAATTGTCAAACACCTGCCATCCATTCCATAAATCATTGATAGAACGTTCAAACATCTCATCGTGCATCAAATCGGATGCTGCAAAATAACCATACATGGCGCTATAGTCAATGAAGGCAAGCTCAAAATCATAACCAATGTACGAATCGCGGTGGATAGTAATTGGTTTGGTGTTGTGAATTTGAAAGCGAATGTTCAAATTGAGCGAATCAATGATGTTTGTGGCGCTAGATTCTGCTTGCGCATCTTTCATTAGAACCAAATGAAAACGACTGAGCGCAATAGGCATGGCGTGTCCAAAGTCTTTGCCCGTTTGGAGTAGGTTTATGGTATCGCCTTTTGTGTAACGGAATTTGTCATTCAGTATGAGTTGGATGTCCTGAATACTTGACCAATCGAAATCAATATTTCCTAAAATGAATTGCGATGTAAAAAGAGCCGAGTCAACGATGATACTATCAACTCGCTGGTAATTATAATTTAGATTTAGTTTGGCCAAATCCAATTCAATAGGAAACTCTAAATCAAATGTACATCCTTCAGGGATAGTGACTGAACCATATTGCTCGAACCATTTTTCTAAATCAAAATCAACTCCAGGAATAATTCCTTGCAATTTATCCTCCAATTGATCTGCTAGTTGATTGATGTAGTTGTGCATATCCCATTGGGAACTGGTGGTAGATACGTAATCCGACAAATCAATAGGGTGATAGGAACGAGCGACCTGAAGTGTGTCAGTAAAGAAATAACGCTCTTTTCCATCTACTATCTCGGTTCTAATATTCTGCAAACTGCTGGCACCAATGAAATCACCAAACTTAACAGACATAGCACCGATAGGCAAAGATAGGGATGTACTGACAGATGTGGTCATATCAATGTTGTTGAAATCAACATCTTTGACGGTGCAACCTACTAAATATGCAATACCACATATCAATACGCAAGCTAAGATGGTTTTGAATGAATTTTTCATAATTTTACATTAGTAAAATGCGATGTGTACATAATAGACTGCAAAGGTACTATTTTTTTTTGAAATAAACAAATGTTTAGTCAATTTTTTAGTAAATATATTTGATTTGTGGCCCGTGTGATGGCGGTATAGAGCCATCTGTAGTAGCTGATGTCTTGTTGTTCGGGTTGGATATTTCCTGTATCAATAAAGACGTTTTTCCATTGTCCACCTTGTGCTTTATGGCATGTGACCGCATAGGCAAAACGCACTTGTAATGCGTTGTAATAGGGGGATTCGTATATTTGCTCAATTAGTTTTTTGCGGTTACGTTGTAGTTCTGGATAATCCTCGCTGATACGTTCAAACAACTGTCGTTGTAGTTGTATATTGACCTCTGGCGAATCGGTGGTTAGTGTATCTAGCCAAAGTATGACATCAATCTCCCAATCGTAATCTATAGCACGCAATGAGGCATCTATGAACTGAAAACCATACATCTCGCGTTGATTACGTAGGCGTACAATCTCCAACATGTCACCGTTGGCTAAGAAGGGCAGGTTTTCGTACTCTTTTGTCCAATAGTAGTTGTTTTTGCTAATCATCACTCTATCGCCAGAAGCAATTAGATCTTCTTTCCACAAAATACGTGTACGTATGCCTTGATTATATAGGTTGGTACGTCGGTTGGTGCGTGTGAGTAGAATGGTGTCTTCTGTACCGACCTCATTATAGGATTGCTCTAATAACTCTATAAATTGTTGTCCTTCAACTAGTTGAAAGTCAGGTGTGGTATGGTAGGAGAAAGGAGATGAGTCTGTGATTTGCTGTCGGACAGCAGTGGCATTGCTTAAAATGCCACTATCCAGTGCTTGTCGTGCTACTGTGGTCAGCGTGAAAGAACTGATAGACAATCCATAACCAGCCAAAAAATCGTTATCTAAAGCGGGAGAAAGTGTGCTGCCAACAGGTGGTAACTGGGCATCATCACCCAAAAACAAAATACTGCATCCTTCACTTGAATATACGAAACGAATGAGATCATCTAACAGCATACCTGAACCAAATGTGGAATTATCACGTTGCCCAGAAATCATGGATGCCTCGTCCACGATAAAGAGTGTGTGCTTGTGCAGATTGTCGGAGAGGGAGAAAGAGTCGGAACCTAATTTGTTTTGGCGGTAGATGTATTTGTGAATGGTGTAGGCAGGTTTGTTGGCGTAGCGCGCCAGCACTTTGGCTGCGCGTCCAGTGGGAGCTAGTAGCACAACGGGTTGTTTCAGTTCGCCCAGAGCCTTAACAACGGCTGCCATGATGCTGGTTTTACCTGTACCTGCATAGCCGCGCAATACAAATGCTTTTTGTTCTTTTTTGGAGAGAATGAATTGGGTAAGTAGGTGCAATAATTCTTCTTGCCCTTCGTTCGGAGAGAAGGGTAAAGCGTTAATTATTCTATTTTTGATAAAATTTTCGAGCAAAATGCACTAAAAATTTGGTAGTTTCAGAAAAAAGCAGTACCTTTGCAGCGTCTTAGGGTAAGTCCTACACGACCAGCTCCCTCTGAACTCCCCCAGGTCCTGACCGAAGCAAGGGTAAGAGGTTGTAGCGGTGCGATGTAGTCAGCTTACCCTTTTTTTATCCCTTGCCTTTCGCCTTTAACCTCATCGCCTCATCGCCTCATCACCTTATTACCCATTACATTGTATTTCTCGCCGTTGTGTAGGATCCATAGCTGACCATTGAGGAGCACTTTTTGTGCTGTAGGTACGTGGTTGTTTGGTATGGATGATATGTCCGTTGTCTGTTCGTAGGCTTGCCATGCGTTGGGTATGCCGTAGCCGTACTGGTCGTGGGGTCGGGTGTAGCGGTCAGCAGATTCGATAATACGCTGGCGTATCTCCATGTTGCTGGCATCGGGTAGGGCAGACCATAGGCATGCCGCCATGCCTGCTATGATGGGGCAGGCGAAACTGGTGCCGTTGCCATATATCACGCTGTTGTCCAATGGATTGATGAGTGCTGTCTGGCTGCCTGTGGCGCACACTTCGGGTTTCACTCTGCCGTCGGCAGTGGGACCCCAAGAGGAAAATGCGGCTATGCTATCGTGTATGTTCACGGCTCCTACGGTGAGGATATTGTCTGCATCGGCAGGTGCGCTGATGTAGTGCCATGCTTTGTTGCCTTCGTTGCCTGCGGCTACTACGACCAGCATACCTTTCTTAGCAGCAATCCTGGCTGCACGTGAGCACCGGGTTGTTTGTCCGTCCATGTTGGCGTAGGTCAGTGTTTGGCGGTCATCATCGAATATGGCATAGCCTAAAGAGGAAGAGAGGATATCCACGCCTAACGAGTCAGCTAACTCTATGGCAGCTACCCAGTTGTCCATTTCTTTGGGGCTTTCTGTCTTGTGCTCTTCGCTGCGAATGAGGTAGTAGTTAGCAGCGGTGGCGACACCTTGATAGTCGGGGGTGATGGCAGCAATCGTGCTAAAGCATTTTACTCCGTGATTGCCTGTAGTACCAGTCACGGAGTCGCTGTCATCAGTCATGTCGTATATACCGAGTATCTGCTCGCGCACGGCATCAAAAGCGCTGAGGGTATCTACGTTCTGAAAACCGCCATCCACGATGGCCATGGTGATACCTTGTCCATGAAAGCCAGCTTTGTGTAGCAGATGCAACTGGAGTTGTTCCGTCTGTGGGTATGATAGCCATGTAGTCTCCTCGCCTTTCGCCTCCTTGCCTTTCGCCTCTTCGCCTCTTTGCCTTATCGCCTCTGCGGGGTCCCCGAAAACGCCTGCGTTTTGGGGTGCACTTTCGCCTCTTTGCCTTGTTAGATAGATCGTATCTACGAATGTCCATTTTGCGATGCGCTGAATGGTGTTGCTATCGGTTTCAATGCTGGCACCGTTCATCCATCGTGAACTGTGGTATATATGCACGCCCAATGCCTCTAAACTATCCATATACATAGGTGAAACGGCATAATCTAAGGAGTCAATGGCTATGCTGCGTTCGGCTCGTTTGTCGAGAGCGGCCTGACTGAGAGCAATCTGCTCGCTCCCAGACTTGTCCGTAAACTGCACAAAGAAGGCAAATAATATGGTGAATAGTGATGTAGCCATTTCGTCTGCAAAGGTACAGAAAAAAATGCACATACGCAAGAAAAATCTTTAAAACTGCTATGTTCTCTTGGTCAATTTGAAAAAATGTAGTACCTTTGCGGCGCGAAACTCAATGACGGGATGTTTGCGATCAAACCTACATTAAAGAATGTTGAACGATACGAAAATTAGATAAAGTACCTGGTTCCTAATGAAATACATAATAAATCTAATATTAGTCTTGTTATTGAAACTATGACACTGAAATAAGATGTAAGAAAAACTTTAAAATCGGTGAGTAGACAATAAATAAATCCGCATAATCGAAAGAAAAAGAATCGGTTATGCGGATTATTTATGGTGAATACAAAATGTACATTTATCGCTTCTCCAGCAGGACGACATTCTCTACGTGGTGGGTATGTGGGAACATGTCCACGGGTTGCACCTTCACAACGCGGTACTTGCAGTCTAGCATATTGAGGTCGCGTGCTTGGGTAGCAGGGTTGCAGCTGACATACACAATGCGCTGAGGCTCGGCGAAGAGAATCGTATTGATTACATCCTCGTGCATACCTGCGCGTGGTGGGTCGGTGATAATCACATCGGGACGACCATACTGCTGGATGAAGTCCTCGTTCAAAATGTCCTTCATATCGCCAGCGAAGAAAAGGGTATTATCCAAATTGTTAATCTTCGCGTTTACTTTAGCGTCCTCAATCGCCTCTGGTACGTACTCTATACCAATCACTTGACGCGCTTGGTGCGCTACGAAATTGGCAATCGTACCTGTACCTGTATAGAGGTCGAAGACCAGTTCGTTGCCCGTTAGACCAGCGAACTCGCGCGCTACCTTATACAATTCGTATGCCTGCAAGGTATTTGTTTGATAGAAGGACTTAGGACCTACCTTAAACTGCAAGTTCTCCATCTGCTCCATGATATGGTCTTGACCGTGGAAGACATGCACCTCTTGGTCGCCGATGGTGTCATTGAACTTGCGATTGACGACATACAGTAAACTGATAATCTCTGGGAACGAGTCGCGGATATACTCCATCACGCGCATGTCGGGTTCGTCAGCCCAAACGACAATGAGCATGATCTCGCCCTTGTGGTTGGAGCGCAGGATAAGCGTGCGCAATTGTCCCTCGTGCGCGTGTTCATTATAAAAGGTGATACCCAACTGGCGTGCGAAGTCGCGTATGCCGTTGCGTATGCGGTTGTTGATGTCGGGCATGAGGTGGCACTCGGTGATGTCCAATACTTTGTCAAAGCAATTGGGGATATGAAAACCCAGTCCGTGGGTGTTGTCCACATTATCCAGTCCGCCTGCTGCGCGGATGGTGTCCCAACTGAGCCATTTGCGGTCGGAGAAAGTGAACTCCAGTTTGTTGCGGTACTCATAAATATCCTTACTACCGAGGATAGGGGAGATCTCTGGCAACTCAATCTTACCAATACGGGTGAGGTTATCCACAATCTGCTGTTGCTTATGGCGCAGTTGCTCCTCGTAAGGGAGAATCTGCCACTTGCAACCACCGCACTCGCCATAGTGCTTGCAGACGGGCTCGCAGCGGGTAGGGGAAGGAGTGACAATACGCTCCACGCGACCCTCCATGAAGGAGTGTTTCTTGCGTGTCACTTGTATATCGACAATATCGCCAGGCACGCAGTAGGGCACAAAAAGCACCATATCGTCCACGCGGGTGAGGGCTTTGCCCTCAGCCGCGATGCCGGTGATCTCAATGTTCTGTAGTAATGGTAAGTTCTTTTTCTTTTTCATTTTATTTCATTAACCAGTTGATACTTTGTTGGTAGAGAGCAGGGAAGTTATGGGCACTCTCGAGCATGAAACTCCAGCAGAGTGTCTTCGCTCCGCCTGCTTCCGATGCATCATGCGCAATCGCAGCTGCCACATTTACCTCTGGGAAACGTGCTACTACGATACCGCCTTCCGCAGGGTAGATACCATCCGCGTTCTCGGTATGCAATTGCTCATCGTTGGGCTCGGTACGGAACGTATGATTGCCCTGTGGCAACTGGCGTTCGATGCGAATCTTACCCGTGCGCGAAGCGTGGGTGCAACGGAACTCATAGTGCAACTGATTCGTGGTAAAGGTAGCATCCTCTTTGCCCTGCATGTCACTGGCAATGTGTGCGCCCGAGAGCAAGAGACGACCGCCGTGTTGCAGATAATGAGTGAGCGCATGCTGCAAGTTCGCGGGCATACAATGGAACGACGTGTCGTTGCCCATGATGACGGTCTTTTGCTTGCCGAGAATCACATCCACTACGTCATAATCAGCAATGCTATCTACAGCAACCACGCTGGTGCTGACATAGGAATAACCCATTTCTGCCAATACGCGACCATGCATGGTAGGATAATCGAATGTGTTGCCCACGGTAGGGTGATTCATATGGTCGCTGTGGCACATGCCCCAACCGCAGTTGTCATCGGTCTGCCACTCGTTGCGACTATCAAAGTCGTACACCTCACCGATATAGTTCACGCCCTTGCCGTATGGCACTGCATGGCTCATCGGACGAATACCGCCGTAGATGCTATCTTGCCACCAGTCTGGACCACTTACGCGAGTGAAACCGTTGACGATGAGCACTTTGCCTTTCTCTTCGGGAGCGATGTATGCCGATAGCACTTCGCTCTTAAAACTCAGACCACCAGCATTGCCTGCTGCCACGCGAATGTCATAGCGTGTGCCCTTTTCAGGGGTGAAAGTGTATTCAGGAGTGGAGACACGGGTACCATTATCCCAGTCGCCATCGTTCGTGCGAGTATATACTATATAATAAGTAGGAGTAGCAGTTGGTTCGAGCGCATCTTCAGTAGCTTGCCAAGTAACTTTCATGGTCTCTTCTTGGCGGTTGATAGCCATATGATTGACTGGCAATGGTTGTACAATGTATTCGGTGCCATATTGCTCATGGATAAATTTCAAGAACGATTTGTACATCGCACGTGAGATGGTAAAGCGCACGCGTGGGTCCAGACCGTACTTCATGTCGGTCATGTTTTGGTGTGAGAGCAATTCCAATAATACCGCAGGTACTTTAGGATGACGTACTTCCGAATACGAGGAGTTGTTTAACTGACGGCGTGTCCATTCTGGGGCATAAATTGCACGCATGTCTTCCACAATCTGTGTTTGCATATGGTCTGCCAAGTCGCGATTTAGGATACGGCTTTTGCCCGTAGGATAGGTTTTGCACATCTCGTCATCGTGATCCTTATATATGAGGAGTGTACCTACCACATCCTTGCGTACACCTGCATCGGTATGAAACGCTAAACTGGCGTGTAATGGGATGTTTAATCCTGCTTCTTTCGGGTTGGCTGCACTACCACCAGCGAGGTAGTTTACCCATATGCCGCGAGCGGCGTAGTCGTCCACATAGTCGTGTTTGCTGTCGGTGTAGTTATAAATACTATCAGGAATACCCGAATACTGCATCCAGTAGCGTGCTGCTTCGATATAACGTGGCAATCCGCTAGTGATGGCATTGGCTTGATTAGCAAGCAGTTCAGCGCTATCAATCATTGCTACATCGCTCTCTGGTAGATCCTTCGACGATGGTACATTCTCGAAACTATTGGGCTGTTTGTAGCGTGCTACGCTACCCATACCACCACCAAACTTTACCGCATCGGTGGTAACAATCTCTTTGCCGTTAGCTGTGGCAGTTACGCTGACATAATTGTTGGTCTTGTCGCCATCAAAAGCAAAGGTACCAAGATATACCCATGTACCACCACCCATCTTTTGATTGACGGAGAAAGTAGTCCTTTGACCTTTGTGCACAACAGTGTATTGCGCTTTGGTGGTGCTGTTAGGCAGGGTTTTATAACTGACATATACAGCATATTCACCAGTGGGTAGCGTTGGGGTATAGATGACTTCGCCTTTGTTCTTCTCATCGCATTTCACTTCTACGATATAACGACCTTTGGTGAACGGATTGTCACCTTCGAGCAGATGTGTCGTAGGATTAGCCCAACCAACGCCCTCTCCAATAGCCCATTGACCTTTGAGGGTGGCTTGGCTATCATCTATCACTTGCTCATATGTCTGCGTATCTCGCTCGCGGGGTTGTACCACTACGGCACCTGCGTTCTCCAGCATAGGCACGAGGAATGGCATGGTATAACTGGTTGTGTATAAGTCCTCTACCGTGCTCCACACCTTGGCGCGTTGCCAACGCCATGATTCGGTGGGCTGGTGATAGTATTGTCCATGGCTACCCCATAAGGCGATATGCTTACCGTCCAAACCTTGTTTGGCGGCGTATGGACGTGAGGTGTTGGTTACCCATTGGGGTGTCGTGGGTAATGTGTAACGAGCGTTCTTGGTGCGATGACGATGACGGGTTGTCACCAGTTCGCCAATTTCGTATCCGTCGGTATAGATAGTCACCTTACCTAAATTGTTACCTAAAATCATTTGACTGACCAATAGGCGTAAGTCGCGTACCTCATTTTCGCTAAGAGAAATAGTACTTAAAGCCCTATTAGTATGTAGCGTGATGAATTTGTTTTTTACGCGGATATTGCTAACTTTAACAGTTTCTGTGTAGGCGTGTTGTTTGACAAATGCTGTAAGCGTATCCGTTAAGGCTTGCTTGTCAATAGCAAGAAGCTGCCAACTAAATGTGCATGCCATTAAAAGTAGAAAGAATTTGTTCTTCATATATCAACTTAAATATTTTTCATCCTTATGTTTGAGTAAATGTGATTCCGAAAAATCGCACAAAGGTAGTAAAAAAAATGCATATATGCAAATAATAATAAAAATAGCGTATTTATTTGTGTATTTCAAAAAAAAGTTGTACCTTTGTGCGTTAATTGGGTAAAAATGCCAAAATATTAGGTTATGAAAGAATTAACATTAAAGACTAAAGTCACCGCATGTACGCTTGATGAGATGACTCCATCGATGCGTGAATTAGTGGAAAAAGCTAAGAACATGACACAACATGCCTATTGTCCGTACTCGCATTATCATGTGGGTGCAGCAGCCTTATTGGCTGATGGGCAGATTATTACGGGTAATAACCAAGAAAATGCAGCATATCCCAGTGGATTGTGTGCAGAACGAACCACATTATTTGCAGCTAATGCTAATAATCCGCACACTCCTGTAGTGGCATTGGCTGTAGCGTGTTACACCAATGGGCATTTTACCCATGATGCCGCTAGTCCTTGTGGAGCATGTAGGCAAGTGATGGTAGAAACCGAACATAGATATAAACACCCTATGCAAGTGATTCTCTACGGGGAAGATATGTGTTATATTTTTGATAGAGCTGCGGACTTGCTACCGTTGAATTTTGATGCGGACAGTTTGGACGGTTGATTAGTATTGTGTTTAAATATTAGTTCTTAGAGGGTAGCGAATGAGAATAGCTAAAAGAATAGATGTCTATTTGCTCAAGCATTTTCTTGGGTTGCTTGCTATGACCTTTCTTATCTGCATCTTTATCCTATTGATGCAATTTGTATGGATGCATGTGAAGGATCTTGTGGGTAAGGGCGTCGAATTGAAGGTTTTGGCAGAGTTCTTTGTTTATGCGATAGCTTCGGTGGTACCGTTGGCATTGCCGTTAGCGATTCTTTTAGCATCTTTGATGACTTTTGGTAATTTGGGCGAGAAATCAGAACTGACAGCAATGAAAGCTGCTGGAGTGAGTCTTTTTCGTATTATGCGTCCCTTGACAATATCACTTTTCTTTATCTGTGGAGGTGCATTTCTCTTCTCAAACTATGTGTTGCCAGTGTCACAGACTAAATTGTGGGCGCTGATATTTTCACTTCGTCAAAAGTCACCCGAATTAGATATTCCTCAGGGAGAGTTTTACGATGGGATAGATGGGTATAATATCTATGTACGTCACAAAGATGCGCAAAAGGGCATGCTTTATGATATGATGATTTATGATTATTCTGAGGGATTTCAGAATGCGACTGTCATGGTTGCAGATTCGGGACGTATCTATTTTACTGATGATAAGAAATATCTCCTACTCCGACTATACAGTGGTGAATCGTTTGAGAATCTCGATAGAAAACAGAAACGCGCTACTCGTTCCGAAAAAAATATACCTTACCGAAGAGAATCTTTTGTTCAAAAACAACTATTGATTGACTTTGATATGGAGTTCAATCGATATAATGAAGATGTACTGAATGATCAGCACGTGTCGAAAAATGTGGTAGAGTTGGTGCAGAGTATAGATTCTGTACAGTTATTAGCGCATGATCGCAGTACAGAACAAAGTGCTAGTATGGTTAGTAATCGATATTTTGGTAGAGAGCGAAAATCAGGGCGAGATCTTATGATGGATGCAAGTTGTGCGCCTAATGATAGAGTGTATGACATTGATACGTTGTTAGCCCAACTCTCTGCCAGCGAACGATACCAAGCCGCTTCTGCTGCACTTGAGAAGGCAAAGTCACAGAGCGAGCAGATTGATTATAATGCTCTTATGTTGAATGATTATCAACGGTATATACGCCGACATAAGATAGAATTACATCGTAAGTTTACGTTGGCGTTTGCTTGCTTAGTATTCTTCTTTATTGGTGCACCGTTGGGCGCTATTACTCGCAAGGGTGGATTAGGTATGCCCGTAGTGATTTCGGTGGTAATGTTCATCATATATTACATTATAGATAACACGGGTTATAAGATGGCTCGTGAAGCGCTATGGCCTTGTTGGGCAGGTATGTGGCTCAGTTCGTTTGTGTTGTTGCCGATAGGTATATTTTTAACCTACAAAGCTGCTACTGATTCTACTTTATTTAATCCGGATGCTTGGATGAAACTATTTGAACAAGTTAAACGAATTATACATAAAATATGGATACGATTGAACAAGCAATTCGCGACATCGCAGAAGGTAAATTCGTGATTGTCGTAGATGACGAAGACCGCGAAAATGAGGGCGATTTTATTATTGCTGCTGAAAAGATAACTCCCGAGAAGGTCAACTTCATGCTCCAGCATGGGCGTGGCGTGTTGTGTGTACCGCTACCAGAAACCCGCTGTGCAGAACTAGATTTGGTGCATCAGGTGCCTAACAATACCTCTATGCTGGGTACACCTTTCACGGTGACCGTGGATAAACTGGAAGGTTGTACCACAGGTGTGAGTGCAGAAGACCGTGCTGCTACTATTCGTGCGTTGGCAGACCCCACTTCCAAACCACAAGACTTTGGTCGTCCAGGTCATATCAATCCGCTATATGCGCAAGAACGTGGTGTGTTGAAGCGTGCTGGACATACTGAAGCTGCTGTAGATTTGGCACGTTTGGCAGGGTTGCAACCTGTAGCTGCACTCATTGAGATTATGAATGAAGATGGCACTATGGCGCGTATGCCACAGTTGGAGATTGTGGCAGAGCAATACGGACTGAGCCTCATCTCCATCAAAGACCTTATTGCCTATCGCATGAAGCACGAGTCGCCTATCGCCAATAACCAATCGCCTATTGCCAATAGTCTAGTCGAGCGTGGCGAGACCGTGAGTCTCCCTACTGCTTTTGGTGAGTTCATGCTGACGCCTTTCCGCCAGCTCAACAACGGATTGGAGCATATTGTCTTGCAAAAAGGCAAATGGTCTGATGATGAACCTATTCTGTGCCGTGTACACTCGTCTTGTATGACAGGAGATATCTTTGGCTCGATGCGTTGCGAATGTGGCGAACAGCTACACAAAGCCATGCAAATGGTGGAGAAAGAAGGCAAAGGTATTATTGTCTATTTGAATCAAGAAGGACGTGGTATAGGATTGATGAATAAGATTCGTGCTTATAAACTGCAAGAGCAAGGCGAAGATACGGTAGAAGCGAATATTCATCTAGGCTTCCAACCCGATGAACGTGATTATGGAGTAGGGGCACAAATCCTTCAGCAGATGGGGGCTAAGAAACTGCGACTGATCACGAACAACCCCGTGAAACGAGTAGGCTTGGAAAGTTTTGGCATAGAAATTGTGGAGAATATACCAATAGAGATAGCTCCTAATCCCTATAACTTGCGCTATATGCAAACAAAAAAGGAGAAGATGTATCACAATCTAAACTTGGTGTAACATGAGACGTTTATTTTTATTTTTCATTCTATCGACAATTGGCATGTGGTCGTTGTCGATTCTGAGAGCCGATCAAACGGTGACTGTCACAGCTACTAATTCCGATATATCACAGGATCTTGACCTCAAGACCGTAGCTACTCTTTTTGGACAAGCCAAAGACTTGGAGCAGTTTGAGCAAATGTTGAATAATCCAGACTCTGCATTTTCTAATCTCGATTTGAATGCTGATGGCAATGTGGATTATCTGCGTGTGATAGAAACTGCGGACCAGAACCGTCACTTGGTTGTTATTCAAGCGGTGCTGGCAAAGGATGTGTATCAAGATGTAGCATCGATTTTTGTAGAGAAAGATCCAGAATCGGAGGCGGTAACTGTACAAGTAATAGGCGATGAATATATCTATGGTTCAGATTATATTATCGAACCGGTGTATATATATCGTCCTGTTATATATGATTGGTTTTGGGGTGCATCATGGGTATGTTGGCATTCGCCATTCTACTGGGATTATTGGCCAACGTGGTGGCATCCATACCATTGCATCGCTCATCATCTGTATTGGGATCATTGCTATTGGCACCACCATCATTATCCTATCTGCACCTATCGTACAGGTCATCACTACCATGCGCATTATCGTCCTATGCGTGAAACGGTAAGTCGTGCGGATTATGCAACTCGTCATCCAGAGCGTTCGTTTGCGACACGTAATGCATCGCGCAACTACAACAATGCGCGCGCTATTGAGCGT
Organism: Paludibacteraceae bacterium; assembly: GCA_045589755.1. GTDB lineage: Bacteria > Bacteroidota > Bacteroidia > Bacteroidales > Paludibacteraceae > Colicola. The sequence continues at coordinate 58,865 of JAZNPR010000045.1, forward strand.
GATCGTGCATCGGCAGTACGTACAGCAACGCCATCGCGCAATGTGACCGATGCAACAACTCGCGTATCACCACGCAGTACTGCGACACGTACTTTTGGTAGTACAAACATTCGTACAGCTGATCGTAGCGCAACTGTTGGTCGTGGTAGTGCAACTCGTGTTGAGAATACGGGTGTACGCACTGCTACCCGCAATGTTTCTACATCGCAGACGGCTACACGTTCGCAAAGCACTGCCGTTCGCCCTAGTAGTACCCCTACACGTAATAGTGCTACTGTGACAACTACTACACGTCGTTCAGACAAAGCTGTTGCTACCCCTGTGCGTGCTTCAAGTACGGTAAATCGAGTATCTACGACGCCTACAGCCACACGTTCTACTGCGCCAACTATTAACCGCTCCAGCAGTACGCCTGTACGTTCGAGCAGTAATTCGGTAGTACGTTCGTCAGGCAGTTCGTCCATGCGTTCTTCTGCGGGTAGCTACTCATCAGGTAGTTCATCCATGCGCTCATCGGGTGGAGGTTCCTCTTCTCGTGGAGGTGGCTCAGGCACACGCAGGTAATCACTGCTTCTCGCTTTTTGCTTTCTGACGGCACACATCACAAGTGCCACAGGTGGCGGCATCGGTTTCGCCAAAATAGGATAAGAGTAATTGCGAACGACAATAGAGCTGATTATCAGCATATTCTACCATCGCTTTCAGTTTTTGGATATACTGTTGGCGATGGTTGTCGTATATATTGGTAGATAAATAGATGTCTGTTAGACGTTCGCGCGTGAATGTCAGCGTATCGGCAGTGCTATGTGGGATATAGGTGATAATATGGCGCTGTGCCAAGGATACCAATAGATCATGTATCTCTTGCCTCTCGCCTCTTGCCTCAGCGGGGTCCCCGACTACCCTTATGTCGTGGGGTACCCTATCGCCTAAATGCACATATTGCAGGTCGGTGAAGATACCCGAATACTGACGCATCAATACCTCTAGTAACTGCTGTTGTTGCTCGTTGAGTCCGTACTCGCTTATCTCGCGTTGTGAAATGAGAATCTTCACGCGAGGGTGTATCTCTTGTTCCTCTTGAAAATCAATGTAACCCGCCTGCGTGAGCAAATGCAGCGCTGCGTATGTTTGCAGAATAGGCAGGTGCATGATACGACAGAGGTCATTGATGGGTAACATGAAGGTATGTCCTTGTCCGCTGCCTGCACCAATACCGAGGAAGTCGCAGGTCTTGTGATAGACATCAGCGACGAACTCTTTGGGTGGGTAGTTGTCAGCCACGCGCTTGCGTGCCTTGGCTTTGTCTTGCGATGGATCGTATAGCAGCACAGCAAACGCTTTTTGCTCATCCCTGCCAGCACGGCCTGCTTCTTGAAAATATGCCTCAATCGTATCAGGCAAATCATGGTGGATTACCATGCGCACATCGGGTTTGTCTATGCCCATGCCGAAGGCGTTGGTGGCGACCATCACTCGTGTCACTCCCTTCCCTTTAGGGAGGGGATGGGGGTAGGCTCGCCATGCCTCTTGCTTTTCGCTGCGTTCCTTCGAACTCAATCCCGCATGGTAGTAGTCGGCGGAGAGTCCCTTCTCTTGCAAGTAAGCAGCCAGTTCTTGTGCGCGTTGGCGGTTTCGGACATACACGATGGCAGAGCCTGATACCTTATTTAGTATATGTACAATCTCATCCGCTTTTTTGTTAGTATGGCGTACGACATAACTCAAGTTCTGGCGGAGGAAACTCTTTCGTAGCACATGCTTCTCGCGGAAGGCCAATCGTTCCTGTATATCATCCACGACATCGGGTGTCGCGGTGGCTGTAAGGGCTAATATTGGCACTTTTTGGCCTTCATCTCTAATCACCTCTCGCACTTCCGCAATCTTCATATAACTCGGACGGAAGTCGTATCCCCATTGGGAAATGCAGTGCGCTTCGTCCACGGCGATAAGGCAGATAGGCAGGCGAGAAAGACGCTCTCTAAACTCTTCTGATTCAAGACGCTCCGGCGAAACATAGAGAAAGTGATATGGCCCCCACATACAGTTGTCTAGTGCTACTTTCTGTTGCTCGTAACTCATACCCGTATAGATGGCTGCAGCACGAATATCGCGGCGAAGTAGGTTCTCTACTTGGTCTTTCATAAGGGCAATGAGTGGGGTGATAACCAAACAGAGCCCATTCATCACCATCGTAGGCACTTGGAAGCACAAACTCTTGCCGCCACCAGTAGGCATCAGTGCTAATGTGTCGCGACCATCTAACACAGACTCTACAATCTCCGTCTGCAATGGACGAAAATCATCGTAACCAAAATATTTTTTCAGGGCCTCTTGAGCGGTCATAGGTTGTGCTCGTTAGCTTTTCTTCAATTTTGTGCAAAAGTACATTTTTTTATGACATATGCAATACCTAATAGCATGCTTTGAGTATTGCTAATACATCTTCTGCAGTGATTTGCTTGTAGCCACCTCCTAGGATGGTGGAGTTGGCAATGAGTGGCAACATCTCTTCGCTAGCACCCACTTCGCGCAAGGTAGCAGGGATGCCCAATTGGGCAATGAATGCTTCCAAACGGTTGATACCCTCCAACGCAATAACTTCGTCGCCTTGCCCCTTATCTTCTACGCCCCACACTTGTTTGGCATAACGCACAAACTTATGCAAGCCATCGCGGTAGATATAGCGGTAGTACGCAGGCGAAATGATGGCGAGACCAATGCCGTGTGCGCAGTCGGTATAAGCGCCCAATTGGTGCTCAATCATGTGCACTTCCCAGTCTTGCGTCTTGCTCAGTCCGAGTATTTTGTTGAGTCCCATCGTAGCGCACCACATGATATTGCTGCGTGCTTCGTAGTCTTCGGGATTTACGATGGCTTTGCGCGAAGCGGAGATGAGTGAGAGCATTAGTCCTTCTAAAAGGTAGTCGCTCGTGCAGTCGTCATCGCCTGAGAAGTATTGTTCCATCAGATGAGAGAAGACATCAAAGATACCGCTAATCATCTGATATTGAGGTACCGAGTAGGTGTATTCGGGGTTGAGGATAGAGAAACGTGGAGTGACCAATGCTAATGGATAGACGCGTCCAATCTTCAGGTTCTCTGCCTCGTTGGTGATGACTGAGCCAGAGTTCATTTCGCTGCCAGTACCTGCCATCGTGAGGATACTACCCACAGGAATAACGCGGTTGGTCACGGGCTCTTGATTGACATAGTAGCGTTGCCACACATCGCCTTCGGCGTAGGCAGCACAAGCGATACCTTTGGCGCAGTCGATGACCGAACCGCCACCCACAGCGAGGATAAGGTCGATATTGTGCTCACGCACGAGACGTGCGCCTTCGAGTAGTTGGGTATAACGAGGATTGGCGTTGATACCTGCCAGTTCGACAACGGTCTTGCCTTCGGTTTGCAGGATATTCATGACTTGGTCATAGAGACCGATCTTCTTGATAGATGCTTTGCCGTAAACGAGTAGAATGTTTGGTCCGTACTCACGGAGTTCGCCAGCAAGTTTATCGATGGCTTTCTTGCCAAAGTGAATCCGCGTAGGATTTTGGTATGAGAAATCGTATAACATATGTTTGGTGTTTAGTTTATAGTTTAAAGTTTATAGTTTAAAGGCTAGGGGAGTTTTTGCCCCATGATATTGTAGATTATATCATCGTTAATGATCAGCAATTGACCATTAAGAAAGACTTTTTGTGTAGCATTGTGTTGCACATGTACTTCATCTACATAGGTTGCAGGTGATGGTTCTATAAAGTTTTGAAATTCACACCAATAGGGCGCTTCTTTGTATCGTTGGCTAGATTCCAATGGCACATGTATAGGTATGCTACGATCTACGCCTTCAAAAGTATGCGCTTCGATGATAGGAGGCAGGGTATCTTGTAATAGAATTTTGGATAATTGTATGCAATGACTAAATGCACTATCACCTATCGTTTGTACCCCATCGCCATCAAAAACTAGTGAATCCAACGAAGAACAATACAAAAAAGCACCAGAACCAATCGTGTGCACTTTCTTAGGAATTGTGATACCTCCTAAGTTGGTAGCGTAGCACAAGAGGAAATCACCAATCTCCTCCAATTCGCAGGGTAGAAAATAGGTCTTTATCTTTTTATGTATAGTATCGTATTTGCCAAATAGGCGTTTGTCGTATGCATGCGAATCGTCTACATATGACCGGTTGAGGAAACTCGCGGAAGCATAGCCGTAAGTAACGATAAGGGTGTCTAGAGCATCGTTGTAGGCAAGCATACGGGTGATGCCTTTGAAGTAGCGAAGATTGTAGCAATTATAGAGTATGCCATTCTCCGATTCTGCATAGCCCTCGCCTTCGTACTCAAAGCGCAATAGAGAAGGCATTTGTGCAAAAGCATCTTTACCAAATTTCTTGACAGAAGCAGGAATGATAACTTCCGTAAGTTCTTGTCCCTCAAATGCATAACTATCAATAGATGTGATGCTGTCTGGGAACGATACAGAGGCAACTGTAATGCTGTTATTGGTGGTCCATGCAGGGTACTTATACAACTGCATTTTGCCTTTGCCCGTGATGTCGAGATGGCGAGTTTCGGTATCAAATGACCAATACAGTGAATCACCACATTGACCTGTGATAGTGTCTGCCATCGTCCATGAGAATGACAGGCAAGCGAGTATTATTGTGCAAATTCTTTGAAGCATATTTTATTTCACTTTTTGTCATCAGCAAAAGCATCGCTTATGTGTTGGTTGATTTATATGTATATTTGTATCTTTCTTTGATGCCTCTGTGCATCACGACGTGAATGGTGCTGTCAATGATGTAGGTGCAAGTATTAACAAGCGTTCTACGGATTATCGGGTGCAAAGGTACAACTAATTTTTGAAATGTGCAAATCTATCCCATGATTTGTGTTTGTCGGCTTCAGTGATGGGGCGGATAGGGCGGCAGGGATTGCCTACAGCCACCACATTGTCGGGGATGTCTTTCACCACGACGGAGCCACCGCCAAGGACTACATTCGAACCAATCTTCACGCCTGGCATCACCTGTACGCCTGCTCCAATCCATACATTATCGCCTACAGTGATGGGGTAGGCATACTCCAAGCCCTGATTGCGGCGTTCGGCATCAATAGGATGACCTGCGGTGTAGAAGCCACAGTTAGGAGCGATAAACACATTATCGCCAAAAGTGACTTTGGCACCATCAAGAATGACGGTATTATGGTTGGCGAAGAAGTTCTTGCCTACTTCGATATTGTAGCCATAATCGCACCAGAAAGGTGCCAGAATGCAGCAGTTATCGGATTTCTTACCTAATAGTTGGCTGAGAATCTGCTGTTGGTTGGTCTCGTCGGAGGGACGTAGTTGGTTGAACTGGTAGCACAAGTCTTTGGCTACTTGACGCTCACGAATGAGCTCGGTATCGTAGTTCGCATCGTACAGCATCTGCTGTTGCATTTTTTCTTTTTCGGTCATAATTAGATAAATTATGCTGCAAAGGTAGTGCTTTTTTAGGATATGTGCAAGAAAAATCGCCTTGCAGGGCGATTTTTGTACTAGTCGTACGACATACCCGAATAACATTCGTCAAGCACCCCAAAACGCCACGAGCGTTTTCGGGGACCCCGCTGGATAATAAACATAGCTGAAGATAAGGATGGTATTTCTGTGATAGCTGCTTGAAAATACGCTCATCATTCGGCGAGGTTCCGATGAGATTCCGATGGAGATAGGTGGCAAATAAGTGGCAGATAGGTGGCATACAACGGGAAACAAAAGGAAATAGGAGAAGAGAAAAAGAGGCGAAATTTGACTTTTTACGAAAAAAATGCGCATTGCGCTTGCGTATGTGCGAAATTTTTACTAATTTTGCGCCCAAAATTATGGTTTCGCCAATATGGCGGGCTAAAAAGCGCGAAAAAAACTGCTGAAAAACATGTTTTGAAGCTAAAAATCAAGAATTGAGAACAAAGACAAGGATTATAACAAAGATTGATTATGAAAAAATTGAATATCGCTTTGGTTGCTCATGATGCCAGAAAACAAGAATTGGTGAAATGGTGTACCTTTAATTCGTGTATTCTCAAACATCATAATTTATTTGCAACAGGTACAACTGGTAGTCTCCTTGCTGCTATTCCTGTAGATTCTGAAAACACCGAGTACCCCCTCAAAGATATTACCCTGCTGAAGTCTGGACCGCTGGGCGGAGATCAACAAATAGGTGCAATGATTGCCGAAGGGAAATTGGATGCACTGATATTCTTTTGCGATAACCTCATTACGCAAGGACACCAACAAGATGTGGGAGCGCTAACACGATTGGCATCATTATACAACATAGCATTTGCAACCAATCGCACAACAGCAGATATGATTATCACCTCTCCTCTCTTTGGCAACGAAGAGTATGAACGGATAATTCCTCTATCTATCAAATCATACGAAAATAGAAAATTAACATTAAAATAAACATAATACTAACTTTTCTAAAATCATGGCAGAAGAAAAATTGAACATGTTAGCCGAGTTTCCCGCCATCTCTACCAAAGCATGGAAGGAGAAAATCGTAGCTGACCTCAAGGGCGCCGATTTCGACAAAAAACTCGTATGGCGCACCACAGAAGGCTTCAACGTACAGCCTTTCTACCGTCAAGAAGACCTCAAAGGTCTGAAAACTACTGTATCTGCACCAGGTCAATTCCCTTACGTGCGTGGTACCAAAACCAACAACGAGTGGGCTATCCGCCAAAACATCTGCGCTTGCAAGAACGCTCGCAAAGCGAATGCAAAAGCGTTGGACGTACTCAGCAAAGGCGTGAACTCGTTGGGCATCTGCTTGAACGCAGAGAAACTTACCTATCGCTACATCAAGACATTGCTTGAGGGTATCCAACTGGACAAAGTAGCACTGAACTTTAGCGTATGCGCTTGCAAAGCTCCTCAATTGGCAAACATCTTGGTTCGCCTCGTAGGACGCAGCGGATATGACTTCAAAGCAGTGACTGGTACTATCAACGTGGACCCAATCAAGAACATGCTGCTCAAAGGCAAACCACTGAGCCGCGAGAAAGTAGCAGAGAAAATCGTGGCTACCGTGAAAGCTGCAAAGACATTGGTGAACTTCCGCGTGGTAGGTGTGAACTCAGTAATCCTGAACAACTCAGGTGCATACTGCGCTCAAGAGTTGGCTTACGCATTGGCTTGGGGTGCTGAATACATGACCATGATGACCGAGGCAGGTTTGCCAAACTACTTGGCTGCTCGTGAGATTCGCTTCAACATGGGTATCGGTGGTAACTACTTCATGGAGTTGGCTAAATTCCGCGCTGCACGTCTGCTCTGGGCAAAGATAGTAGAGGCATACAAAGCTCCTATCTTCACTGCTGCATTGAAAGACGCCGCGAAGATGAATGTTTGCGCAGAAACAAGCCGCTTCAACATGACTATCTTTGATGCATACGTAAATATGCTTCGTACACAAACAGAGACTATGTCTGCTGCATTGGCAGGTGTGGATGAGATCGTGGTTACTCCATTCGACGCTACCTACGAGGTACCAACCGAGTTCGCAGAGCGTATTGCACGTAACCAACAACTCCTACTGAAAGAGGAGTCACACTTTGACAAGGTGGTTGACCCAGCTGCTGGTTCATACTACATCGAGAACTTGACCAACGCTATCGCAGCTGAGGCATGGAAGCAATTCCTCGCCATCCAAGAGCAAGGCGGTATGTACGAGATGGTAGCCGCAGGTAAGGTACAAGAGGCAATGGCAGCTAACTTGAAGACCCGTTTGGCTGATGTGGCTAAACGCAAAGAGGTATTGCTGGGCTCTAACCAATTCCCTAACTTCACTGAGAAGGCAGGCAAGAAGATTAAAGAGACAGGTTGTGGTTGCGGTTGCTGCAAGACCAAACCAGAAGGTGCTATCGCTACCTTGCCAGTGGCTCGCGCTGCTGAGGAGTTTGAGACCTTGCGTCTGGAGACCGAAGGTGCAAAGAAACAACCAGTGGCATTCATGCTCACCATCGGTAACTTGGCAATGCGTATTGCTCGTGCACAATTCTCTTGCAACTTCCTCGCATGCGCTGGTTACAAAGTAATCGACAACAATGGCTTCAAATCTGTGGCTGAAGGTATCAAGGCCGCTCGCAAAGCGAAAGCAGATATCATCGTACTCTGCTCAAGCGACGACGAGTACGCAACATACGCTCCACAAGCATGGTTGCAACTTGAGGATGCAAAAGAACTCTTTATCGTGGCTGGTGCTCCTGCTTGCATGGAAGACTTGCAAAAACTCGGTATCGAGAACTTTATCCACGTTCGCGTAAACGTACTCGAGACACTAAAGAAATTCAATGCTCAACTTCTAAATAAATAATGCGATTATGAAACCAAATTTTAAAGATATTGATATCAAGAAAGTGGCTGCTTCGCATGTAGAAGGAGCCAATGAAGCTAACTGGAAAACACCTGAACTCATTGATGTTAAACCAGTTTATACCAAAGAAGACCTCGAGGGCATGGAGCACTTGAACTACGCTTCAGGTATCCCACCATTCTTGCGTGGCCCCTATAGCGCCATGTATCCTCTCCGCCCTTGGACTATCCGCCAATACGCAGGTTTCTCTACAGCAGAGGAGTCTAACGCGTTCTATCGCCGTAACTTGGCTTCTGGTCAAAAAGGTTTGTCTGTAGCATTCGACCTTCCTACTCACCGTGGTTACAACGCCGACAACATGCGCGTGGTAGGTGATGTGGGTAAAGCAGGTGTAAGTATCTGCTCGCTCGAGGACATGAAAGTGTTGTTCGCTGGAATTCCATTGAACAAGATGTCTGTGTCTATGACTATGAACGGTGCCGTTCTTCCTATCTTGGCGTTCTACATCAACGCAGGTTTGGAGCAAGGCGCGAAGCTCGAAGAGATGGCTGGTACAATCCAAAACGACATCCTCAAAGAGTTCATGGTGCGTAACACCTATATCTATCCTCCTAAGTTCTCTATGAAGATTATCGCTGATATCTTCGAATATACCTCACAAAACATGCCTAAGTTCAACTCTATCTCTATCTCTGGTTACCACATGCAAGAGGCAGGTGCTACCGCAGATATTGAGTTGGCTTACACCTTGGCTGACGGTATGGAGTACCTTCGCGCTGGTGTGAATGCAGGTATGGACGTAGATACCTTCGCTCCACGCTTGTCATTCTTCTGGGCTATCGGTATGAACCACTTCATGGAGATTGCT
>JAZNPR010000046.1:0-25233 GCA_045589755.1 Paludibacteraceae bacterium
ACCTGTGCTATTGAAGGTGTTCCATTTATCCACTATATACAATTTTTGCTCTACATTATCGTACATCAGCACCTCTGCATTATGACCCTTACCATCTGGGTAACCAAAGTGAATGATCTTTTTCTCCACTTGAATTTCACCATCCACTATCTCGGGTTCAGCAAAGTAGTAAATATAGTATTTATCTTTGTAACTCAATCCATTATCTCCAAATACACCTACAAACAAATAATTGGTATCGTTGTACACACCTCCGCTCAATCCTTCCCAATCTCGATAGCTGTTGTGCAACTTAATAGTCGTAGTGAACGTGCCGTCTGGCAACATCGCACGCACTTTGTAACTATCATCGCCTTGCACCCACAGATAACCTGGAGTTACACGACTACATACCATACCCGAAATCTCTGCCAAATCCTTTCCGTATGCGGTGCCAGCTCTTTTGCGAGTAAATGTAGTATCCAAATCCAATGTCTCGGGCAGATTAGGGTTGATACTATCTTCTGGTGTGCTGTCATTCTGATCGTTGCCGTCTGGGAGAGAATCATTTTGACTGCCGTTGATACTCGGGTCGTTGTTGTCTGGAAGAGGGGTGACTTCTGTGCAACCAACTACTACGCAACATGATAGCAATAGGGTAAATAAAACGTTCTTGTTCATATCTTGTGTTTTTTTTAAAATGTTAAATCCAAATCAACTGCAAAGATACGGACTTTTTTTTATTTACGCAAATTTTTTTGAGTAAAAATTAGCAAAAAATGTATTTTTTTTTGAGTTGGTCATTCTTTTTGTAGTTCTATTCTTCATGTAATGATAAAAAAACGAGATGTCATTGTTGTATGCATTCGCCTTAGTATTTTATCTAAATAGACTAAACCCCTGCCTTACCGCTATCAATTACGTACCATATACGTAGGATATACGTAACATATACGTAAGATATACGTAGGATAATCGGGTTGTTATCGAAGGAACTCCGTGTATTCTTCTTGCCTTCGCCGAATGATTGCGCTAGCACTACTATACCATTGCTGTACCTTTGTCAATCGAAAACGTTTGCGCTGATATTTTGATTTTTTTTCTTTTGTGCTCTTGCGTACGTGAAAAATAATGTGTAACTTTGCAGCCGATTTTGAAAATACACGCTAATTCGTAGTCATGACAGAAAAACGCAACTTGTCCTTCGGACAGCTTTTTAACCTTAGTTTTGGATTCTTTGGAGTCCAAATTGCTTATGCACTTCAGAGTGCTAATATCTCTCGTATTTTCGCCACTTTAGGCGCTGATCCTCACCAACTTTCTTTCTTTTGGGTGCTTCCTCCATTGATGGGTATGATTGTGCAACCTCTCGTGGGTAAGTATTCCGACAAGACTTGGAATCGCCTTGGTCGTCGCAAACCTTACCTCATCGTAGGTGCGCTCATCGCTGTGGCTGTGATGTTGCTTTTGCCTAATGCAGGTAACTTCACCTTCGGTCAATCTCTTTTCTTGGGCTTGAACGCAGCCATGTGGTTTGGACTCTTCTCGCTCATGTTCCTTGATACCTCTATTAATATAGCTATGCAACCATTCAAGATGATGGTCGGCGATATGGTTAACGAGGAGCAAAAGGGTTTGGCTTATTCTATCCAATCCTTCCTTTGCAACGCAGGCTCGCTTGCGGGCTATATCTTCCCAATCCTCTTTACTTGGGTAGGTATCGCTAATACAGCGCCAGAAGGCGTTATCCCAGACTCAGTGAAATGGAGTTTCTATATTGGCGCAGCTATTCTCATGCTCTGCGTGCTTTATACTTTTGTGACAGTCAAGGAGTTGAATCCAGAGGAATATGCTAAGTTCCACGGCCTTGATACTAAGAAGGACGAGAAGAAACAGGATGCAAGTTTCATCAAACTGCTTATTGATGCTCCTTCTACCTTCTGGACAGTAGGTCTTGTTCAGTTCTTCTGCTGGGCTGCTTTCCTCTTTATGTGGACCTATTCGAATGGTGCTATCGCTACCCAATGTTTCGGTTGGGATGGCGTTTCTACTGCTGCTGAGCCATTCCAAAACGCAGGTAACTGGGTAGGTGTATGTTTTGCTATTCAGGCAGTTGGTTCTATGCTTTGGGCATTGGTCATGCCTGCATTGGAGAAGAAATTCCACAATAAGGGTGCATACGCTATCTCATTGATTGTCGGTGCATTAGGATTTATTTCTACATTGTTTGTGACCAACCAATACGTATTGCTTGTTTCGTATGCATTCATTGGTGCAGCATGGGCAGCTATGTTGGCAGTGCCATTCACTATTTTGACTAACTCGCTCAAGGGTGACAACATGGGTTACTATCTTGGCTTGTTCAACTGTACTATCTGCTTGCCTCAGATTGTGGCAGCGTTGATTGGTGGTGCAATCCTTAAGTATATATGCGCGGGCTCGCAGGTAGGTATGTTGGTTGCAGCAGGTGTCCTGCTCATCCTCGGTGCCATCAGCGTAGTCCTCATCAAAGAAGGCAAAAACAAATAAAAACAATAAATTAACCAATTCTAAAAACAAAAAAAAAGTGATGAAAAACAAGACATTTTTACTTGTTCTGTTCGCAGCGTTCTCTCTGACAATGTCTGCACAGATTACGGGTACTGTTCTGGATGCATCAACGGCTGAACCTATCATTGGTGCCAATGTTATTGAGAAAGGCACTACCAATGGTACTATCACCGATTTTGATGGCAATTTTGTTCTCGTGGCACAAGAGGGTGCATTGCTCGAAATTAGTTACATGGGTTACAAAACAGTTGAAGTTCAGGCTACAAATGGTTTAACAGTAAAACTCGCAGAAGACACCGAGTTGTTGGACGAGGTTGTTGTTGTCGGTTATGGTGTAGTTAAGAAAAACGATGCTACAGGTTCTGTAACTGCTATCAAACCAGATGCTATGAACAAAGGTCTTACCACCAATGCACAAGATATGTTGGCAGGTAAGGTAGCTGGTGTGGTTGTAACTTCCAATGATGGTACTCCTGGTGGTGGCGCTACTATCCGTGTTCGTGGTGGTTCTTCTCTTTCGGCTTCTAACGACCCTCTGATCGTCATCGATGGTTTGGCAATGGATAATGATGGTGTGAAAGGTGTGGCTAACCCTCTCTCTATGGTTAACCCTAATGATATTGAGACCTTCACCGTCCTCAAAGATGCTTCTGCCACTGCTATCTACGGTAGCCGTGCTTCCAACGGTGTCATCATTATTACAACCAAGAAAGGTGCTGCTGGATCGAAGATGAAAGTGTCATATGACGGTAACGTAAGTGCTGGTATTTTGACCAATACCTTGGATGTAATGACAGGCGATGAATATCGTGCGTTTATGACAGATGCTACTGATTTGGGAACAGCGAATACCGATTGGCAAAAGCAAATCTATCGTACTGCTATCTCTACTGACCATACTATCAGTATTATGGGTGGTACCAAGAATATGCCTTATCGTGCTGCTATTGGTTATACAAACCAAAATGGTGTCCTCAAGACATCTGGTATGCAACGTGTTACAGCTTCGTTGAATCTCTCTCCTACTTTCTTGGATAAGCATTTGACTTTCAACTTGAATGCAAAGGGTATGTATATCCATAACCGCTATGCAGATGGAGGAGCTGTAGGTGCAGCATTGGCTTTTGATCCTACACGCGAAGTAAAACCTGCTAATGGCCTCAAAGAGTTTGGTGGATACTATCAAACTCCTAAAAGTGCTTCTGATTTGGGAGACCCTAATTGGACTGCTCTCTCTAATAGCAATACTCCTCAAAACCCTGTGGCACTACTTGAGAATAGCAACAAACGTGCTAACTCTGGTGCTTTTGTAGGTAACTTGGAGGTGGACTATAAAGTACATGGATTTGAGGATTTGCGTCTCCACGCTAATTTTGGTGCTGATTATTCTTACGGTAGAGAAAATAATACCATCCTCCCTACGTCTTATTCTAACAACTATTATGGCTGGGATGGTTATGAGGAGATGGCTAAGTATAATTTGCAATTCAATGCATACGCGCAATATTATAAGGATTTCAACGATAATCATCATTTTGATATCATGGCTGGTTATGAGTGGCAACACTTCCGCCGCGAATCATTCTCTGAGGGAAGTGGCTTCGTAGGTCCTGATGCGTTTGCAGCTCGTGATATGAACAAACGACATGACTATAAGACTAATACATATGCTACCGAGAGTTATCTTGTATCTTTCTTTGGTCGTGCGAACTGGATTGGCTGGAACCAACTGATGCTTACTGCTACTGTTCGTGCAGATGGCTCTTCTAAATTTGCCAAAGGCAAACAATGGGGTATATTCCCTTCTGTAGCATTGGGTTGGAAGATTAAGGAGACTTTCTTCCAAGATGTTAACTGGCTCAACGACTTTAAGTTCCGTGCTGGTTATGGTATCACAGGTCAACAAAATCTCCATAGCGATTATATGGGTCTTGCACTCTATGCGCTTAGCAAAGAGTATGCGGATTATACGTTTGGTGAAATCGACCCAGTGACTGGCGATTACATCTATTCTCAATCTGCTCGTCCTCAAGAGTATAACTTCGATTTGACTTGGGAGAAGACTACTACCTACAATGCAGGTTTTGACCTCGCTTTCCTCAATAATCGTATCACAGCTAACTTGGATTACTACTATCGTTATACAACTGACTTGATTTCTAAAGTGGATGTGCCTATGGGTACCAACTTCAAGAACCAAGTATATTCTAACATCGGTGCACTCTCTAACCAAGGTGTGGAAGTAATGCTCAATGCAGTGGCTATTGACAATAAGAACCTTAAGTGGGATATGGGACTCAACTTTACTTACAATGTAAACAAGATTGAGCACCTCACTTCTGGTCAAGGAGAAAACTACTACGTTACTACTGGTGGTGTAAGTTCTGGTACAGGTAACACTATTCAACGTCACCAAGAGGGTTATGCTGCAAGCACATTCTTTGTGTATGAATCATATCGCACAAAAGATGGTGTACTGGAAATCAAAGACCAAAACAAGGATGGTACTATCAACGAAAAAGACTTGATTGCATATCACAAGCCTGCTCCTGATTTCCAAATCGGTTTCCAATCGAAATGGCAATTCTATAACTTCGACCTTAGTTTCTCACTCCGTGCAAACATTGGTAACTATGTTTACAACGATGTGCTCGCGGGTAAGATGCAAAGCATGAAGACGCTTTCTCGTGAAGGTGGTTATACCAATGTGTTTAAAGCTGCACAAACTCCTTACAATGCAATTCTTGATAGTAAGACAGTTACTACCGACAATGCATGGCGTATGTCTGAGTTTATTGAGGATGCTTCTTTCTTGCGTTGTGATAACATCACGTTGGGTTATACATTTGATGAGCCTAAGATCAAAGCACGTATCTTTGCTACTGTTTCTAACCCATTCGTAATTAGCGGCTATCGCGGTCTTGACCCAGAAGTAAATGGTGGTATCGACAATAATATGTATCCACGTTCAATGACCACGGTATTAGGTGTTAGCTTGCAATTCTAAGTGTTGACTTTGAAACTTTGAAACTTTGAAACAATTACTAATATGAAAAATTATATTAAAATAGGCGTTTTTGCGGTATTGACCGTAATCGGAATGACTGCATGCGTTCATGATTTGGATGTGGAGTCTATTGACCCTAATAACGTTTCTGACATCAGTCCAGACCAGCTTTTGGGTAAAATTTATGCTACACTTGGTACCACAGGTCAACAAGGTCCTGCAGGTAATGGTGATATTGAGGGATTAGATGAAGGTACATCCTCTCTCTATCGTATGACATACGAACTCAACGAATTTCCATCTGACCAAGTTTATTGGATTTGGCCTGACGTAGGTGTGGATGATGTGCGTAAAGCAACTTGGGCTGCTGACAACTCGTTAGTTCGTGGTGCGTATTGCCGTTATATCTTTGATATCACTTTGTGCAATACTTACATAGAAAAATATTCTGACCACGATCCAGTTAAAACTGCTGAAGTACGTTTTATTCGTGCACTCAACTACTGGTATCTCCTTGATATGTTTGGTTCTTGTCCATTCAATATCACTGAAGATGAGATGGCGGCTTATGCAAAAGCAAGCGAACTGATGGGCGAATACGACAACTACCCTAAACAAATTACTCGTAAGAACTTGTATGAGTGGGTAGTTAGTGAACTGCTTGCTATCGAAGACCAACTTACAGTAGATCGCAATGCCTTCTACTATCGTGTAGACAAAGTAGCGGCACAAATGTTGCTCGCTCGTCTTTACCTCAATGCACAAGTTTATACAGCAGACCCAGCACAATTCTATGCATTGTCATCTGGTACACCAGAGTGGGAAAAAGCTGCTGAGTATGCTGAGAAGGTAATCAGTGCTACGCAATTGGCTTCTAAATACCAATACCTCTTCATGGGTGATAACGATAGTCGCTCGAAAGTAAACGATGCTTACAAGGAGATTATTCTCCCTGTTCCACAAGAAGGTAGCCACATCCAAAGTTATGGTGCATCACTCTTCTTGCTCGCTTCTTTTAATACTGATGGTCTGCCTGCTTGGGGTATCACTGACTCATGGAAGTGTATGCGTACACGCAAGCAACTTGTGTCTTTGTTCTTCCCAACAGCTAAAAACTGGAATGTTCCAGCGGCTTTGGAGAACCCAACTGGTTGGTTCACTACTAACGAAGCGTTGATGAAGGAGATTAAAACTTGCCCTTATCCATTAGGTGATGCTACTGTTTTAACTGCAATTGCCAAGGATGATCGTGCTTTGTTCTGTAACTATCGTGAGTACAACGATTCTTCACTTATCATTTGTAATCTCAACCGCGAAAATTCAAAGGATAAGTTCTTCTCTGGTTGGTTGTGCACCAAGTTTACTAACCTAATGGCTGATCCTGATCGTGTAGCTACCCATACAGCTCATCCTGATATGGATCTTCCTCTTATGCGTGCTGCTGAGGCATACCTTACCTACGCTGAGGCGCAATTCCGTCTTGGTCAAGAGGGTTTGGCTTTGAACAAAATCAACGAACTACGTGCGCGTGCGAATGCTGTAGCTTTGACAACTGTAGATGAGAATACTATCCGTGATGAGTGGGGACGTGAGTTCTATGCAGAAGGACGCCGTCGTACCGACCTTGTGCGTTTGGATATGTTTGTTGGTAAGAAGTATGGTTGGGAGTGGAAGGCTGCTAACCAATTCGGACAAAAACCTATCGAGGAACACCGTGTGGTATTCCCATTGCCATCATCTGATGTTACGGCTAACCCTAACCTCAAGCAATATACTGATAGATATTAATAAAACGCATTGCGTTCAAACTGAAAGAAAATAATAGACAATAGTCTTATTATAAACAATTAACAATTTTTATTAACTAATTTAAATTTCTAACAATTATGAAGAAATTCTTTTTTGCAGCTTTGGCTGTAGCAACCGTAGCTTTCATTGGTTGCGACAAGAAAACAGTAGATGAGCCAGAAAATCCAAATGGCCAAGACACCACAGTAGTTGTTCCTGGTGGTGATGACACTGAGATTGCAGAGCAACCTGTTATCGAGGCAACTGAAGGTGCTGTTACTATTGTATGGTGCCCAGTAGGTTTCAAACCTTGTGCTGACAACCAACTTGTATTCGCTGGTGACTACAACGGTTACAACACTGATCCTGCTGCTATGGCTCATTTCGAGGCAGTAGAAGGCGCTAACGGCTGGTATGTTGCTGTTATTACTCCAGCTGATCCTGCAGCTTCTCCTGTATTGGCTGGTAAGCCATGCGCTCTTGCAGCTGATGGTTCTTTCCCTGCTAGCTGGGATCACCAATGGTTGAACGTAGATGCTGGTGCTTGCGAAGTAATCGAAGGTCCTGCATCTCTTGAGGTAGAGTACGAGGTTGAGTCTAAACTCATCGTAGAATCTAACTCTTCTGTTGTTTACGTTCGTTCTTATGGCTTCAAGAGCGAGCCTTGCGTAGAGCCAGAGAAGTACACTGTAACTTTCACAGCTACTGCTCCTGCTCTTCCAGAAGGTGTTATTGTTTATGCTGTAGGTGATTTCAACAGTTGGACTGCTGATGGTACTCCTATGACTTATGCTAATGGCGTTTGGACTGTAACTGTTGACGAAGTACCTCTTGCTGGTGGTTACAAATACGTAGCTAATGGTACTTGGGATAATGAGGAGTTGGCTGCAGCAGAAGAAGGTGCTGAGTGCGCTAACGCTATCAACAACCGTGCACTTGTTGATGTTGAGAACGTTGACGTTATCGAGAACTTCAAAGACATCACTATCGCTAGATGTGCAGAATAATTTAGCAAGTAATTTTTGAGAATATATAATTTCTCATCCCAGCCCTGTGGTTCGCCACAGGGCTTTTTTGTGGCATATTTTTAATTTTGTAAAAAAATATTTGGCAGTGTCAAAAAAATATACTACCTTTGCAGTCGCTTTAGAAAAATGCCTAAAATGGCAAAAAAATAAAATACAATGTTATTCTCTCGTCAAAAATACCTTGATCGATTGATTGCGCACAAGCACAATCATCAGATTAAAGTCATAACTGGCATTCGCAGATGTGGCAAATCGTATTTGTTATTCAATTTGTTCTATAATCATTTGTTGCAGTCTGGAGTAGATGCTGATCATATCATTTGTATTGATCTGGAAAATCGCCGCAACAAAGCATTGCGCAATCCTGATGCACTATTAGAGCATATTGATAGTCAAATGATTGATCAACAAATGTATTACATTCTGTTGGATGAAGTGCAATTGGTTAATGAATTCGAAGATGTTCTCAATAGTTACCTCAAAGTGCCTAATGCGGATGTGTATGTCACTGGTTCTAACTCCAAGTTCCTTAGTAAAGATGTAATTACAGAATTTCGTGGACGAGGGGATGAGATTCGTGTGTATCCTCTTACATTGCGCGAGATATGCGAAGCTCAACCTAGATTAGACTGGAAAAATGCTTGGGAGTTATATTTGCATTATGGCGGATTGCCCCTCTGTGTACTACAATCGTCTGAGGAGGAAAAGATAGATTATCTCAAGTCATTGTTTGCTGAAACCTATCTGAAAGATATTAAAGAGCGCAACCAAGTGAAAAATGATATGGAGATGGAACATTTGTTAGATATCATCTCATCATCAATAGGCTCACTTACTAATCCTCAAAAATTGGCAAATACCTTTGATAGCGCAGGTAAGATGAAACTTTCGGCTGTAACTATCAAGCAATATTTGGATTATTTTGAAGATGCCTTTTTGATACATCGCAGCAAGCGTTATGATATCAAAGGTAAGAAATATATTTCTACTCCATATAAATGCTACTTTTCTGATATTGGTTTGCGAAACGCGCGATTGAACTTCCGTCAAATAGAAGAAACTCACATTATGGAGAATATTATCTATAATGAGTTATGTGTGCGTGGATATAGTGTAGATGTTGGTATCGTTGAAATCCGAGAACTTAATGAGGCTGGAAATTCTGTCCGCAAGCAGATAGAAGTCGATTTTGTTGTTAATCGTGGCAGTCAACGCTATTATATTCAATCTGCATATGCCTTACCATCGGAGGAAAAAGTCAAACAAGAAGAACGCCCTTTGCGTGCTATCCCTGATTCATTTAAGAAGATTATCGTGGTAAAAGAGGATATCCTTCCTCGTCGTAATGAAGATGGAATTTTGATGCTTGGCTTGCGCCAATTCTTGTTAGATGAAAAGAGTTTAGACTTATAGGCATTGTTAGATAAATATTCTCCTGCACTGCCTATGATATTAGATAAGCAATCCTCGAGAATATATAATTTCTCACCCTCGCCCTGTGGCACTCGCCACAGGGCTTTTTATTATATTTATAAAAGTGAGATAAAACATAAAAAATATTTGCATATTCGCGAAAAAAATCGTACCTTTGCAGCATGAATTTTAAATCAAATATCAATATGAAAAAATGCCTATTTTTATTTTCGCTACTTTTGCTTCTCTCTGCTTGTAATCAGCCCTTAGATGATTATCCAGAGCCCATCATCGGTAGTTATGCCTACGGCGCTGATTGCTCATGGATAACTGAGCAAGAAGCGGACGGTATGCTCTTCTATGATACTTTAGGTCGTGCTGCTGATGGCATGCGCGTGATGCGCGAAGTGGGCATGAATTCTGTTCGCCTACGTGTATGGGTCAACCATACCACGGGCTGGTGCAACAAAGAAGATGTCATCATCAAAGCCAAACGAGCTGCTGCGCTCAAACTGCGAGTGATGATAGATTTTCATTATTCCGACTTCTTCGCAGACCCCAGTCGCCAAAACATACCCCTTGATTGGGCTGATTATGACCTCGCGCAAATGCAGCAAGCTGTCGCCAACCATACCACCGATGTGCTCTCTGCACTCAAAGCTGAAGGGGTGACACCCGAATGGATTCAGGTGGGCAACGAGACACGCAACGGTATGCTATGGCCTATGGGACAACTGTGGAATAGCAATGGCGACCTGCCTAACGGATGGAAAAATTATGCAGCACTCACTACCGCAGGATACGATGCGTGCAAAGCCATCTTCCCCGATGCTTCGGTAATCGTGCATATAGACAACGCCTACGAGAACAATAATTGGTTTTTCCGTAAACTGAAGCAGAACGGTGGTAAATTCGATATGATTGGACTAAGTCACTACCCCATGATGAAGCAATGGTCGGGCAAGGACTGGGACGAAATGAATGAGTTGGCAGCTGCCAATATACGTCTCTTGCATAACGAATTCAAGTGCCCCGTCATGGTCGTAGAGATAGGTACAATGGCCTCTTCCGTCAGCAAAGCTGCTGAAGTGATTGCAGACTTCCGCCAACGTGTCGATACGTTAGATTATATGAAAGGTATCTTCTATTGGGAACCACAAGTCTATAACAATTGGCGCCCCAAAGAGTATATCGAATTAGGGTGGGGGGCATACAATATGGGCGCTTTTACCTCCAGCGGACAACCTAATGAAGCCCTCAAAACCCTCTGGAAAAGATAATTCATAATTCAAAATTCATCATTCAATGACTCTCCTGATTTTAGCAATCACTTCTCTGCTCACTTCTTGGCAATTCGCTAAAGAGCAAAATGACCACCAAATGCCAGTGGTCGAAGCCTCCACATGGCAAGAAGTAACTGTACCGCACGATTGGGCCATCTATGGTCCATTCGATCGTGCCAATGACTTGCAAAACGTGACCGTTTGGCAAAATGGCGAGACCTTCCCAACAGAGAAAACAGGTCGCACTGGCGGTCTGCCATACATGGGTAGTGCATGGTACAAAACCATTCTTCCCCTTCAGGGGGAGTTAGAGGGGGCTTATTTTCTCCTCTTTGATGGTGCAATGAGCGAGGCAGAGGTCTTTGTCAATGGACAGAAAGTGTGCTTCTGGCCATATGGCTACAATGCCTTCCATTGTGATATTACATCTGCTCTGACCGCTGGCGACAACGAAATTGCTGTTCGCCTCCAAAACCGCGAGCAGAGTAGCCGCTGGTACCCAGGTGCAGGACTCTTCCGCAATGTGCATTTCATTCATAAACCCCATGTATATGTTCCTATTTGGGGCACACATATCACTACACCCTATGTGACTGAGGAATTGGCTGCTGTGAATATCAAAACACGTGTAGAAAATGCACTCAACAAACATATTGAGTTGCGCACTTCGCTTATTCATAAAGCAACTGGAGAAGTGGTGGATTCGCTTGTTAGTCACTACGATGTAAAACACAACTTACCTCTTGAGCAAAACATCACTATCCACAATCCTGCTCTCTGGTCGCCTGAAACGCCTAACTTGTATGTCGCTCGCACCTGTGTGATTGCAGATAGCGTATATCAAGAAACGGTAGAAACCACCTTTGGCGTTCGTAGCGTACAAATCGTACCAAATGTGGGGTTCCTACTCAATGGCAAAGTGCGTAAGATCCAGGGCGTATGTCTTCACCACGATCTTGGTCCTTTGGGCTCAGCTGTCAGTCGCGATGCACTGCGCCGCCAACTGCTCATGCTCAAGGAGATGGGCTGCGATGCTATTCGCACTTCACACAATATGCCTGCACCAGAGCAAATCGAACTATGCGATGAACTGGGACTCATGGTCATGTGCGAGCCCTTTGATGAGTGGGATTGGGCTAAGTGCAAAAATGGCTACCACCGTTTCTTCAACGAGTGGGCAGAGCGCGATATGGTGAATATGCTACATCACTTCCGCAACAACCCAAGTATCGTCATGTGGTCTATCGGTAACGAAGTGCCTACACAATGCGCCCCTGAGGGATATAAGATTGCCAAAATGCTCCAAGATATCTGCTTGCGCGAAGATGGCACACGTCCTTGCACCGCAGGTATGGATCAAGTGACCTGTGTATTGGAGAATGGTTTTGCCAGTGTACTCCAAATCGTTGGTCTCAACTACAAGGCATACCGCTACGAGGAGTCCTACCAACGCACCCCTCAACACCTGATTTTGGGTTCAGAGACAGCTTCCACTGTTTCTTCGCGCGGCGTCTATCTCTTGCCCGCAGTACCAGATAATACGGATCATATTACCAATATGAATCATCCTGGTGGTAATAGCCAAACCAATCAATGTTCGGGTTATGACCTGCAATATTGTCCATGGAGCAATGTGCCTGACGAGGACTTCCGCAATATGGATGACTATCCATGGACGATTGGTCAGTTCGTTTGGACAGGTTTCGACTACTTAGGCGAACCCTCTCCATGGGATACGGATGCATGGCCAAGTCACTCATCCTACTTTGGTATCATTGACCTTGCAGGTATTCCTAAAGATCGCTACTACCTCTATCGCTCTATGTGGCGCAAGGATGTACACACGGTACATCTCCTTCCTCATTGGAATTGGAACACGGGTGACACCCTCCCTGTTATGGCATATACCGATGCTGCTGAAGGCGAGCTCTTTGTCAATGGCAAGAGTATGGGTAAGGTACGCAAACTCACCCGCGAGGAGTCTGAAGCCGCTACTCAGGCAGGCGACCCATTGGGCTTGCAACGCCGCTATCGCCTCATCTGGGATAATGTCCCATACGAGGCAGGTGAGATTAAGGTTGTTACGCCTGTAGGAGAGGCTATTCGCAAGACGGCAGGCGCACCACACCATATAGAGATGTACGTGGAGGATATTCCCGCAACAGACAATAAACCACTTCACTTCGTGCGTGTACGTGTCTGCGACAAGAACGGCAATGTTTGTCCACAAGCCAATCATCTCATTCGTTTCTCCACCAAAGGCGAAGGACATTTCCGCGCGGCTGCTAATGGTGATGCGGCTAATCTGGACCTCTTCCACATGCCTCAGCATCACGCCTTTGCAGGCGAATTGACAGCTATCGTAGAAGGCAGTTGCACACTGACTGCTACTGCAAAAGGACTGAAAAAAGCAATAATAACCATTCAATAAATACAATACTATGAAACTCGAAGAATTAAAATCTGCTTACGAAGCAGCGTATCAAAAACCAGCAACCGACATATTCTTTTCACCTGGTCGCGTTAACCTCATTGGCGAACATACCGACTACAACGGTGGCTTCGTCTTCCCATGTGCATTGAGTTTTGGTACATATCTTTTGTTGGCTACAAATACAGAGAAAAAAATCAATTTCCGTTCCTTGAATGTGGAAGCAGTATATTCGCTGGAGCTGACCCAACTCACAGAGCCATTGTCCGATAAGGCGTGGGCGAACTATCCGCTGGGTGTCTTGGCGCAATTCATTAAGCGCGGTGTGGCAATTGAGCAGGGATATGATATCCTCTTCTGGGGCAATGTACCTGCAGGTGCTGGACTGAGCAGTAGTGCCGCCATGGAGGTGGTGACTGCCTTTGCATTCAACGAGCTGTTGGGTACGGGCTACGACCGCACCGAACTGGCAAAGATTGGTCAGAAAGCCGAGCATGAGTTCGCTGGCGTGATGTGCGGAATCATGGATCAGTTTGCTTCTGCACAAGGTAAGCAGGACCATGCTATCTACCTCAACTGCGATACATTGGCGTTTGACCTCGTGCCTGTTAAATTGGAGGGCATCAAAGTGGTGGTGTCCAACACCCATTCGCCACACCACTTAGATTCTGGAGCATACAATGATCGTGTTCGTCAGTGTCAATTGGCTGTTCAGCAGATTAGTTCCGTTCGCCCAATCAAGAATTTGGCAGAACTCTCCCAAGCAGATTTTGAGCAAGTGGAGCACGCAATAACTGACGAAGTGGCACACCGCCGTGCACGCCACGTGGTGGGCGAAGTACAACGTACCAAGGATGCAGTAGAGGCATTGCAACAGGGGAATATTGAACTGTTTGGCAAACTGATGACGCAAAGCCATATATCACTTCGTGATGACTATGAAGTGACAGGTCTGCAACTTGATTCGTTGGCAGAGGCGGCATGGAAAGTAGAAGGCGTACTCGGTAGTCGTATGACAGGTGGCGGCTTTGGTGGCTGCACCGTATCATTGGTGCGCGACGAAGCTATCCCTACCTTCATTGAGCAAGTAGGTGCCGAATATACCGAGAAGACGGGTTTGAAGGCAGATTTCTATATCGCAGAAATAGGCGATGGCGCACACAGAGTAATGTAAAATAGAACTGCAAAATGGTAAATATAGAGTCTTTTAATACCCGCGTGGATGGTAAGCGTATAGTGCTCTGTACGCTGACTAACCGCAATGGCTTGCAAGCACAAATTACGAACTATGGAGCAAAGATAGTGTCGCTCATTGTGCCCAACAAGCAAGGCGAGAAGGCCGATGTGGTGTTGGGCTTCTCCACTTTTGATGAATGGCAGAAGCAAGAAACCTATTTCAATGCGATTATTGGTCGCTATGCCAATCGTATCAAAGATGGTAAGTTTGCCCTTGATGGAGTAGAGTACCAACTCCCAATCAACAATGGCACCAATTCTTTGCATGGTGGCGTACATGGCTTCAACGAAAAGGTGTGGGACGTTGTAGGACAATCAACCTATTCCGTGTCATTGCACTATCGCGCGAAAGATGGCGAGGAAGGCTATCCTGGCAACTTGGATGTCTATGTCACCTATTCGCTGACCAAAGATAATGCACTTTCCATTGTGTATGAGGCAAAAACAGACAAACCAACTATATTGGGCTTTACCAATCATGCCTATTTCAATCTTGAGGGCGAGGGTAGTGGTACGGTGCATAATCATCAATTGCAGGTATTTGCAGATGAATATACACCATTCGATGATACCGCATGCCCTACGGGCGAGATACTTCCAGTAGAAGGGACTCCAATGGATTTCCGCAAAATGGTGCGTGTGGGCGATCGGATAGATGATGTCTTCTTTGCACCAGGACGTGGCATTGACAATAATTTTGTCCTTCGCCCCCTGCCAGAAGACCAGAAGATGCAACATGCTGCTACATTGGTTGCAGGCGGTAGAGAAATGCAAGTATGGACTACGCAACCTGGATTGCAGGTCTATACAGGCAACTGGGTTGAGCAACATGTGGGCAAGTGTGGCAAACCATACGATGTGCAACATGCCATCTGCTTGGAAACACAGAACTTCCCCGATGCTCCTAATCATGCGCATTTTCCAAATGCCGTTTTGCGACCAGGCGAAATCTATTATGCACGAACAGACTATAAGTTTGTATAATAACAACTTTTTAAATAACTTAATTATTAACTTTTAACAAATTATTCAGTAAAAAGATGAAAAACAAAACATTTTTACTTGTGTTGTTGGCTGCATTTTCTATGACAATGCACGCACAGATTACGGGTACCGTTTTGGAAGCATCGACCGATTTTCCTATTATTGGTGCTAGTGTCATTGAAGTGGGCACAACCAATGGTGTGATTACGGATTTCGATGGTAACTTCGTTCTTAATGTAGCTGAAGGAGCTCAAATCCAAATCAGTTACGTGGGTTTTGCTGCTAAAACAGTTGCAGCTAAAGATGGTATGGTAGTCAAACTTGAGGAGGACACCTACGTTCTTCAAGAAGTGGTGGCTATCGGTTATGGCTCACAAACTAAAAAAGAAATCACAGGTTCTGTATCCAGTGTGAAGGCAGAAGATTTCAACAAAGGTGCGTTTAATAGCGCTGAAGGTTTGTTGCAAGGTAAGGTGGCAGGTTTGACCATGTCTAAGGATGGTGGTGGTGACCCAACTAACCGTGGTTTTAGCGTGCAGATTCGTGGTGCGGGTTCACTCACAGGTTCTACCACTCCTTTGTACATTATTGATGGTGTACCTGGTGCAAGTATGAACAACATCAATCCTAATGACATCGAGTCTATGGATGTTCTCAAGGATGGTTCAGCTGCTGCTATCTATGGTACACGTGCGAATGCGGGTGTGATTATCATTACTACCAAAAAAGGTAAAGAAGGTAAAACACAAGTGGAGTACACTGGTACAGTGAGTACTGCAAATACTGCTGGCAGAATTAATCTCTTTTCTCCAGAAGAGTTTATTGCGGCAGGTGGTGTGAACTATGGCTCCAAAACCGATTGGTACAAAGAGATTACCCGCGTACCAATTTCTACTGAGCACAATATCGCACTCTCTGGTGGTATGAAGAATGTGGATTACCGTGCATCTATCAACTATAAACTGAATGAAGGTTTGGCTATCAAATCGCAATTCCAAGAGATTATTGCGCGCGCAAGTGTCAATCAATCAGCATTGAATAATATTTTGGAGTTCAACTACAATGTGTCATATTCTCATATGAATTCTTCTTGGGTTACTCACGAGGCGTATCGTCAAGCAATGAAATATAACCCAACAATGCCAGTTTATACAACTCCAGATGATCCTAACTACGTGAAGTATGGTGGTTACTACCAAAACTTTGATAAGAATGGTTTCTCTAACCCTGTGGCTATGATTATGCAAAAGACAGATGATGGTACAGAGCAAACCTTCTTGGGTAGTGTTCGTGCTACAATTAAGCCTATTGCAGGTCTTCGCATTAGTGCGTTTGGCTCATATCAATATTGGAATCAATCTACAGGTTGGTATCTGCCTACTAATTCAGAGGCGGGTTCTAAAACCACAGGTCAAGCTTCTAAGAGCAATAATTTTAACACCACTCGTATGTTTGAGGCTACAGCTCAATATACCAATGATATTAACAACCACGCATTTACCGTGTTGGTGGGTTATGCTTATCAAGATTTTGTATCAGAGAGCTTGAGTGCAAGTAACACAGTGTTCCCTACAGATGATTTCTTATATAACAATCTTGGATTGGGCGAAGGTTTGAACAACCTAACTAATGGTGGCTCAAAAGATGGTATTGGCATGTCATCTTGGAAACAAGAGTGGAAGTTGGC
The DNA here is from genome assembly GCA_045589755.1 of Paludibacteraceae bacterium. Taxonomy (GTDB): domain Bacteria; phylum Bacteroidota; class Bacteroidia; order Bacteroidales; family Paludibacteraceae; genus Colicola. The sequence goes on from JAZNPR010000046.1 coordinate 17,387, forward strand.
GTCTGTCTTCGGCCGTATTAATTACAACTATGACCAACGTTACTTCATCAACGCAAGTATCCGTGCAGAAGGTTCATCTAAGTTCGGTGCTAACAATCGTTGGGGATATTTCCCTGCAGTTAGTGCAAGCTGGTTAATTACCAATGAAGACTTTATGCGTGGACAAGATGTTGTGAAAGAATTAAAACTTCGTGCTGGTTACGGTGTTACGGGTAATATGCCTGGTGACTGCTATCCTTGGATTGGTCGAATGAACAAAAACTCTGACTATGCTTATTTTGGCGACAGCAAGGTAGCTACTTGGTCACTATCTACAGTGCCTAATCCAGATCTCAAATGGGAAACGAAACACGAGATTAACGTAGGTGTGGACTTCTCTTTCTTGAAAGGTCGTTTGAGTGGTGCTATTGATTACTATAATCGTACAACTCGTGATTTGCTCTATTGGTATCCTGTAGATGCTGCTAAATACGAAGCTGGTAACATGTTGCTCAACTTGGGTTCTTTGCAGAACCAAGGTGTGGAATTAACATTGAACGGCGTAGCTGTTGAACGTAAGAATTTCGTATGGAATCTTGGTCTGACTATGGCACACAATGAGAATAAAGTGCTGGAGTTAGGTGATGATAAATTTAAGTTCCCTGATGCTGATAAACAACGTGGAGGCGTTGAGGATGCCTCTGGTTGGACATCTGAGAAACTGCAAATCTTGGAGGTTGGTCAATCTGTTGGTAACTTCTATGGATATAAGTTCGCTGAGATAGGTGAAGATGGTACTTTCTACGGATATGATAAGGATGGTAAGAAAAAGAAATTCAGTCAGTTGAAGAGTAGTGATAAAACTATTCTCGGTAATGCGCTGCCTATTCTTACATGGGGATTGAGCTCAAGTATGTCTTTCTACAACGTGGATTTCTCATTTAACTTGCGTGGTGCAATCGGTGGCTGGATGTTGAATACCAAGCGTATCGCATATGGTAATAGCGCATCATTGGCCAACGGTAATATGATTGTCAGCCCAGATAATGGTCTTACTCCTCCAAAGAAGATGACTGATTATTATCTTGAGAGTGGTACCTATATGAAGTTGGGTGATATCACCATTGGTTATACTTTCAAACTCAATGACGATGTGAAGAAATATTTGACCAATGCACGTATTTATTTCACCGCACAGAACGTGGCTACCATTTCTGCTTATTCAGGTGTAGACCCAGAAACAGTAAACATGACTGGTCTTGAGCCTGGTATTGAGGGTGTGAACTATTATCCTATTCCACGTACCTTTATGCTAGGTGTGAATTTGGCATTCTAATAACTGTTAAATGTATAATAATCAATTTATGAAAATGAATATGAAAAAGATAATGTTTGTATTAGCAGGTATTAGTATGTTTTTTGCATTTAATGCTTGTGATTTGAATCCAGAGATTTACAGCGAGTACGACCGTACCGATTTTGAGCAAAGTGAAAGTGCTTTTGATCCAAAATTAGGTGACGTGTATGTGAATTTGCAACGTGAATACGGATATGTGTATCGTGAAGGCTTTTGGTCCTTGCAAGAGAATACTACAGACGAGTGTGTAGTACCTACTCGTTTTGCGGGTGATTGGTATGATGGTGCTGCTTTCTGGATTTTGCACAATCACCGCTATGATTCTAAGACACGTGAGATTTCTAAGGATGGTCAATCGGGTAATAATGCATGGGCATTTGCCTACCGCGGAATTTCTAAGTGTAACTCTATGATGAAGTGGATGCGCTCTATTGATTTGGATGTGAAACGTCCTGCTGATATGGCTGAACTCTACATTCTTCGTGCTTGGTATCACTACCTTATGTTGGATAACTTTGGCAACGTGCAATTTGTTTCACAATTGGCAGATGATAACTATCAAGCCAAGCAAGGTCAACGCCATGAGATTTTTGACTCCATCATGGTTGACTTGCTTCAATATGTACCACAAGCACGCGAAACAAAAATCTACTCGCGCGTTAATAAACACGTAGGTTGGATGGTTTTGGCTAAGATGTACCTCAATGCTGAAGCATGGGGAGTAGTGGGAAAAGCGAAATATGCTCCTTCTGTGGAAGAGTGCTATAAGAAGGCATCTGCATATTGCGACTCCATCATCGAAAAGGGTGGATACGAATTGACATCTAACTATTTCGACAATTTCAAAGTAGAAAATCAAGGCTCTACTGAGAATATCTGGTGTGTTTTCTATGATGCATCGTTCTCTATGGGTATGCAGTTCCACCAAATGACATTGCACTATTCATCCAAGGATTCTTATGGTTTGAAGAATCAACCTTGGAATGGCTATTGTACTACTCATAAAGTCATTGGCCTTTATGGCGAAGGTGATAAACGTATTGATTGCTGGGAGCGTGGTCAACAATACAGCAAAGCAGGTTCTGCTTTGGAGGTTAAAGTACCAGTGGATAGTTTAACTTATGTGAAGATGCCTAAATATGTTCGCAAACCAGCTAATTGGCCTGCAACTTTTGAAGAGTTTGTTGAGTTAGCAGGTAGAGATACCGTTTGGAAGGATAAAAAAGCGGGCACGATAAAATCAATGAATGTTAAGCCATTTACGTTTACTTTCCCTGCATACTTCACCGATACAATTACAACTTTGACCAATACGGGTGAAAAGTCAGGATATAAGATCTACAATATCTTCGAGGGTGCTCGCTTTGTGAAGTTCCAAATTCAAGAAGGTGTAGGTGACCATATGAGCAATGACTTCCCTATCTATCGTTTGGCTGATGTCTATCTCATGAAAGCAGAGGCAGAGATGCGTGCTAATGGTAATATGGCTAATGCTGCTGCTGTGGCAGCTGCTAACAAAGTACGTGTGCGTGCTGGTGCAACTGCATATACCGAAGGTACTCTCACCCTCGATGAACTCTGCAACGAGCGTTGCCGTGAGTTGATGTGGGAGGGACACCGTCGTCAAGACTTGATTCGTTTTGATCGTTATACGGGTCCTAAATCGGTACAAGATGACAGCGATCCTTACAACTTGTGGATATTGAAATATACCAATGATAAGGATACAGATGACCTTCCAGGACAAATACCATTCATTACTCCTGATCATATGAAGGTATTCCCATTGCCAGATTATGTGGTAGCAAACGGATTTGCACAAAATCCAGGATACAAAGAGTAATTTGTTATCCCTATTGAGAATACCTCTCATTTTTAGCCCTGTAGTTTTCTACGGGGCTTTTTTTATATTATTGCTATACTTACTCTGCTTTGTCTAACGTTCGTAGTATTATTAACTAAGAAAAAAGCCGTCTCTCGACGGCTATTTTTCCACGGTATTAGTCTGTTTGATTTTTTAAGGTACAAAAAAGATTGGGTCCTATCAATTCGACAATTTGAAATTACTCGCATTGGCTGAATTGTTATTTCCGACTGCAAAGGTACTGCTTTTCTAGGATACCCACAAGAGTAAATTTATGTTGTGCAACACCTTTTTGAACCTTTTTGCCTTAAAAAATGTTTAATAACATATTTACCGTCATTTTCTATCTAATTCAATCACCTCTAAATCGCGAATTTCTGCCCCATCAATCACGAATCTCAGTAATGTCTGTACGGTCTGCCAACCTTGTTTGCCTGCTGCTCCTGGGTTCATGGTCAGCATCTGCCAAGTGGGGTCGTATTGCACCTTCAAGATATGACTATGTCCGCAGACGAATAACTGTGGTGTTTCCTTCTTGAACATCGGTAACAACCATGGATTATATTTCCCTGGATATCCTCCAATATGCGTCATCAGCACATTTACGTCCTCCACGCGGAAGCGATAGAACTCGCTGAGTGAATACCGTACATCGCCGCTGTCCATATTGCCGTACACTGCTCTCGTGGGCTTGAACTCACGCAAGTGTTGCAGCACCATTGCGCTGCCTATATCCCCTGCATGCCATATCTCGTCCACTTCGGCAAAGTGCTCCAGCACTCATGGATCTAAATAACTATGTGTATCGCTCAATAAACCGATTCGTGTCATAAATTATCGTTTTTCGGCGCGGTTCATGATAAGGATACTTACTATGACTGCTGCTATAGCCACGCTCAAGAAGAATACCACATCTCGCAAATCTACCACACCGCGTGAGATACTGCTATAGTGGTCTTGCAGTGTCACCCAAAATAGGATAAAGCAACTCACTCCACCCAAGATAAACGATACCAACTGGCTTTTCGTCAGCGTACTACATAGCATTCCAATGCCCGTAAACGAAGCACTCAGGAACACCAATCCCATCATCGAACCCACGAATTGTCCGCCATCAATATTGCCTATCGGCTCTGCCATGTAGAATACAATGAAATAGTGTACTATACATGGCAATAACGCCATCACGGTCAGCACAAACGCTGCCATATACTTGCCCACGACAATTTTCCATAGCGCAATAGGCTGCGCACGCAAAAGGAGCCATGTGCCGCTTTGTCGCTCTTCTGCAAACAACCGCATGGTCAGGGCGGGGCAGACCAACATCAGCAACCACGGGCTGATTTGGAATAATCCATCCACCTGAGCATAGCCCGATTCGATGACATTCCATTGCCCAGGTATCACCCAAAGGAATAGACTAATAGCCAACAGAAACAATCCAATCACGATATATGCAATTGGCGTGGAGAAATAATATGATAATTCTTTTTTGAACATGTGAATGTGCTTTTTAATACTAACGTTCTAATTTTCTCTGCAAAAGTAGTGATTTATTTTGAGTTATGCAAATATTTTATGTGTTTTTTATTCAATTTGTATTTAGATTCTGATATTTCGATTCTTCGCTTATCAGTCGGTTACCACTCTGATTTTCACGGATGGGTGTTGGATGAAAGTCTGCTTGCCACAAGTTACTCGCGGGCTTGGCGACCATTTCGCGACCTGAAGGAGTGCGACGGAACGCACTCCGAGCGATGTGTCCGAAGAGTCCCCACTCTGAGGATGAAACACGAGCATAGAACAAAAAAGCATATCTATGGGCTAGTTGTGCCTTATTTGTAGCGATTGTGTGTCAAATGTTTATGCCTCTATATATTATAGTAATGCCGTATCTTCGGCATTTTGGTAGTTTTGTGTCGAAGGTTTGAGAATATGGAGAGTAAAATGGTATATACAACACGCGGGAAGTGTAGTGTTTACTAAACTTCCCGCGTGAGTGTATTTTTTTAGAAAAAAGTTTTTGTATGCCGAAAGTTATGCCGAATAATGATAAGCTAAATATTTTTTATGGCGATTTTAGTTTATGGTTTCAAACAACCAATTGGTACAACATATACTCCATCTTCTTGGCGGCGATAAGCATGCTTTCCTACGCCAACGATAACCATCAAGAAAGATGGTTTAGGCATTCGAGTGGTGTCTATCTTATCTGCTAATGCTTGCAGTGTACTTGCTCCTTTGTTGATTGCATCATCGCCACCTAATTTGATTTCAATCAAGCCGTACTTGCCATTGTCTAAATGTAGAACGGCATCGCACTCTAAATTATTCTTGTCGCGGTAATGATAGATATGTCCATCCAATGCCCCTGCATATACACGCAAATCGCGTACAGCCATTGCTTCGAATAATAATCCCATCGTCTCTAAGTCGTTGATGAGGTCTTGTGGACCAATACGCATAGCTGCAACTGCTATACTAGGATCTACAAAATAGCGTGTATCGGAGGTGCGAATAGCCGTTTTGCTGCGCAGACACGGATTCCATGCTGGCATATCCTCTACGCAAAAGATTTTCTTTAATGCTGTAATATATGCAGAAATAGTTTCTTCTTTTAGTGAATCTACATCATTTGCAACAATATCTTGATATATGGTCTTTAGTGGTGCTTGTGTGCCTTGATGACGACTCAGACTGCGCATCAATCGCCTAACTCTTTCAGGATCACGCTTGACGCCATCTACTCGTGAAATATCAGAGTTTTCGCCATTGCCTTTTCCGACCACACCCTCATAATAGATGGTGGCTTGTCTAAGGGCAGCTTTGCGATTGGTGGTTAATGTAGCCATTGGCCAACCTCCTCGACAAATCAGATATGCCAATTCCTCTATATCAATAGAGTTGTCGGCTAAGAGTTGCTCTGGTTGGTCAAATAGATTCTCCAAACTTATTGTGCCATTGCTATCTCCCGATTCCCATAAAGACATTGGGCGCATGAGCAATGTGGTAATTCGACCTGTACCAGTATGCACAATTTCATCACGCTGTGGCGGAACCGCTGACCCCGTGATAATAAATTGCCCCAATGCTCGGCGATGATCTACCTCGCCGCGTATTGCATCCCATAATGTAGGGACTACCTGCCACTCATCAATCAGACGAGGTGTATCACCTTGTAGTAGGTAATTAGGTGTAGCTTTTGCTAATTGCCTATTGCGTTCTCCTTCTGCAGGGTCTGCCATATAAACTACACTATTTGCGATTTTTTCAGCGGTTGTGGTCTTGCCGCACCATTTGCTACCTTCTATCAAAACGCATCCGCATGCGTCCAATAAATCAGCCAATAATTGGTCTGCTATTCGAGGGCGATAGTTTATCATGATTGATTGATTTTTAATTTCGCTGCAAAGGTACTGAAAATCTTTTATATATGCAAATGTTTTTGTAATAAATCGTGCATCTGGCGCAATTTTAATCCGCCATTTGGCTGGAAATCAATCGTGCATTTGGCGCAATTTCAATACGCCGTTTGGCTATTTCTGGTTTAACGAAATAGGTATACTGTAAGTTAGGGGACCACGATAGGAGATCTGTAGGACATCTGTGGGCTTTCTGTGGCTTTTTTGATGCGTCTCTATAATAGTGCTGCAAAAATCTTCGGCGCGGAAGGGGTTTTGCGCCGAAGATTGGAGAATTTGGAGGGTAAAATGGTATATACAACACGCGGGATGTGTAGTATTTACAGGGCTTCCCGCGTGAGTGTATTTTTTTGAAAAAAAGTTTTCGCGCGCCGAAGATTGTGCCGAACTAGCAGTAAGCAATGTAGCGTTGCGCTTGATGATTGCCCTCTTGGCGAACTAACAAGAAATCCTTGTGAGTTCGATTATTTGCTACAAAGGTAGTATATCAAACTCAAAAAGTTGTCAATTTATTAGGAAAAATGTATTTTTTAGATTATATTGTGTCGAAATTAAGTATAATATTATGAGTATGATTTATGGTTATATTCGCGTAAGTTCGGACAAGCAGACGGTCGAGAACCAGCGTTTTGAAATTGAAAGATTCTGCAAAGTAAAAAGGCGATGCCTATTTTTCCGCCTTGAACTTTAGTTTGCACAAAAACATCAATTTCTCTTTGCAGTCCAGCATTATCCGTTAGTTTGGCGTTACGCTCAATATGAGTATCTGGATTGTCACCCAAATACTCCTGAATAGCTGCCACTAATTGTTCTAATGCTTTTCCTGCTTTCATGATGAATATATATTTGCCTGCAAAGATACACTTTTTTCGAGATGTGCAAGAAAAATCGCTTTTTGGTGCGATTTTTCTGGTGTAGGGTGTATGGTGTGGCGTGTAAAAGTGGCGACTGTATCGCAGTTTAGAGGACGCTCGTGGGGAGAGCTACAGTTTAGAGGTTAAAGGCATGCAGTACCCGAATTACATTCGTCAAGCACCCCATAACGCCGCAGGCGAGCGTTATCGGGGACCCCGCTGGCTAATAAATAGAGAAAGGAGACATTTTCAGGAAGAGAGTCAACCTTTTTAGGACAGTAGTCAACTTTTTTAGGAAAGGAGTTAACTTTTTTAGGCGGCAATATTCCAATACTTCATACAATTGGCGGTCGTGCCTACCCTGTACGGCA
>JAZNPR010000047.1:0-15017 GCA_045589755.1 Paludibacteraceae bacterium
GACACTTCCACCCATCCGCCTTTACCGTCTCCTTGAATGAGTGTTTCATTTCGCATAGCTTTATCGCGAAGCATACGATACTCCGCCAGTTCAAGACCATGAAGCAAATCTTCTTGATATTGTTTCTTTTCAGTCGTTGACATACGTCTCAATCTTATTATAAAGTTCTGTATCTAATATATCCTCATCCGTAGCAATCACATGCCGTGGGTTACAAGCATTATCTACTAATGTCCAAGTATCTACTGCATCTTTGTAGAGATGAAAGAAGTTTTTCAATCCCAATTCATAACGCCTACGGATTACATCTGCTGCTATATCATGTCCGCCCTCACTCACGCGTTGGGCTACTCGTTGCACTGCCAGTTCTGGGCTCTCAAGCCAAAAGAACAAAATATTCACCACATATCCTTCTGCTTGTGCGCGTTTTACCAATTGCAGATACGAGCGTGTCGCCAATGTTGTTTCAATAGAGAACGATGCGCCTTGTTGTAGCAGTTTTTCTATGCGTTGCAGCATGATTCGCCCTGCGGGAATAGCCATGCTGTTGGGGTTGAGCGGAGATAATCCACGTGCAATCTCATCAGCATTCACAAACTCCTGACAATGCCAAATCTCTGGCAAGATGGTAAAGGATGCAGTTGTTTTTCCTGCACCATTACATCCTGCGATTATGTAGAGTGTTTTTGACATTATTTCTTTTGCTCTACAAAAAACGCGCAAAGTTACAACAAAAAATGCACATACGCAAGTAAAATGAGTTTTTTTTCAAAAATGATAGATAAAATCTATCTCATTCTACTTTATTGCTTACAGAAAGCTCGCTTGCTAGTAGGCAACAAAGTGGAATGACAGGTGCAAACGGATTTTTGAAAAAGAACGAGTGTACTGTAGTATGGGCTGCATTTCGCGACCGTAATTTCGAGGTGGGATTGCCAAAGGCAATGTCGGTGCCCTCGAAGTACAATAATTTCTCACATACGCAAGTAAAATCAACAATTTCGCCTTTTTTCTTCTCTTATTTCCAGTTATTCCCCCTTTGTATGCCACTTATATGCCACCTATCTCCATCGGAACCTCATCGGAATCTCATCGAAACCTCATCGAATGATATTCGGATATCTAGTGCGGCTAGAACTACTAGTGCTACCATTTCTCCGCCACCAGTCTAATGCTCTAATCCAAAAAACCGAACAAATTTTCGGAATATAATCCAAAAAGTTTGCATATATCAAACAAACAAAATTTGCGCTCAGAGAACATTTTTGTAAAAACATTTGCAGAATTCGAAGATTTTCAGTACCTTTGCGGCGAATCATAAATTGACATAATCCAACCACAACAATATGAAAAGTTTTAAACCGAATGCTTGGGTACTTCCCCAACCTGTATTGATTATCGGCACCTACAATGCTGACGGTACTCCCAACGCCATGAACGCTGCATGGGGCGGACAATGGGATAAGACGCAAATCGTTATCTCAATGGGCATACATGCTACGACCGAGAATCTGGCGATTTCGCCCGATTTCACCGTAAGTTTTGCTACCTCCGACACCGTTGTAGCATCAGACTTTGTGGGCATTGTGAGTGCAAAGAACGACCCACAGAAAATGGCAAAGACAGGATGGACAGCCGTACCTGCTGAACATGTAAATGCGCCCGTATTCATCGACTTTCCGATGACATTGGAGTGCCGCTGGGTGCAGAAATACGAGGAGTCAGAAGGAGGCTACTGCCTTGTGGCAGATATTGTGAATATCCTCTGCGATGAGCAGTATCTTGCTGCTGATGGAAAACCCGATGTGGAGAAGATGAAGATTATCACTTTCGATCCCGTTCATATGGGCTATATCGAACTCGGTGAGCGCGTAGGCAATGCCTTTGCCGATGGCAAGAAACTGAAATAACATAAACAATATATACCATGAAAGCAAAACAAGTTCTTCTTTTGGGCATTTGCGCTATGTTGCTGTGCCCAACAATAGAGGCCGCAGAGCGCTGGCTGGAAGGTTACAAGAAAGTTCTCGTTATAGGTGCGCACCCCGATGACCCTGAGACTATGTGCGGTGGCACCATGATCAAACTGCAGGAGATGGGCGTAGAGGTAGTGTCGGTGTATCTCACTGGTGGAGAGGCAGGTATCCCAGGTAAGACGCACGAAGAATCGCGCACCATTCGCACCGCCGAAGCCACAAAAGCGTGCGAGATGATGGGTGTACGTCCCGTGTTCATGACACAGATTGACGGCAATGCCGAAGTCAATAAGGCACGATACGCCGAGATGAAAGCCCTGATTGAGGCAGAGAATCCCGACATGGTGATTACTCACTGGCCCATTGACTCACATCGTGACCATCGTGTATGCTCAATCCTTGTGTATGACGCATGGCGCCAAACGGGCTATAGTTTTGATCTCTACTACGGCGAGGTGATGACGGGTCTGCAAACACAAACCTTCGCGCCCAACCATTGGATAGATATTACCGAGCAACACGAGCAAAAAGTGAAAGCCTACTACAGCCACGAGAGCCAAGACATGCCTGTGGTACAAGAGTGGCATGATGCCATGGAAAAACTCCGCGGCATGGAGTGCCATACCAAATATGCTGAAGCATTCACCAAACAAGTGTGGACGGAGTAATATGAACAGTGCATTAGCAGCCCTAATTGGGCTTGGAATATCCATCATATTGATTATTCGCAAGGTATCACCCGTATTCAGTCTGATGTTGGGTGCTATTGTAGGCGGGCTACTGGCTGGTTGGGGATTGGAAACGACCGTTACCCATATGATTGGCGGAGTCAAGGACATCACCCCCGCCATTGTGCGTATTTTAGCAGCAGGTGTGCTGACAGGCATGCTCGTCAAGACAGGTGCTGCCACCACTATCGCCAAGAGCATCATCAAGGCATTGGGCGAGAAATATATTTATTTGGCATTAGCCATCTCGGCAATGATACTGACGGGTATGGGTGTGTTCATTGATGTAGCAGTCATTACGATTGCGCCTATCGCTATTATCATGGGGTGCAGATTGCACTTGTCGAAATTCAAACTATTATTGGCTATGATTGGTGGCGGCAAATGCGGCAACATCCTATCGCCTAATCCCAATACGATTATCGCAGCGGAGAACTTCGATGCTCCCCTCTCATCCGTGATGGCAGCAGGTATTGTGCCTGCACTAATCGGATTGATTATCACGGTGTTTGTTATAGTTCCGTTGATTCCCAAAGGCGATTTGATGGGCGAGGAGGCGAAAGGCGATGAGGCGAAAGGCGATGAAGCTTTGCCGGCTCTATGGCGCAGTCTTTTAGGTCCTATTGTCACCATTATTCTATTGGCACTACGCCCCATTGCTGGGATTGTGATTGACCCAATGATTGCCTTGCCTGTGGGCGGCGTAGTGGGTATCATCGCTACTGGCAAATGGCGTGAAACTGCCGTATGCTTAACCTATGGCTTAGAGAAGATGTCGGGGATAGCAATTCTGCTCGTCGGCACAGGTACATTGGCAGGTATCATCAAGGCATCTGCTATCAAAGATGTACTGGTCGGCATGTTGGCAGGTTGGAGCAATGGCGGCACATTTATGGCACCTATCGCAGGTGCGCTGATGTCCGCAGCTACCGCTTCTACGACCGCTGGCGCTACTATTGCTTCGGCTTCGTTTGGCGAAGCCATTTTAGCAGCAGGCGTAGCCGCCGTATGGGGTGCAGCCATGACCAATGCGGGTGCGACTACCTTGGACCACTTGCCTCATGGTTCGTTCTTCCATGCCACAGGTGGTTCAATGGGATTCTCTGTCAGTGAACGTCTGCGACTGATTCCATATGAGACATTGGTCGGATTGATATTGACGTTAGGTAGTATTGCTATGTATTTTATAGTAGGTTAGAGGTTAGAGGTAGGAGTATGAAGATAGTTATAGCATCCGATTCATTTAAGGGTTCGTTGAGTAGCACAGAAGTAGCTATGGCGGCTACGCGCGGTATCAAAACCGTTTATCCCGATTGCGAAGTGGTGGCGGTGAACGTAGCCGACGGTGGCGAAGGCACCGTAGAAGCCGTGGTAGAAGCGTTAGGTGGAGAGATAGTGCATACCGTCGTTAGCGATCCATTAGGTCGCCCAATTCAAGCACGCTACGGCATTGCAGGCGAAAAAGCCATCATTGAGATGGCAGCTGCCAGTGGTTTACCCCTACTCCAACCCGCAGAACGCAATCCTTGGATGACCTCCACTTATGGCACAGGTGAAATGATAATGGATGCTATTCGCAGAGGTTGTCGCCAATTTCTTGTGGGCATAGGCGGCAGTGCTACCAATGATGCAGGCACAGGAATGTTGCAAGCCATGGGCTTTCGTTTCTACGATGCCAATGATAATGAGATTCCCCATTGCAGTGGCGGTACCATGCAAGATATTGTGCGTATTGACGATAGTGATGTGCCCGATAGTGTGCGCCTATCCACTTTCACCATTGCATGCGATGTGGATACACCCTTCTGCGGTCCTGAAGGTGCAGCACCCGTATTCGCTCCGCAAAAAGGAGCAGACACCGCTATGGTGCAGCAGTTAGATGCAGGCATGGCATCGCTGGCGAAAGTGATAGAAGACAAATATCACATCAATATCGTACCCGTGGCAGGTGCTGGTGCAGCAGGCGGTATGGGCGGCGCGTTCCGCGCTTTCCTACACGCCACCCTCAAACGAGGCATTGACATGGTGCTCGATGCTATTGATTTTAACACAATCATCCAAAACGCCGACCTTGTTATCACGGGCGAAGGCAAGATTGATTTTCAGACAGCCAAAGGCAAGACTGCCGCAGGTGTTTTGGCTCGTGCGAAGCAGCAGGGCATACCCGTGGTGGCTATTGGCGGTTGTGTAGAGCCGTGCGATAGTGTCCAACAAATGGGTTTTGCGGGCATTTACCCCATACTGGAAGAGAAAGTGCCATTGGAAATAGCTATGCGCCCAGACTTCGCCGCCAAAAATGTAGAAATGACTATTACAAAACTACTTAACCATCACATTTGACACGTCATATAATCTAAAAGTAAAAATAAATTTGCATATTTGCAAAAATTGTTGTACCTTTGCAGTTTGAAACAAATACACAGAATCACCTTTAAAACTATGAAACTTTTTTAATTTATGGCTAGAAGAGTAACACGACCAAACGCGTCCACTACATTGGGCAACAAACAACAAACAATCTCTGTAGAGAAACCAAGTATTAAGGATTATATGCTCTCCACCCGCGACATGGTGATGAGCAACCGTTTTCGCTTGGCTATGGGTATATTGCTGATAGCTATCACGCTGATGCTGGTGATAGCTTACATTAGTTTTTTCTTTACGGGTGCAAATGATTTTTCAATTATAGAGCAAGCAGACGCACGTCGCGAGTTGCGCAACGAGATACAAAATGCGCTAGGATTGCCAGGTGCGGTGGTGTCGCGTTGGTTGGTAGATGGCACCTTTGGCGTAGTATCTTTGGCCGCGTTAGTGGCATTGGCATTGTACGCTGTGCGCATGGTAGTGCAATTTCCATTAAAGCGATTACGCTTGCTATTCATCACAGTATTCACCATCTTATGGGGGTCCATCACACTCGGTTTTGCACAACACATAGCAGGAATAGGCACATTCTTCCGATGGGGAGGCGCTTTCGGGCAACTAGTAGCAGAATGGGCAATTTCGTACGTACAATGGATTGGATTGCTGCTTATTTTATTGGCAGTACTAATCGTTTTTCTCATTGTTGTGGACCAACACTTCGTAGAGCATTGCCAACAATTAGGACGATGGATTGCTAGTTGCTTCAAACGCCAACCTAAAGCAGAAGAACCCATCGAAGACATTGTTGATGAAACGCTCTCTAATCCTATCACCATAGAGATAGAGGATACACCACAACGTGACTCCATAATACCCGACATCGTATTAGATGTAGAGACACCTCTACAAGAAGAAACAACAGAAGACCTACTCACCCCACCGACCGAAGAAGAGCAAGAAGAGGAGGACGTAGAAGTTTCGGTAGAAGAAGTCAAAGAGGTCGAACTATCCGAAGATGATCCAGAGTATTTACTCCGCAAACTCGGTCCTTACGATCCACGCAAGGATCTCGAACATTACAAGTTCCCTTCGTTGGGTCTGCTCAAGGTATATGACAACGAGACCGCTCCCGTCATCAACCAAGAGGAGCAACAAGCCAATGCCAACCGCATTGTAACCACATTGCGCAACTATGGTATTGAGATAGAGTCGATCAAGGCAACTGTGGGTCCTACCGTAACGCTCTACGAGATTGTACCTCAGGCAGGTGTTCGTATCGCTAAAATCCAGAATTTGGAGAATGACATCATGCTCTCATTGGCAGCAATGGGTATTCGTATCATTGCCCCTATCCCTGGCAAAGGAACCATTGGTATTGAGGTGCCAAACGAGAAACCACAGGTGGTGTCAATGCACTCGGTGATTGCCAGCAAACGCTTCCAAGAGGAGCAAAAGATGAAGTTGCCAATCTCTATCGGACGCACCATTACCAACGAAGTGTTTATGTTTGACTTGGCAAAGACCCCACACTTGCTTGTAGCAGGTGCTACAGGTCAAGGTAAGTCGGTAGCCATCAATGCTATCATTACTTCGTTGCTCTACAAGAAACACCCAGCCGAACTGAAATTCGTAATGGTGGATCCAAAGATGGTGGAGTTTGCACCCTACAAGCCGCTGCTCCGTCACTATTTGGCAGCTACCCCTGACACAGAGGATGAGAATATCGTAATTGTGGATTGCGACAAGGTAGTTAATACCCTCAACTCACTCGTTATCGAAATGGAGAACCGCTACAAACTGCTAATGGATGCGGGTGTACGTAATCTAGAAGACTACAACGATAAGTTTGTGTCCCGCCGCCTGAATCCAGAAAAGCTCGTTGCCGAATCACTCCACCACCAGTTCTTGCCATATATCGTAATCATCATCGATGAGTATGGCGACTTTATCATGCAAGCGGGCAAGCAAGTGGAAACCCCTATTGCACGTATCACGCAGAAAGCGCGTGCTGTGGGTATGCACATGATTCTCGCTACGCAACGTCCGTCAGTAAATATCGTGACAGGTGTCATCAAAGCGAATATCCCAACACGTATCGCTCTCCGCACACAATCAGTAGTGGATTCGCGTACTGTGCTTGACACCAAGGGTGCTGACCAACTCATCGGTCGAGGTGATATGCTCTACTCGGGCAATGGTAATATCACCCGTCTGCAATGTGCGTTTGTGGATACGCCAGAGGTGGACGCTATTGTGGAGCACATTGAGAAGCAACAACATTACTTCGAGCCATATCAACTGCCAGAGTACATCCCAGAGGGTGGCGAAGGCGAAGCATTGGCACCTGGTGCGGTGGATCTCAAACGCCTTGACCCAATGTTCGCGGATGTAGCACGCTATGTCGTGACCAAGCAAGAGGGCTCCACTTCGCGTTTGCAACGCGCGTTCGAGATTGGTTACAACCGTGCAGGCAAATTGTCTGATCAGTTGGAGGCTGCAGGTATCGTAGGACCAAACAAAGGTCCTAAAGGTCGCGATGTACTGATACAGAGTTTAGATGAACTAGATAAGAAACTACAAGAATTAGGTTGCTAATATGAAACTGCTACTCATCACACTCACCGTACTCCAGTCTTTGCTTGCAACATTGGAACAGAAGACATTGGTATCGGATTTCTCCCTTAGTGTTGCGGAGGCACAAAACCAACCCATGACTTATACGGGCAGTTTGGCTATGCACGGCAAGCAGTTCACACTGAGCATGTTCAACATGGAGGCTGCCTACGACGGCAACACCTTATATATGTATAGCGAAGAGTTGGAAGAATTGACCCTCTCTACCCCCACCAAGGAAGAACTAACACAAACCAATCCATTCCTCTACGCGCAGGCATTGCTGCCTATTTGCCAGTATGCCGAAAAAGTCGTAGGCGATAAGACGCAAATCACCTTGACACCGAATGACCAATCTGCAGGGATTGCAAAATTCGTACTGCGTGTAACCACAGCTACCCTACTCCCAACGAACATAGAGATACACGAGACAGAGGTTCAAACCACCACCCTCCGCCTCAACAATGCACGCTATATAGACGAAACGCCATCATTTATCATCAACAAAGAAGGCGCATTTGTTAACGACCTAAGATAGCCATTGAAACTCTTATAACATTTGAAACTTTTAAAACGTATATAACATGAAATGTCTTATTATCGGCTCTGGCCCTGCTGGCTATACCGCAGCTATTTATGCTTCACGCGCTAACCTCAGCCCCGTACTTATTGAGGGCATGCAGGTAGGCGGACAACTGATGATTACCACCGAGGTGGAGAACTTTCCGGGTTATCCAGACGGCGTAGAACCTTATCAAATGATGGACGATATGCGTCGCCAAGCCGAGCGTTTCGGCACCCAATTCGTATCTGGTATGGTCACCAAGGTGGACTTCTCTTGCTCGCCAAAGAAAGTGTGGGTAGAGGATGACCAACTATACGAAGCTGACACCGTGATTATCGCCACAGGTGCAAGTGCCAAGTTCCTCGGCATCCAATCCGAAGAAGACTATAAAGGTCGTGGAGTGAGCGCGTGTGCGACTTGCGACGGCTTCTTCTATCGCAAAAAGACGGTAGCTGTAGTAGGTGGTGGCGACACCGCTTGCGAGGAGGCGAACTACCTCGCTGGTCTTTGCGAAAAGGTTTATATGATTGTCCGCAAGCCATATCTGCGCGCATCGGAGATTATGCAACAACGCGTGAAGAATAACCCTAAGATTGAGATACTCTTCGAGCACAACACCCTCAACCTCACAGGTGAGACCAAAGTAGAAGGTGCTGATCTTATCTACAAAAAAGGGACACCCGAAGAGGAGATTCGCCATATCGCTATTGACGGTTTCTTTCTCGCTATCGGACATAAGCCTAACACAGACCTCTTTGCGGAATATCTCAACCGCGATGCAGAGGGATATATCGTGGTAGAGGGGGATAGTCCACGCACCAATGTGGCAGGTGTATTCGCAGCAGGCGACTGCGCCGACCCACACTACCGCCAAGCCATCGTGGCAGCTGCCAGCGGTTGCAAAGCAGCCATGGAAGCCGAGAAATACATTGCTGCATTGGGCTAAAAACAAAGAAAATACGCTTTTTTTGAAAAAAAAGTACCAAAATATTTGGTCATGTCAAAAAAAAGCAGTACCTTTGCGCTCGCTTTTGAGATTTGTGCTCAATGCGAGGGGTGCCATAGCTCAGTTGGTAGAGCAAAGGACTGAAAATCCTTGTGTCCCCGGTTCGATTCCTGGTGGCACCACAAAAAGACTTTGAGAATTCTCAAAGTCTTTTTTACTTTATACACCCTACACCATACACTACTATGCACCTCCAAGTCATCGCCCACGCCCATAACGGCTTCTCACAGAAGTTCGGCATTCCACGCCAAAGTAGAGAAGACTCTTGCATTGAGACACATATTATATTTACGCACGCGTATCGCGTGCGCGAGGCTTTGCGCGGAATAGAAGACTACTCGCACCTATGGCTATTGTGGGGATTTTCAGAAATTGAAACTTTTGAAACTCTTAAAACCGTTGAAACAGCGACACAGTCGCCTCATTGGTCCCCCACTGTGCGACCACCGCGCTTGGGAGGCAACAAACGCATGGGCGTTTTCGCCACACGCTCACCCTTTCGACCAAATCCGATTGGGCTAACCAGCGTCAAACTGCTGCGCATAGAAGACACTCCTAACAATGGATTGGTACTTGTAGTATCAGGAGCAGACCTATTAGACGGCACTCCCATTTACGACATCAAACCCTATTTAGCGTTCTCCGATAGCCACCCTGAAGCAAAAAATGGATTTGCAGAAGCCACACAAGACTACCGTTTAGAAGTGCAAATTCCCGAACAGTTATTGCAAAAAATCCAACCCCAAGGTTGCCCATGGGATGCGATAAAAGAGATACTCAGTCAAGACCCTCGACCCGCCTACCAAAATGACCCCGAACGTGTCTATCATCTTGATTATGATAGTTGGATGGTAGATTTCACCGCAGACAGTGCAACCGTTTGCGTAAAAAATATAACCTCAAAATAGTACTTTTTTAACTTTTGTTTGCGTATGTCATAAAAAAATCGTAACTTTGTCGGCTGAATGAATAATTAATTTTAAAATATAATACTAATGAAAAAGTTTTACTTCTTTTTGTTAGCAATCTTGCTATGTAGCATTTCAGTAAATGCTGAACCTTATGGTTTGCTCATCAATGGTACCACCAAGTTGGAGGCGACTGCGGTAGGCGAAAAAGATTTCAACGATCGTGATCAATTCCTAGTTTCTTGTGTAGCCTTGAATCAAGGCGATAAAGTGCAATTGCACGATTTTGGCAGTGGTGCATCATGGATGTGCGCTATTGATCCATACGGCGAGTACCAAAAGTTCACTAAGAACACCGACCACCTCATCTGTAATGCAGCAGGTTCGTATGACTTCTACATCAAGTTGAAGTTCAATGATGACATGCTCTATATCGGTCCTGGACAAAACTGCAGCAATGTCACCCCTCCTACCCCAGATCCAAATGCCACATACTATGTGACTGGTTCTGCCGAACTTGTAGGTGCAGACAAAGCATGGAGCGAGACTGCAATTGCAATGACTAAAAATGCAGACAACACCTTCTCTTACACATTCAAAGATTTGGCAGCAGGTACCATATATCGTATGAAGATTACCAATGGTACTTGGGACCAAAACTGGGGCTTCTCTGCTGTGCAAAACGCTCCAAAGGGGGTCGCAGGTGATAGCGATGGCAACGTGGTCTTTAAGTTGGCTACAAAGGGTAATGTGGATGTCGCTTTCAATGGCGCAAGCATTACTGTTAAGGGCGATTTTACAGACGAGAAACCTATCAATGCTAACTCCGTTCCTTCAGAGTGCGAGGACGTGATGTTGCAAGCATTCTACTACGACTCATACCGAGATGGTGCTCCTGGAGACGTTCTTATAAATGGAAAACAATTAGGCAATACCAAATGGAATGTCCTGCTCAGCCAATCAGGTGAGATTGGTACTTATTTCGACCTCGTATGGTTGCCACCATCAGGCAAATCAGAGGGTGGTACTGGCTATCACCAAACTGTTTATAGTAACCAAAACTCTGACTGGGGAAGCCAAAAAGAGTTGATTGAATTTATCAACCGCATGCACGCTGCCAACACCAAGGTGGTGGCAGATATTGTTATCAACCATGCGGGTGGCAAATCGTGGTGCGAGTTCTATACACAAAACTTTGGTGAATACGGTATTTTCGAGCCAGATGCTTCTTGGATATGCCGCACTGATGAAGTTAATAGTAATCCTGAGGCGGGCGAATGTAAGGGTAAAGCTACTGGAAATGATGACGGTGGCTACAATATGCAAGACAACTACGCTTCCGCTCGCGACTGGGCACACGCAAAACCAGAAGTGCAAGAGATGATGAAGGCGTATCTCAAATGGATGAAGAATGTAATCGGTTTCGATGGATGGCGCTACGACTATGCACAAGGCTTCAAGGGCAAATACATTGATATGTACAATAGCGCTTCGGAGAACTACTTCTCTGTAGTGGAGTTCTGGAATGGCGATATGAACAATATCAAGAGCTATCTCAACGATGTTAACTGGAACACCTTGGCTTTTGACTTTAGCACCAAGTATTCAGCTATCCAAGGCATCGCAGATGAAAAATATGAACAATGCAAGGGTTCTGGACTTTTGGGTGCTGGTCTGAGCAAGTACGCTGTGACATTCGTGGATAGCCACGATACTTATTTCGGTTGCAAAGGCGGTCGCGATAACAACGATGAGATTGGCGGTTGCGGTAAGTCGATGGAAGACTACAACAAAGACCGCGTGCTCGGTGCCAACGCATTTATCCTTTCTATGCCAGGCGTTCCTTGCGTATTCTATCCTCACTGGGCAAAATACAAAGATGCTATTGGCAAGATGGTATTGGCGCGTAAGGCTGCGGGTGTGCACTCTGAATCCCAAGTAACTGATGAGGCAGGAAGTGGTTTCTACAAATCTACCATCACTGGCAAACACGGTTCTATCCGTCTTCTCCTCGGTCCTAACAGTGGATTCAACACCACACCAGCGGGCTACAAGTTAGCTTATAAGGGCGGTAACTTCGCTATGTACTACACCACCACACAAGCCGAGGTGCCTGTACTCAGCATCACTCCTTCTACCATCTATAAAACAGAAAGCCACACCGTGGAAATGAGTGCTGTAGCTCTGAGCGGAAAGCCAACCATTTACTACACCCTTGATGGTTCCGACCCTACTACTTCTGCAACCAAAAAGACCTATACTACTTCGTTCACTATCAGCGGAACAGTGACCGTGAAAGCTTATGCTGAACTCAATGGCGTGAAAACAGCTGTGCAAGAGGCCACATATACCTACCAAGAGCCTCAACAAACACCTCTTACTGTGAAATTCATGCCTCCTGCTACATGGGAAACTGTTTATCTGTACTCTTGGGGTGGTGCTAACGTAGGTGCATGGCCAGGTATGGAGTGGAAGACCAAAGATAGCGACGGATGGTTATACCACGTATTCCCAAGCGATGTACGCGAGGTTAGTATTATCTTTAACAACGGCGTGGATGAACAATCTAGCGATATCCTCCTCGATCAAGATGCTTGCTACGAGTGGAACGGTATGGAGGTACTGAGCCAAAATTGCTCACTCTCTAATATTCCATTCCAACTCATCATTTCTCCAGAAGGCAAAGTCTTCAAGACCGAGTCGCTGAAAATCACGATGAGTACTACAGGTGCGGAAGGTACACCTGCTATCTACTACACGTTGGACAACACCAATCCAAAGACTTCTTCCACCAAGAAGCAATACACTGCTCCTGTAGTTATCACAACAACCACGACACTCAAGGCATATGCTGTAGATGGTGCCAAAGAGACTGAGGTGCAAACCCACACCTACACCTACGAGACACCTCAAGCGACGCCACTAACAATCAGTTTTGCTAAACCAGATGATTGGGCAACAGTTTACCTGTACGCTTGGAATGATGATGGCGAAACTCTCTACACAGAAAAATGGCCTGGCTCAGTGATGACTCAGCAGAATTCCAAAGGTTGGTACTACCACCAATTCGATGCTTCTGTCAAAGAGGTAAACTTCATCTTCAACAATGGTGCTTCTACCCAAACAGCTGACCTTTGGACAGACGAGGATGTCTGCTATGCTTGGGAAAATGGTAAAGCTGTGATTATTGACTGTGCGGGTACCGATGTAGAAAACATCGAAATAGAAAAGCCTGCCTTAGATCTCACACAACCAATGTATAATATTTTGGGTCAAAAAGTGGGTACTACTTATCACGGCATTGTGATTCAAAACGGACATAAATACCTACGTTAATTCTATTTGGTGCGTGATAAGTCATCATTTATCACGCACCAACCTTTTGACATATAACAACTTTATATAACTATTAACTTTTAGTTCATCTTTTATGAAAAAAATCTTTACTTTTTTTGCTGCATTGGCATGCACAATGTCAATGAGTGCTGCGACGTTGTATCTCCGCGGAGATTTCAACAATTGGGGAACAACCAACCCATTAGATGCTAATGGCAAATGCGAAATCGAACTTGCGGTAGGAAACTATGGTTTCAAGATTGCTGATGCCAACTGGGGTACTGATAATTATGGTAGTAATGCAACCATTACTGCCACTACTACAGGTGTAAAATTTGAATCAGGCAGCCAAACCAACTGTACCCTCAAAGCTACCACTGTAGGTACTTACATCTTTGCTTTCAATGCTAGTACCTTGACATTGGATGTTACCTATCCAGAGGGAGATGTTGTAGAAATAGCACCTACCGTTGCGTTAGCTGGTGCTTTTAACGCATGGAGTACAACTGCGAATACCCTTACCAATGATTCTGAAAATCTCACAGCTACTACTACTATCGCATTGACTGTTGGAAACCATGAGTTCAAAGTTGTGGAAGATGGTGCATGGCTTGGCGATAATCAAACTATTACTCGCAGCAACAACTCGCAGGTTTTCGAGACTGTTAATGGTCAGGCAAACTGTATCCTCAATGCTGATGTGGCTGGTGAGTATACTTTTACTTGGACATACGAGACCAATACTCTTACCGTTACTTACCCAGAAGCAGGCGATAATCCAGGCAATGATTCTGTTGTTACTCCAGTTGCATACTATATCACAGGTAACGACGCTTTGTTCGGTGCTAACGCTTGGAAATCTGATGCTATCCCTATGACAGAGGCTGAAGGTGTTTACACCCACACTTTCAATGCTGTAGAAGCTGGCGTAGAGTGCCAATTCAAGATTACTAATGGTACTTGGGATCATAGTTGGGGCTTTTCTAACCTCACAACCACACCTGATGGCGTAACTGGCAACAACGACAACAATATCATCTTCACCCTCGCTGAGGCTGGCGATGTAGTTGTTACCTTCAGTGCTGAGAAGATCACTATCACTGGCAACTTCGCTGGTTCAAGCGTTGTTCCTGCACAAATCACCTACGTTTTGATGGGTATTCAAGGCGACTGGACCACTGGTATCGAACTGACCTGGAACGAAACCGCTGAGTGGGAAGAATATATGCTATTAGGACAAACCATCTCTCAAGGAGACTCTGTTAAGGTAGTACGCCTTGAGGCTGGTGTTGCTAAACACTGGTGCGGCAAAGTCAAAGAGGGAGTTACTGTAACTATTACATATGATGATAATGGTAACATCATCTTAGCTCCTGGTACATATGACTTCTATTATGATGTAGCTGCAGATGCTATTTGGATTGCAGAAGCTGCTCAAACTGCTGTTGACAACGTGATTTTGGAAAACAAAGCTACCAAGATCATCCGCAACGGACAAATGTATATCATCCGTGAAGGCGT
>JAZNPR010000048.1:0-12044 GCA_045589755.1 Paludibacteraceae bacterium
TCTTGCGACCACTACCCCCTCAAAGTAGCGTGTATACCAATTTCACCACCTGCGCGATGTGCCCAAAACAGGACTCGAACCTGCACGTCTCTCAACACTCGCACCTGAAACGAGCGCGTCTACCAATTCCGCCATTTGGGCGCGCGTCAGCGAATAATTATCGACTGCCGATTCTTTTTCTGTATTCAAAGACCTTTTTAGAAAAATAAAGCAGGAACTGTGTCCTGCTCATTTCTATAGAGCGGCAAACGAGACTCGAACTCGCGACCCCAACCTTGGCAAGGTTGTGCTCTACCAACTGAGCTATTGCCGCAAAATGTTTAAGAACATCGCTCTCAACCGAAAGCGAGTGCAAAGGTACAACAAAAATTGGACATGACCAAATATTTTTGCAAAAAAATGCATTTTTTTTAAAAAAAAGTGTGTTTTTGGGCAAAAATGGGGTCATGGGCTGCAATTTGCGACCGTAACTTCGGGGGAATTGTACCAAAATTTATTTTTGGTCAAGGCGGCGTCCGAAGGTACAATAGTGTCGCAAAATGTGAGGGCGAAGCCCGCATATCGTCACTTATGACCAAATATTTTGAGAAAAAAATGCAAAAAATGTGCTTTTTTCTTCATTTTTGTGTGATATGTGCCAAAAAAGCCGTACCTTTGTACCACTTTTAGCGTGTTTATGCAACGTACCGAAGAAGAAATAGAGCTTATCCGTTTGCGTGCTCGTTTGACCAAACGATTTCACAAAGCATGTGCCGATTATGGATTGATTGCCGATGGCGATCATATCTTGGTGGGCGTGAGTGGCGGCAAGGACTCGCTGGCTTTGGTGGAGTTTTTGGGTAGGCGTGCGCAGGTCTATGTGCCGCGTTTCAAGGTGACTGCTGTATATGTGCGTCTCAAGGAGCGTTCGTATCAGTCGGATATAGAATATCTACAGCGCTTTTGCGCGAGCGCGCGTGTACCGTTTATAGTACGCGATACAGAGATTGGTGCGGAGGAGAAGAAGGACCCCTGTTTTCTTTGTTCCTGGTATCGACGCAAAGCGCTTTTTGATGTGGCGCAAGAATTGGGGTGCAATAAGATTGCCTTGGGGCATCATAAAGATGATATAGTGGAGACGCTGCTGATGAACTTGATTTTTCAGGGCAGCATAGGCACTATTCCTCCGCTCTTGCAAATGGAGAAGATGCCAATTCAGATGATTCGTCCGCTCTGTCTGATGGAGGAACGTGATATTGCTCGTTATGCGCAGCTGAGTGGCTATGAGAAGCAACTGAAGGCCTGCCCGTTTGAGAAAGAGAGTAGCCGCACACAGATGAAGAATCTGGTTTCCCAACTCGAGCAACTCAATCCCAATGTCCGCGATTCTATCTGGGGAGCAATGGAGAATATCAAATCCGATTATCTTCCAAAGCGGAAGTGACCGCTTTGTATTTCCCGCCTCTAGCCTTTAACCTATACCCAATATCCAATACCCAATATCCAATACCCAATACCCAATATCCAATACACTACAGCCACTTCGCCAGTTCCTCGTAGTAGCGGGGCGATACGGGTATGGATTGTGCTTGTGGGGTGTTGAGTTCGGCGGTAATCAAGCCCTCCTTGTCGCGGCGCAGCACTTTGATGTGTTGGGGGTTGATGTAGTAGCTGCGTTGGCAACGGATTAGTCCGTGTTTGTGCATGAGTTCTTCGAGTGACTTCATTGACGCACGTAGCGCGTATTCTTTTGGGCGGTCGCCTTCCATGTAGCGGATATGTACATAGTTCTCTTCGGCCTTGATGTATAGCACGGCAGAAGAAGCAATCATCAGTTTGACGCGTTGGGTATTGTCCACAAAACGCATGAGCGAGTCATCGTAGGTGGCTTGCTCTTCTTTTTGTGCCATATATGCCATGGATAGGTTGAAGATGATATAGGGATAGATGCAGATAATGAGTAGCGCATATAACGACTGTCCTACCACATAGAAGTAGGGCAGAGTACCTCTGTACATCAGTGTAAGATAGAGCGCCATGAACATACTCATGATAACGAGTTCTGCCACCTCCCAATATACATAGCGTACCCAGTTGAGCCGCAGTTGGTGTTGCGAGAGTACCATCATCAACGCGCGCGAAATGAGCATCACGCCAAGCAGGATACACATGATAATGGTCGTGTTGAAGCTGAGCATATCTTTTCCCATGTCCAATAACTGTGTGGCAAGGGCAGGTTGATAGATAAGCATAAAGCATAGGAAGAACGCAGGTATGCCCAATATGTAGAGCAGCTGGTTGCTTAGTTTGCGGAAAATAGCGGGTAAATTGTTCATAATTTAGTCAATTTATTTAGTGTGACGAAATGGCAGATAGGGTGATTTTGTCACAAATATTGATATTTTGTCACTATATTTGTGTTTTTAGCAAAAACCATGCCATACTATCACAAAAGTTTGTGTAGGCAGAAAATTGGCAGTAATTTTGCAGCGGATTTTGAAAAAGAAAGGATATTATTATGAAATTAGTTGCTTTAGGTGATTCTATTATTAAGGGTGTGCTTGTTCGGTCGGAAGGTGAGCGTAGTCGTTACTCATTGGCGGATAAGGGCATTGTAGAGTGCTGTGCCGAGAAGTTGGGTGGCGAGAGCTTGAATTTGGGCAAGATGGGCTGCACGATAGAAGCAGGCGAGCGTATATTAGATAGGTATTTGGATAAGATGTCGGGCGCACAATACGTGTTGCTGGAATATGGTGGTAACGATAGTGATTACAACTGGCAGGAGATAGCAGAATCCCCTGAGAAAGAGCACTTTCCACGTACTCGTTTGGAGGTTTTTGAAGAGGTGTATGAACGTGTTATTTGTAAGATAAAAGAGATGGGGGCAATACCGCTTGTGTTATCCCTACCGCCCATGGATGCAGAGCGGTATTTTGCCTTCTTTTCTCAGAAGTGGGAAGAGGGTTTTCGTGCGAATGTGATGCGTTGGTTAGGAGGTTCGACCAATACAATCATGTCAGGTCATGAACTGTATAATCTGGCGACGATGCGTGTCGCGCAACGCACTGGTGCACAGTGGATTGATGTAACGAGTGGGCTGTTGAAGGACCATAATTTCCGTGCGTATTTGTGCGATGACGGTATCCATCCGAATGAGCGAGGGCAACGTGTGATTGCAGAGGCAGTACTTGGTGCGATAAAGTAGGTGAAGGGTATATAGAACACGCGGGAAGTCTTGTGAGGCTTCCCGCGTGGGTGTATTTAAACTACAGTATAGTGGATTCACTAAGCTATAGCGTAGCTTTCTCTAAACCCTAAACTACATCTCTTGTCCCATGATAGAGTATATCTTGCCATCACGAAGGATGTATATGTGGTCTTCGTAGAGAATCTTTTGGCAATCGGATGTTGGCGATTGGGTATGGGTGTTCTCCACACTGGTTGGAATAACATCTATAACCATATCGTCTGACTCCACATTGCCGCAATCCGTTGCCACGGCATATTTCAATGTAACTTGCGATATACCTGCTTTCACTGGCTCTGCGGTCAAAGCAGCCCAGTCGCTGTTGTCCATGATATACCATGCTACTTCTGCGTTTGGTGCATACCATGTCTCGGCAGCGATGTGCGCTTGAATCTCGGCGGTTGGGATCGTGACATCAATCGCTTCACCTGTGCGAACGATAGGTGGTGTCACAACTGGTGGAATTGTGAGTTTGTATTTATGCAAAGACACGGTTGCAATACCAATATCCAATGTGTCAATATATTCACCAGCTGATTCATACACAATATTATTCCAAACAAAACTTTCATTAGCACAGATAGTGGTATCAATAGGATTCAGTAAAACAGTATAATGGAATGTCGCAATCTCACTTTCATATGTATCCACATAAGCAATTGTTTTAAGGGTTGTATTCTGATTGATTACGATAGGTTGTCCATTGTATTGTACTGCAGATTCAGTCGTATCGCAAGGGCATGAACCATCGGTAGTGTAATAAATCACGGCATTTTTTGTTTCGCATGAAAGTTCAACGGAAGTACCTTCTGGAATAGTAGCACCAGATGCGATGGAAGCGACTGGAACGGCAACTGTACCATCAAAGTTAGTTACTTGGACAAGAGAAGAAGTGGAAATATTATACTCATCTAGAGTAAAGGTAAGACTAACCGTACCAGGTAGTTCTCCTGAAAGCGTAACGGCAGCTCTACCTTCTTCATTAAGAACAACCGTGGTGTCAGCTTGTAGAATCATAGACGATGACGAGTGCACTTTCAGTACTTTACCTGCGGCGGCAGAAACAGGGAGAGCTTGTATGTTAATCTCTGCAGTTTTACCATAAGGTAATTGGATCAGCGAATCACAGATAATATTCTTGACTTCTTGTTCTACAGTAAGTGTTTGTATGAAGTCCTCTTGCATACGGATGCCTGCATAACTTTTTACAAAATTTTTGACATGGAGTGTAACTTCTGTCGTAGTGAAGGCTTTCGATGGAACAAAGCGAACGAGCGAGGCATATTTAAGGTTATTGCTATTATACGTCAACTCTTCATCTATCAATTGGATAGTACCGTTGACAATGGTACTATCGACCATAACCACAATATTGTCCACTGTAAGCAATTCTGGTAACATATACTTGTCAAATTGTATCTCTACGGCCTCTTCGTATGCACGTGCTGTGAGTATGGTAGGCTGAATATTCTGCTTCATAGCGACATTCACATCTAATTGTGGAGGTGGAACAGGAAACCAATCGCTATAGGTAGTTTCATATCCTTCTTTTTCGAATTTTACTTGCCACAATCCTTGAGGTACATCCCAACGATACATACCATTCTCATCAGTGAATAATGGGTTTTCTTGCCCATAATCTTCAGCATTCCAAAGGACTATATTTTCGTGTAGGTCGCCGTATATATCTTCTACTATTTCTTTGTAGTAGCAGGTGGCAGTAACGCCTTCTAAGCGATTGGAAGGTACACCTTCATACACATAGCCAGATGGGTCTATAATAGGTTCTACAGGAGGTAAAACTTGTGGTGGAATAGGGGTAGGCTTTTTTGGCGGAGTGGGTTCTTCTTCTGTAGGAGGATTGTTTTCATCATCATCTTCTTTTTCTTCTTTGTTGCATTCTAGAGATAAGTATTCTTTGTATCTTATTGGATATCTATTAGCAGATGCTATTGATGCATTGTTAAACATAGAAGTAGCGGTGTTATTCATAAAATCAGTTAGTACACCCGTAATCAAGCCAATGAGATATTTGAGGTCTTTCTTCACCATCATAAATGCGTTGATGACGGTAGTGACTCCAGTAAGAGCACAGGCTGGATAGTAGCCTTTGTTCCATGCAATATCTGTCCAATCATCTTGACATACTCTAGCTAGGGCGGAAGCGGCTAATGGATCCTCTTCACATGGTTGCTGAACAAGTTTGATCAAATTCATCCATTGATTACGATCGTTTACAGCATATAGAATGTTTGTGCGTGTAGTTTGGAGACCATTGATAACATCCCAAACTTCTCTTATCTGTGAAAAGGCAGCCGTAGTAGTCCGTAGCGCAGGAAGCATCTTATTGAGTTTTTTTGTCAAGTCTTTGTTAAGTTTGTTTAAGCGCTCCCATTCATTCAAATATTTGGTTCGTTGTTTTTCTAAATTCTGGATTTGCAGTTTTGTTTGTTGATAAAGTTCCATATCAACAACTTTCTGATTCTTTAATATACGTATTTGTTGTTCTAACTCATCCATTTTGATTTTTGCGCCTGCACTTTGACCTAACACAATCACTTGTTGAGATCTCAAATTCTCAATCGTTTTGTTCAAGTTGTTGATTTTCTTCACATACTCATCATTCCAACTTTTACAAAACGAAACAAGGCTATTTATTAGCCACTCTATGTTTTGACGGGCTTCATTCATTGCAACTATAAAGCCATTTTCCTCACCACTTCGTAGGAGTCGAATCATGTGTTTGATGTTAGAAGTCGCCGAAGTACTATAAACGACCATTGCCTCGTTTCTTAATGAGTCAACAACCACAAAATTATCTTCTAATGTTGTGTAAATTACAATTGGACTGCCATAGGTCATATTAAGATGCGTGGAGTCAGCATCAAGGATAAGTTGAGCATCTAATTCGTTTAACGGAGTTTTATATATCAAAAGTTCTTCTCCGTCTTCTGCAACTATCAATAATGAATCCGTTAAAGCACCTCTAAATGCCGAAATAATATCAACGATAGTTGTATCGTTTGTCAACGAATCCGCCATATGGAGTAATTCATTTAGGTATTTATTATCAATAGTATCTATTGGATTCTCTAATAATGAATCGCCATATTGTAAGATTTCTTTCAACCAAGCAGAATCTGCATTGTCGGGTATATCTATTGGTGCAATATCTATACCTAATAGATTATATAGGCTGTCAATATATTGGTAACTTTCTCCATTTTCATAAGCATTAATCAATTTTTCAGTAATAGCCATTTGATTTGCTAACTGAATACTATCTTTTTCGGCTATCCAATCCGCATGGTTGTATAAAGAATCAACATCATGCAGGATAGTAGATAGCCACTCTTTATGTTCATCTATTCCTTGTAATGACTGAGAGAAATGATCACGATCTATTAACGCAAAGGATTTGACCATGAAATCTACATTGACATTAACAGGTAAATTATTTGAGTTAAAGCGATGAGTTGTTATCCATTTCCCCTTTTTAGAATCATACCAAGCAGGTAAAGTTTGGATACGACCAGAATTCGTGTACACAAACAAGTTTACATCTGAAACCAATGTAGTGTCATTGTTTGTAAAGTCAATGATGAATGTAAAAACACCATCATCGTTAGCATTATAACTTGTTTGATTAGTACGATTGTTTTCAAAATCAAAAATAACTTTTTCGGACCTAAATAACATCGTGACCGTTTTTATCTCTATAGCATTTGCGTCATACCTACATTCCTTCGTTGCTGACTGTAGATTTATACCATGAGGAGTTGTGACTTTTGCGTGTATACTATGAACGGAGAGATTGTATGGCTTATTTAACTCACATGTAGTATTCCATTTTCCATTTGCTAAAGCAGTTGTTTCTCCAATTTTAGTATTATTGTCATAAATTTCTATCTTAGATTTACCGATGGTTTGCCCGCTGACGAATATAGATGTTTTCGCAGTAGTGGAAGGTACATCGATAGACAAATCCTCTACAGCAAATAGTGCTGCACCTATAGGTTGGGTAATTGTATTGCCATTCAGTTTGAACTGTATGAGTGCACTTGGGGTATATTCACCTGCCTGTGTTGGTGTGATACAGAATCTCACTTTATCTGAATGATTTAATATTGGTATGGTAAGACGATTATTATCTATGTGATACGTATAGTTAATGTTATTTCCTATCATAACAGATCCTGTGATAAATGAACATGATTCTGGCATGTCAAATATCAATTGCACATCGCTTACTTTATCGGCATATTCAGGTTTAAAAATAACTCTTCCCGTTAGTGTCAAGTAATTACCAGCAACAATGTTTGTTTTATTGGCAGTGAATGAAGTGTTGGTATCTGTATAACCAAATTTACCGCTATCTAAAGTTGGGATAGCATTGATGTTTATTGTAGTAATCTTTCCGCTTGTTACTTCCACAGGTGTACAAAGGTAATCTTGATTTTCTACCAATCCTATTTGTGATAATTGATTAAAATGTGAGATAGCGCCAAGTCGCTGGTTGTATCCCATTGATACCAAAATATATGAGCCATCTGTAAGATTATCTATCGTTAATGTTGCTTTGGTATAGTCATTTGATCGTACTAATTCACCTTTGGCGTTATACAAAAGTCCAACAGTAGCTGAGTTATTGGAAGTAGTGTATGAAGCTTGTATTTTGCCCAATTCGGACAATACCAGTGAAACAGAAGCTTCTTGATTAATCACTGTAGTTTGAGTTTCTACAGGCATAAAGGAGGCTTTCTTACTGTGGGCTTTAATGTATAGTTCATCATTGTCTTCTACACTATCAAGCAGCACAATCTGAGGGTGTTGAGTAACGAATTGGGTGACAGCTCGCTGCTTGGTGTTATTATATATGGTGTATTCTATATTATTGTAGTCATTATACCAATTAGTAGTGTCCGGTATTTCATTTTCTACAACACTAGTTATATAAGACAAATTAAGATTGAGAACTGTACCAGAAATACATTCTAGTAGAACATCCTCTAAAAACACACTATCTTTTGCACAACTAAGTAGCGAGTCACAAACAAGGGTTTGGCTAAGGAATCCGTCTGCTGAGAAAGAAAGTGATGTGGCTACATTAGGAATGGTGATACTATAAGCTCCATTCTTATCTGCAGTAGCGTGTATGACTAGAGTAAGGTTTGGTGCAAAAGTAAGCGTAGCTGATATAGATGCAGCCTGGATAGGAGTTTGCATCCTGTCATCAACTATTGATCCTACTAAAGTAATATTAGGTATGGTATCTAATACACAAACCGGGCTATTCGCACTATCAGTGACAATGTATTCTGTTCTTTTGGGTGTAACATATTGCGTCGCTAACTCTTGTGGAAGTTGCACTTGATAATATAGTTTTTTACTTTCTATGGTTTGAGTTAGTTGTTCTGAACGGGAGATGATTGTGTTATTGCTATCTGTCCATATAATATTTACTTGTTCTGTTATATCTTTTTTATCAGGAGTAAGAACGGATAGTGTAATAGTGTGTGGAGTGTGTAGAGATTTGAATGCAATGGTAGTATCATTGGTTGGAATTATGATACTATCTAGTTGCCCAAATACATCTCCCACCGTATTGCATAGTTGAAAACTCCATACTGTATTAGGCTTCAAATCATAGAATGTATATGAATTTTTCTCTGTAGTAGTATATGAAATTTGCTGATTAGTATTGATATTCGACAATACCAGTTGCATGTTTTTATAATCGTTGGCATTGGTTTGGTCAGGATACGTGATTGTTATACAGCGGGGTGAAAAATAATCGGGAATAGGTAAGATTGTAAAGTTTTTCCAGACATCAGCTTCTTCGTACAAAATTACAGACATAGGAGGAACATATATCGTGAGTTCTCCGTAAATATCTTCAAAATTATTCTCTCCTAATGTAGGAGGGATAATAGCATAACAAGTTATTGACCAAGGTTGGCCAAAGTTTCCACCTTGATAGAATGCAGCGTTTCCTATTTCTTTAACAGAACTAGCAATAGTTACATTTTGCAGATTATAAAATCCACTAAAAGCCTCATCTCCTATACGTGTAACTCCCTCCTTTACAATGATTGATGATACCAAATCGTTTACATCCCACCAATATGGTCTAATTGAATCATACATTTCTCCCTTACCATATATCGTGAGAGTATAATCCTTATATTCGTAATAAACATTATTACCACATTTGCCAATTTTTTTTACTCGTATATATACTTCGGAGGTATTATTTGGAAAATGCTTGATAAAATCGTTATAATCAACATGTAATGTACCTACTCCTGATTGATTGACATGTACTGTGTCAGTTCTCACAGGTAGGATGTCATCGCATGAAACAAAATATTGTAGTGATAAAGCGATATTCTCTTCACTCACCCACGACCAACCATCCTCATAATAATTATTATCTATTGAAAGAGTAAAGTCATTTTGATTGGTGAAAATAGAAGAGACATCTAATTTATACCATTCATTGGTTAACTCTGATGAGTTGATTGTAGATTGCCAATCTAAAAGTGGTGCTGCATCGCAATTGGTTGTGTTAAGCATACATGCTAGCATAAGCTCGCCTGTACCAGAGAGTTGAAAAGAGTGAACCCCATATTCTGCTATCAGTGGGGTTAGTGACAATGTTTCACCCGCTGCCAATGATTGATACATTCCTACTTTCATTCCGTCATAATATAGTAAGTCAGAAGAAAATAAAAACAAATAATCTATCGTTGTATTAGAGGTGTTTGTAATCGTAAGGTCCACATCTCGTTCCAGTGCTTTTATCTCTGTAATATCAAAGCATTTCTTAGTGTTTACAGGTATAACATATTCTTCGCCTATCTTAGTACGTATAGCATTTGTCCATCCTTCTTTTTCTAAGTCTATATGATTGAATTGAACACTACCACCAATGCATTTAATATATGCCACATCATTGCTACCAAAGAGTTTAGATGCTTCTGTTATAGATACTATCCGTTGAATAACTTCATATCCTGCGTGCTCTGTAAATATGAAGTGTGGTTCATCGCGTTGTATTGATTCGCAATCATAGTACCCAAGAAAACCTCCTATGCTATCTCCTATAGGTATTGTCATTCTAACTTCTATATCTTTGTTGTACATATCTGTTAGATTTACTCTATACCATTTTGTGGTATTTTCGATCTCTGTTCCCCATTCGTATGTAGTAAAATCGTTACAATCAATACATGTTGTCTCTCCACATTCATCAGTAAAACATTTCATATAATCTGCCCATTCGGATAATTGATAGTCAGACAAAGCACCACAAGGTACTATACAAACGGGATAAATATCGTAATAAATTTCATCTAGTGTCGGAGGTGTCGTCGCTAGTACATGAATAGTATCAAGAGCGAAACACCCCTCGAATGCCTCATATCCTATACTTGTCACTCCTTCTGGAATGGTAATCTCTGTTAATGCAGAACAGTTTGAGAACGCTGATTCTCCAATCACTTCAACAACATAATCAGATTCTTCATAAAAAACCATGTTAGGAATTACTATGCTTCCTGCATATTCATACTCTCCATATGTAATTTCCACAGAATTATCACTGATAATATTGTAATAATAACCATCAACTTCAAAGTCATAAGCACAAAGGTTTGTGATGACAAAGAATGATAGTAAGAGCGAGAAAAGTTTTTTCATATGCTATATGATTTTTGTGTTAGTTCATTAGGATACTTGTGTGTTAATCTATAATAGAGCGCAAAGGTAGTGAAATATTTCGAGATGTGCAAGAAAAAACGCTTTTTTGGGCGATTTTTTGTTTGGAGGATAGGCAACTATTTCAGGAATGTAGTCAACCTTTTTAGGAATGGGGACAACTTTTTTAGGAATTAAGACAACCTTATTTGGAAGCAATCTTAAGAAACAGCACTTTTTGTGGGCAGGGAGTTGAGTCGGAGTTCTGTCGGAGTTCCCTCGGTCTTCGGTCGGTGGAATAAGGTAAGGTATAAGAGAGGGAAAAGAGATGGCAATCTTAAGAAAAAGCACTTTTTTATAGCCGATTGTCTTCCCGCTATCTTCGGGGTATCATCGGGATAAAATGATAATACAAATTTAACCCATATTATTTAAATCAACAACTTAAACAACTTAATCCAACAACATTGCAGAGCACCCCAAAAAGCAGGCTTTTTCGGGGACCCCGCCGGCAATCAACATCCGCGAGCACCCAAGAAATTTCATGAAAGTGTCAACTGGTATATAAATCCCTAATTTTAAGAAGCAAATATGTGCTGTTGAAAAGGTGTGTAAGTGATTGATAAAAAAGTGAGTTAGGGGCGAAAAATAGGGCTGATTTTGCAAAGTCGGTTTAGCAATTTTAATTTTTTGGGCAAAAAATGCAAGAAAAGTGTAACTTTTAGGCAGAAAAAGTTGCCCATTCCAGAAAAAAGTAGTACCTTTGCATGCTTTTTCGCGGCGCGTGTACGCGGGCATGATGCGAGAGAGCGTGAAAACAACAATTAACAATCAAAATTATTAACCAAAATTAAAAGTTAAAATGCCTACAATTCAACAATTAGTTAGAAAAGGAAGAGCAGAACTTATCGACAAGAGCAAGTCTCCAGCATTGGACAGCTGCCCACAACGTCGTGGCGTTTGTGTACGCGTTTACACAACAACTCCTAAGAAGCCAAACTCTGCTATGCGTAAAGTAGCACGTGTTCGCTTGACAAACCAAAAGGAGGTGAACGCTTACATCCCAGGTGAGGGTCACAACTTGCAAGAGCACAGCATCGTAATGGTGCGTGGTGGTCGT
>JAZNPR010000049.1:0-11466 GCA_045589755.1 Paludibacteraceae bacterium
CAGATTGGTTTGCTTGACCAACTGACATTGGACAACAAACTGATGTATGCCGTAGCAGCCAACGTAACACGCCTTTCCAAATGTCGCTTCCTTGTGGTAAGTCGGATCGTAGCCATGTCGTTCTGTGAGCCAAGGAGTTGAATACAAATTTTGTCTTCCTAAGACCGCTTGGCCTTCCGACTTCAGATTGGTTTGCTTGACCAACTGACATTGGACAACAAACTGATGTATGCCGTAGCAGCCAACGACACACGCCGTGACCAAGGTCGCTTCCTTGTGGTGGCAGTGCCATACATGGATGCTCAAACACAAACCTATACTTCGCTCAAAGAAACGGAGGAATTGGTAATGAAAGAGGTACAGAAACTGGTGGATGGCGACATTGATCCCGAATTGGTGGAGATGGTGCGTCAGAACTTCTACCAAGAGTTTGACCGCACAATGGAGTACCCTCAGATGAAAGTATCGTTGCTCTACAACGCTTTTACTTATCAACAATCAGTAGAGGAGATCCTGCGCGAGAAAGAGTTGGTGGCTGCTATTACAATGGACGACCTCAAGCGCGTAGCAAAGCAGTATTTGGGTGCGCCAAAGAAAGTGTTTGAGATTGAGGAGGGTACACCTAAAAAAGACAAACTGCCCAAACCAAAAATCAAATCACTGGAGTCGCCAAAGGGCGAGTCGGAGTATTGCCAATACTTAGATGCTATTCCTGCGGGCAAACTGACACCTACTTTCATAGACTTCTCTGACATTGACCAAGACCGTTTCTACGAGGGTGTGAGCGTATATTGCACACCAAATACCAAGAACCATATCTTCTCACTCCGTTTGAAATATGGTGTGGGCACATACGAGTTGCCACTATTGGAGTATGCTGCATCGCTAATGAATATGTCGGGTATCAAGGGTACACCAGGCATCAAGCCAGCAGAGTTCCGCGCTAACCTCGCTAAGTTGGGCGGCAAATGTAGTTACTCAGTATCGGACGGATACTTCTATGTAGATATTGAAGGCAACGAGGAGAACTTAGAGAAGATTGTGGAGATGGTTAATCTGCATATGATGTTCCCTAACTTCGAATCCGAAAACGACATGCTAATCAACAATATCAAGGGTCAAGTATATTCTTCGCGCAAAGTAGAGGAACGCAACACCGATATTGTGGCAGATGCGGCTTTCGACTATGTACGTTATGGCGAAAACTCTCCATACATCAAGCGTCCTGCGTTGATGGAAGAGGTGCTGCAAATGACTCCTTCGCAACTCGAAGGTGTGTTGCACCAAGTGCAAAACTACGAGTTGGAGATTCACTACGCAGGTGCGTTGCCAGCATTGGATGTGAAGAATATCCTCTATACCAAACTCTCACTCAACCAGCATGTGCGCCCAACCAAATCACCTGTGGAGCGTCCTGTTGTGCCTATCACAGAGAATAAGATTTACTTCCTCCCTGATGCAAGTATGCAACAAGCCAAAGTGTATTTCCTCATTGATGGCGAACCATACAACGTGAAGGAAGCAGTAAACTATATGGCATTCAACGAGTACTTTGGTGGCGGTTTCTCTGGTCTGGTAATGAATGAGATACGCGAAAAACGCTCCATGGCATATACCGCATATGGATACTTCTCACGCGCTCCAAAGCAAGGACAACTGACCAAGTTCACGGGCTATGTGGGTACACAATCCGACAAGGTAGCTGATGCAATAGACGTGTATATGAGTTTATTGGATTCTATGCCACAATATCCAGAAACGATGGAGAATATCCGCACCGTATTGCGCCAATCGGTATTGTCCAACAAACCTACTTTCCGTGGTAAGAGCCAACGCTTGACAGCCAATATGCTATTGGGCTACAAGGTGGACCCTGCCATGCTGCAAGTGCGTGATATTCAACGCTTGACATTTGATAATGTGCTATCTTTCTATGAGCAACGAGTAAAAGGTAAACCTATCACTATTCTCATCATGGGTGACCCTAAACTCATTGACCAAAAGCAGATCAAAGCCAAGTATGGTAAGATTACCAAACTCTCTAAATCACGATTGTTTAGTTATTAAGTAAATGCATAAATCAGGTTTTGTAAATATAGTAGGTAATCCCAATGTGGGCAAATCCACATTGATGAATGTATTGGTGGGTGAGCGCCTCTCAATTATCACATCCAAAGCGCAAACCACTCGCCATCGTATCATGGGTATCGTCAATGGCGATGATTTTCAGATGGTATATAGCGACACTCCAGGTGTACTGCAACCCAATTACAAGTTGCAAGAGCAGATGTTGGAGTTCTCTCGTTCGGCTCTTGTAGATGCAGATGTTCTACTCTATGTAACGGATGTACAAGATAACCCCGACAAGAATGTCGACTTCCTCGACAAGGTAAAGCGCATCAAAGCCAAAGTGTTCTTGATTATCAACAAGATAGACCTTACTACGCAAGAGACATTGGAGCAATTGGTTGAGTACTGGCACCGCGTATTGCCCGAAGCAACGGTGTTCCCTATCTCTGCGCAACAGAAGTTTGGCACCGACCAGCTCTTTACTGCTATCCGCGAGGCGTTGCCAGAGTGTCCCCCATTCTTCCCTAAGGACCAATTGACCGACAAGTCATCTCGTTTCTTCGTGGATGAGATGATTCGCGAGAAGATCCTGCTCAACTACGACAAGGAGATTCCTTACAGTGTAGAAGTTGAGGTGGAGTCTTTCCTCGATGAGGAACCCGATGAGCAACATCCTGAGGGGATTATCCGTATCGGTGCAATCATCTATGTGGAGCGTGATAGCCAAAAGGGAATTATCATTGGTAAAGGTGGAAAAGCATTGAAGCGTGTTGGCACGCAAGCCCGCAAGGAGATTGAAGCGTTCTTCGGCAAACCCGTGTTCTTGCAACTCTTTGTAAAAGTGGACAAAGACTGGCGTAGTTCGCAAACACGTCTTCGCCATTACGGATATGATCTGAACT
Source organism: Paludibacteraceae bacterium (assembly GCA_045589755.1). Taxonomy (GTDB): domain Bacteria; phylum Bacteroidota; class Bacteroidia; order Bacteroidales; family Paludibacteraceae; genus Colicola. Next base: position 2,973 of record JAZNPR010000049.1, read on the forward strand.
AATAAAAAATGCTCCCGTTGGGGAGCATTTTTTATGGTGTAAAGCGTATAGTGTAGAGTGTAAAGGCGGGATTACATAAAGCAACAACATACACGGAGACCACAAAGGTAGAGCGCAAGTACTGCGATGGCGATGCCTAGTATGATGGCAGCCACTGCGATAGCCCATTTACCGCCTTTGGTTAAGCCTTTCTTTTTGAGTTTCAAGACGGGGAAATCAGCTTTCTCGGTTAGTGTATTACCAAAAAGTACACTTACAATAGCATCCGCATTGATAGCCCAACCATTGGCATTCAACAATGGTGCGAGATTACGCTTACGCAGTTTCATCCATGCGAGAATCATTGATGGGCCACTAATAACCAATAACAGTCCAGGAATAATTAACCATCCCCACCAACCTAATCCTTTCAATCCTAAAGCTAAACTAGTAAAGAAACTACCGATATATCCTACCGCCATACCGATGGCAGCAAAGATACCCGCGAACTTAGCAATATCAAATGGGGCAGGTTGAGCTGGTTGTGCGGCTTGACCAGCAGCAGGAGGTGTTTGGAGTTTGGTGGTTAGATCTGCAAAAGATTTTTTCTCTTTCTCAGCAGCAGACTTGGTAATCAATCCGCTCACCCAATCACCTAACTTGCGATATGGGCTCCAGAATGCTTGACCAATAGAGATAGGATTATCAATAATCTTAACTACCTCTGCTTCCCAATCACGACCTTGACGGTCATAGAAGAGCGCATTTTTACCCACTTTGAGGTTGCGAATATCACCTACGGTCATTGCAGCTACGATTTGCATGGTTTGACCCGTAGCGTGATGTTTGCAATTGCAATAGATAAGGAACATGCCGCTATCAATGGCTTGCGTATTATGCTTCGCCATATCGGTCACTTTCAGACAGAGGTTGCATGCACGTTGGTCAATGATCAATGTACCCGCTTGGAAGATTGCCCATGGCGATTCATCATCTGCACCACGACCTAGAAGCGCTTTGGCGCGCTTGGCGTAGAAATCTTGAAACGATACGAAGTTATGCAGCAGTGTTACATAATCACGGCAAAGCAAAAGAAGTTTCTCCAATGGTTTGTATTGCGCTTTCGCAGCGGCGAGTGCAGCAGCGTTGGCACTGTCGGCAGCGGCTTTTCCTGCTTCATATTCTGCTATCTTCTTGCCCATCTCGGTGAATTGCTCCTCCGTGAGTCCAGGTGCAGCAGCGTCTGCGGGTAGGGTAGCCAGTCCCAAAGTCTGTAGTTTGGCCGTTTGGAAATACTGTGTATAACTCTCTTGGCATGCTTTGTATGCTGCCATTACATCGGTCGCGTATGGTGCATCGGTCGCGACTTGTGCTTCGATGGTTGCACTGGCGATGGCTGTTTTGACAGATTCTAAAGTGATTATTCCATCGGTCGCCAACGGAGTGGCAATAGCGAGCAAATTTTCATCAACAATATCCGTCAATGCCAATGAGGCTTGACCTTGGAATAGCACTTGTGGATCACGCAGCGCCTTACATAGCCATTCCGCTGTACTAATCACATCAGCGATATGAATCTTGCTGTCGCCATTATTGTCCATGTACTGCAAACTCTCGTCGGGAATCTCTAATCCCGAAACGGGACATGCTAGTACAGCCCATAGTTTCTCATCCAACTCAGCAAGGTGTTGAATATCTTTGCCATCTTTGATGACTACGCGCGTATCGCCACCGATATTAGCATATTTCCAAATGTGTTTTGACATAATTCTGTTGTGTTTTAATCTAAAAATTACAAAATTGCTGCAAAAGTACAAAAATATTTGCATATATCAAAATTTTATTGTACCTTTGCGCGCTTTTTTGTGGGTGGACTATCTATTGATAGGTACGCTTGCGCGAGAAAAAAGCAGAATAGAATGTTTAACTTTTAATCGGATAACGGTTGCTGGTGTCGGTTATTGGATATCGGGAGTTGATTATCCACCCAAATTGCTAATTATGGCAGAAAATCTTTCACTCCAGAACTTCGACTGGGATGCATTTGAGAACGAAGCTCAAGGCAAACAAAATGAAGAAATCCTTAGTAAGTACGATGCTACCCTTAGCGCAATCAAAGACAATGAGGTAGTAGAAGGTACTGTAATTTCCATCAACAAACGTGAGGTAGTTGTAAACGTAGGTTACAAGTCAGACGGTATTGTGCCAGCTGCTGAGTTCCGTTACAATCCTGATTTGAAGGTGGGTGATACTGTAGAGGTATATGTTGAGAGTCAAGAGGATCAATGTGGTCAACTTGTTCTTTCTCACAAAGAGGCTAGAGCAGCTCGCAGTTGGGATCGCGTAAATGAGGCTCTTAACAACGATGAAGTAGTAAAAGGTTACATCAAGTGCCGTACAAAAGGCGGTATGATCGTTGACATCTTGGGTACAGAGGCATTCTTGCCAGGTAGCCAAATCGACGTTAAACCTATCCACGACTACGATATTTTCGTAGGCAAGACTATGGAATTCAAGATTGTTAAGGTAAATCCTGACTTCCGCAATGTAGTAGTATCACACAAGGCTCTTATCGAGGCTGAACTTGAAGCTCAAAAGAAGGAGATCATTTCTCATCTTGAGAAGGGTCAAGTACTCGAGGGTACTGTGAAAGCTATCATGAACTATGGCGTATTCATGGATCTTGGTGGTGTAGATGGTTTGATTCACATTACAGACTTGAGCTGGGGTCGCGTAAGCAATCCTAACGAGATTGTTAAAGAGGGCGAGAAAATTAACGTTGTTATTCTTGACTTCGATGATGAGAAGAAGCGTATCGCTCTTGGCTTGAAGCAACTTACTCCTCACCCATGGGAGGCATTGAATGCTGACATCAAGGTAGGTGATAAGATTAGCGGTAAAGTAGTTGTGATGGCTGATTATGGAGCATTCGTTGAGGTTGCTCCTGGTGTAGAGGGTCTCATCCACGTTAGCGAGATGAGCTGGAGCCAACATCTCCGCTCTGCAAATGACTTCTTGAAAGTAGGTCAAGACGTTGAGGCTGTTATTTTGACTCTCGATCGTGATGAGCGTAAGATGTCACTTGGTTTGAAACAACTCAAGGCTAATCCTTGGGAGACCATTGATACCAAGTATGCTGTAGGTACACGCCACTTTGCTAAAGTTCGCAATTTCACCAACTTTGGTGTATTTGTTGAGATTGAGGAAGGCGTTGACGGCTTGATCCACATCAGCGATCTTAGCTGGACCAAGAAGATTAAACACCCTAATGAGTTTACTCAAATCGGTGCAGAGATTGAGGTAGTTGTTCTTGAAATTGACAAAGACAACCGTCGTCTCTCTTTGGGTCACAAACAATTGGAAGACAATCCTTGGGAAGAGTTGGCTGCTAAGTATAGCGTAGATACCATCGTTGAGGGTAAAGTGATTGAAGTATCTGATAAAGGTGCTACAGTACTCTTGGAGGATGGTGTTGAGGGTTATTGCACAGCTCGTCATCTCCAAAAAGAAGATAAGTCATCCGTTGCTAATGGCGATACAATGAACTTCAAGGTTATCGAGTTCAACCGCGATGCTAAACGCATCCTCCTTTCTCACCTCCGCACTTGGGAAGAGCGCAAAGAGGCTCCTGTTAAGGAAGTGAAGGCAAAGAAAGAGAAAGAGGCACAACCAGAATTGCCAAAGGTTGAGAAAACTACTCTCGGTGATTTGAGTGTTCTTGCTGACTTGAAAGCATCTATGGCAGCAGAGGAGAAACCAGCAAAGGCAAAAAAAGCAACTAAAAAAGCTGCTGAGAAAGCAGAAGAAGTTGCAGAATAATATAGCTTTTGTATAAGTTTATAAAAAAATCAGCCACTCCGAAAAGGTGGCTGATTTTTTTGTTATAAGATAGTCTGTTATTTATCAATAGATATAGGTTGGCATTTTTCTTTGAGATAGCCTGCTTCTTCTGTAGATAATAGTGGTGCTATTTCTGCATAAACCCATGCATGGTAATCATTAATCCATGCAATCTCTTCTGGAGTCATGCGAGCAAGGTCAATCAAACGCGTGTCGTAATGACACAAAGTGAGTGTCTCAAACTCAAAGAATGTTTCGCCTGTGGTGGCAGGGCTTAGCGTGGGAACTTCGCGGACGGCGATGAGGTTCTCTATACGGATGCCATACTCGTTGGTGCGGTAGATACCTGGTTCGTCCGAACAGATATTACCTACCTGCAATGGATTCGGATTATTGTCCGTACGGATATTCTGGGGCCCCTCGTGGCAGCCCATGAAATGACCTACACCATGACCTGTGCCGTGGCCATACGTCATGCCCTCTGCCCAGAGGAATTGACGTGCCAAGACATCCAACTGATTGCCACGTGTTCCCTTAGGGAAACGCGCACGCGCCAATGCTATATGTCCCTTCAGCACAAGGGTATAGTCGCGCTTGACCGCCGCAGGGATATTTGCAGGATTGCCTATCCAAACGGTGCGGGTGATGTCGGTGGTGCCGTCCAGATACTGACCGCCCGAGTCCAACAATAGCACTCCTTCGCCCTCGATAGTGGCGCACTCCTCTGGGGTGGCATGGTAGTGCACAATAGCTCCATTGCCCTTCCAACCTGCAATGGTACAGAAGCTGTCATCGGTATAGTTCTCGCCCATAGCGCGGAACTCGCCGAGTTTCTGAGCAAGGGTAATCTCTGTTTGAGAGCCTACCCCTAACCCCTCCCTGAAGGGAAGGGAATTCTCTAACCAATGGAAGAAGCGGGTTAGTGCCACGGCATCTTTGCGCATGGCGAGGCGTTCGCCTGCCAGTTCGGTAGCATTCTTCACACTCTGCATCTTCAGCACAGGGCTTGGACTGACATTCAGCGTCTTAGCTGCCGGATTGATGGCCTCAAAGAGCGCTTCGTTGACTCTGCCACCATCGTACATCACGCTTTCTGCTGACAGCTGCTGCAAGTACTCGAACACCTGTTCGTACTCGCGTGCGCACACGCCTACACGATTAAGGTACGCGCGCGCGGCATCATCCAGTTTGCTGGATGATACGAAGATGGTGCACTGGTCCATCTCTACTACCACATAGCTGATAAGGCATGGGGTATAGTCCACATCTTTGCCGCGGATATTGAGTAGCCAACCTATCTCATCCAGTGCTGACACTACCAGCGCTTGGCAATGGCGCTCTTGTAGCACCTTGCGCACACGTGCCAGTTTGCTGGCAACACTCTCACCCGCATATTTTTCCTCGTATTCGTAGAGCAATGAGGTGGGGATTGCTGGACGACCCTCCGTCCACAGCGGCGAGATGAGGTCGATCGACACCAGCGACAGTCCTCCCTTCTCTAGGGTGGCTTTCAGTTCGCTGTAGCCGTTGACGCTGTACATCTCGGGGTTGACAGCGATTTTAGGCGATGAGGAGATAAGGTTATTAGGCGAGATGTGAGTGCAGAGCCATTCAGGGATGGTGGGGCAGTCGATGTCACTCTCGCGCATCAACTCAACGGTTGTACCCTGTAGCTCGGCTTCGGCTTGCAGGTAGTAGCGACTGTCCGTCCAAAGCAATGCTTGGTCGTGGGTGATAACTGCGGTGCCCGTTTCGCCAAGGAATCCTGTAATCCAAGACATCTCTGTCCAGTGGGCAGCCATATATTCGCTGGCATGAGGGTCATTGCCTGGTACAATGCAGGCGGTCACGCCATGTTGTTGCATCAGCGCTCGGAGCGCGGTGAGCTTCTCTTGTATTGTCATAGTATGTGAGTTCTTGTCTTTAACCTCTAATCTTTAACCTCTAACCTCTTTCACCGCCTTGAAAGACATGTCGAGGCTCTTGATGGAGTGAGTGAGTGCACCTACGCTGACAAAGTCCACCCCTGTCTCGGCATAACTGCGGATAGTGTCGATGGTAATGCCACCACTGGACTCAATCTCAATATGGCGACCATGCTCCTTCTCCCATGCACGGATGATAGCCACAGCCCCTTTGGTGCGCTCAGGCGAGAAGTTGTCCAGCATGATACGGTCTGGGATATTCGTTGCCAATGCCTCGCGGATCTCGTCCTCGCTGCGGGTCTCAATCTCGATGCGCAGGTCTTTGCCCTTCTCCTCGCAATAGGTCTTAGCGCGAGTGAGCGCTGCGGTGATACCGCCAGAGAAGTCTACGTGGTTATCCTTGAGAAGAATCATATCAAAGAGACCGATGCGGTGGTTCATGCCGCCGCCGATGAGCACAGCCTCTTTCTCCAAGTAACGCAAACCTGGGGTAGTCTTGCGGGTGTCCAGCACGTGGCAACCTGTACCCTCGATGAGCGATTGGTAGCGGTGCGCCGTGGTAGCTACACCCGACATGCGCTGCATGACATTGAGCATGGTGCGCTCAATCTGCAAGAGACTGAGTTCCTTGCCATAGACACGAAAGGCAATATCGCCTGGCTTGACATGCGTGCCGTCTTCGATGAGTTGCTCCATGCGGCACTCTGGGTCGAAGTAGGCAATGATCTGTTTTGCCACCTCGATACCAGCAATGATACCTTCTTCTTTTACAATCAGTTGTTGGCATCCCATCTCTGTCTCGGGAATACAACTGAGCGATGTATGGTCGCCATCACGAATGTCTTCTTCAAACCAGATGGCAATGAGTTTTTGTAGTTCTTGAGTATTCATATCCTTGTTTGGTTATTGGTTATTGGAAGTAAATGCGTTGGACACGGCGCGAGATGGATGTTAGTACTTCGTATGGAATGGTATGTAGCTTATCTGCCAACTCCTGTAGTGGCAGTTGGTCTCCAAACACAATGGCATAATCTCCTGGTTGTGCGTCGGTGCCTGTGACGTCTATCATGGCTTGGTCCATGCATACGTTGCCTACCACAGGACAACGCTTACCGCGCACCAGTACCTCGCCTCCGTAGTTGGAGAAGCGGCGGTCGAAACCGTCGGCATATCCGATAGGGATGACGGCTATTTGTCGTGATTCGGGGAGGGTAGTATGGCGCCCGTAGCCAATAGTAGCGTTGGCAGGTACGGTCTTGATGCTCAGGATAGTGGTCTTCAACGTGCATACATTGAGCAATGTTGCATGGGCAAATGATAATCCATATAGACCAATACCCAAACGGCACATGTCGAAATGATATTCAGGGAAACGCTCAATGCCTGCTGTGTTGCATATGTGCTTGATTATCGGATACTTGAGTGCCGATTGCAATTGGGTAGCACAGGTATTGAAGTAGTTGGCTTGTTCGTGAGTGAAAGCATCAAATTGCGCTTCGTCACTACCCGCGAGATGGGAGAAAACACTTGCTACGCGTACTGCCTTCTGTCCCTGCAATCGGGCAATCAACTTAGGCATATCCTCTTGGTAAAAACCCAAACGATGCATGCCCGAATCAATCTTGATATGTACGGGTAGCGACTCCAAACCTTTCGCTTCGGCGGCATGGATGATGTCGTCAAGTACTTGGAATGAGTATATATTGGGTTGGAGGTTATTCTCAATGATGAGGTCGAGTGCAGCCACCTCTGGATCCATGATGATGATAGGCAAGGTAATACCTGCTTTGCGAAGTTCTACGCCTTCATCTGCCACAGCTACTGCAAGGTAATCAACGAGGTTGGATTGCTGTAATGCTTTGCTAACCTCCACACTACCAGCTCCATAAGCAAATGCCTTCACCATGCAAGTGAGGCGGGTGGTGGTTGGCATTAGCGAACGAAAATAGCGTACATTGTCCACCAAAGCGGAGAGATTGACTTCAAGAATCGTCTCGTGAGTTTGGTGCAGAATACGCTGGGTGATGGTTTCTTCGTCGTAGCCCAACGCGCGCATAACGGCCGCGCACGTGCGTATATTTTGATGTGTAGGATCTTCGATGAGGGTAGGGCAGTCTGCAAATAGCAACATTTTCTCGGCTCGTTTAGCTTCGAGCGAAGGGAAGTTCTCGCCGTGCTCGGTGCCGATATAGGTGATGACACCTATCGTGGGTTGGATGATAGGTTGCAAACGAGCCATCTCGCCCATCTCAGATATACCTGCCTCAAAGATAGCCAGTTCGGTCTCTTCGCTGAGTTGCCATACCGACAATGGCACGCCAATCTGCGAGTTGTAGGACTTAGGCGAACGAGTAATGCGGTAGTCGTCTTTGAGCAACTGATAGAGCCACTCCTTGACCACCGTCTTGCCGTTAGAGCCCGTGATACCGATTACTGGTCCATGATAGAGCGAGCGCTTGTAGGCGGCTAATCGTTGCAAAGCAGCGAGAGGGGAGTTGACGATGAGGAATATGCTCAGTGTCCCGCTATCCGCTATCCGATTCCCGATTTCCGACTCCGATACCACAAATGCCCTCACCCCACGCTCAATCAGCTGCGGGATGTACTTGGCGCCGTCGTTCTTGTCGGTCTTGAGGGCAAAGAAGAGGGTCGCCTCTGGCTCCGCGCCGAGTTGGCGACTATCCGTGAGCAAGTGGCGAATATCTAAGTTCTGCAAGTTGTCGGTATTGCCAATAACTTGCAGAGGATGA
>JAZNPR010000050.1:0-21674 GCA_045589755.1 Paludibacteraceae bacterium
TACAAATCTTCGGCACAAAACCCCTTCCGTGCCGAAGATTTTTGGAGCATTATTATAGAGACACAAATATTTGAAACATAAGAGCCACAGAAAGCCCATAGAAGTCCCACAGATCTCCTATGGTGCTCCCGAAACTTATAGAGAACTTATGGGACTCGCGCTAATGTAGCTACTTATCCGATATTGTTTCTTCCCTTTCGTGAACTTACCATACTGAATGGCATTCACAGGGCAGATATGGAAACATGCCAAGCACTGCGTACAGTGGTCGCTCCACTCAGGACGACCATCTATCAGCGAGATATTATGTACAGGACATGTCTGTGCGCAACGCCCACAGGAGGTGCAAGCGTCTGTTGTGAAGAATGGCTCGGCGGTAAGTTGGTACTTATTGAAACTACTACCTATCACATAACTTTTGAATCGTGCCAATGGTCCTTCGTGGCAGTCAAAAACATGTTGCTGCGCCTTTAGTTGCTCCACAATCTGTGGCAATCGCTCTTTGGCAGCAGCTATCTTGCGAGCAGCCACCTCGTCGGCATCAATGCCGAAACCAGGGAACGACACATAGGTGTTAGGCATCACCATCGAATAACCCGCATGGCATTGCCATCCGCGTGCAGTCACCGCCTCACAGAAAATATCCGCCGTCTTGCCTGCCTCTGCTCCGCAAGTGCACACGAAATACAGATAATTGGGCGCACTCATCTTCACACGACCAATAAAATCCATCACCAGTTTGGGCGGAGCCCACGAATAGACGGGAAACACAAAGCCCACCTTTTCATCGGACTGAATATCCAACTGCTCATCCACATAATCAGCCATCTTAACGAGCCGTTCACCCAACTGCTCTGCCAACACTTGCGCCACCCACGCCGAGTTGCCTACTCCAGAAAAATAGAAAATCATATCTGTCTTCTTTTTATTCTGGGACAAAGGTACAGAAAATTTTTCGTATATGCAAATTTTTGTTCTTGGAGCGCTTTGGAGGTAAGTAATCTGTACCACCTACAAAAACAGCATCGCCCATTTTGAGCGATGCTACTGAATGATAGTCATCAATCAGGAAGAACTACACCTCCTTTTTAGGAGAAATGATTTCTCGCAAGAGTGCGAAGAGTTGCTGCACCTGTGCCCATTCGCGTTGCACGGTTGCGATGTCGCGCTCCAATAGCTCACGCTGCATAGCAGATTGGTTTTCAATGGATTGCTTCTGTTGCTTCAGTGGAGCAGGACTATCCATTATGACTTCGCTAAGGTGCTTTTCTATTGGGCGCACAAACCACAATCGTCTGCCCCAATAAACCCCTAACGCAATCAATCCCATGCCTCCAGCAATCACCAGATACGAAGCCCACATTGGCAGCCACTGTTCGAGCCAAGCAGCTAAAGCAATAGCCAAGAAAATGAGTCCGACAACCACGATTGCTGTAATAGAGAATAGCGCAATAATAAGCCCTAATAGCTGACTCGTCTGCTCTATGCTCTGCACTTTCAGCAGTTGAAATTGCGACTTAATATATGCTTGAATATCAGCAAGTAGCTGATTGTAAAGACTGGTGTTCATAGTTTTTTAGGTTAGAGGTTGTTAGAGGTTAGAGGTTAAAGGTTAGAGGTTAAAGGCTGGGAATTATTTCTTGGCAGCGTCTTCTACCGCGGCTTCGATGTCTGCTTTGCAGTGGCAGTTGCACATACCATTGCGGATACGGCTCATCACTTTGTCCACGAGCTTGTTGATTTCATCAAGATTGAGGTTTTTGTACTTCTCGCGAGCAATAGCTGCGATTTCAGAGCGCAATTCTGCGCCACTCTTTGGAGAAAAAAGCAATGCTGCTGTAGCTCCGACTACTGCTCCTCCCAGAAGAGCCAATAGCATTTTGGTTACGTTTGTCATAGTTGGTTTGGTTTATACATTTCGGAACATCTGTTCCTTGAATAATTAAAGGCAAAATCTATGCCAAAAAGAACAGATTCATTCTATCTATTTGCCTATATCAAAAAAAAATAGTACCTTTGCAGCAGAATCAACATTTTACACATCAATATGAACCGAATCAATTCGAATATACTGAGCATAGGCATCACCCTGCTACTCGTGATTGTAGTGGTGCTTAGTTCGCTGGTTACCAGTCACATCGTAGAGCAGTTTGAACAGGAAGAGCAAAAGAAAATCGAACTTTGGGCAGAGGCTACACGACAATTCATATTGGCAGGCGAGAACGAGAACATAGACCTCCTTCTCCAAGTAATGGAAGGTAACACCACTATCCCCGTGTATATGGTGGATACCAACTATAACCTACTCCTCTCGCGTAACGTGCCAGAACCCAAGCGCAATGTAGAACGCTTCTATATCAAGAAAATCAACGAACTACGTGCTACACAAGAACCCATTGAAGTGCGTATCTCCGATAGCGTGATGCAATATATCTATTACGAGCAGTCTTCCACCTTGCAATGGCTATCCTATTTCCCTTATATTCAGCTGGTTGTTATGCTCGCATTGGCAGGATTGGCTGCCATAGCCCTGCTTATGGTGCAACGTAGCGAGAAGAATAGTCTGTGGGTGGGACTATCCAAAGAGACTGCTCACCAGCTGGGCACACCCATCTCCTCGCTCAATGCATGGAATGAGCTACTCAAAGCTCAATATCCAGACGACACCCTACTACCACAAATGGACGAGGATATTCGCCGTCTGCAAATGATAGCCGAACGTTTCTCCAAGATTGGTTCGCAACCCAAACTGGAAGCATACGAAGTACTGCCTGTGGTACAATCCGCCATGGACTACATGCGTGCACGAACCTCTAGTAAGATAGAATATAGGTTAGAGATTAAAGGCGAAAGGTTAAGAGCACCCCAAAACGCCACGAGCGTTATCGGGGACCCCGCTGAGGCAAGAGCCATGCTGTGCGCACCGCTATTTGAATGGGTAATTGAGAACATCTGCAAAAATGCCATTGATGCCATGGACGGGAAAGGAAGTATTACCATTGAAGTAAGGCGAGAGGCGAAAGGCAAGATTTATATTGACATTACCGACACTGGCAAAGGCATTGACCGAAGAAACTTCAAACGAATTTTCAACCCTGGTTATACCAGCAAGAAACGCGGTTGGGGATTGGGATTGAGCTTAGGCAAGCGTATCATCGAAGATTACCATAGAGGCGAACTCTTCGTGAAGCAATCGCAATTGGGCGTCGGTACGACCTTCCGCATTGTTTTGGAACAAGCCAAAGACTGTTGAGCCAGATCCAGACATGGCCGCATAAAGGGCGCCTGCTTCTTGTAGGCGCTGTTTTATTTCAGCAATCTCGGGATGAACCTTACAAACGGTTTCTTCAAAATCATTGGTAAGGGCAGAAAGGATAGTAAGGTCGTTAAGGACAGTAAGGACTTTAAGGTCATTTAAGACTTTGCACGTACCTTTCGGCTTAATACCCGCGTAGGCTTCTTTGGTGGAAACACCACAAGCAGGCTTAATCATCACAAGGCGCAAACCGCTCAAATCCAAAGAAATAGGTGTGAGTTGATCGCCAATACCTTCCGCATAGCATGGAGTGTTATAAATAAAGAACGGACAGTCTGCCCCCAAAGGACGTACCTCTTCTGCAAGTTGTTCGCGCGTAAGACCGAGAGAGAAGATTTCGTTGAGGGCTATAGCCATGTGTGCCGCATCGCTGCTACCACCACCCAAACCCGCGCCAAACGGGATATTCTTCTTGAAAGTGATTTTGACATTGCCTATTTGCGGAAAATGCTCCTGCATGCGCTTGTACACCTTATATATAAGGTTGTCTGTAGGCAAGCAATCAACGACCAAGCCATCTTGCAGGAAAGCAAACTCCTCCGCGGGCTCTACCTCCAACTCATCGCGCAAGCCATAGACGGGATAGAAGATGGTTTCCAAATCATGGTAACCATCTTCGCGTTTGCGCACTATACGCAAACCAAGATTGATCTTGCAGTTAGGAAAGAGCAGCATTACACAGTATCCATGAAGGACTTTTGCACCTTGTTGAATACCACGATACCAATCGCGAGGAGCACCACCATAAAGCCGAAGCTATAGCCCAGCATCCACCATTCGTGATTACCTACGCCCAGCATACCGTACTTAAAGAACTCCACAATACCCGTCAACGGGTTGAGCTGCATGACGAGGCGCAGTTTCTCGTTGGTGATTGTAGAAAGCGGATAAATAACTGGCGTGGCATACATCCACAGACTGACAAAGAAACCAAGCAACAATTGCAAGTCGCGGTACTTAGTGGTCATACTGGAAAATAATATACCAAAACCCAACGCCAAGCCTGCCAACATCAACACCAAGACAGGAAACATGAGGGCGTACCAGTTGGTATGTATCTGAACATCAGTAAATAACGCATAATAGGCATACACCACAAGGAACAATGCGAACTGAATACCAAAGCGCACCAAATTACTAATCACATCGCTCAGCGGAGTCACCAAACGGGGGAAATATACCTTACCGAAGATACTTGCATTGCTCACGAAAGTATTGGATGTCTTACCCAAGCAGTCGGCAAAATACTGCCAGAAACTGATACCTGCCAAATAGAACAAAGGCTGAGGCAATCCATCGGTAGAAATCTTAGCAATACCACCAAAGACCACCATATACATCACGGTGGTCATCATGGGTTGAATCACATACCACAAAGGACCGAGTACGGTCTGCTTATACTGGGTAATGATATTACGTTTCACGAAGAGCATCATCAAGTCGCGATAACGCCAAATCTCTTTGAAGTCAACCGACAAAAGACTATCTTTTGGACGAATCTCAGTCGTCCATTCTTGTTCCATTTCTGCCATAATTATAAAATTTGTGCGCAAAGGTACACTTTTTTTTGCACATATGCAAATTTATTCGTATCTTTGCACCGAAATTTATGAACCCCGCTCGAAAGGGCGTAACTATTTACAATTATGGCAAATGAAAAACAACAGTTCGTGGACGAACTAAAGGAGTTACTACAGAAGAATGTAGCGGAAGTGAAAGAACAAGTAGAAGCAGTGAAAACACAATTCTACCGTCAGTATCATCAAGAATTAGAGGCACAAAAGAAAGCCGCATTAGAAGCAGCACAAGCAGCAGGCGAAGTGCTGGAGAATTGGTTGCCATCCTTTGATGAATTGGAGCAAGAGTTCCGCGAATTGTTGAATACATACAAACAACGTCGCGCTGAATTGCAAAAGCAAATCGAAGAAGAACAAGCACAAAACCTTCTTCGTAAAGAGAACATCCTTGCTCAAATGAAAGAAATGGCCGATGCAGAAACCGCAGACGTAATGGATAATCTCAAGAAAATGCGCGAACTGCAAGCAGAATGGAAAACTATCGGTGCCGTACCTGCTCCTAAAGCACAAGAGATTTGGAAAAACTACCAACAATACCAAGAGCGCTTCTATGATCTTGTGAAAATTAATATTGAATTGCGTGACTTGGACTTCAAGAAAAACCTTGAAATGAAGACTCTGCTATGTGAAGCTGCAGAGAAATTACAAGAAAATCCAAATATCGTAGAAGCTAACCGCGCATTGCAACAGTTGCACGATGAGTGGGCTGAGATTGGTCCTGTGGCTCGTGAGTTGCGCGAAGACTTGTGGAACCGCTTCAAACAAGCCAGCAGCGTGATCAACAAAAAACATCAAGCATACTTCGATGAGTTGCATGCCAAAGAGAACGAGAACCTTGAGAAGAAACAAGCATTGATTGAGCAAATCAAGGCATTGGATGTCAATAAACTGAAATCCAATAAACAATGGGATGACGCTACCGAGAAAGTGCAAGCTATCCAACAAGAATGGCGTACCATTGGATTCGCACCTAAGAAACAAAATCAAGCTATTTACAACGAATACCGTGCTTTGTGCGAAGCATTCTTCAAAGCCAAAACTAATTACTACAAAAGCATGCGCGATGAGTTCAGCGAGAACCTAAAGAAGAAACGCGAACTGATTGAAGCCGCAGAGGCATTGAAGGACAGCATCGAATGGACAGAAACCACCAACAAGCTCATCGAACTCCAACAACAATGGAAGAAAGTGGGTCCTGTTGCGCGCAAGTATTCTGACGACCTGTGGAAGAAATTTACCGCTGCATGCGACACCTTCTTCGAGGCAAAACGCGAGGCAACCAAAGAACTCCGCGAGCAATACGCACAAAAACGTGCAGAAGCAAAAGAGCGTTGGAACAAGAAAGTAGATCAGATGACTGACCGCCAGAAACTGGTGAAGATGTACGAAAATCTGGTACAAGAAATCAAAACAGCTGAAAACAATATCCTCTTCTTCACTGGCAAATCAAAGCAAGCCAATAAGTTGGTTGATGACATGCGCAAGAAGATTGACACATTGAAGAGCCAACTCACTGATTTGGAGAACAAGATTAACCAAATGGACGCAGAGTGAGGCAAGAGGTGAGAGGTGAAAGGTTAAAGGCGAAAGTGATGAAAGAACTGATTGTATATAAGCATGCTGAAATATGTCAAGACGAGCAAATCGTATTGACAGATGTCAATCTATCCATCTCATCTGGCGAAATGGTCTATCTATTAGGGCGAGTGGGTAGTGGCAAGTCGAGTTTCATGAAAACAATCTACGGTGAATTGCCCGTTAAAGGAACTACAGCCACCGCTTTGGATTACAATCTATTGAAACTCCGTCGCCGCGACATACCCTATTTGCGCCGTAAAGTGGGGGTAGTCTTTCAGGACTTTCAACTCCTAGTGGATCGCAATGTAGAAGATAATTTACTCTTTGTGCTGAAAGCTACAGGCTGGAAAGATAAACAAGCCATGCGCAGCAATATCTACGATGTGCTAAAACAGGTAGGAATGGCAGAGAAAGCATATAAGATGCCTTACCAACTATCTGGCGGTGAACAACAGCGTGTGGTGATTGCACGTGCATTGCTCAATGCACCAGGACTCATCCTAGCCGATGAACCTACGGGAAACCTTGACCCAGAAACGGGCAAAGGTATCATGGAGCTGCTCTATAGTATCAGCCAAGCAGGCATGACGGTGATTATGTCCACACACAATCCTAATTGGCCAGAGCAATACCCTGGACGTAAATTACAATTCGCCGCCGGTAAGATTACAGAATTGTAAACAACGACTATACAAACAAAAAAAACAGACACTCCGAAGGGTGTCTGTTTTTTATAATACTACCAATCAAACTTATAGGTAATCAGAATCACGTGTTTGTGGACGTAAGCATGCGTGAGCGCTGTATCACCGTTGTCCTGCATTGAGATTTTTCTATCATACTTGTAGTTATATCTATATGCGAAATTGATGGTGTTCTTCTTGTTTACTTTCCATTGCAAGCCAATTTCAGGTCGCAACTCGCTGATATACTGACCATAGTATTTGGCATTCAAGGTATTGAATAACTCCATCTTCGCCACGATACTCAATGGTTGACTTGGAATCGCATATACCGCTTGCAAGCGAGAACGAAGGGTATAGTCCACTTTGTTCGTTTCTAATAGATTGACCTCATCTGCGCGTGCATCCAACATCAGTCGTTCGCGCAACGACAATTTCCATTGACCGAGTGTCAGTTGTCCTGTAGCATCCACATTCACACGATGGCGCAGAAACTTATTTGGATCACTCCAACCTTTATCGCCATATAGTTTGAGCACGTAGCCAGCGCTAAATGACACATACTCAATGGGCGTATATGCCAATGAGATAGTTGTATGTAGGCGTTTGAATGGTTGCTCAGGTTCTAATGCAATACGCATCTCTTCCTCCAATGTGAGTTTTAAGCCATGGTCAAATGATTTGACAAACGATGCTATCATATGCACTTTGGCAAATTGCTCGCTTGTGGTGTCTTGAGAGACAATCTCCTGAGCAAAAAGACCAGAAGAAAATAGCAGTAGGCATGCAATAATAATGGAGCGCAAGTGTTTCATGGACTTTATAGTTGATTGAAAGTGAGTGCAAACAGTCGCATTTGCTTGAGCATAGCGTTGAGTCCATTGCTGCGAGTAGGAGAAAGATGTTCGCGGAGGTTAATTTCATCTATGAAATATAACTCACTATCTACTATTTCCTTAGGCGTATGCTCACTCAGCACACGAATGAGCAATGCCACTATACCTTTAACCAAAATGGCATCCGAATCGCCCTTATAAATAACCTTGCCATCTTGCATCTCGGCGGTAAACCAAACCTTAGATTGACACCCGTCAATCAGGTTCTTATCGCACTTGTCTGCCTCGGGGAAAGGCTCCAAACCATTGCCGTAGTCTATGAGCAGGCTATAGCGGTCCATCCAGTCATCGAAAGTGCTGAACTCTTCTATTATTTCGTCTTGTATGAGATTAATTTCCATAATTGTTCTGCTATGTTTTTATCGTCCTCAGCGGCAATGTCCTTGACTGGTGCTTCTATGACATAGTCTGCCTTCATATAGTATGGTTCGCGGGCTTGAAGTTGCGGAGTGATGAAAGTCAGCAGTTCCTCTTCTGTACGACCTTGTAGCACTGGGCGCGTACTTAAATCCGTGAGCATAAGTCGCTGAGCCAAATGCTCAGGTTTCCATTTGAGATAAATACTCGTACCCAATTCCTTGAGGCACTCCATATTATCCTCCCAGCATGGATAACCACCACCCGTAGCATAAATCACCTTCTCAAAAGGCAGTTCTGCTAGGTCTTCGACCACATACTTCTCTTTGTATCGAAACGCCTCAATGCCGTGCTCGCGGATATACTCGGCAGGTGTCTGGCTGTGAATCTCAGCAAACGCCTCGTCTAAGTCCACGAAACGCCAACCCAGACGCTCAGCCAACAAACGACCGACCGTAGTTTTGCCCGCAGCCATATAGCCGATTAGATATATCGGGAGTTGCATAGGCGATGTGGATTGGAATGTTTGCATCAGGATTCTGGGGGTATTACGATGTTCAGAGTGGTAAGCGAGTGGTAAGCGAAGAAATCAACGAACTGGGGTGTAGTCAAAATTATCGTTGTCGCGCCACAGCAGTTTGTTCTCCTCAATGTACGCTTCAGGAAAAGCCGACTTGAATGGCGGTTTCAGCACGCCAATCAGTTGCCACTCCTTATTATATACACGCGCGTGCGAGGAACAGATAGGAGCGCATACGGTGTGAATGACGATGATAGAATCGTTGGTTATCAATGTGTCACGCACACTGGTAATATCTTCTGCTGCAATTTTGCCACAGCAGAAAAATCCTACAACACACAATATCAGTTTGATAATCTTCATCTTGTTTTTTCAATAAGAACCACAGCTTGCGCAGCAATGCCCTCCTTACGTCCTACGAATCCGAGTTTCTCGGTCGTAGTGGCTTTAATACTTATTTGTCCTTCGCTCACGCTCATTACTTCTGCTAAACACGCAGTCATGGCAGGGATATGGGGATTGAGTTTGGGTGCTTCGGCACAGATGGTACAATCGCAGTTGCCTAATTCATATCCCGCATCGCGGAGCATTTGCATCACCTTGCGCAAGAGGATCTTGGAGTCAATATTCTCGTACTCATTACCCTTTACGGGCGGAAAATGGTAGCCAATATCGCGCATAGCGGCTGCACCAAGCAAGGCATCGCATAGCGCATGAATCAGCACATCGGCATCGGAGTGCCCCAATAACCCTTGTTCCGCAGGTACACGAATGCCCCCTAACCACAGTTCGCGGTTGGGAGCAAAAGCGTGTACATCATATCCGAAACCTATACGCATTATTTCTTATTGTTTACCAAATCTTTGATACCTGCGAGGTCAAAGCCCAAAGTAAAGCGCATCGTTTGATCCAAAGGATTGGATGCTGCTGTGGCGATACAGTATGCAAAGTCAAGCGAGAAGATGCTGAGTTTGAAACCAGCACCAAGGGTCACATAGCGGCGGTTGCCTTTGTAATAGTTCTCGTGACTATAACCGATGCGACCAAAGAACTGACGGTTGTAGCTATATTCCAAACCAATACCCCACTGAATTTCTTGTAACTCTTCCATTGCTGGAGAAGCAGAAATTTGGTTACCTGTAGTAGCATCCACCTCGTTGTATCCAGGCGCATCACAGAATGACATCCACCATCCGTTAGGGGAAGATATTTCTGTGTACCACTCTTTAAGTTGTTGCCCCGACAATGGTTTGCCATCTTCGTCAACAGCGAACTTAGAATAATTGGTAGGCACCAACAATTTATTGGCTTCTACACTAAACATGAGTCGGTTGTAGTCATCAAAAGGCAATTCATAGCTAACACCAAGACGCATATTTGCAGGAATAAAGTGTTGTGTTTCACCATCATCATATGTCATTTTACCACCCAAGTTACTCAAATTAAAACCTAATGCAAAGTAACTTTCGCCCATTGGCAAGGCAATAGGTTGACGGTAGTACAAGGAGAGATCAGCAGCCATTGTCCAAGCTGGATACATTTCAATGGCAGTTTGGTTGGCTGACGTATTAGCACCATTATTGAGATCACTATACAAGAAACGCAATGCAACACCCATACTTACATACTCATGTAGTTTACGAGAATAGGCAACATCTATCGCCCACTCATTAGGACGCGCATTCTGGAAGAATTGACCATCATCGCCTACTAATTGTACTTCGCCCATTGAAAAATAGGTAAAACTACCAGAAATAGTACCTGCTAAATCTCCCATATTGTAGTAACCAGCAATATATGCCAAATCAATATCCGTTACTAATTTGCGCAGCCAAGGAGTATAGTTGGCTGTAATACCTCCTTTACTTTCCATGAAAGCGTATTTAGAAGGGTTCCAGTGCTGTGAGTTAAGATCTGGATTTGTTGCAGCACCAATATCACCCATACCTGCAGCATGAGCATCAGGAGCAATTGTAAGGGATGGCATTGCGGTAACAACAGGATTAGTAGCCATCAACGGTAATGCAAGACCAAAAACGGTCATCATTGATAAAAGAATCTTCTTCATTGTGTTTAAAATTTATTTTTGTTTTTATTATTATCTTTAGTATTGTTCGTAACACGAACTCGATTATTAAAAATTATCTCTAAAAATGCTTCATAGGCCTAGTTATGTATTATTATTTTACCCGCTTTGGATACATAATCCGAAGTGGTAGTTTTTATTTTCACTTGATATATATATACACCTGGTTGTGCAGCAATCTCAGTCATATCCCATCGTATCCCAGTTGTTCCTATTTGGCGATGTTCTTTTACTAAGCGACCATTTAAATCAAACATATAAATCTCAGTTTGAATCACCTCATTGGGCTGATCATATTCTATTTGGAAATGCAAAACACCTGTCGTTGCCACAGGATTAGGATATGAGATTACTTGATAAATTGTAGGATCTAACCCTTTTACAACTTGGAAATTCAACGTTGCAGTATTACTATTATTCAACAAATCCCAAGCACGGAATGTCATGCAATGTGCACCTTCTTCCATCTCTGGCATCTTGAAACTAACTTTACCTCGCTGAAAACTATTGTTTTCGGCTACAAAATAATCATTTAAGATAAAAGTAAGTTTCGGATTTTCATCTACAATCATCATTAAGTCATGCCCAATACCAGATCCTACTGTATTGATACCATTCTCATCATAAATATTCGCATAGAAATGAGGAAACTCATATGTTTTATCTCCATCTTGAAAAGCTGGATTATTGAGATATATACTTAATTCGGGACCTATCGTATCCACAATCTCCACGACATTGCTACCTCCAATTACAAAGTCCTCATAAAAGCCGACTCCCTCTTCACGTGTTTCTTGATCATATGCATAATATACCATTCTGCCTTTTCCGAAGCTATAGCGAATATCTTTAGGCACCATAAATGTGAATTCAAAGAGACCATCCTTGATTGTAGTCTGTCCTGCAAATAATGTATTTGGATAATCATTGAATAGTATTTTATTTTTTTTCGTCTCATCTGTCACATCATTATCATTGGTCATTACCTGTTTCTGTTTATCCCATATGGTAATATCCATCGGCCCATTAAACCATGTAGCTGTATCACCAGTTGAACTAACGACATATCCTCGTACAGTATGAACTGTCAGTGCACGTAATGTATCCAATTGTGTTAGTGTCTTAATTTGATAATCAGTAGGATAGTTCAATCGCAAAGCAGGATCGCCCAATAATATGTATGGCATTTTGTTATCATCCATTCCCGTCTTGTTCTTCGCCATATATGTGGCTTTACCTATAGTCATATCATATGAGAAAACGTCCTTGTGTCCAAAAAGTGTATCGCATAAATGCTCATTGAGGATTTTATTCTGAGAAGCATATACCGTTCTACAAGCAGATAGTACAGCTATTGCACCTCCATGAGGATTCAACACGGCTTCTTCTCCTGCAGATGGAATATTTCCGTCAAAATGCGAGAAACTACAAGTAGCTAAAAACCAAAAAGCTAGATTTGTATTGCTCATATCCTTTATATCTTGTGTTGTCATAAACAACTCATTGGTAATATTATTATAGCCACCATGTCCCGAATAATTCCAGAAAAGGACACCATTATTTAGCATATTATCAAATTGATTCTTAGCGAGTGGATATCGCTCGCCAGAAGCATTCACCTCCTGTGTATAGGCATCTAAATAAATTTTATTAACCACAAAATTGAGGTTCTTCTTTCGTAGTTTCTCTGCTCCAATATCAGCAGTTTGTACATGTATTCCCTTATCGCCATCATCTGCCATAAAACAGATTTGAGTTTTCCACTTACCTAGAACACGATCATCCATGTACGTACAAATCTTATCAACCACTTGCGTTGCTTGCTCCAATGTACGTAGAGGCAGACGACCAACACCAATATTCATTTTAGCTCTATTTTCATTGAATCTACCTTTTGAATCAACTCCTGCATTATCTGTTAAAAAACCACAATAATCATCTGTTCCATATGCTTTTGTTTCGACTGTAGAATTTTTAGCTTCATAGACTAGCAAACGACTGACTCCTGATTTGATACCTAATAGGTTCCTATTATCATAAGAAGCATTACCCATCAACAATAGATTTTTCGGTTGCTCCACGGGATTATTATTTGCGCGATCATAAAGCATTTTCATCAACCAACGATAAGCACTCACATCAGGTGTTCCAGAAGAAAATTCATTATACACCTCTTCATCAGTGACAACTGCCCATGTAAGATGATCTACTTCTTCGTGTTTTTTAGCCAAACGTATCGCTTGTTCCCTAAACTCTTCTGGACAAATAATCACATAATCTTTGTTACGCAAGGCATGCAAGTTTTGATTTTTTACAACACCCAAGCAAACAGGTTTCTTCCATTCGGTCGCATCCACATTGACAGCCACATACATTTCTGCTTGCGCATTACTATCCACCCAAGTTATTTTCTCATTACTTAGTTTTTTTATAGGCATTCGTTCAACATCGACCCCATTCGTCACGCGCCAAACTTGTGTATTTGAAGATACACCCGCCATAGTAAAACGTACATTTTCTTGCTTCAATGAATAAACCGTACTATTGAATGCCATTTCATTTCCACGCATTATTAGATCTATTGGAACAAGCATCTCAATATAATTAAGATATCCTACTGCTGCATCAGTTGGACTGAAGAACTGGAGTTTCACCTCTTGTTTTCCCGTACTTTTTGCTTTTGTATTTAATAGAATAGAGTCGCATTCTGCCTTAGTATAAAAATCTGCCACATTAATATAGGGTATTGCAACAGACTGCCTACTACCGCCCAATTGCAGACTAATCATTGACTTATTTGCAGTATCTCCAGAAGCACTGACAGCGACATCAGCAAAACAAATTATATTTTGGTCCGTCCTCACATTGTGGGTATCAAATGTAAAGGAAAGAGTATTATTTTCAAGTTGCATTGACTCCCCATAAAACTCACGACCTCCTCCTTGGGCACCTGACTTGTCCAATAAATTCACTTTTTCCACTTCGTGCAACAAACATTCGGTAGCCCAGTTCACATCATATGTTCCTTCATCTGCAAGTTCATCCGCTATGGTCATCAATCTTTGTTCACCAGCTGAATCACTCAAGAAATAATAGCCATAATCACTATATGGATTGCGCGTGTGACGCCATCTCCCTCCTACAAATTTCCATCCGATTGATCCACGTGCATAGAATAAAATATAGTCTCCCCTATTAAACACATTGTCTGTGCCCTTGTGCATATAAAATGCTATAGACGGCAGATCATCCCATTTGGGCAAAGTAAAATTCTCACTCAGCATATTGCCTCCATACCCCAAAATACGAACCTCCTCTGGCCGTAGTCCCCAATCCTTCAGTTCTTCGTATGTGATGGCATAAACACCTGTTTCCTTCACCTGTATTTTTACAAATTTTCCATCACTTAATACAGACTGATCTACATAAGTATGTCTAGTTGCAGAAAAAGTAACTAGAGAGAAAATCAATATACAAAATATGACTAGTAATCGTTTCATTTAATCTTACAATAAAGCAATCCTACTTTTTCCTTTTCCACACATATCACTTCATCTTGCAGCAATTTGCGCGGATTAGCAATACAGTCTATAAAAATCATATCTCCTTGTCGAATAGTCATGATTTCACTCACACGTTGAATAGCTTCATCAAAAGACATCAACATATTTTGCTCATCCAAACATTCAGGATCAATAAAAGTGCCCACTACCAATGAATAATCAAAAGCCCATCCTTTTGTCCAATCATTGTTAGCTACAAAATCGGCAGCCTGCATATTCAATCCTAAAGCGACTGCATCATAATATCTCGAAGCGAAACGTGCTGCTATATTTTTTCCCATTCGGCTCACACGTAGCACTACACAGGGGGTCATACGCACATCTTCACTCCAATCTGGTATAAAAAATGGTTTACGATTGACCAATAGGGAAGAGTCGCCCTTCATTACCATTTTTACATCGGATGCTATTCGACTAAAACCTATAATTTTCATTCAGCCTACAAAGTTACAAAAATTCTCGCACGCGCGCAAATATTCTTAATAAAATGACACTACTTTCTTAAAAATTATGCTATATTTTATTTTGCACGAATAAATATCTGTATCGGTGTACCATTAAAGTCCCACCACTCACGCAGTTTATTCTCCAAGAAGCGGCGGTACGGCTCCTTGACATACTGTGGCAAATTGGCAAAGAACACAAAGGTAGGAATCTGAGTGTTAGGCAATTGCGTACAGTATTTAATCTTAATATACTTACCCTTGGTTGCAGGTGGAGGGTAGTTCTCAATGAGTGGCAAGAAGCGCTCGTTGAGCTGCGCAGTAGCGACCTTCTTCTGCTTGTTCTCATAGACATGCAAGGCAGTCTCCATTACCTTGAAGATACGCTGCTTGGTGAGTGCCGAAGTGAAGATGATAGGGAAGTCGGTGAAGGGTGCGATGCGTTCGCGGATAGCGCGCTCGTAGCCCTTGATGTCGGCGGTAGTCTTGCTCTCAATCAAGTCCCACTTGTTGACACAAACGACCAGTCCCTTCTTGTTCTTCTGAATCAGTTGATAGATATTTAGATCTTGCGCTTCGATACCGCGTGTTGCATCAATCATCAGAATACATACGTCTGAGTTCTCAATGGCGCGTATACTGCGTACTACGGAGTAATATTCCAAATCCTCGTTCACCTTGGCCTTCTTGCGGATACCAGCGGTGTCCACGAGGTAGAAATCTTTGCCGAACTTGTTGTATCGGGTGTAGATGCTATCGCGAGTGGTGCCTGGAATATCAGTTACGATAGTGCGCTCCTCGCCGATGAAAGCGTTGAGGATACTACTTTTACCTGCGTTAGGACGACCTACGATAGCAAAACGTGGCAATTCCTCCAGATCTTCGCCTGCCACGGTATCGCGGAAGCGGCTGCAAATCTCATCCAATAGATCGCCTGTGCCCAATCCGTTCTCTGCAGAGAGAATGAATGGCTCGCCCAGACCAAGTTTGTAGAACTCGGGTGCACCGTATTGTTGGTCAAACTGATCCACCTTGTTGACTGCGAGCACAGTCTCCTTTTTGGCCTGACGGAGTAGGTGGGCCACCTCCATGTCAAACTGGGTAACGCCTGCATTAACATCTACCACGAGGAGGATGACATCTGCCTCCTTGATGGCGAGGTTCACCTGACGATTGATCTCGCTCTCGAAGGTGTCGTCGGAATTGACTACCCATCCGCCTGTGTCAATGACGGAAAACTCTTTGCCACACCACTCGCTCTTGCCGTATTGACGATCGCGGGTTGTGCCTGCAGCATCATTTACTATCGCTCGACGTGTTTTAGTCAAGCGGTTAAATAGGGTCGATTTCCCAACATTGGGACGTCCCACTATCGCTAAAATATTTGCCATAGTATATTCCTTTCCTTTAAACTTTAAACTTCAAACTTTCAACCACAATTACACTCTCCTCCGCAGTCCTCGCAACTACCTTTGCAGCCACCACAACCGCCTCCACAACCGCGATGATGCAATGCTTTCAACTCACCTTCAGTCACTTCACGGATATTCAATACTTTACCCACAAAATGCAAGTTCTCGCCTGCCAATGGGTGGTTGAGGTCAATGGTCACATTATCAGCAGTAATCTCTGCTATCTGTGCGTTGATGATTTGCCCGTCAGCAGTATTCATCGGTACGATAGCACCTACATATACGCGCTCACTATCGAACTCGCCATCACCATTATAGAACATCTTTTTGTCCAAAGTCAACACCCCTTCATCATCGTATTCGCCATATGCCTCTTGGCATGGGATGCGGAAGTCAAAAGTATCGCCTTCTGCTAAACCAGCCATGTGTCGCTCAAAAGCGGGGAGCATCATGCCCTCGCCGTGGCAATATACCAATGGAGCCTCAGCTGTGGCTTTCTCCATCAATTCTTCTTGTCCATTCTCGCCGTCCACATACAAATCGTACTGGAGGGTCACTACTTTTCTTGCTTCGATTTTCATATTTTTGTACATTGTAAATTGTCAAATGATAAATGGTCACTACCACCAATCTATTCGTTTACCTGAAGAATCAGAACCATTCTTATCATATTTCAAATCCTTCAGCATACTTGCATTCACACCTATATGGAATGTATAACTCTTATATGGTCCAAAAGGTACAAAACTAGCACTCATGCTCCAACAGTGTAAGTCTCTACTGACATTTATACTAGAATATGCTAACTTGTTAGCATTAACATCATAGCTAAGAGAGGTGCTTGCCTTCCAACCATTTCCCAACCCTATTGAGGCAGAAAAACTCAAATTGTGACGAAACTCCATCTTGTAATAATTCCGTTTCTCATCCCATTCAGAACCAGCACCATATCGCAAACTATACGAGACACTCAAACTCCAAGGGATTTTCGCAAACAGATACCCATCATCCGTTGCTTTATCTTCTTGTTTTTTCTCTTTTTTCTTAGGGACTTCAGGTTCGATAATCTCCCCTGTCAGCGGATCCACAGTAGGCTCTACGACCTCCTCCAATTCCTCTTGACTATTGTTTTTATCATCGCGCTTAAACCAACGCTTCACCACATCATTGTTGAAGGTATAGCTAAAACTGGTGCTAGTGCCCAAGAAATGTGGAAAACGCCCATGATTCCAATACAATTCATTACAACGGACATGCTGTCCGCTAGCCGTAGTGGTGTACATATACGGATCAAATTGTCCACTCAAATTGATAGTATAATTCACTTTTGGAATCTTGATACGTAGATTCACCGAGAAATTATTCCAATTCATCGAATCTGCTATGAAGTTATATCCACCACTTATGCTAAAGTTATCAATGATGCTATATACTTTATAGGGTTCTTTTCCCGTTGTGTCTTTGTCGTTTCGCAACTTCATTTCCAAGTTGTTTCCCAACGAAAAAGACAAACTGGCAGCACTACCTCTACCTGGTGTTTCACGGAAACGCGAGTAAGTAACTTCCTCAAAAATCGGCAACCCGTTTTCATCCAACTTAGGTACAAGGTTGCCCGCAGCATCACGAGTAGTTAACATTCTATTATAGCTGCCATAAAATCCGCCATAGCGTTTTGCCCACATAGGGTCACTAAAGTCGGGATGGTAACTAAAACTAACACTTGGTGTTATCACATGGCGAAAACGATCCACTTTATCGCCAAATAACTTGCGATTAGGAATATAAAAGCCATATAATTTAGTTGACATACTCACACTGGCATTGAAATCATAGACGTTATAAAAACCTGTCACTGTATCTTTCTTAACTTCGTAGGTTTCTTCATCCCAATGCTGATCTACACGTTGAAAGAACATACGGTCATTAAAACTCAAACTAGGCGTAATACTTATGTATTTGAATAACATAAACGAAGCCGAACTACTCAAAGTATGTTTCAATCCATTCTGCCAATCCTTCACGAAGTTTGATTTGAGGAAATAATCTTCCTTACAAGTAATCGAGTTATAGAAGTTTCCACTATACTGCAAACTAATTTTCTCATACCATTTTTCTTTGCCTACTCTTTGTTTGCGTTTGAAAGGATAGACACGACTCATACTCACATTGATATTCGGCAAACTCACCGTCAGTGTGGAGTCCTTTGTTCGCTGTGTGATCGACATATTCGCACTAATACTCCATGGACTATCAGGAAAGCGTTGCGTATAGTTAATCGTACTACTGGTTGTATTCTCTGCATTAGCTTGTACATTGTAATAACTATTGATGTTACTACGATTGTAACCGCTGGTTTTGAAGTTCACACTAGCAGAAAAATTGTTGTAAGGATTAGCTTTGCTATCCTGTGTATGTGACCATTGTACACTTAAGTTCTTTGCCACACTATAATCAGGCATATCTTTTTCCCCTGTCACATCCCAACGATAATTTACGCTCAAATTGCCATGAAACTTATATCGTTTCGCATACTTGCTTGTTGCAGATATTGACCACGTTCCTCGTGTGTATATATCTCCTCTCAATTCCAAATCAATATAGTCATTTATGGCAAAATAGTAACCTAAACCTTGCAAGTACATTCCACGCGTATAATCATCACCAAAATTTGGCACAATAATTCCACTCGAATAGGAGTCTGTAAATGGAAAAAATCCAAAAGGAACTGCTATAGGTAATGGTACTTCACCTACAACCAAATAAGCAGGACCAAACACAACATTTTTCTTAGGCTGCACCTTACCTTTGGTCATTTGCAGATAGAAGTGTGGATGATCATGATCATCACAAGTTGTATACTTGCCGCCATGCATCATCAACGTATTATCTTCCATTTTTTTTGTTTTATCAGCCAATAGGTATCCTTCACCTTGCTCCGTCACAACATGGCGAATAAGTCCTTTTTGCGTCTTTAAGTTATAATTCATCTCTTTTGACTCATAACTATCATTAGCATCTTTGAACACGGGCAATCCTATCCACTCATTCTCAATAGTATCTAGTTCACCACGCGCAAAAACAGTACTACTATCCATACATACGCGTATGTATTCTGCCGTCAATTCCAACGCTTTATATCGAACTTCTCCACTACCATACATGTGCGCAATACCATTGCTTGTCATCACCAACGAATCTTGCGATGTGTATTCCACTCTAGCATCTATCGCTTGTTTCTTAGGGGAAGGAGCTACAGATTCTACACTTTCTGCGCTATCTATCGTATCTACAGACATAGGCATAGGCAAAACCTGAGTAGCAGAGTCTGATGCAACCTGCACACTATCCCTAGCTACTATTGGCAGAGCCAAAAGCAACATCAATAACGATATGAAGAGTCCCTTTTTACACATCACGCATACGCACACGCGCACATTTACGCAAAATAAGCCTGCAAAGGTAATACTTTTTTTTGACATATGCAAATTTATATGCATTTTTCTCATCTCTCGCCTTTAACCTATCTATTCATCACCTCTCACCTTGTTTTCAAAAGTAAATCTTAGGCGACTCGTAGATTATTCGTAGGTAAGTAAGCTACTATAAGAATACCAAACAGCACATGCAAAAGGAAAAATATTTTGATTTTTTGCACTTTTATTTGCGCATATACATTTTTTTTTGTACCTTTGTGGGTTAATTTGGTGAAGTGTAAATTTTTCCATCGCAAAAAACCGATTATGACAATAAAAGAGAAAATACAAGACCTGCTCGCCCAAGTAGCTGAATTGCAGGCAAACAATGCAGAGCAAGTAGAGGCTCTGCGTATCAAGTACCTCAGTAAAAAAGGTTTGGTTACCGAACTCTTCAACGAGTTTCGCGAAGTTCCTAAAGAGGAGAAACGTGAGATTGGTCAAGCACTCAACGCATTGCGTCAGGCATACGAAGCGCGCATCAACGAGCTGCGCGAGGCAGTGGAAGCCAATGGCGCTAAAGCGGCAGCAGAGGAACTCGACCTTACACGTACACCTGACCCTATTGCCTTGGGTACGCGTCACCCACTTTCGCTTGTGCGTGAGCGGATCATCGACATCTTCGCTCGCGTGGGCTTTACCGTAGCGGAAGGTCCTGAGGTAGAGGACGATAACCACGTTTACTCGTTGCTGAACTTCGCACCAGAGCACCCTGCTCGCGACATGCAAGACACGTTCTTCATTGAGAAGGAGATTGGCGTGCAAAAGCCATCCGATATTCTGCTTCGCTCCCACACCTCCAGCGTACAGACACGCACCATGCTCAGCCAAGAGCCTCCAATCCGTGTGTTGTGCCCAGGTCGTGTGTACCGCAACGAGGCAATCTCGGCACGTGCACACTGCTTCTTCCATCAGGTAGAGGGATTGTATATTGACAAGAACGTCAGCTTTGCTGACTTGCGCGAGGTGTTGCTCTACTTCGCCAAAGAGATGTTTGGCCCAGAGACACAGATTCGTCTCCGCCCAAGTTACTTCCCATTTACCGAGCCTTCGGCTGAGATGGATATCTCTTGTGACCTCTGCGGTGGCAAGGGTTGTTCGTTCTGCAAAGGCACAGGCTGGGTAGAGATTCTCGGTTGCGGTATGGTGGACCCTAACGTATTGGAGTCTTGCGGCATTGATTCTAAGGTATATACAGGCTATGCCTTCGGTTTGGGTGTAGAGCGTATCACCAACCTCAAATACCGCGTGAAGGACCTTCGCCTCTTCTCTGAGAACGACGTCCGCTTCCTCCAGCAGTTTGAAGGATGCTAATCCGAGATATCATACAAGCTATTCATCCTCTGCAAGTTATTGGCAATACCGACAACTTGCAGAACTTAGATATTCGCCACTTGCTCACGGATAGTCGCCAACTCGGCGCGGAGCCAGAGGCAACACTCTTCTTTGCACTCAAGACCGACAAGAACGACGGTGCTAAATACATCCCGCAACTGATTGAGCGTGGGGTGAAAGTGTTTGTGGTATCGGAGTCGGGAATCAAGAATCGGATATCGGATAGCGGGACACAAAGCATATTCCTCATCGTAGAGGATGTCCTCACCGCCCTACAGCGGTTAGCCGCCTACAAGCGCTCGCTCTATCACGGACCAGTGATTGGCATCACGGGCTCTAATGGCAAGACGGTGGTCAAGGAGTGGCTCTATCAGTTGCTCAAAGACGACTACCGCATTACCCGTTCGCCTAAGTCCTACAACTCGCAGATTGGCG
>JAZNPR010000051.1:0-32984 GCA_045589755.1 Paludibacteraceae bacterium
CACAGAACGACATGGCTACGATCCGACTTCTTTCTGGATTGGGAGTGAGTGGCTCAATTGGACTAATCTATAGACCTATTCAGGCACTGCGTATAGGTGCTTCGTTTCAAACGCCAACCATGATGGCCCTATCTGTGCAGACCGAAGGCGACATGTACAGCAAGGTAAATGGACAGAAATACGATGTGCTAACCCCAGAGAGTGGTGTTATGAGTACAGAGATGATGTCGCCTTTGCGCACGAGTGTGAGTGTCGCTGGGCAAATAGGCAGCGAGGGACTGATTGCTGTACAATATGACTACGCCCATTCTGCGGATATGGAGGATGTCCACACACTGCGCGCAGGAGCAGAGGCACAGGTGTATCGTGGATTGTATATCAATGCGGGTTATGTATATGAATCTTCGTTTATGAAGGAAGACCCCATATGGATGTTGGGCTACAATGAGATACGTACCGATATGGACTATCGTTATACCCAAAGCACACAATATGCTAGTTTGGGCTTAGGGTATCGCAGCGATGTAGTAGTGGCGCAGTTGGCGTATCAATATCGTTGGCAAACGCTTCACCAGTATGCCTCTGAAGTGCAACCCCTCCCTATAGAGGTCGGCACTCGCACCCATCGCATCGTAGCCACGCTGGCATGGAGATTTTAGGCGAAAGGCGATGAGGCTATAGCCTTTAACCTCTATACTTTGGCACAGAAATTGTAAATAGGATAATATAATCCAACAGCGAGCATCGCGAGCGGTCTTAAAATACTTGTTGCATTGCCCAGGAACCGGAAAACTCAACACATAATTTTTTTCCGAGAATGGTGCTCTTTCCAATGGCGTGCTAATACTCTGCGCGGTGACCGACATTTGTCGTAGCGGTGAGGTAGTTAGATTACAAAGGACCTGTACCCCTCAAATCCTGTTTTTGGGAGTTTTTCTCGAGTCAAGTGGCAATGCAGCATTTTTTTTTGAAAACACATTCATAATTCAAAATTCATAATTCAAAATTATATATGATCCGTGCTTATATCAATGAAAACCGCACCCGCTTCCTGGAGGAGTGGGCGAGTCTTATTCGTATCCCCAGTATCAGTTGCCAACCTGCGCACAAGGATGATATGCTCCGTTGTGCTGAGCGCTGGCGCGAACTCCTGCTCGCCGCAGGCGCACAACATGCTGAGGTGATGCCCTCCGCAGGCAATCCCTTTGTTTATGCCGAGTACAGCCCAATATCCAATAGCCACGAAGTGGCGTCCAATACCCAATATCCAATACCCACCGTCCTCGTCTATTCTCACTACGATGTGATGCCTGTCGAACCTTTGGAACTTTGGAACTCTGAACCTTTTGAACCTTCCATTCGCGATGGTCGTCTCTATGCCCGTGGCGCAGATGACGACAAAGGGCAGGCAATGATTCAGGTCAAGGCGTTTGAATACCTCGTGAAGCACGGACTGATGAACTGTCGTGTGAAGTTCATCTTCGAGGGCGAAGAGGAGATTGGCAGTCCCAGTCTGGAGGCATTCTTGGAAGAGCACCGCGACTTGTTGGCATGCGACATCATCCTTGTAAGTGATACCTCCATGATAGGCAAGGAAACCCCATCTATCACCACGGGACTACGTGGTTTGGCTTATTGGGAGATTGAGGTCACAGGCCCTAACCGTGACCTGCATAGCGGACACTTCGGTGGCGCGGTGAAGAACCCAATCAATGCCCTCACGGAGATGCTCTCTAAGGTGGTGGATGACAAGGGACGCATCACCATTCCTCATTTCTATGACGATGTGCTGCCTATTCCAGAGGCGGAACGCGAGATGATTAAGCAGATTCCGTTCTCCGAGCAGGCATATTGCGAGGCGATAGATGTGGACACTACTTTCGGTGAAGAAGGCTATTCTACTTTGGAGCGCAACTCCTGCCGTCCTTCGTTTGATATTTGCGGCATATGGGGTGGCTACACGGGTGAAGGTAGTAAGACTGTATTGCCCAGCAAGGCGTATGCTAAGGTCAGCTGCCGACTTGTTGCCAACCAAGATCACGAAAAAGTGAGCCAAGCGTTTATTGATTATATAGGTAGTATTGCGCCCGCGGGCGTACGCGTGAAGGTGACTCCTATGCACGGTGGACAGGGCTATGTATGTCCAATTGATATTCCTGCGTATAAAGCAGCGGAGCATGGCTTTGAGGTAGCATTTGGCAAACGACCATTGGCAGCACGCCGTGGTGGTAGTATTCCTATCATCAGCAGTTTCGAGCAGATATTAGGTGTGAAGACTATCCTTATGGGCTTTGGCTTGGAGAAGAATGCCATTCACTCGCCCAACGAGTCCATAGACCTCGAAGTGTGGGAAAACGGTATCGTTGCCGTCACGGAGTTTTATAAATCCCTGCCTTTAACCTCTAACCTCTAACCTAAGCAATGAATATTGTTATTATCGGTCAAGGCAATGTAGCCACAAATTTAGACTATGCTTTTCGCAAGAAAGGCGTAGCGTGTCAGATGGTTAGTAGTCGTGCGGGATTGGACCACCTTCCTGCGGCGAATGTATATATTTATGCAGTCCGTGATGAGGCATTGCCCAGTGTGGTGGCGCAGGTAGTCGGCGTAGGTAAAGCCTTGCATCTTCACACATCGGGTACGATGCCCATCACGGTTTTTGGTGATGACAAGCCGCATGCGGGCGTTTTTTATCCTTTCCAAACGTTCAGCAAGGCGCGTGTGATTGAGGATTTCTCCACAGTGCCAGTGTTCTTTGAGGCACGCGGGATTGATGATATCAGTGCGGTCTATTCCTTGGCGTTGACTATCACGAGCCGTGTGTATGAGGCATCGCAACACGACCGCGAACGCTTGCATGTGGCGGGTGTTTTTACCAATAACTTCACCAACCTCATGTACACCATGGCGGCAGAATTATTGCAGAATACGCACATTCCTTTCTCGGCACTATTGCCATTGATTGATGAGACGGCAGCCAAGATTCACACCCTACCTCCACGCGAAGCCCAGACAGGCCCTGCCCGCCGTGGCGATGAGAATGTGATGAATCACCATATGGAACTGCTCAGTGAGGAGCAACGGGAGATTTATCGGTTGTTATCCGAAGCAATAAAAAAACGATAGATGAATGTCTATCGTTTTTCTTTTATCCTTTTTGCCTTATTGGCTATTTGCCTAATTAAAGAACAGCGACAAACCTACCGACAATGTGATTGGTCCTGATGGGTGTTTAATCTCGCCTTTCTCTATGGCTGCTTGTTCAATAATCGTAGGCATCAAATGTTGCGTGTAGGCTGCTTCTGCAAAAATGGCAAAATTGTGGAAGATGAACCATTCAACGCCCGCAGAAAAACGCAGGGTAGGGACAACATGGTCATAGTTAGACATGTCGTAGGATGGTTCGCTGTCGTCCATCGGGGTGATGTTCTTGACCGTAGCAATTGATACACCAGGTTGAATGCTGACATAGAAATCCCAGGGGTGAAAATAGGGTTTATCATAAAATGCCTTGATGTCTTTTACCAATGGAATACGATAGCCTACACTCATACCTACTTCGTTGTACCACACTTCGCCATTACGGACATTGGTACCTTGTATAATCAGGTCTTCGTAGGTGTTGCTATGGGTGTCGTAGGTGATATATACGAATGTGCCATAGTTCTTGTGGTGACGCCAGCCGAGGCGCATAGCGGAATTGAAGGTAGCACCCTCAATGCCATTGGGTGTGAATCCCGCGCCCAGAACAGTAGGTAAGTCCAGAGCATCAAAAAAATCGCTAAAAGTATATTTGTCTTTGGGCGCTTCATTACTCGCTGTAATTAAGTCCTTCCCTTCAGGGGAGGATTCAGGAGAGGCTTTCTCTTGCGCAAACAGTCCCATGCTCACTACAGAGCACAGGACTGTTATTATCATTATTTGTTTCATATACTTGTAATTAGGTTAAAGATTAGAGGTTAAAGGTGCCTCTCGCCTAACACTTATCTCCTCATCTGCGCTTTGGCTTGTTCGCGTGCAAGGCGTTGTTGCTCGCGTTGCATAGCTTCGAGGCGTGCTGCAAAACCAGACTTCTTTTGGGTGCCTTTTTTCTTGGCATTGGCTTCCATTTCGGCAAGCACTTTTTTGTCGTCAATGGCCCAACGGAAAATCATGGTTTGGATGATAGTCATGAGCAAACTAACGAAGTAGTAGTAGCTCAAACCTGCTGCATAATCGTTGAAGAAGAAGAGGAACATCAGTGGCATGAGGTACATCATCCAACGCATCATCTTCATCTCTTGTCCGCCAGCTTGTTGCTGCATCGTGATGTGTGTATAAATAATATTCACAATGGTCATTAGCAAACAGAAAAGACTGAGGTGCGTGCCGAAGATAGGAATGTGCGTATTCCATGTGATAATTGCATCGTAAGTAGAGAGGTCGTCTGCCCAGAAAAGCGATTGACCACGCAATTCAATAGCCGTAGGCAAGAACCAGAACATAGCCATCAGCACAGGGAATTGGAATAGCATTGGCAAACAGCCCGACATTGGGCTCACGCCAGCTTTCTGATAGAGTGCCATAGTGGCTTGCTGACGCTCTTGCATCTTCTCGGGTGGGTACTTGGCATTAATCTCATCCATTTGTGGCTTCAGCACGCGCATCTTCGCGCTGGACTTGTATGATGCAAAAACGAATGGTAAGATGATGAGTTTAATAACCAAGGTCATCAGCAGAATCACAATACCGATATGCAATCCCCACGACATAAAGAGGTCAAACATTGGAATCACGATAATCTTGTTGATCCATGCTACAATCTTCCAGCCCAGTGGTACCAACTCGTTGAGGTGGAGTTTCTCTACGCTGGTCACATCCTTATCGTATGCCTTGAGGGTGTTGTAGTGGTTAGGTCCGAAATAGTATTTCAGGTTAGTCGCCTGCTTACCTGTGATATCCCAAGGAAGACTAGTCGTAGTCTTGTACTCTTTGATATAACGGCTGTGCTGATTGAGTGGAGTGGACTCCATAGTAGTGGATTCAAACGCATCCTCCGCAATCATCACCGTAGAGAAGAACTGATCCTTGTACGCAATCCATTTCAAGCGCGCTGATTCGTTGGCACGGTCAGACTTCATCTCAGATAACTTCTCAATCTCACCACCGATGAACATATATTGCAATTGCGCATATTTCTCCTCGAACTTGCGACCTTTCTCTTGTTGTGGGATAGATTGATTCCATTGCATTTCCAAAGAGGACATGTTTTGTGCCAATGCCAAGTGCATATTGTGTGGCTGGAGGCTCATGCTTACCATATAGTCATCTGCGGGCAATGTATATACAATGTCTAAGTAGCAGTCTTCGATATTAGTTTGCAGGCGCATGGTGAGGGTGGTGTTGCCCTCTGCATCTGTAGTGGGTTCTGACTCGGTGAAATAGAGGTTTTGGGTTGCCAAGATACGGTTGGAATTGGTGACGAGGGTAAAGTTGAGGCTGCTCTCATCGTTTTGGAAGAGGCACAGATCGTTTACGCTGTCGCCGTATGCTTTGTACTCTTTGAGTTCAGCTTTGGCAATGCGACCTCCACGGCGGTCAATGCTGATGCGCACCTTGCTGTTCTCCAATGCAATGAGTCCTTCTTGTCCTTGTGCAGCAGGGGCGAAGGGTCCATATACGGCAGCCACTTGTGCTATTAGTTCGTCAGCAGTCTGTGTGGGTGTTTGAGCTACTTTCTCTGCTTCTAATTGCTGAGCAATTTGCTCGGAAATGAGTTTTGCTTCCATCTCCTGCGCTTGAACGAGTGTGATGGAGTCTTGCACGCGCTTGCGCTCTGCCAGTTCTTCCTTAGAAGGACGATTAAGAAACGAAAATCCTACAACAATTGCGGCTATCAGTAGGAAGCCAATCCATGTGTTCTTGTCCATTATTCTATACCTTATATATTATTATGCTAAAAAATGTTCTACGTGGTTCTAAGTTGTTCCGTATTGTTCAACGTGGTTCAATATTGCTTATTTTGCGCGAAAAACCGTGCAAAGGTACTAAAAAAAACTGGAATTTGAAAGAAAATAAAGAAAAAATGCATTTTTTTTCAAAATTATTTGGTCATGTCAAAAAAAAGCAGTACCTTTGCACCCGCTTTCGAGAGAGAAAGCAGCGGGATGTAGTTCAGCCCGGTTAGAATGCCTGCTTTGGGAGCAGGAGGTCGTGAGTTCGAATCTCGCCATCCCGACTAACCATCGCGCGAAAGCGCAGAAAATCAGCCATAACCGCAAGTATTGACTGGAAAATGTGAGTGAAAATGTGAGTGCAAATACTCACATTTTCGTTTTAAGTAACTTGCAGAACCCGAAATATGAGGGTCTGGAAGGGACTTAAAACCTTAAACTTTCAACACTATGCGGACAAAACAATTAATCAGCTACCCCACGCTGAATGACAAAAATGGGGACGCTTCCAAAGATTGGTATGTAGAGTACTCGTTTCGCTTGCCAGGCGACGACCAGTTGCATCGCTATCGTATTTGCGGTGGTCTTCGGCGTACCGTGCCGACAGACCAGCGCTACAAGATAGCTGCCGAAATTATCCGAGACCGAACCGAGTACCTAAAGACGGGCGTGTATCTTGATCACCCCGACGACACCAGCCCACTCCGCAAGGACGATACCCATCGCCCAGAACACCAACGCTTCACCGAGCGAAGCGAGCGGTACCAACTCAAGCATGTAATCGAAAGCTACATGCAAGATATGAGTGGTACCATACGCAAGACCAGCCAGCAGAAATACCAAGGCGAGATGAATGTGTTTATGGATTGGGTACTAGCGGAAAAAGCGCCGCTCTATATCGGCATGTACACACAGGAGATGATGCAATCATTCTTCGACTACCTCGCCCGAGAGAAGGCTGAAGGTGGGCGTGGTCTGTGCCACGAGAGTATCAAGCAATATCGCCAAAGGTTGAGCGGTCTATTCGCATACGCCAAGAAGATGGGCGTCTTCGGCGATGCTAATCCCGCAGACGACATCCGCAATCGGGGCAAGTATGTGGACTGTGCCCCTTCTCCGTTTACCAAGGATGAGCGCACGATGCTCAAGGAGGCTATCTTGCCTCGCCAACCGTACCTATGGTTGGCGATTGAGCTGATGTACTACAGTGCCATCCGCCCAGGAGAAGCACGATTGCTCCGTGTGGGCGATATAGACCGCGAGCGGCGATTGGTGAACATACGCAACTCAGTGGCAAAGAACAAGCGCACTCAGCAGGTAGGGATAAACAAAGACACCCTGTCGCTGATGGAGCGGCTGGGTGTGTTTGCATACCATCCCGACCTGTACCTCTTTGGGCAAGGTGGCGTGCCTGGTGTGAAGCCAATAGGTAAGAGCACGATGCGCACTCGTTTCCGCCAGTACCGCAAGCAGCTGCACATTCCTGAAGATAGAACCCTATATGCTTGGAAACATACAGGGGCTATCAACGCCCTGGAGAAAGGGATGGACTTAATAAAGCTAAAGGACCACATGCGGCATGCCAACATCGATACGACCATGCAATATGCAAAGAAGCATGGTCGTGATGTGCACGCCGCCGATGGGTATATCGACCAACTCTAATCGATAATCTCGTAGAACTCTCCCTCGACCAACTCAGACATGCCCTTGACAGTGATTTGGGCAGTCAGTTTGAGGCAGGCGTATCTCTTACCTTTGATAAGAAAGACGCTTGTAGGCGATGGGAGAGTTTTTGCGAGGAACTTGTATCGATAGAGCTTGGTCTCGTCCACCTTGGGGAGTTGGGCATTTGCTTGGATGGTTGGTTCTGCAGGAGATAGAGTGTATGGGTGGTGTACTAGATTATCAGTGTATATAGGTCTTTCTTCTTTAGGAATATATCCATGCACTCCCTCTGTGTATAGCACTCTTTTTACCTTAGTCTCATACTCCCTCGTGTATAAATAATTACCGAGCTCATCGTTTTCTCCGGTATGAAGTACGATATACAATTTCTCATAATATTGCACCGCTTCAGGTTCTCCGCTACTTAAAGCCTCAAGAACTTCCGTTTGTACATATCCCTCATTGTTTATCGATTCTATTTCTAAATCTTTAATAACTGGTAGTACAGCCATCCGATAATGTACATAGTTAGGAGAATCGATTGGTGCCGTATTTCCATATCTATCTATCTTATTCGTGCGCTTGTAGATGGTTTGACAGGGTACCAATCCTAATTCTATACCCTCACGAAAATCTCCATACTGGTTCATAATCTCATATTCAATGAATAGAAATTCGGGACGACCTTCACTCTCCTCGTCCCAACCCTCTGTATTATAAGGGTTGTATCCTGTAATTATTGCGTATAGATCTAAGTCGGATAGATAAAAAATCTCTGTCTTTGAACTTAACATCATTCTTACGCTTGACTCAACACCAAAAGCTGCCTCATTTATCCAGCCATAAAATTCAGTAGATGTGCACTCTTTTTTGTTATAAAGAATGTAATCATATCTTAATATCCATTCAGCCATATTCAACTTCAAAGGGTCAGCTTCATCAGATAGCTTAAAACCTTTATTGCCAAGATATGCTTGCTCCTCTTGATTTGATAATTCTACGGAGAAGTCGTCTAGTACTTCTAACGACACAGGATTATCTTTTCTATTGTTAGGGATATATGATACGGATTTGTTTTTTACTACAGGAGTGCATCCAAAGAAGTTGCCTAACTCTTGTAGAAATTGAGTAAGCGTCCAATGAGGCAAAGCTCTTTCTAAATCAACTGTACTACCATATATTGAATTTGTAGTATTTACAACCACAACATTCATATACATAGGAATAGCTCGTAACTTAGAGTCGTCTATCGTCACGCCGCTCAAACGCGCAACTAATTCAACAAGATGGTATAAATAGATATAGCGATGTTCTGTGGAGTCTGTGTTAATATATTGCTCAAGCATCGGGATAGGAAGTTCCTCTTCGCTATCCCACACAATCAAATCTGCCCAACGAGAACTATGAAAGTTCTCCAGCGATTCGCTCGAGCGATCACTACCGTCCCATTGCGAGAAGTCAAGGTCGGTCAGATAGACATCGGGCAAGGATGAGGCAAAGTTCTGTCGGCTCATGCCCTCCAAGAACTGACCCTTCACCTCCGTATCACTTACAGAGGTGATGGTCAGAATACCCGACTTGACAAAAGCATCCGTTTGGATCTCGCACGGAAACGACACTTTCGAGATATCCACGCCCTTCACATGTAGCGGGCCAAAGATGGAGATATTCTGCGGGCAGTCCTTCATGGGGAACGGAATCTCCATGGTGTAATCTTCCGCTTCGGTGAAGAGCGGGTTCTCACTCACATACTCAAACGAGGCGTTGGCTTTCAGTACCGCCTCTCTGCCATTGACTAAGATTTTCATTTGCCTTTGTTTTTCATTAGTTGATCATATTTCTTTTGTGCACGCAAGATGCCACGGTCGCCCGTCACGGTGTTGACCGTCACGAATGGCTCATCAAGGCGCTTGTTGAGCTTCTCAAGAACGGCACTCTCGCTAGATGCCGATTGAGAGATTGTTGCCGAGGACTTTGCAGATTGCTGAGCAGGACTTTGCGAAATGCTCGGTAGGACTGGTCGTCGCAGACTGCCGATTGTGTTGGTGCGTTGTGCCTCATCGAGGGCTGCAATGGTGGCAGCCGCCGTGGGGTTGGCAAGGAGTTCTTGACTTGCGACCCACTCGCCAGCATGGACGATACCTGCAGGTTCGTACTTGCCGCCTGGGCGAGTGTAACCACCGGTGGCGTAACCTTGAGCGAGGGCTGCGTCTCGTTGCTTCTTGAGCGTAGCGATTTGGATAGCACCAGCAGCAATAGCCATCGCTGCTGCGATAGGAGCCATGATAATACCGACTACTGGAATAGCTGCCGCACTAGAGAACGCATTGAGGGCAGAGATAGCGGTTTGTGCTACGGCAGCAGTTACCTGCATGGCGTATTTCTTTTTCTCTGCCTCGTTCTTGACGGCAGCAATCTCCTTCTCCTTTTCGGCTTCTATCTGAGCGACCTTGCGCTTGTTGCCACCAGCAGCCGCCAACTCACGCTCATATTTCTTCTCAATCTTCGCCGTCTGGAGTTCTGTTTCTGCATCGATGAGGTAGGTGAGAGATGAGAAGATATCGCACATACCACTGACAATAGTAGAGAATGACTGGCTGAATGCTTGATAGCCCTCGCTGTCAAGCCATTCAACAAGACTATCACTCGCAGATCTAAGCGAATCAATAGCTGCCGCACCCTCTTTGTCGTTATACTGTTTGGCGAGTTGGTAGCGTGCTTCACGGTAAGCACGATCGAGGGCTAACTTCTGCTGATTGGTGGAGGCTTGTGCCGATAGTTCCGAATAGAGCGCATCCAGATTTAACTTGTCGGTTTCGTAACTCGCTTGGTCGGTCACGCCGCTATGCTTGGAGAAAAACGCACGCTTGAGTCGCTCCTGAATCTTCTCCGCTTCTTTGGCGTGTTGCTTTTGGTACTTGAGGGAAGCCTTTTGGTACTTATCCTGTGCGGCAAGGCGTTCTGCCGAGCCCTCTTCGTAGAGATTGACGATGTTCTGTAAGTGGGTGAGTTCCGCTTGCTCGAGTGCCAATTGATAGGCACGATTGGACATCTCGCCATCGGCATAACGCTGCTGAAGGATAGCACGCTCCTCGGCATAACGCTGCTGTTCTGCCTGCAAG
Organism: Paludibacteraceae bacterium; assembly: GCA_045589755.1. Taxonomy (GTDB): domain Bacteria; phylum Bacteroidota; class Bacteroidia; order Bacteroidales; family Paludibacteraceae; genus Colicola. Next base: position 10,724 of record JAZNPR010000051.1, read on the forward strand.
GTCTGACCAGCTGCTTGCTCGGTTTGCTTCTTTTGCGCCTCAAGATAGGAAGCCTGTGCGGTGAGGTACTCGGTAGTGCCCGCCTTGGCTTCATTCATTTTCTTTTGCCAGTACTCCACTTCGATAGCGAGTTGTCGCTCGGTGTATGCCTTGAAATCTTTTTCGCCTTGGAGATAGGCAATTTTGTTGACGGCTTCCTCTTTTTTCTTCCACTCGTCCGCCAAAGACGGCGTAGTACCACCACCTGTGCCATCCTCATCATCGCCACCAATAATAGGATTAAGCGTGATAGAAGACATCTCCTTGGCAAGTTCTTGCACGACCTTTTTCGCATTAGCCACAGAAGCCTCATTCACAGTGACAGCCATCTGAAGGTTTTGGATGTTCTGCGCACTAGCTTGTTGCTCGTCCCATGTTTGATGTCCACCACTCCATCGGTTGGCTTGAGCTTCCTCTAATGCTTTCTTTGATGAAGCCAACAAACGCTCTGCTTTGACTTGCTCCTCAAGAGCTGCCGTCAACTCCTCCTCAAATACCGAATAGCGCACCTTGTCTTGCAGTGCTAGGAGATAAGTATCGAGAGCTTCTTTGTTGTCGTTGATCAACTCGCCCTCTTTGGTCAGAGAAGCGTGATAGGATGGCACGATACTCTGCAACTTATCCAAAGCTTTCTTGCGGTCTTCCAAAGCAAGGTTGTTATTGCGAATGATGGTTGTGAGGAGCAATACCTCTTTGGACTCCTCATTATATCTTTGTTTGGATTTCTCCTCCACAGTAGCCAAACGCTTACGCATCTTTTCTTCCTCTCCCATCTCCTTGACGCTCTCTCGTTGCTTCTTGATGAAAGCAGTGATGCCGACGGTAGCGGCAGCCAATCCAGCGACGAGCAAGCCAATTGGATTAGCTGTGATGACGGCGTTCCATGCCGTCTGCAAAGCGATGCCCACTTTCTTGAGGGCGTTCCAAGTGGTCTCGGCGATGACTGCGGCTTTCACCACAATCGTATAGCCAGCAATAGCGGCTGCCGTCATCAGGAGTACTGCATGATACTTCTTAACCCAATCAATCAATGCCGAGAGAACTTTCATCGCAATTGACATCGACGAATGGAAGTGGCCCATCACAGGGAGCAGCTTCTCGCCAAGTTCGACGGCATGCTCACGGAAGAGCTTCTTTTTCTTCTCAAGGTCGGCTTGGACGGTGGTGTTCTGCACCGTGAACTCCTTGTCAATGGATATCGCCTCTTGGAATGCCACATTGGCCGCCTCTTGTTGTTGGCGCACCATATCCACATTACCCGCCAAAGCCGCCAACACCGCCGAAGCGCGAGCGCCGTTCTCGCCCATATCGGCGAAGACCGGAGCGAGCGTGTCAATGCCGCCTAACTCATGCAAGCGGTTGAGCAACATGAGCAGTCCCTCGTTGGTGCTGCGCTTGCAAGTCTCTGCGAACTCCGTGACTGCCATGCCTGTCGCCTTGGCAATCTTCTCCGGCGACTTAAACAGATTCATAATCACTTTGCTCACGGCGGTGGAGGACATCTCCAGCTTCTGACCTTGGCTATCCAGCACAGCCGCAAAGCCCATGATCTCGGGGATGGTCATGTGGGCCTGCGCACCGACACCCGCCAGGCGTTGAGCAAACTCTGCAAGGTACGGAGCAGACGCTGTAGAGTTCTGCGACAACTCGTTGATGACCGAACCGACCGCCAGCAATGAGCGCTCTGTACCGAGGCGCTCCTCGTCGCCGAAGATATTGGTGAGCTTGGAGAGCGTGAGCGTTGCACCCTCGCCAAGGTCATCGAGCGCGACATTAATCTTATCAGCAGCACGCACGAAGCCGAGCACATCCTCCTCGGACTGCTTACCGAGGCGGCCCGCCTCTTGTGCGAGTTGGTTGAGGGCTTCGCGGCTGGTGCGGGTGTCCATCTTCTTGAACTCCTCATTGAGATGGTTGACCTGTTCGGCAGTCATACCTGTGTATTTGCGAACATTGGCCATCTCCTGGTCCATCTCGGCGTATGCCTCGACGGCTGCCTTACCAGCCGCCACCAAGCCCGCCATGGCAGCACCAGCAGCGGCGATGCTGGCACCCCAGTCGTTGACCGTATTCTTCATGCGAGCAAACATACCCTCCGACTGACGAAGCTCGGCATTGACCTTGTCGAGTTCGGCTTTGACACGGCGGATCTTCTCGGTTTGTGCCGTCCATGCGGCTGAACCGCGCTCTATGTTCTTGAGCTCGCTATTGAGGAACTTGAGGGCACGCTGCAAGTCAGCAGGCGAGGCTTTGTCCAGTTGGGCAAAGACACGCTGACAGGCTTTGGTACCGCTTTCCATCTTGCGGATCTCGGCTTCGGTCTTCTTAATCTCCTTGCGGAACTTCTCCGCCATTGCTCTGTCGCCAGCCTCGCCTGCTTTGACAAAAGCAGTGCGTAGCGAATCGACTTCTTGTTTTAAGCGAGACAATTCATTTTCAGCATCTTTTCCATTGATGCGAAGACTAACACTAACTGAATTATTATCTGCCATAAGTATTAAAATTTAATTAACGCCATAAGTATTAATGGATGCTACTTTGACTGGTTTGTTATTCATTCCTATATAGAGGGTATCGAATGCATCGGTACCATCAGTGCGGTGCTCGAGGAGGTTTTCCTCGTTTTCCGCTAATTTCTCGCCTGCTTTGTATTTATGGAAACCATTACGACCACGCATTACGCCTGCAGACTCAATAGCGACCAATAAATCTTCGTTATTGTCTATATTGAAGTATGGCGTAAGGCGCTTCTTTCCTGCAAATCCCTGGTTAATGAGGAGGTATTTCTCGTTGTGTCGCATAGGATGACCAAGATATACCGATTTGATTTTCCAACCGTGTTTCTTAAACTCCCTTTCAATAACAAACTTAAAATCTTCCTTATTCACAGCATAATTAGAACCAAGGGCGGTACTATCGTAGTAGAATATTACCTGCTTTTTGCTATGATTACGATAGTAGTCGCAAAAATCTTCAATGAGGGCAGGTATCTTGCGCTCGAATTTGACATAGAAGGATTTTAAGACATTGAGGCGCCCATCTCTTTCTTGACCAGCGACAATCCAGTTAATGTTTGCATTATAGTCCATGCCTATGCAGATAGGCAATTTAGGATTGACATCGCGGTCGGCTTGAGAATTGAGAAGGCGCTTATATTCTGCCTCTGATTTGCCATAGCCCAAGGTAGCGAGATATTCATTATTGGCCGCATGGTATTTGTGGCTCTCTTTCATGGAAGAATAGAAGCCATCTCGAGAGATACCTATGCGTTTGCAGAGAATGGATGTTTGGAATACTAATGGTGGCAAATCACGCTTCATATCCCTAATATAATTCTCACCAACGACCTCGAGATTTTCGATAGTGGAAACTTCCACATATAAGACAGCAGCTGCCCTAAGCTGATTGAGAAGGCGATTGTTGGACCGCAAATGAAATTTCAAGTAACTTGGAACTGGCTTGCGTTTCGCGCGAAGATCACGAACGCGCTGTTTCATTTTCCATTCCTCAATTACCAGAGATTCTATGGTTTGAATTACTTCCACATCCATTTTCTCTCTGTAATTCAAGAACCAACTACCTTTGCTGCCGACAGGCATATCAGACATGATCATGATAGAGTGATGGCATGAGTGGTGGCCGAAGTGTGCACGGATACCACCATTAGCTGGCAAAGTTTCATCTTTCAATTTATTAAAATTGATGAACTTTGCTTCATCAATCAATAGCCAGTCAAGGGTGAGGGAGTTGGATGAACCTGTTATGTCTTGCGAGATGAGTACCGCACGGCTACCGTTGTAAAAGGAAATGACATGCTCATATTCTCTCGGCTCTATCTTTGCCTCTTTGAATGTCTTAGGTGGGCGTTTGCCCACAACATAATGTACATTCTCAATAATACCGATACTTTTCCAAAAAGAAAATAGACCAGGCAGCGTGTTGGTAAGACCATGGCGAAATGTTGGTACCACAATACCGCCTGTAGAACCAGGCATGCGCTGCATGTTGCGCAGCGCAAATGGAGCACCAATGCCGAATGTCTTACCAGTACGACGACCAGCAACTACAACAGTAGTTTTGGCCGCAATGTACATAACACGCTGCTGTATCTTATTCAGATATACTTGTTTCATCTTCAGTATCAGGGAATAGTGATTCTTCCTCAAGGTCAGCAAGCTCGTAATCAATATCTTCAATATCGGGATTATCGGCTGCTAATTGCTTGCGTAAGCGAGCTTTGACCTCTTCCAAATTATCAATGCGCTTCAATCCGATGAGAGTAGGATCGAGCGATGGAGAGAATGGCTGTACCACGATTAATTCGTATGGCAACTCTTTCTCATCATCAAGATCCACACGATTGACCTTGCCGAGTTCCTTAGCGGCAAGCGCCATTGCTTTGACATCCTTGCGTGCTTTCGCCATGTTGTAGGTTTCCAATAGCATCTCGCTGACCTGCTTGCGATGGAACTCACGACTGGCAGGTGCAAGGGCTGGCAATAGCTGCTTGACCAAAGCAAGATCTGCATACGCCATGGATTGGGATATGTTGTACTTTGCACGGAACTTATCCACGAAATTACGATCACGCCCAGCAGGGTCGTTGAGGAAAAAATTATACATATCGCGCAAGCGTATGAGATGCTCCACACGCTCGGGGCTGAAACGCTTTTCCAGTTCCTCCCTTGGCGTAAACATCTCTTGTCTCGCTAAATCTATGGTTTTAATCTGTGCCATTACTCATCATCCTCCATATCAAGAAGGTTTTTATTCGCATTTTCCAAGGCAAGTGGACTACCTACTTTGGCAAGCGCCATCTCTTGAGAGCGAATTTGCACTTTAGACAGAGCTTTACCCCTTCGGTACCGAAGTGATACATCAGTGATTTGCGCAGCAATATCACTACGCAAATCATCCTCGTTGACCTCAATAATGAGGGCAATGTCAGATATTTTCATGTAGATAGAAGCGAGCTTCTCTACTTGTTCCAATTGTTCTTCGGTGTATTCCATTATTCCCACTCGTCAGGATTATACGATAGATCTATATAGGTATCCACGGCAATCTCAAACATACAGATTGCTGTGCCAGGTACAAGATAGCGACTGACCTCTTGCAGATTGATTCGACTATTAAGGTACTGCATATTTTCCTGCAATCGTGTTCGCTCCATAAGTAAACGAGAGCAGAACTGACGATGCAGATCATTGATAACTTCCAAGCAGTTTTGGCGAGCCTTCATATCGCCCTGTTTGTGGCGCATGGCAAAGAACACGGTACGCACTCGTCGAGTGTGTGGCGAGTTCTCCAGTTCGGTATAACCAGCAGCATTGTCTTGTACGAAGACAAAGTTTGGGGTTGATTGTAGGCGACCAAGTGCTTCCTCCAGCCCTTCCAATCCGCTAACTTCGACATAGACAAAGCCTTTCTCCTTGGCGAGTTTATTTTGCTCGGTGAGGGAACGAAAGAATGCTTTGGCGTTCCACTCTGTGGTTCTATTTAACATTTGGGTACTGTTTTTTTAGTTGTTCGTATTCTTCAGCTTGCGCATTTAACTCTACCAAAGCGCGGTGAGTGTCCATGGCAAGAATTTCTTTCTCCTTGGTGATGTCGCCTTTGGTAAGCGCTCGAATTTGCATGTTCATTGCATTGTATAACTTCTCGAAAGTGGCACCGTCCACTTCGTCGCTGGAGACGGGCGATGATACAAAGAAATGCGAAAAGCGTACTGCAAACATGCGCTTGACACTAGCAAACCATAAGAACACACCGTAAGCTTCAGTGGCAGATAGGTGCAACTTCTTGCCGTAAAGCATAGGCGTCATCTCATCCAGTAGGAGGATATTCTTTGTGTGGATATACCCTTGATAGAGATTCTCCAGCGTGAGGTATTGCTCAAAAGGCAATCCTTGCAGGTCGGCACGGAATGCCTCGCAACCCTGAACTTTCTCCAGACGGATAGGACGCTCAGGCACTTGCATGAGCCAATCCATCAGCGGCAGGAAGCAAGCTATTTGTTCGGGGCGAATAATCACTTGCTTGCCCTCTGACTCGACTTGCAGACCGTCTGGTGTGTATGCCTTGGGCTGTAACTTGCTCCAGCGGATGATAGCAAGGGCTTTCACTTGGTCGGCTTCATAATGACCCGATGAAAGCAGGAAACACGCATAGTGTAATTGCTCTTGGGTCAGTTCTGACCATGATTGAGGAACCTGCAGATTGAGTATCATAGCCAAAATCCTCCTTTAGATTTGTCATTCTTATAAGTGTAATCTTGCCAGCGAACAGCTGCTTGGCTGTCTGCCCAATTGGGATAGTCTTCAGGATGCTTGCGGATGAAATCTACCATATCTATCATATTTCGGCGACAGTCTTCGCCTTGGATGTAAGATATGACGGCTTGTTGCACCATGGTCAGCAGAATACAATGGGGCGCGGGGCATTTATCGCGCATGCCGCGCAATTGCTCTAATATATCCCGCGAGATAGCATGAGAGGCGAAGTGGTTCTCCGCTGAAGCTATCTGTGTCTCATAGGTAAACAATTCTAGCAAGAGGTGCTTGGATTTGCCCAATAGGCGAACTGCCTCGTAGCCACGGAATAGCGATGGACGCAACAGCAAGGTATCTGGAGCATGGAGCATCAGCATCTCAATGGCTGCATCGCACTGAGCCTCCAGCGAGTCGAGGAGCGCATTGATACGGTCACGACTGGCAGGAGCGATGGTCTGATTGCTCACAATGCCAAAACCATTGGCTGTGAGCACTACATCCAACGATGGAATAGCACGGCGATAGGCATCACTGGCGATAGCTGTACGGGCGAAAGTTAGCAACTCCTCGCTATTTTCCAGCGCGGAGAGTTGCTCATAGGTAGCGATTCTACTCTCAAACCATGCTTCCGTCAGTTGGATGAAGCTTCGGATTTTCGTGAAGAGATCTTCCTCTCCCTCAACAGGAGAGATTACATTGGGGGTAAATTGCACCAATGCTGTATTGTCTTGAATGAACTTCATAGTTATTCCTCTTTAATTTGTTTACCATTATCTTGAGTAGGCTTTACATCTTTGTGCTCATCCAGCGTAGTGAGTTGCATTATCCGGCATTTAGGCTCAACGCTATCCCATTGGTTGATGGCACAAATGATGCGATGTGGACGAAGCAATAGGTCATGCGTTGGCTTATTAAGCAACTGCGCAATAGTATATAACTCACGCTTGTCACTTCCTGAATTGTTGCTTTGAGATTTTCCTGGTACCGAGCCTACGAGGTTCGAGTGAACACCCATAGTAAAGCACACCATGTTGATAGCCTCTTGAATATCTGTTTCCCAATCGCCACCCTCTTTGCTTTGCTCAAGGTTGGTGATTTGGATGTGCGGAATAGCTTTGCCCGTGCCTGGATCTATATACGAACCGCTGAATACTGCCCGACCAGCATTCTCTGCGCCAGTAAGGAAATCAATGATATTATCTTTGGTCTTCCTTACAAATTCTGCTTGTTCTTTTTCATCGGTGATACCAGCTAACTCAAATTGTTCATCCCAAAAATGCGACGAGATTGTGATGATATATTTGAGAGGGGCAGAATTCTTGAGTTTGCTATATTTCGCAAGCGCAATCAGCTGCTTGATATCATACCATTTTCCTTTGAATAGTGAAGCGTAATACGGAATTGGATAGTAGGTACTATCGGGAGTAGGAATGCGCGTAACCATAGCAAACTGATTTATGCCTTTTTTAGTTTTCGCATTCATATACTCTTCCAACTCACTAAGAGGGTCATCCTGATCAAGAAGTATATATTTGTGTATCTTTTCAGGCTCCGTAGTATCACGCCAATTTGCGTAGAATACATATCTACGGGATTCTCCTTGAGGAGAGAATCGGCAATACATCGCTTCCTTTCGACTGATAGAAGCGATTTTATTCCCACCACGACTGAGCGTGAACACAGTGACGGCAAACTGCCAAAACTTCATATCGGTACATACACCAAGATAATAGCTGGAGAGGTCGTTGCGATTACAGAATTTGCGAACTTCATTTGCAATATCAGGAGAAGTACCTTCAGGAATGAGGTATTCTAAGCCTGCAGCATAGCAGTTCTTGATATTGTGCTGCTGGCAGGTGTTGATTGTTTCATCCGATTCGATTTTATCTAAAATCTCATACGGCATGTTGTTATCTGCACCCCATGGCATATATTTCAGTCCGTTTTTAAGCTTATACGGATCGATTCGTTGGGATGCACTCTCTTCTTTCCAAATTTGCCCAGAAGCGGGAACAAACGCGGCAAGAATTTCGTCTTGGCTGGTAGTGAGGGAGTCTACGGAGAAAATTTCTGTTTTCATACTATCAATGGTTGTAACTAATTACGCTGCAAAGGTACACATACACGCGCGAGATAAAAAAGGACATACTAAAAGCGGGGGCTTATCGCCACCCGCTTGCAAGAACTTGGCTCTCTGCTTTGAGCTTTTCGGCTTGCTGATTGATTTCCCGCTCAAGCTGCTTGTATAGCCACGCTGCACGACCACAGAACAAATCATGCTCTATCTCTTGGCTCGCTCTGAACTCCGCCAGGCTGCAAGGCTGAACCTTGCGCACTGGCTTTGTTACTGGCTGAACCTTTGGACGGATATCCGCCTCTGCGAACATTGCAAATAAATCTAATTGCATAACCTTATTTATTCCATTCAAAAGTAACGCCATCATATTGCTGTATACTATTCCAAAGATTATCAAGATTGTAATGTGTCATTATACTACAGTAGATACCGCCTTGCTCTATCTCATCGATTGCTTTGCCTATTGTATTGAGCAACTCATAGAGATATTTTTCACTTGCAATTTGCTTTTCTTTATCTGTCATCATTGTGCGCCTCCTTTCTTTGTAAAATGTACTTGATTAGCGGAGAATAGAAAAACAACAGGATAGAACGGACTGCCCTCACGCTCTACAGGCTTGCCCCAAAATAGGAGCGCATGCTCGCCACGCTTGACCGCTGCGCCTCGCTTTTTCCACCCCTCGAATGTGTGCAACTCTGCGCCACTCTTCAAACCATAGGCTTCACGGAGTAATTGATTGATTGTGTAATCTTCGCGACATTTCATAGAAGCACTGACATCTAACTTTACTGATAGATTTCTTAAACATTTTCTAATTGCTACCATTTTTTCGGCTGACTTCATTTGTTGTAACTCTTTCATAACTGTAGGATTTTAATTGTTTAACTTGTGAATAATTATTTTTTAATTTTATGATGCTTTACCAAGGTAGCGACTGCCGCTTGCAAGATTTTTACAAAAAATACTACCTGAAGGGCTGGAGATTTTTCTATGTAAAACACCGCTTGACCTTGCAAGGCGAAAGCAGCCGTGAATTACCTTTGCAGAATAAAAGGAAAAAATAATCACAAGTGAACGAAATCCGCAGAGAAAGAGACAAAATGAAGCGAGCGAAAGAGAGAAAGCAGAAAAAAGATGTAGCCCCCACATGCTCGGCATGTATCGAGCAGACTGGAGCAGACGGATCCGCCTACGGTTCCGCTCTGGGAAGGACAGCAGACACCTGCCTGCGAGACAAAGAAAATAGCATTTTGTTGGAGTCAACAAAATGATTGGGGAGGTGATAGGGAAGTTGAGTTCCTAATCAAAAACACCCCCGTTTTGCAAAGTCCAGTTTACAAAATAAGAAAATAATAAGGAAAAGTATATTTTTTCGCAAAAATATTTGCATATAAGTAGAAATTTTACTACCTTTGCAGTGGATTTAAGAAATAACAATTATGAACTACAACGAATTAAAGAAAAAACTAATGAAAGCTGGATGCTACTTAGAGAAGCAGAAAAGCAATCATGAATGGTGGTACAGCCCACACACTGAACAACATTTTCCAATTCAACGCCACGGAAAAATGGATATTGGAAAAAATCTTTTGAAACAAATTAGCAAGGAATCAGGGGTTAAACTTTAACCCCTCACCTTGCAAAAAAATATAAACCAACTTAACAAAAAAATGGAACTATGGCACAGATTAAAGTAATTATGAAACGCGAGGACAGTGGAATGTTCTTGGCAGATCCACAACACAACTACAAGGTTGGATTGCATGGATATGGTAAAACGGCAGATGAGGCATTAAATGATTTGCGTTGTGTCTGGGAAGAGGCACAAGAATTTTGCCCAGAACTGCCAGAGGTATCGGCAATGGAATTTGTTGTAAAATATGAAGTCGCAAGTTTTCTTCAGGAGTATGCTGGATTATTTTCTTTAGCAGGACTTGAAAAGATTACTGGCATTCATCAAAAACAACTGGGGCATTATCTCAATGGAAATAAGCGCCCTCGTCCAGAAACTACGCGCAAAATTGAGCACGCATTGATACAATTCCGCACACGATTTGATCAAGTGCAATTTGTAGATTAGAAAAGGCTCGTCAGTTGTAGTTTACAACTATTCTTAAATCTCTGAGCCGCAGGTTGAGCCGCCTGCGGCTCTTTTTATGCATATACACAAACAAGGCACGCTGATGGAGCGTGCCTTGTTGAATAGAATATGCAATATTATTGAACTGGTGAGAGGTCTATCGTAACATGCCATTTTCCATTATCTTCAGTATCAAATGTACAATCAATTTTCGAATCTCCCAGAGGAGTAGAAACTACAGTACATGGCAGTTTATTATCATTGGAAGCGATATGCTTGAGTAATTCTGATATATAATCTCTCAACCCGTTATTCGTCATGGGCGATGGTACCATAGGTGGAAATAATGGAGCTTTCATGCTTGACCTCCTTTCTGTACTGAATAGGTGATGAGATTACTGCCAATACGGAAGGAATAGGTAATTCCTAACTCTGTAGTCTGAAGGAAAAAATCTCTGCCACTGGTACGGAGCGCGTTGGCGATGGAGAAGAACATCTTCACGATGTCTGTGCGACGACAAGCGTGTCGCTGATTTTGATTTGTTGTCATGTTCGTTTAATTTTGACATAAAAAATACCGAATACTACCTGTTGTCAAAACCTAAACGAAGTGGTTCGCTAAGCCATTACAGCTGTCGCACAGGGTATTCGGTATATACCTATTATTACTCACCAGCCAATAAAAAAGCCGCCGATTTAGGCAGCAAATTTCTGACTGCCACTTCGTATTTTAAGTTTTGACAATGCAAAGGTACTACATTTTTTTTGATTGACCAAATAAAAAGCAAACTTTTTGCAGAAAAAGGGTGTTTTTGTTTTCAAAAGGGCAACTTTTACCATAGTGAAGTGCAATCTTACTATAGTGAAGTGCAACTTTACTGTGGTAATAATAGAGCAACTTTAGCATTGCTAACTGATTGATACCACCGACTTTTAGGGCATAAAAATCGGCAAAAAAAGTAGCAAAATACAGAAATTTCCATAGATTGAAATTTATTTTGCCTGAAAATAAGAGGGTTACAGGGAGAAAAAACGAATTTTTCTCCTTGTTTCACGAAGTTGACCCCCCGCCCTGCCTGCAATTGAGCGCGAACTTCGCCCTATATTTTGTGCGGAATATGCAGCGAATACACGGAGCGAAAGCAAGAGTCTCCTTTGGCATAGAGGGCAGACAAATGAGGCAAGGGTCTCCTATAAATTAGGCAACCATTAGACACCCCATTAGACACCCCATTAGACCACCCGCAGGGCGGGCGGTAATGCGCCTCATAAGTTCGCAAATTTAAAGTACAACTTTAAGATTGCGACAAAGAAAGCGAGGGCGTCATCACGACGACCTCGCTCGGTACACAATGAAACTAAAGTTAGAAATGAAAGACAACAAGCACGGTAGTAAGCCACCGCAGGCTATGAGTGAGGCTCAGGCGGAGTGTCATTCTCTGTCTCGACAGTGAATTTGCCAATGCTGGTCTTCATGTGTTGGAGATTGCGGGCTTCTCTGAGGGTAGGAGGGATTTGTGACAATACCAAAGGGCAGCATAGTAGGCAACCATATTGGAACACCGACTGGTGGATTTCTCCCACAGGCGGAACACAGAAGCCAGCCACGCCTAAGCCAATCATAGCCAGCGTGCTGATAACGAAGACAAGCAGGTGAACAGGGAAATTCTTCCAGCTGATGTGTTTGAGGCGTTGTAGCATATTACTTAGTGTTTGAGGGGGTGGATAATCCAGTAACTATAGCAATGAACTCATCACCGATAGCGCGTGCCATGAACTCTTTGAGGTTCATGCACGATGCATACCATTTGATGGAGAACCATTGGCGAGGCTTGCGTATTTTGCGGGTACGACCGCTCTGGGTGAACTCGCCAATATCTCCAGGGTTGCCGATGGCTTTCTCACGACCAACACCGAGATCCTGATAGATACCATACTCTGGGAAGGTGTAGTGCACAGTGAGCTCCATATACTTGTCATCGTGCTGAACAGGGAACAGGCGTAAGCTATCGAGCAAGTGCGGTGCACTGGCTCGAGACTTGCGGCGCGGGGTTTCGAATACACCAAGATTGATTATGCGCTCACGCCAAATCTTGACCATGGTATCATTCCATGCTTCGGTGTATTGCTTGCGGCTATCTATGTCGATGAGCTTTTGTTCCATTATCAATATATCTCAGCTACATTCGGTAGCGTGGAATCAGCATACTCAAATGTCATTTCACATACGATAGGGGTATTAGGGTTGGTGGATTGATCCAACTTATAATCGGTGATGATGATTTCATGCGATTTCTCCTTGATAGGCTTACCATAAAACTCTATCATAGCCACCAGGCGAGAGCGACATACCCAATAGATTTGGTCAGCCAAAGCCTGAAGGATTGGTGCTGTCTTGAGCGAAAACTCCAACTTATGTTCGACATCGTAACGGATAGTCTTGTTATCCTGAACAGCTTTATCAAAGTCAGTAGATGGAGAGCGAGTTATGGAGGATGGCACGAACGCATAGCAAAGATTATTGAAGAAATCATAATACCTCATCACCACACCTTCCGTCTGGTCAATGCAATAGATGTCGAACGAGCGACTGCCTAAGGTAACATTTATCTTATAGCAATCAGGACGATATGCCCAGCCTTGATAAGCCAAGCGGTTAGCTGAGAAGCTATTGGAAGATGTGCTGGTGCTGCCGTCCTTCAGATAGTAGGTAACTACCAAATTCTCAGCTTCGGTGGTGTAGAAGTACAGAAAGAAGAACGGCATGTCGGGAGTGACAACGCCATGCTTGAGCGGAGTAAGGAAATTCTTTTTGATGAAAGTGTCGCAAGTGGTGGACGATGATGCCAGGCGCATTGGCCCAGCATGATAGAGGACTTGTTGCTCTTGCGAAGCGATTACTTTTTCACTTGAGCAAAATTCTGCACGAACGGTAGCAACTGACAATCGGTTGGATTCCATGAACGAACGAACCATTTGCTCAATACCAAAGCAAGTGTGATAGCCGTCTATCACACGAGTAGTGAACTCATGCACCAACTCCTTATCAATATACAATTTAAGGGTAGATATGTCACTATCTGGTAGAGGTAATGAAGGAGCTGATTCCACATTAACATATCCATCAGTCAGTATAATCTCTGCATCACTACCAAGATTATAATCATAAGCATATACATTGAGAATATGGTTTACAGTGTAGAGATTGCCATCGGTACCAATAAACCAACCATAAAAGCGATAATCATTGGACGATATTTTACTTACCAACAATTTGCCTTCCGTTGACCTAATGCCATCGTGCACTGTTGGTCCTGATGAAGAGTAGATCGCAAATTCAAGATTATCATATAGACCATTGATTGTGGTTCGACTTTTAGCATTGACTACAAATAAAAAAGTAGGGAAAATGTATGTCTCTTTGTCTAAATCCCAATCGTACATCTCAAAGTAAAATATATTACGACCATGATCCCAACCTGCATCACAATACTTAAGTGATGGGTTAGTAATACCAGATGAGAGGTCGATGACCTTCTTTCTGAACTTGCTTTCGATGTCTCGTAAAAAAATCATAATGCATTAAATTTGGTACAAAATTAGTGTAGGAACTTCGGGAGGAAAAAGGACATACTTACAAAAAATGTCAGCATGCTATATCATCACCTCGCAGCCATTGATGGACATGACGAGGATATCGCGGATAGTGCGACATTCGCCTGAAGATAGCATTTTGATTCGACGAGTACCTTTGTACTTATCGAATTTAAGTCCTATACAATTGTTCATTTCCATAATGCGGCCATGTTTGGTAAGGACGACCAAATCCACAGGGTCGGGCTTCATTAGCATGTCGCACATTGTGCTTATGTGTATTCGCTTGGACATAACTTAGATTGGAATAATTCTTTGAGTGGAACGGAATGGCTACTCATCAAATCACGAAACTGTACCAGGAGTGAATGGTACACTTCGTTGTCAGTGGTAATGATAGCCGACTCATATCGATTGCCACGAGTAAGATTCTGCGATGTGATGATAGCGACACGCATGGGGTCGGTGTCGCTTTCTATAAGGATGAGCTTGGAATGATTATCGACAAGAAAGACTTGGTCAATTGTCTGAACGATAAACGGCCACAAGCGCAGCGTCTTGTTAGTAGCTTTATAGTCAAGCAGTAACTGAATGTCCTTAACCTTACCAGAACGACGAATATGGTAGAGGCGACGGATAAACTCCTCACTAATAGAGAAGGATGTCTGTCGAATGGTGAAAGAGCCAGTCATTTGCTCCATACACCACTCTACCACATCTGCCACCTGCAGCGTATTGGTTAGATACGCCTGCAGGGGCTTGTCGGATAATGGGTAGAGAACGCGGTCAACTGCTCTGTTTGTCATTATTCGACAGGTGGATATTCGTCGTACTTCTGCCAATTGGCGTGGTAGCGAGCATCAAGTTCAATGATTTCCTTGACGAAAGGATAGCGGTCGCCATCAGGGCAGGAACTATGCTTTTCATTTAGCGTGAGAAGAATGAGCTGTGCATGGCACGCTCGCATATTCTGCATAATGGAAAGATTCTCTTTGTAGAGAGACTGGATTTCTTCAGGAAGGCTATCGTGGTCAGGACGCTTGCCGACTTGAAAGGCTTCTGTTTTCTCAATGCGCTTTTTTTCCGATGTGGCTTTTGCACCAGGCAATGGCTTGTCTAATTGGTGCTCTGCATTGATGGATGCTACTTTCTTTGTCATGCGCTGCACATCCTCATGGGTAATCTGAGCAAGGCGCATGGGTAGGAACTTGCTGAGTTGGTATTCAGCCATCTTCATATATTTGTTTGGCATGCGCTCGAAATTGTCAGCGAAGATGGGGTTACGAACTAATTGGCGGATAAGCTTTGCACCAATCTTTCTATCGCGCTCAGCAGCTGGAGTGTTCAACCATTGCTGTAGCTGCTCTGTTAGTTTACGGTCAATCATAATTTTACTGGTTATTAACGCCTACAAAGTAAATACAATTTTTTCCCATAGGCGCGAGTAGGCGATTCATCGCACCAAGAGTGGATCCTGTAGTAACAAAATCATCGAAAACAATGAGATTGTATTCCGGAGGGATATTGCCAGGAGCAAAGTCAACGCCGATGCGTTGCTTTGTTTTGGCAATGGCCACATCTTCATGGTAGGGGATATTCAATCGGCGAGCGATATCTTGAGCAACCAGGCATGCAAAATTGCGCTGCTTGTGTCTTCGGCGAGGCGTAGTGACTATGGCAAATCCTCCAGCATGGAGGTTTTGACCAAGCACGGAGCTGATAAGATGCGCAACGCGCGATGCAAACAAAGGAATTTTCTCATCGTCCTCTTTGATTTCTGCCAAGGTAGGACCTTTCACCGATCTACGCCATACTGCCATGACCCGCAAGCCGACCTTGGGAAACATGTGGCAATGTTCTTCAGATAGATCACATCGAGCCAATTCTGCACTATTAGCATGCCATGCTTTTCGTGGACCTGCGTCCGCTAGTAGATCCTTACGCAAAATTGGCTGATCGATTGAATGCAAAATGTCGGAGAGCGGAGATGTGTTTATATTCTCCAAACTCTCCGACATTGTTGATACATCCTGTATGGATGGGTCAAACAACATTACTCTCATTCAGTTACAGGTTCGTTGATGTTACCATCTTCAGTTGAGATAATACCCTCATAGAATGGGGCAGCGATAAGATCTGTGTGCTCCACATTGATAGTGGTATTTGCATTGCCGGTGGATCCTTGACCAAGGTCTTGATTCACGGTGGCTTTACCTTGCCATTTCTCATTACCAAGCATGCGGTATTTACCGTTCATGTCTTGAATAAGAACAACGATATCACTGTTGTTGAAGTATGCAGAAGCCATGGTAGCTTGCTCATCAACACCAGGGTGAACTGCAACCAACTTGTTGAGTTGGGTTTGGCTTGGTGCTTCTCCTTGAGGCTCAGAAGTAATGCCTGACTTTTCAGCCAGCACATCAATATAATGGAATACTTTGTCAGCAGCCATCTCAAATGAGCCTTGCAAAACAGAACTGGTAGGACGACCAAATTCATCTACAGGCAAAGTAGGCCATTGGGTAATGTTTGACTTTGCCGTATAGTACAAACGGCGGCGAATACCAGGATACACAGGTTTTCCCTCGCACCAAATAAGGCTACCCATAAGGGGTGAACATGATACTTTTGACATATTCAGTTTAATTTAATAGGTTACTTAATAGCACCTCGCCACCGCTATTGACAGCGAGGTGCGTTAATTTTACTCTTCGCCCTCTGCGGTTGCATCTGTGACTTTCAACTCTACCACGAGCAAGCGGCGAGGATCGATTGACTCGAAATCAACACCAAAGAACATGGTAGCCACATAGTCCAAAACGAATGGGGAGTGTTTCTCAATGGTAACATCCTCGTTGTCGCCCAATTGGTCGCAACCAATGAGCATATTCTCCTTGGTAGAGATATGGATGTACTTGGATTCAGCTTTGCTGGTCAGAGGAACGATTTGACATTTCTTGTTGGATCCTTCCAAGTAGATTTGTTCAAATCCTTGCACATAAGGAGTAGCACTATGCAATACAGCATACGCATCATTGTATGCATCAAGAACATCTTGAGAAACATACATGAAAGTTTTTACACCACGCAACTCAGGACGAGCATTGCGGTATGCCTTTTTCAAGACATCCACTGCGTTCTCAGCGGTGATAGCCTCGGTGAGCTTCACATAGTTCTTCTTCTCAGCAGAGATGTTGCCTGCAGTCACCTCTTTAGTGGTGATGGTGTCCCAGCCGTTGAACAATTCAGCAGATGTGGTACCATTGTCCACTCGAACAGCAGACCAAAGAACACGGTTGAGGTTCTCGCTCAAGGATTTTGAAATAGAAGCAAGAACTTTCTTAGCGATGTCAGCATTCTTCATGCTCTCGCCTTTGGTCATAGCGTTTTGACCAATGATGAGAGTAGCTGCTGAGTTAGGCTCGAATGGCTGAACGACAGCACCGAAGAAAGTTTCCAATGTGCGGAAGTCAAGAACAGCATTCTTTTCGTGCTTCATGTCTGCCCTGTAAGGCGCGAATTGAGCATTGACAGACAATTGCCCAACAGCCTCTTTGTAGCGAATACCAAAGCGAAGGGTTACAAAAGGAAGGATCTCTTCCAAGCCAATAATAGGCATCGCAAGAAACTCTTTGCGATATTTAACAGCAGCTGCTTGATAGTCAGCCAACTGTGGAGAAGTTAATTTTCCCATTTTTAGTAATGATTAGATAGTTAATGAATAGTGTTGATTACTTCATCATTTCGCGAGCATTAGCGAAAGCCTCGCAGAGAGCTTCTGCAGGAGATTTCTCTTCATTGCCAGGAGCGTGATGATTGTCATCTACAACATGATCTTGCGTAGCAGCTGGCTTCTCCTTGAGATCTTTAATCTCTTGTTGAGCAGTAGCAAGCTGCGCTTTAATGGTGGCAATCTCTTGGTCTTTCGCCTCTTGTGCTGTTTGAGCGCTCTTGAGAGCATCTTCGATAGCGCCAAGTTGTGCGTCGTCCAATGGATACTTGCCGTCCTCACTAGCCTCTGGCATAGCGGACTGGATAGCAGTCAGAATAGCTGCTACCATAAGGTAAGTTTTTTTCATAAGATTAGTTGGATTTTGATTATTGTCGGGTTGTTCCGATTCTTTTTGTGTTACAGGTTCTGCTTGGGCGGTAAGAGACTCAATACCCTTGGCATTGAACCTCTTTTGGAACATAGCTGCTAACTTCTCAAAGAAGCCATCTGCCTCAATGTTCATATCTGGTACTGGCATGCCTTCGCTTGCCATAGCAGTAGCTACAGAGGCGGTAAGGCGTACGGGTTCGCCGCCTTCTACGATCTCATCTACAAAGCCCCACTCAAGAGCCTCTTGAGCGGTGAGCCATTTGTTCTCTGCCATCAAGGCTTGCAAGTCCTTGATGTCCTTTTTGCAACGCTTGGCGTACATAGCTGCTACGGTGATGTCAAATTTCTCGGCATCAGAAGCGAGTTTTTTGTACTCTTCAGCTTTAGCGATGAGTTGCTCTGCATTGAGGTTATCCCACTCGAAGACAGTGAACGAGCAGTTGTGAACGAGATACATAGCAGTAGATTCAATGCTGATATGCTTTGCGCCCATGGATGAGATGGTAGCA
Organism: Paludibacteraceae bacterium; assembly: GCA_045589755.1. GTDB lineage: Bacteria > Bacteroidota > Bacteroidia > Bacteroidales > Paludibacteraceae > Colicola. Next base: position 29,398 of record JAZNPR010000051.1, read on the forward strand.
GCGCTAGCATTGATACCGCGGTAATGAACATGCACATTGCCGTGAGCGGCAAAGGCGGAAGAGATAGAGAGTGCGTCGCCTACGAGGCCACCGAGACTATCGATGAGCACATACACTTCTTGATCTTGCTTGCGTTCAAGAAGATTATCTACTAGGTCCTTGTTGAAATTCCAATAGCCAACTGTGCCTTTGAGTTTTAGATCGTATTTCTTTGCCATAGTCGTATGAGTTAAAAATTCCGACTGCAAAGGTACAGAGAAGTACAGGAGGCTAACAAAGAGAAATAATGTATAGAGAGGATTGCGCTCGCGCGCGCGTAAGAGGATTGCTCGTGAAGAACTAGAACATGCTATACATTTTCATGACATCACGAAAATGGTAGTGACAAAAAAAGAGAAATGCTATTTTGGGCATTTCTCTAAGTTGAAAAAAAAGGACAACCTATGGGTTGAACTTGATGTGAATTACAAAAAAAATACCGACCATCTTGCAGAAAGTAGCAAAATGGTCGGATATTCTATGATTGTATAAAACTAAGCAACTCTTGAACATCAAAGCATGGACATGCTTTAGATGCGAACTCATTGTGTCCATGAACGGTAGCATTGGGGAATTTCTCTTTCAATTGTTGCAACAAATGCACCAGGGCATCATGTTGCGCAAGAGTGAGCGTGTCCTTGGGCAAAAGCACAGTCTTGCCGTCTTTGCCTTTGATAGGCTTTCCTTTGGAATCAACGCCATCACGCCAGTAGGCACCCCCAATGTAGCAAATACCAATGCTATTGCGATTGTGTCCTTGGCAATGTGCGCCTGCCTTGGAAAGAGGGCGCCCCTCTTCAATGGTACCGTCCAAGTCAATCACATAATGATAGCCTATGTCATTGAACCCCCGTTCTATGTGCCACCTACGAATATCTTCAGCGGTGTCGTTTCTGCCTTCAGGACTAGAAGAACAATGAATAATGATTTTGGATATTGTGCGCATAGTATTATGATTTAAGGAATTTAATTCCCTTGATTACTGCTTTGATTTGCTTGAGCACAGGGATGTAGTCGGCGAGCCACCAGAGCAATAGCACCAGCAGCACCAGGGCTGAACCGATGAACCACTTGGTACAGAACTTATCCCAGCCAGTTCGGTCGGCTGGTACTTCCACTGGCACCTCTACAGGATATGGCACGCTGTCCGTCACCGTTACCGTCACCTCTCGGTCACGCCAACGAGGCACATAGATGTAGATACTGTCGTGGATGATCACCGTGTCGCCATTGCGGTACTCGGTGTGCCAGCGGTCTCTCCAGAAGGTATCAGCACGCTGCTCGATGTCCTTCTTGTCGGAAGTATGCACACTCTCCGCTACGACAGGTGGCAAGGTTTTGCAACCTTGGAAGATTGTCACGAACAGAGCGACGAGCAAGGCAGCGATAATAACTAAAATGATGTTCTGTTTCATAATATTATTTTTTACGATTATTCTCTATTTCTCTAGCCTCCTGATATAATTTGAAGGCAGCATCGCGTTGCTCATCAGTTAAATTAAAAGCATTGTTTGATATATATGCATTGAAGATAACTTTATAATAAGCATGTTTGTCATCTAGCAATAGCACTAATTTTTCAAGTTGGCGAATATCATCAATAGTAGCACCAATCGCATTAGCAAACTCAGGTACTAAAAATTTACCAACTAGCAAAGGATCTCCGTTTGAGATTGTGCGCCTTATCATATCTATTGCTGGCTCTAACTTATAGAAGAAAGTACAAATACCGCGCAATGATTGTTCACGGCGCCATTTGTAACCGATTGGATTACTTTCCAATATTATAAAATCTTTATCTTTGGAGCGAAATCCCTCCATACCGCTAAAAAATGCGCGACTTCCAACGACTATAGGTTTCATATTTTTATTTTTTTGTAAGTTTCTTCAAATCATTTGTTATTGCTCGACGGTCTACTTCACTATATATTTGCGTAGTGGTAACTTTTTGATGTCCAAGCAACTTTTGAATAGTGGTAATTGGCACATGCTGTTGAACTAACAATGTGCCAAAGGTATGGCGGCTACTATGAAAGGTGATTTTATTATCAACGCCTATCCTATCAAGAATAGAGCGTAGAGTGCGATTTACAGCACAATTACTGCCGAGTGATTTGGTTAGAGATGAAATAGTACCATACTTGTTAATAATTTGTAGCAACTTTCCTCCAAATAATTCATTTATCGGAATATCTACCATATAGCCAGTCTTGCCCATATTTCTTGTTAGCCAACCATTAACTAAATGCTCATCACGCAAGGTAGTAATGTCAGAAAATCGTAAACCAGTATAACAACCTATAAGAAAAGCATCTCGCACTTTATCTTCATTACCATAGAGAGTAAGGCGCTCCAGCTTGTGCAATTGTTCAAAAGTCAAATATCCTTTTTTTGATATCATTTGCTGAATTCGAAATCTGTCAAATGGATTTGTACTTATAATATCTCTCTTCTTTGCTTCATTGAGAAGAGCACGCAGTAAACGAAGGCGGCTTATCCTCGTATTATGGGCGATTCCACTATCGCGGAGCCATTTATCATAAGATACGATATATTGGTAATCAATATCGGTAATTAGACTACCTTTTCGAAACTTCTCCATATTATTAAGAAGAGTTTGGTAGTTTTGTTTAGTAAGGTGCTTCCTATCAGATTGCTCAACAACTTGTACACCAAACTCTGACATTTTGGCTGCTGGAGAGATGTGTGCACGCACAGCTTCTTTAAGCATCGGAAGATTTACTTCTACACCACGCTTAATGTATTCAAGTTCAACTTGTTCAATATCTTGAATCATTTTGTATAGGGCGTAGTTTAACCCTTTTGCATTAGGCGTGTTAATAACAGAACCACGATAGAACTGCCCTGGAAGAAGATAGGTGTGCGTGGTAAAATAAATACGACGCCCAAGTTGTGAGCATTCGATTTCTACTAGTCCCTCTCCTAATCGATTGAGACGGTGGCTTCGGTTGTAAACCAATTTGTAGCGTACTTTTGTTAGCATAGCATAAAATGTTTTTAAGTTGTTTTTATATGAGAAATAATTCTCACAAAATTAACACAAAAAACACACAAATGCAATGTTAACCACCTATAAATTACAAAATTAGTCCATCAGTATGTCAAGGATCAAGAAATATTGTTTGCCTATTGTTGCCATATATGTGCAATAATATGAAAATTATGCAACATCAGCAGGGTTGTAAATTCGTATATTGCCATCTGATTGCATTGCAACAAATTGCGTATAATCAGCACCTGTTGCAACTCCAAGTGGTTGATACCTATCACCATGAACACCTGCAAAAATATGAATATTAGAAGCATTTTCAGGCAAGCATATATCATGTACACCAGCATCTACATTGATTCTACTACAACCTTGTGAGAATGACATATCGTAACAACCTTGTGAGAATGACATACTGCCACAACCTTGTGAGAATGACATACGACGACAATCTTGTGAGAATGACATACCCCAACAATTTTGTGAGAATGACATACCCCAACAATCTTGTGAGAATGACATATCGTAACAACCTTGT
>JAZNPR010000052.1:0-3096 GCA_045589755.1 Paludibacteraceae bacterium
TAATTGTCGAAGGTTGCTATATTCCATTCGATTGGCAGAAGGACTTTGAGCGGCAATATCTTGAACAGATTAAATACTATTGTTTGGTACTGAGTGAGAACTATATAAGAAATCATTTTGCAGACATAAAGAAATATGCAACTGTCATTGAAAATCGTTTGGATGATGAATGGTGCACTATGGAGAATGTATTGTCAGAAAATACACAGATGTTAGAATCTGCAAAAAAGTATAATGTGAACTACATACTCATTAACGATAAGTACGAAATCAATATTGAGTTATAACGGTAAATTGGAATTTGTAGGTGTGAATGATGAAAACTTTATATATGATTGGTGGCACTATGGGAGTTGGAAACACAACTGTGTGCCAACAGCTCAAACGGGATGTACCGAATAGTGTATTTCTTGACGGAGATTGGTGTTGGGATGCAAATCCGTTCCAAGTAACCGATGAAACAAAAGCAATGGTGACGAATAATATTTGTTACTTACTCAATAATTTTCTGAAATGTTCTGCATACGAGAATATCATTTTTTGTTGGGTGATGCACGAGCAGAGTATTATCAATTCCATACTTGAGAAGCTGGATACACAGAACTGTGAGGTGAAATGCGTCTCACTTGTAGCGGATGAAAATACTCTGCGTGAAAGATTGTCCGCGGATGTAGAAAGAGGTATCCGTTCTGAAGATATAATTGAGCGAAGCATAGCAAGAATACCGATGTATCAAGCACTCAATACCATTAAAATTGATACCAACGCCAAAAACGTGGCTATGATTGCCAATGAGATTAAGCAGTTGTAATACTGACAAATTCCAATTTGTAGGTGAACTTGGATGAGTACATATACAACTACTGATGTAGCAAAAATTATTGGCATACACCCAAACACAGTACGGATGTATGAGGAATGGGGTCTAATACCACCAGCAGAAAGAAAATCCAATGGCTACCGAATATTTACGGATTTTCATATCGAACAGTTGCGGCTTGCTCGAATTGCCTTTCAAATAGAGGTGCTTCAAAACGGACTAAGAAAGAAAGTTGTAGAAACTATCAAGCTTTCTGCAAAGGGAGATTTTGATAATGCCATTATGTTCGCCAAAGAATATCGGACCCAAATACAAAGAGAACAAAGAAATGCGGAGGAATCTATCGACATTGCGAAACAATTTTTATCTGGTAAATCTGCGGAGCATACTCTCTTTTTGAAACGAAAAGAGGTCTCTGATTATTTAGAAATCTCTATGGATACCCTTCGCAATTGGGAACGAAACGGTTTGTTGCTGATAAATCGAAAACAAAATGGATATCGCGCTTACACAAGCGAGGATATAGCACGATTGAAAATGATTCGTACACTCCGTATGGCGAACTATTCATTGGAGTCTATCCTGCGGATGCTCCACGCTCTTGCGCATAATCCACAGTCCGATATGAAAGAGGTGCTAAATACACCACAGGCAGATACGGATATTGTTTCCGTCTGCGACAGATTGATTGTATCTTTGCAAGATGCCGAGAAAAATGCCGATAAAATGATAAATATACTTTTAGCGATGAAAGAGAGATTTTCTTAACCCTCCATTATAACACCACCCTTTTGCTTGTTGCTATGATATGATAGCAAGAACAAAAGGAGGAAAAATAAATGGGTCATGCACAAAACAACTGGACAAGAAAGACAGTACTTTTCCTTGTCAGTCAATGTATTACCTTATTCGGCTCGATGATTGTACAAATGTCGGTCATTTGGTATGTAACCTTGAAAACATCAAGTGGTGGTTGGGTAGCTGCGTTTACCATATGCTCCTATCTACCTCAATTTCTAATTTCCTTTTTCGCAGGTGTATGGGCCGACAGATACAGTCGCAAAAAGTTGATTGTTCTTTCGGATACAGTCATCACGGTTGCCACTGCCACCATGTTTTTTGTAATGCCTGTAATTTCCGCAGACTCCATATTGCTGAGTGCTTTGCTGGCAATGTCAATCATCCGTTCCATCGGAGCAGGTATTCAGACACCTGCGGTCAATGCGGTAATACCACATCTCGTACCAGAGGAATATCTAATGCGGTATAACGGCATTAACGCGACTATACAGTCGATTGTTCAGTTTGCTGCTCCTGCGGTCGCAGGTGCGGTATTATCGGTAGGAACATTTCGTGCTACTCTGTTTATTGATATACTGACAGCACTCCTTGGTATCGGCTTATTATCCTGTGTGTTGCTGCCCAAACAGGAAACCATAAGCGAAAATGTGTCCGTTTTTTCCGAGATGAAAGCAGGAGTTCACTATTCATTTTCCGATAAGATTATTGGAAAAATACTGATAGTTTATGGACTGTTCATCCTGTTATCTGTGCCTGCTGGATTCATGGCCGCATTGCTGGTCAGCCGTCTGTATGGAGATGTCTATTGGTATTTGACCGCTGTTGAACTCGTTGGTTTTGCGGGGATGGCTTTGGGCGGTGTGTTAATGGGAATTTGGGGAGGATTCAAAAGTAGAGTAAAAACATTTGCTGCTGGACTTTTGACACTCAGTATTATGACAATTGGTATGGGCCTATCGCCATATTTCATTCTTTACCTTGTGCTGATGTTCGTATATAGTATCACCCTTACCATGATACAGACCGCAGCAACTACTATCATACAGGAAAAAGCAGAGGGCACTATGCAAGGTCGCGTGTTCGGATTGATGGGCGCGATGTATTCAGGCTTCCTTCCTGTTGGTATGGCAATCTTTGGCCCACTTGCAGATATTCTACCATTGCAATGGATTATGGTTGGTAGTGGTATTGCTCTTATTTTGGTAACGGTTTACTTACAAGTAAAATCTAAATTGGATTTGTAGATGATAAATTCCAATTTAGCGAAGGAGTGTAGTTGTATGAAAAAGAAAAAATTATTATTTGCAATATTATGTGCTCTGGGTAGTGGAACAGTAGGATTCTTTGCAAATCAGTTAACCGAGGTATATGGTTGTATATTATTCGGTATTGGTGTTGGTCTGATGGTCTATTCAATGATAAATTTAAGTAAGTAAATTCCAATAGGTCGAACAGTTCGATAAATAAGAATTTGT
>JAZNPR010000053.1:0-55540 GCA_045589755.1 Paludibacteraceae bacterium
CAGGAAACGGAAACCCTTTTCGGTTGAGAACTCATCGCCATGGGCAAGGTATACCTCTTTTCCATACAACTCGACAAGGCAGGGCTCGCGATGGATTGTCATTCCGCACTCCTTCTCAAAATAGTCGAGACACCACATATCATGGTTACCGGTGAAAAGGTGTACCTCGATGCCTTTATCGGTGAGTTCGGCCACCTTTCCAAGGAAACGTGTGTAGCCTTTAGGCACAACATACTTGAACTCATACCAGAAGTCGAACATATCACCGAGCATATACACAGCAGCTGCAGTATCCTTGATTTTATCGAGGAACGATACAAGACGGCGCTCATGTGTGCGGCTATGTTCAATAGCCCACGAACCAAGATGCGCATCGGAGAGTATATATATCTTTTTCATGACAGCTTGTGTATATCTATAAAAAACAGCAGTACCTGCACTACAGAAGCCCTAGCTCAAGCTTGGCCTCCTCGGTCATAAGATCCTGGCTCCACTCGGGCTCAAAGACAAGATTCATATTCACTGCAGTAATCCCTTCGACCGATTCCACCTTCATCTTTACATCTTCCATAAGAAAATCGGCTGCCGGACAGTTAGGAGCTGTAAGAGTCATGTCAATGTCGACAGAATTATCTTCTTTCAGCTCTATGCGGTATATAAGCCCCAAGTCATATACGTTGACAGGGATTTCGGGGTCATAGACCGTCTTTATCATACGAAGTACCTGTTCCTCGAGTTCTAAAAATTCGTTCATATGTTTTTTGTCAAAATAACATGCAAAGATACTGCTTTTTGTGGAAATACGCAAGAGAAAGCGCAATTTTCTTTAGTCACACAGCGAAAACAAGTCAGCGCGCGGATTCACCAGCATCACGGGCACAGGGCTATGGCGGATGACATACTGTTCGGGTGGACCAAAGAGCCAATCGTCTAGTCCGTATTCGCGGCTGGCAGTGAGGAGAATAAGCCCTATTTCTCCGATACCCGATAGCCGATATTCGATATCCGCTTGCTCTGCAAGCTCCCTATGAATATGGAAACTGTCGCCTTTGGCTACGCGCTCTTCGTAGGTGATAGTCTCACCCGTGCGCTCAACGATGGTCTGAATATGCGCGATGATGCGCTGGGTGTTGCGCTTCGCCTTGCTGCCGTAGTCGTTCGCGCGTAATAATATAAGGTGTGCGCCCGTCTTGCGTGCCAGATAGGTGCAGATCTCCGCTTTATAGACCTCTTCCTCCAGCATGGTGACGGGAACGAGGATGGAGGTTAAAGGTGAAAGGTTAGAGGCTAAAGGCGTGGTTACCACATACGGGCGGCGCTCCTCGCGGCAGGCATCTAAGACCTGCTGCACGCCGCGGCGTGTGCCATCGCAATGCTCCACGCGTATATCTTCCGTATGTAAGATATCAAAATTCAAAATTCTTAATTAGACCGATTCGTGATGTCGCGATTGATACCCTCAATATACGCAATGACTTCGGCTTCGCCCAGTCCTTTCTCTGCCGATGTGACAAAGATAGGGGGCAATTCTGCCCATGTCTCCAGAAGTTTTTGCTTGTAACTCTCTACATTGGCTGTGAGTTTGCCTTTGCCCAGTTTGTCGGCTTTGGTAAAGATGATGGCAAACGGAATCTCGTTCTCGCCCAGCCACTCCATAAACTCGAGGTCGATCTGCTGTGGTTCGTGGCGACAGTCCACCAAGACAAACAGACTCACCAGCGCTTCGCGCAACAGGCAGTAGCGCTCAATCATCATCTTGAGTTTGGCGCGCTGCTTCTTGCCCGCTTGTGCAAATCCATATCCAGGTAAGTCCACCAGATGCCAATGCGTGTCGGTACCTGCATTGATGAGGAAATGGTTGATGAGCAAGGTCTTGCCAGGCTTCTGACTGGTCTTCGCCAGTTTGGGGTTGTGCGTGAGCATATTGATGAGACTGGACTTGCCCACATTGCTTCGACCAATGAAAGCGTACTCAGGGATAGTCGTCTGTGGACATTGCATGACGTCTGGACTGGAGATGACAAATGAGGCGGAGTGTATCATGTTGTTTGGTTTTTAGTGATGAGTGATGACACGAGTTTCGGTTTGTGGTGTGTTTGCTAAAACAAAAGAGGATTGGTTTGCACCAATCCTCTCGTTCTTGTGGGCGTTGACGGATTCGAACCGCCGACCCTCTGCTTGTAAGGCAGATGCTCTAAACCAGCTGAGCTAAACGCCCCAATTTTTCGTTGAGTACTTCCTTTCCGAAAGCGAGTGCAAAGGTACTGCTTTTTTTTGACATGACCAAATATTATTGCAAAAAAATGCAAAAAAAGTGTTATTTTCTTGATTTTTGTACTTTCCAATACCAAAAATGGGTGTTTTTTGTCTTCAAAACAAGGAAATGATACAAAATGAGCGTCGAGAAAACAGCGACCAAAATTCCTGCAAAAATATCCAATGCGAAGTGTTGCGAGAGGTAAATGCGGGTATATGCCCCCAACGTAGCCAGAAGAAAACAGAGAAACGATAAGGCGTTTTGCCCTTTGGTATGTTCAGCGCACACTATGACACTCAGCGTGAAAAACAAGACGAAGAAGGTGGTCGTATGTCCAGAGGGAAAAGATAGCCAATGATTCATCTTTACACCCTCTACAAGCGGCAATGTGACATCAGGCATATTCTCTGCGAACCATGTGAGCGGACGGGGCGCGTGCACGAGGTGCTTGATGGGTTGTACGATAAGGGTGGATAGTAGCAGGTTACTGGCCAGGAAAGTAGCCCAGCCTGCTCGGTAAAAGAGTAGCAGCAACACGGTGAGGTAGGGTAGCCAATCCACAAGGTTCGTGATGACAGGTACTACAGCATCAAGAAATGGTGTGTGTGGTTGGCATAACAGCAGATGTAGTTCAGCTTTAGGCAATAGGCACAATCCTAGTCCCATCCCAATTAGCAGCACGATAGTTGGGATGAGAAAAGGTAGGTATGGTGGAATGTGTTTATAATTCATGTGCACGACCTAAGACATCGTATTTCTTATTCTCTCGGAGAATATACATACGTCCGTTGTGAAGTAACTTGGATGATGATGCTGTTGGCAGGGTTGTATGAGGAATATCGGTGGCTGCTTGGGGATAGGCGGTGACCGTATTGGACGTGCGCAAGCCTTCGGGTGTCACGCGATAATAGATGGGGGTACCAGCAGGCAGCGTATGGGTAATGGTGTGGGATGTTCCTTGTACGTTAAAGGGCGAGCCATTCAGGTGCACTTCTTGACATTGGTAGTCACCGTGATAGAGGTATGCCTGTTGTACAGAGATACGCTTGTATGCTTTGCTCTTGCCTATTTCCTTTTGCATGAGGGAGATGGTGGTCGTCCCCTCAGGAATAGCGAATGTGTAGTACTCCTCATCCAAGGTGAGCGGTTGGGTATAAAGCACTTGGTTGTTGTTGCCAAGTACTTGCAGGTCAGCCGATTTGTCGCTCTTGAAAACGCAGCAACGTACTGTGAGATAGGTGTGTTGCGGCGCTTTGCCGAAATTGGTGAAGCGTATCTGTCGTTTCTCGGAGGTGCTGGATAGGCATGTGGCGTGTGAGCCGTCCATCTGGCGGTATTGGGCTGTGGTGCCATCCTCTTTGAGCCATTGGATTTTGTTGCCAGATTCAGCGACGATGGTGCTATTGAAACCAGGCATGGCTATGAGCGTATCATTGTGTCCTGTCTGCTCAAGGGTAAATACTTCTAAGGTGTATGAATTACGCTCTTGGTCCTTCCAATTGGCAGTGAAGGAGTTGTCCGTAATATCGGTAGCGGGGTAGGCTATCGGGTTGATGAGATCGGTCGGGATATCATACGCCTCGCTGGTAGTACGCACCAGTTGTGTAAGGTCAACGCTCTGCCCTTGTTTGTCGCCCCAGATGTACTCTACGAGTTCGGGGTACTCAATGAAAGGATTGCGATTGTGCTGGATGCTGGAGATTGCATCCAAACGATGAATCTCCTTTTCGCTGACAGGGTCGATGCGATGCCATTGCAGCAGAATTTCTACGAGGTAGGGCGTGAAGGTGAGATAGGAATCGTTGGTAACGAATTGAGCGTAAGTGGCATCCCATTTCATATCGTGGTAGGCAGTAGCAATATAGAAATACGCGCGTGCGAAGTCGCCCTTGTACTCGTCTGTGATGCTAAAAGCGTATCCTCCCCACTTGGAGTCTTTGCCCATGAAGAAGACACCGTTATCTAGCTTATTGTGATCTTGTAGGTTTCCTGGAGGATAGTTGGACTTGTTGTTGTTGGCTGCTTGGTCAGAAGGATTGAGGTGGTATAGATCCTTGTAGGCATCATTTTCTGCTCCTCCCCACCATGACTTGGGTAGGCAATGCTCAATGTTCATGCCTGCTACACTACCTCCCATAATGGGAAAATAGCGTTTGGTGGTGGAATACATATCCCATACACATTCGTTGCTGAGGCGATCTGCAAGCATAAACCCATGCCAAGTGCCATATGTTTCTAAATCGCCCTTACGCCACAGGGTATCGCCGTTTTGTACTTTGGTTGTGGTATGGTACTCGTTGGTGCCGTATTGCAGTCGTTCGCCGCCCTTGATGATGTGGAAGAGGGCGGATTTGAGTTCGGCATCCTGGGTACCTTGAATAGCATTGTAGTAACCATGGGGCATCTGTTCTGCTTGTACACTCACAAAGCAGATGCAGATCAGCAAGCATGCGTATGTTCTAAGCAATCTCATTTGCGTATAAGAAGTGTGATGACATTATAGATGATGTACCATAAGATACAAGCTGCTCCTGCGAATACAGCCCATTCGATGTGCTGCAATGTATATGCACGCACCACGCTGAAGGCAATGATGATGACACATCCGATAAGGAAGAGATAGACTGGCCAGTTATCGCGCCAGGTGAGGTTCTTAAATTTCATTCCGAAGAACGGGATCTCACTAACGAGCAGGTAGCAACTAACCAAGCTGAGTGCCAACAGCATCCATGGTAACCATGGCGTGGCAGTAAAGGCATATGGCATGCATGTGATAGATGCCCAGAAAATGGCATTAGGCGGAGTAGCTAATCCGACGAAAGAGGTTGTTTGGCGGTCGTCGATGTTGAACTTAGCTAAACGCAGTGCTGAGAAAGCAGCCATGAGCAGGGCAATAAGACTCCACCAACCAATGATGGGCTTGAGGTAGCACATGAGTAGCATGGCAGGTGCCAAGCCAAAGGTAATGACATCCGCCAGCGAGTCGAGTTCGACACCTATAGGCGATGGGCACTTGAGCAAACGAGCCGATGCACCATCACAAAAATCAAAAATAGCGCCTGCGATAATCAAGGCAAAAGCCAACAAGAACGCATTCTGTGTGGCCATGAAAACTGCCACTGACCCGCACAAAAGATTTGCGCAGGTCAGGGAGTTAGGGATGATACGTTTGATTTGCATTGAAATAGAATTATTTTTTACCGTAAGTAGGATCCACTTTATGATATGCAAAGAATGTTACTGCAATCGTAGCCACACAGCATGCGATAACCATCCAGAAGAAGTCTTTGTAACCCAATGCCTCTTGAATGTATCCTGCAAATAGACCAGGAATCATCATGCTCAGTCCCATGAAGGCTGTGCAGAATGAATAGTGTGCGGTCTTGTATTCGCCCTCAGAAACATAAATCATATACAGCATATATGCGGTGAAACCAAAGCCATAGCCAAATTGCTCCACAGCAATAGCGGTGGTGATGGCAACGATGTTTTCTGGTTGGAAGACACCCAGGTATACGAAACTCAAGCAAGGCAGAGTCATGAACGCAGCCATGATCCACATAGACTTGCGCAAGCCTACCTTGGATGCGTACATGCCGCCCAAGATACCACCGATGGTAAGGAAGATAATACCAATTGTGCCGTATGCCAAACCCACTTGGTCGGTGGTCATTGCTAGACCGCCCAACTCGCGATTGGCAACGAGGAATGGATTGATCATCTTAATCAAGAATGCCTCTGGCAAACGATACAAAAGCATAAAGATAATAGCCAACCATACGCCTGGTTTTTGGAAGAATGTAGCAAAGGTGCGTCCAAATTCATACAGGATAGATTTTGCTTTCTCCGTTGAATTCTCTTTTTCGGATTCCGCTTGACGTTCTGTGTCTGCTGCTGGTTTAGGCAAGAAGAACACGTGCCACAAGGTGATGATAGCCAAGAGAATAGATGTGATGAGCAGGGTGACTTGCCATGCCATAGGAATATCACCTGTGCTTGCCTCCAAACGACCTGCGATATACAGCACAGCGCCTTGACCAAAGATAGTGGCAATACGGTAGAAGGTAGAACGAATGCCTACGAACAAGGCCTGGTCGTTTTGTGAGAGTCCGAGCATGTAGAATCCGTCAGCCGCGATATCGTGTGTAGCTGAAGCAAAAGCGGTAATCCAGAAAATGATGAGCATCACGCTAAACATACTCATAGGTGTTTGTTGTGCAGCAATCATTGTAGCATCAGGATGAGGGATGCTGACCGTCAGGCCGATGAAGGCAGCCGTTAGGAGTACCTGCATGGCAATTGTCCACCAACGTTTGGTTTTTATCAAATCCACAAATGGGCTCCAGAATGGTTTGATAACCCATGGCAAGTACAAGAGCGATGTGAATAATGCCATTTGACCATTAGGCACACCCATCTTGGTGAACATCATGGTGGATACTTGGTTTACCAATACATATGGAATACCCTCTAAGAAATACAGGGTGGGTACCCACATCCAAGGATTAATAGTTTTCTGTGATTTCATGACCTAAAATGTTGTAAGTTTTATTGTTTTTAATAATGATTAATTGTCCGTTGTGCAAAACCTTGTTGGCAGTCTCCTCTTGTAGGATATTCTCCACGTGTGAAGGTTGGTCGGGCAGACCAGCATAATGGAGATAGATGCCCTCAATAGGGATACGGTATTCCTGTTTTTCGGCTTTGGAGTTGATGGAGAACTTGATTGTTTCCAATGTGATAGGATAGATGGCGTGGTCGTTTTCAACATCAAAGAGCGTATTGAAATCCACATACACGCTGTTGAGTTCGTCAGGCACCAATTCTAGCGCTGTATAAGGATAGGTGCTGTTGTCGCCTGCACGCTTCATGGAGATGATGACTTTCTCTATGAGGTTGCCTTGAGGTGTGAATCGCAACTCCAAGGCGTGTGGAGTGGAGTAGAGTGCTGAGTCGGCATCGAGCGTGACGTGTGGTGCGCGACCGCCGTTGTAGTTGACATACAGTTCGGCCAATCCGTTAGCGTTGGCATTGAAGTTGGTTTTCCATGCACTGCTGGTAGTCTTGAGTGTCCAGCGGTTCTCGATGCTGATCAAGTTCTCCCAAAGGTATGGTGTGTGCTCAGGTGCCTGCACGTTAACAATCAGATGCAAGGTGATATCCCCAATTGTGCCATGTACTGTGGTGCGACCATTCTTCAGACCTTTGACGATACCATTTTCTACGTGACAAACGGTAGGGTCATCAATTGTCCAGTCAAAAGCGGATGGCAACATCTCGAACTGCTTGTTATCCAATTCGCCATTTATTTCAATAGGATAATCCCAGCCTGTAGATACAATGACACTATCCAGGCGCAGTTTAGGACTCGCAGCATCCACGAGCACGATTTCTATAGGTAGGGTAGCGTTGCCAAATTGAGCTGTTAATACACCGCTACCAAGGCATACGAAATATCCATCGTCCGTAATGTATCCCGTTTCGGGAGCACAGCTCAATACTACGTTGGATAGTTTCTTGTTCACGAGCATACCATATTGGTTATAGCCCAAGAAGTCGGGCTTGATAGCTGCGTATTTAGGTAAGCGAATAAACGTACTGGTAGTACGCATTTCGGTCACGACGTTATCGTCAGGCGCGGTCGAGAAGAGGAAAATACTATTGCCAACGGCGCGAGGTGTGCCCTCGGTGGTAGGATTGAGAATCTGTCCACCTAGATTGAATTGTGCACTACCACCACCGTCTGCTCCAGCAGCTTCCCATGCACCAAAGTGACGTAGGATGGATGCCATCTCGTGGGTGTACATACCTGGTTTCTCCATCACCATCAGCCAAAGGGTATTGTGGTCTTTGCTCACACCGAAACCTGTGCGAGGATAGTTCTTGTTGTTGTAGTCCTCGTTCCAGTTGCGGTTGGTGAGACGACCTTCGCGTAGCACATAGCAGTTGCCTGCACTGAGTTGCTTGATATCTGGGCGTTCCAGCGAGTGTGATTCGTACATACCGATGATAAATTGTACTCGGTCACCGACCTTGGCCGTCTCTAGGAATGTCTTGCCAGTACCGCGACCGCGGAAAACAGCGTATCCGTCTTCAATCTTGGTACCACCAGTAGTGTTGATACTAACTACCTGAGCAAATAGGTGTTGGTTGATAGCCCAGTCTTGTTCCAATTTTACGACCACTTCAATCAGTGGCAAATTAGTGCCAAGGCGTTCGTCTATTTGTGCTTTGGTAAGGGTGGTTTTGGTGCCCATGTCGGAGTTGAACATGACTAGGTCGTTGTCGCCAGGGTTGCTGCGGTTACGATTGACCTCGCTAATAGGCATGGACTGATCACCAATAGCCAAGTGTGCGTCCCATGAGAATTGGTCGATGTGTGCGCGCTTTTGGCCGTCAATCATCAGATAGCCAATATCTTGTGAACGTCCCAATACGGGGTCGGCATTGCCATGACCGATGTTCCAATTGGTGATGTTGGTACCAATCTTACCGTTGCGTACTTGACCTGTGCAGGGTACACCCGTCAAATTGTTGTACTTGCCTTCATCCTGTGTAGATACAATCCAGAAGTTGCAGTTCACCGAGCCAATTGAACGGTGGTTGGCAGAGTCAAGACGCACGTGTGCATCTGCCATACGTTCGGTGTTGCCCATCGTTGTGCTGTGACTTTCTTCGACCATGTTGTAGGGGTTTGTCAAGTCCACCTCGTATATATAGCAGTGGCGGGTGGAGGCGGAGTTGGTAATGTCGAAACGTGTATAGACAATACCTGGACCTACTTGGTAACTCTCCAATGTGTCAATGGCGTATTGGAGGATGCTTGTACTATCCAAATTGGCTTGGATGTTGATAGTTCCGTGCTGCGCTACCATAGGCAGGCTCAGCATGATAGAAAAGAGAAGTAGAAGTTTTTTCATAAAATATTAAATTAAGCGCACAAAGGTACAACTTTTTTTTGAAATATACAAATTTTTCCATAAAAAAAGCACCAAGCGTATTGCCTGGTGCTTAGGTATGAATTTCGTATTGATTATTGGAAACGAGCGCGATTGTCTTCTACTTGCGCTTTTTCCTCAATCAAGGAGATGGCTTGGTAAGGTGCGGAGTAAGCGGTGCGCATATTCAAGTTGCTAATCTCTTGTGCTGCGTTCAACTCGCCTGCTGCTGTTTGTTTCTCACCGATGCGTACCATATATACGCCAGCGTTGCCCTTGATAGGAGCAGAGGTTGCATTGTTCTCTAATGCCAATGCTGCACCAATCACAGCTGGTTCGATGCCTGCACCGCCCAAACGAGAAGAAGCCAATGTGATGTTCTCAGCCTCTTGGATATCAGCGTCAAGCAATTGAGCCGCCTCTTCCAATGTGCTTACGCCTTGGAGTTGGTTGATGATATATGCAGCTTTCTTGTCTGCCACTGCTTGCATTTGCAATTCAGCACGCACCTCGTCGATTGTGCGATAGTTGCCCTCGTTGATCTCTGTCAGAGCGGCTACTACGAATTGCTCGCCACACTCAAATACATCGCTCAGTTGTCCCTCTTTCGCCTCATATGCCCAGCGAACGATGGTACGACTATTCTTCAGGTCGTTAACTTTGTCTGCATTTTCCACCAAGCTGAATGCTGGAGTCACGCTCAAACCTTGCTCTTGCGCTGATTGGCGGAGCAGTTCAACAGAGTTGTTGCTAACGATGAATTGCTTAGCCTCGTTATAGAGTGCGCCGTAGGTCTTGCTGCTTGGAGTCACTTTGCGGCTGAGGATAGCCAATTTGACCTTTGGAGTAGGTTTGCTCTTGTCAGCAATCTTGAATGTTTGCTCGCCCATACCTGTTGACACGGTGAATTGTGTGCCCTTTCTGCCTGCGAAAGCAGGGTCTGCGATGGTCTTTTGCAGATCGCTAGCTTGGTACCAGCCCAGCTCTACATCCTCAGTGCCTTCGCCGTTAGCCACCAAGATGAGTTGTACAGAGTCTGATTGGTTGTATCCGCAATCCATGATGCGTGCCATAGCATAGGTGCCATCGGTGAATGTCAATTCGGTGTATTGACCTTTCTTGGCGCCTTTGCCAAAAGCAAAGTCTTTGTATTCTGCAGGAATAGTTGTCTCTGAGTAGTCACGACCATCGTACAAGATATCGGAGTTGCTGTTTACGATAGCAGCAACGTCTTCCTTGGTTTGGAAGTCGCTCTCAAGGCTCTTCATGAGTTTCTCTACTTCAGCGTAGTCTTGCTCTGATGGTACGATAGGGAAAGTTACATACACGATAGAGCGGTTAGGTGTACGTTTGTACAACTCTTTTTGTGTAGCATAGAGCTTCTTGATATCCGCATCGGTAACCTTTACCAACGAGTCAGCTACAGCGAAGTATGGACGCTCCACATACGATACGTTGACACTGGTTTGACGTGCATCGAAAGCGTATTTAGCATCCAAGTTGTTGGCTGTGAGCATTTTGCCGAGAAGGCCTGTGTATTTCTCTTGCAAGTGGGTCAAGCGAACTGCATTCTCCCAGTACAACCAGTAGTTCTTAGCTTGTTGCAGGTTGGCAGCTTGCTCTGGAGTCTCCACCTCTTGTGCCAAAGAGTTCAAGAAGTTGATGAGCGCTGAGCGATTGAAACTACCTGTCTCGTCGTAGAACGCGCGGCGTTGACGAATCAACTGATGAGGGTTTGCGCCAATGCAAAGGTTGCTGAGTTCTTCTGCGGTAACATCCATACCAATCTTCTCTGCTTGCTCACGCAGGGTATAATCCATCAAGAGCATTTGCCATACTTGATTGCGGAGTTGGATGGTTACATCTTCGTTGATGTCGTTGCTTCCGCTCTCGATTTTGTACACTTCAGTTAATTGGTCTTTTGCTGCCTCATACTCTGTGTAGTGCACTTTGTGACCTGCAATCACACCCACATTCTCGCGGCTGCGATTGAAAAAACTGCTACCAGAGTTCAAAAAGTCGCCCAAAATGAACGCCAACATAGCCACTCCTACAACAACGAGGAGGATAATGCCATGATTTCTAATTCTTTGTAATGTTGTCATAATATTGTTTTGTTATTTATTTCCGTATGTTTTGACCGTTGTGTGCGTATTTTATGCCAAAATGACCTGCAAAATTACAACTTTTTATTGAATTGACCAAATTTATTTTGATTTTTGGAAAAAAAAAGTGTATTTCTTACATGTTAGCATTGTAATAACGTGGGTTTCCAGTGACTTCTTCGCCGATAAAATTCGGTTTTTCGTATGGTTGGTCTTCTTGCTTCAATTCCAGTTCTGCTATCACGAGTCCTGCCAATCGATCGTGGAATTCGTCCACTTCCCATGTTAGTTGTGGCGTCTCCGTCGTGGTGTAGGGTGTAGCGTGTAGGGTGTAGGGTGTAGAGGCAGGAATGAGCCAGCGGGTTTTGTGGATCACGCCAGGGAGGCACATCTCAATGAGTTGTTTGGCATCCGCTGGGTCTATCTCTTTTTCCCATTCGAAGCGTGAGAAGCCATTGGCATTGGGCTTGGACTTGATGGTTAGATAGGCTGTCTGTGCTCCGTTGGGCAGGGTCTTAATACGCACGCGCACCGTGCGCCCAGGTTCCTTGCATATATACCCTTGCAGAATGGTATAGTGGCTCGTTGCTACTTGTTTGTAGTCCTCGTTTAGCACGAGGAACTTACGTTCTATTTCGATATTAGGCATTTTGTGTAGGGTGTAGAGTGTAAAGTGTAAAGTGTAAAGGCACGGATTATTTACTAACGAGATTTACAAGGTGGGCGATGCTATGATACTCAATGCCCGAATGGGTGGTGAGTCCAATCTCGCAGGTACGGGAGTTGCTAACGCCTATCGTAGCGCCTGCTTTTTGGATTTGTGGTTTGAGTTTGCGTAGCGCCCATTCGTTGAGTTTGGGTTCGGTGAATCCCTTATCGCCAGCAAAAGCACAACAACCGATTTCTTCGGGTACGAATACATTCTTGGCGCATGCTTTTGCCACGCGCACAATCGTATCTGCCAGTCCCATTTGCTTGGTTGAACAGGTGACATGCACAGCCACGCAGGCATTGAGCGGGGTGATATCCAGTTCGCTAAGTACAAACTTATCAATGAACTCGGCGGGTTCGTATAGGTGCAGGTGTTGCATGGTGTGTCGCATACGGTGCAGACATGGGCTCTGGTCGCATAGCACGGGGAATCGACCATTGTCGCTGGCCTTGAGCAAGGCGAGCTCTAGTTCGGCGGCTTTGCGTTGTGCTTCATCGGGCATACCTTTGCTCTCCCAAATAGTGCCGCAACATAGGTTCTCCATATTGGCAGGGAAGATGACTTCAAAGCCAGCCTTGTTGAGCAGTTCGGTCATATCGTTCACGAGGGGTTGACCTGGTGCGCTCAATCGTTGGTTGAGGCAAGATGGGAAATATACTACACGTTTGTCTTGTAGTCCTTTGAGTCCATGGACGGCACCATAGTCTTTGGCTTTTTGAATATCTTTTTGGGTTACTGGTTTGGGCAATGATGGTGTCCATAGGGGAACTAATCCGCCCGAAGCGTAGTGCATGGTTTTTCCTAATAGCCTTGTTGCCTTATCGCCTATAACGATCTTCGCTATATGTGCCACGCCCAAGATGGGAGTGAGGACTTTGCCTATCGTGGCGAGGTTCTTGCCAGCCCATTGGCCGATGACTTTGCCTGCGGCACTCATATCGCGTTCGCGTACAAGGTGGATATAATCGCCTACATTGATTTTGATAGGGCAGGAGGTGGAGCATAGTCCATCGCCTGCGCATAGATCACGACCTATATGCGCAAACTCTTTGCGCAACTCGCGCAGCAACCTCCTCGCCTCTTGCCTCTCGCCTTTCGCCTCTCGCCTTTCGCCTTTTGCCTCAATAATCTCTTCCAATCGCTTCATTTCGCGTTGTATCACGATGCGCTGGCGACTGGAGAGGGCAAAACCGCAACTCACGCAGTTTACTTCGCAGAATCCACATTCGATGCAGCGGTCAATCATCTCATGCACTTTGGGGCATGGCTTGATATGTTGTAGGTAGGATTGTGGATCTTCGTTGAAGATGACGCCTGGGTTCATGATGTTATCAGGGTCAAAGAGTTGCTTCACTTCGCACATCAGCTGGTAGGCATCATCGCCCCACTCGCGGCGGACGAATGGTGCCATGTTGCGACCTGTGCCGTGTTCAGCTTTCAGACTACCGTGGTACTTATCCACTACCAGATCTACCACGGCGCGCATCATGCGGTCGTATTGCTCAATGGCAGCTGGTGTGTCAAAACGCTGGTTGAGAATGAAGTGGTAGTTGCCTTCGAGGGCGTGACCGTAGATGACCGCTTCGGGATAGTTATGCTCGCGGAAGAGTTGTTGCAGGTCGAGTGTGGCTTGTGCCAAGTGCTCGATAGGGAAAGCGATGTCTTCGATAAGGCAGGTGGTGCCTACTTCGCGTGTACCACCTACGGCGGGGAAGATACCGCTACGCATAGCCCAATACTTGCCCGTCAGCGCAGGGTCGGATGTGAATTGTGCCGATTGGCAGAGGGTATAACTATTGAGTACTGTTTGTAGTATGCTGTTTTTCCGGTCTAATTCTTCTTGTGTGCGGGCATCGGTACGGATGAGTACAGCGCCAGCATCGGCGGGTAGTCCTTGCAGTTCGGGGAAGTCTTTCTCTACCGTCTGCATGGCTTTGCGGTCAAAAAACTCTGCCGCGGACAGCATGCCTGTGGTCTTCATTTCGGTGATGGCTTCGCAGGCAGACTTGGTGGTGGGGAAGAGTAGTAATGCCGATGCGGAGAATGGTGTGATGTCGGCCGTTTTGACGGTGATGGAGGAGAGGAAAGCCAATGTGCCTTCTGAACCTACCATGAGGTGGGCTATGATGTCAAATGGGTCATCGTATTCTACGAAAGGCAGAATAGTCAATCCTGTGACGTTCTTGATGCTATATTTGCGTTTGATACGCTCGGTGAGTGCAATGTTCTTTCGTGTTTGTTGGCGCAGTTCTTCTATCTTGCGCAAGAACGCTGGGTGGCTCATGGCGAATGCGGCACGGCTCTTCTCATCGCCTGTGTCGAGCAGGGTGCCATCGGGCAGGATGATACGCACGGATTGCAGTACACGGTAGCTGTTGGCGTGTACACCGCAACACATGCCGCTGGCATTATTCATCACAATGCCGCCCACCATCGCTGATTTGAGGCTGGCAGGGTCGGGCGAGAAGTACTTGCCGTATGGGCGTAGAATCTCATTGACGCGTTGCCCTACGATACCAGGTTGCAGGGTGATGCTTTGTGCATCCTTGCCGATGGTGTATTTTTCCCATTTCTTGCCACACACTACGAGCAGACTGTCGCTGATGGCTTGTCCGCTCAGACTGGTGCCAGCAGCACGGAAAGTGATGTGTTTACCTTCTTTGTGTGCACGTTTGATGATGGCTTGCACATCTGCTTCTGTGGCAGGGTGCAGCACTTCTTGTGGGATAAGGCGGTAGAACCCCGCATCCGTTCCCCAGGCTAATCGTTCGATATATCGTTTCATATTTTTTTTTGAAAGGTGTATAGTATAAAGTGTAAGGTGTAAAGGCGCGGATTATGCGCTTGAGCGCCCTGCCTTTAAACTATAAACTATCTACTTTACACTACTTATAAAGGTAATACTTGCTACTTGCTTCGCGATATGCTTCCACATCTTTGTACCAGTAGTCGCGGATGTCTTCCCAACGGTAGCGTTTGCCAAACTCTTCGCGGATATAATTGGTTCCGCAGACCTTGTTAAACATACCGAAGCGTTTTTGGTCGCATAGTTCAAACCAGTTGCGCTCTGGCCACAGGCGCATCATCTCTTGCACGACGAGGAATTGTATTTCGCTCAGTCGGGCTTTCTCGTAGTCGAGGATATGGATTTGTACGCCTTGGCATTGTTCGCCTTTGAAGACGCTGTAGTATGGCTTGAAGTGTATTGGGCGGAACTCTATGCCTGGCAACTCGAGGGCGTTGAGTGCTTCGGATAGGGTGTCTGCGCTAACCCAAGGTGCGCCCATGATTTCAAACGGCAGGGTGTATCCCACGCCGATGTTTACATATCCGAATTCGCCAAAGATTCCAGTCACGGGGTAGAAAATTGCCGATTTGCCTTGTGGCACATGTGGAGAGGCTACTATCCACTCCAGTCCTGTTTCGTCCCATGTCATGTCGCGTGTCCAACCTTCCATGGCTACTACGGTCAGTTGGCATTTGTTCTCATAGTCAGTGGCGTTGAGGTATAGTGCCAATTCGCCAGGTGTTTGACCGTAGATGTAAGGAATCTTGAATTGGCTCACGAAAGAGATGTAGCCATCTTCTACGAGGTTGCCTTCAATCTTGTTGCCGCCGAGTGGGTTGGGGCGATCGAGAACGACCAGCTCTTTGCCATGCTCGATGCATGCTTCCATGAGCATGCCTAACGTGGAGATATAGGTGTATGAGCGGCATCCATTGTCCTGGATGTCATAGACCATGACGTCTATCTCGCCCATCATCTCTTTGTTGGGTTTGCGTGTTTTGCCATAGAGGGAGTACATTTTGAGTCCCGTCTTTTTGTCCACTTCGTTGTCCACGTGGTCACCTGCGTGTACGTTTCCGCGTACGCCGTGTTCGGGTCCGTAGAGGGCTACGAGGTTCACGTTAGGTGCTTGCCAGAGGATGTCAATAGTGGATTGTAGTTGGCTATCAACGCCAGTGGGGTTGGTGGTGAGTCCTACTCGTTTTCCTTGTAGGATGTTGAAGTTGTTTTCGCGTAGTACTTCGATGCCTGTTTTTACGTTTGCGCCATTGAGGTTGGCAGTCAATAGCAGGAGTACTGCTACAAGGAGTGTTGGTATTCGTTTCATATTTTTATGATATTAGGGTATAATACAATTTACGCCGCAAAGGTAGTGAAATATTTTGGATTGCGCAAATAATCACACAAAAATCGTTACTTATTTGCCTTCGCCCAATAGGCAAAGCCAATGAGCAATGCCACCGTAGTGACACCTGCAATCAAGTACGCTACCCAACTCAGCCCAATCTTTGCAAAATGGAAGCCCTCTGGCGCAATGAAGATATAACTGACACTTACCATCGTCATGAACAGCGCTGGAATCAGCGCGATAAGATAGGCGTATGGATATTTATTCGTTGTGCGCGAGTTCTTGTAGAGGAACACCGTTCCTGCCCATAGGGTGAAGACAGCCAATGTCTGATTGGTCCATGCGAAATAGCGCCAAACGACGTTGAAATCGACGAAAACCATACCAAATACGCACAAGAATAGCGGAATAGCAATCACCAGTCGGTTGCGGATGGGGCGTTGGCTCAAGTGCATAAAGTCTGCCACAATCAGTCGAGCCGAACGCAATGCCGTATCGCCCGAAGTAATAGGCGCAGCTATCACACCAATAATCGCCAACACTCCGCCTACTGCGCCAAGCCACGAACGAGATACCTTGTCCACTACCAAAGCAGCGATATTCTCGCCGGGGTGCGCTGCGGCGAAGGCCTGAAGCCCGTCTATTCCGTACAAACCTGCCTCTGGGTCTGCAAACATCGTCCCTGCTGCGGCTGCCCAAATCAAGGCCAAGATTCCCTCTGCTACCATGGCGCCGTAGAATATCCAACGACCTTGACGTTCGTTGGTTACGCAGCGTGCCATCAGCGGTGATTGTGTGCCATGAAATCCCGAAATAGCACCACAAGCAATACTGACAAACATCATCGGGAAGAGAGGCAAACCATTGGTCTGACGGTTGTGCAAACCATCGGTCAATTCGGGCATTTCTCCGCCAAACCGACTAAGCATCACCACCATAATGCCGATTCCCATAAACAGCAAAACGCCACCGAAGATAGGGTAGAACCGACCGATGAGTTTATCTACAGGTAACACCGTAGCCAATGTATAATAGCCGAAGATAATCAATACCCATACAATTGGGATAATATGCCCTTGGAAAGTCGTTGTGCCTAGTCCAGCCAATCCCTGCAACAAGGTAGCAGGACCCGAAAGGAAAGTCGTAGTCAGTAATACGAGCAACACAATCGAGAGCAGTCGCATAAAGATTTGCACGCCCTTGCCCAGTTCCGTGCCCACCACTTCAGGCAGTGATGCGCCGCCTTTACGAAGCGAAATCATACCGCTCAGGTAGTCATGTACACCGCCTGCGAATATCGTACCCAGCACAATCCACAAGAATGCCGAAGGACCATAGAAGATACCCATGATGGCACCGAAGATAGGACCTAGTCCCGCGATATTGAGGAACTGTACAAGGAAGATACGCCACGGCTTCATTGGCACAAAGTCCACGCCATCTGCCTTGCTGATGGCAGGTGTCTGTGCCTTTTCATCTATACCAAACACGCGCTCCATGAGCGTTCCGTAGAGAACAAATCCAACCACAAGGGCTATGAGTGAGATAATGAATGTAATCATAGTATTGCTTATTTCAATAACGCTGCAAAGTTACTACTTTTTTTTGGATTGTGCAAGATTTTTGGATTTAATTGTAGAAATGAGAAGTAAGAAAAAATTCCTACTCGCCAAAAGCACTCTAAATGCAGAGTGTAAAAATAATTTTAGATTAGATAAGGAGAATTAAGGCTCTATTATATGCGTCTTTTTGACACGTTTTTTAATAGAATGTTCCATATCCGCTTCTGATTGTGCAGATTCACATATGACACATGTAATATAATGCAAAGAACCGATGAAAACAGTTAGCTTAATTCCTGCATAAAAATTATGCAGATGAGCATTATGTGGCGTGTTAGAAGATAATATATTGTTCATTTTGAATGTACAGAAATCCCATTTTGTATCTGTAGGAATTTCTACTATATTTGGATTGCTATATTTGGGTGTTAATAATCCAAAGTCAACAAATGCTGCGATTCTCACTCTCCATTCTAATTCGTGTAAAGGTTCACTAGCAGGACGATAGCGTGATACGATAGGTCGATATTTCGTACCCCATTCACCTCCAATTTCCAGCGATGCCATAATATCAAACGCAGATAGATTTCGTTTGTCATAAAAGTCTATAGGAACGTTCTTTCTTAATCCATGGTTGTCCATCTCTTCGAAAATGCCAGAGAATTGGTCATAAGTGCCTGTCGTTGTACCAATCGTATTTATATGTGTAGAACTATTTAGATTCAAATTGATTTTTACTCCAGCCAAAGCATACAAATTTTTGTGTCCAGAGCCTAGAAGTAATGGTATTTGTAGATGCGCATTGTTGCTATGCTCTATTCTATCTTTGAAATCATACTTTAAGTGGTAAGGATATCCCCAAGCATCTGATACATGGTCGTCATGTATGGTGATGTCATTAACGTGCGTTGTTAGATTCTGCATTTTAATTCCCAGACCTATTTGCATCTTGAAGTAGTAGTACTGAAAATCATAACAAAATCCTCCTCCATAGGCATATCCGAGTGGAGCAGTGCATATATCTGGATTTGTAAATAATGTGGTAGAATATGCACCTTCTGTATATATGCCAAATAAATGGCGGACTTCCGAATGTGTGCCCGTAAGTAATCCATTTTGATCTTTTTTTCTATCGGAGAAATTAGTTCCTCCACCTCCTAATAATTCTCCTCGTTTCTGATTGACTCTTGCGTAGATAGGAGAACTCAACGAATTGAGAAAAACCAATCCGATGATGAATATCATATGATAGAGGTAACTATTTTGCATTTTATTGTCCATTATTGATTATAATTTTAAATGAACGCGGTGTTTGTTCCCCTTCTACTGATAAGGTTATCAGTGCATTAGATCCTTGAAATCCATTGATGACATCTGTAAGATCAATAGTTCCTGCATAGTTGTTTTCATTGGGTTCGAATTCTCCTTCAAAAGAACGTATCGGTTCTCCTAACGTGCTATATACAGTACATGTGTATTTACCAGATTTCGTAGATAATATATGTACGATAGGATTTCTATAATCCACTACTGTTGGGACTATTGAGAAATAATCCTTAGTAGGAACTATAGTATCTTGTAATAATACAGGACATATTGGGCAGGTCATAGTCGTATATCCATCGGAAAGTCGAGTTAATGCAACTTGATAATAATTGGAACAATCCCCTCTGTCATTCATCAGCAGTTCACTCGGAATATATAGATATTCCTTGGTAGCTCCATATATAGTATCTCCATTTTGGAACCATTGGTATTCACTAAATTCATGTCCTCCATTGTATGTTGCATTGTAAAGTACTATTCCATCATTCCAATGTTGTTCGTGAATCCAAGATGGATAGTAAAAACTGATGGTGGTATCTTTAACTTGCAGTGTATCTCCACATATACCATTGTGCATGGTAATAGTCATCTTATATTGAGCAGGCAGTGGATAGCCATACTTGTCATCTTGGATATAGGTGTTTATACCTTGTTGTGAGTCAAAATATGTAGGGTTAGGATGTGGAAGAACTTCTCCTTTAGGCATTGGGATGGTAAGAATGGAATTGTTGGTATCTAAAGGAGCGTGTGATATATCTGTAAATCCTTGTGAGTGCCCAAAGTCATCAAAACTGACAGAAAACTCAATCAGCGGTTGTCCGATATATTCGTAATAAATCAAAATATCGTCATCATCGGCACATACAATACTGTCGATATGGAGATAGTAGGTTGTAGTGTCTATGACAGTCAAATAGATAGAGTCAATGACTTGGCATCCATACTCATCCAATGAGACGAATTCATAGACACCAGCATCTAATAATACCGTATCACCAAACACATATTTTTCGGAAACACAAATGGTATCATGAATAACATGCAGAGTAGTATCATGTACGGTCAAATGAAGTGTTGTGATAGAGTCGCAACCGTTGATGGAAGGTAATGTATCATGATAAACTCCAGTTAGTCGTAGTGTGTCTCCATAAAACAGATAGAATTCATTGCTGCAGATAGTATCATAGCAAATGGTGTCATATACAGGATTTACGTGTAATTGTAGTTCGTATATAGAATCGCATCCATGTATAGTCGTATCGTGTTCTGTATATGTGTATTCACCCGCAATAGGTTGATATATGGTATCATTTCGCCAATAATATGTTTCGTTTGAACAAATAGTTGCACTATCAATATGTTTATATGCAGGTTGGATATAAATTGTGGCTTCGTATATAGAGTCACAGTTACAAGTCTTAGACTTACCATATTCATCTACATACGTGTTGACGGAGTAAAGAGTATCAATAATTAAAATCGTGTCAGTTATATAGATGGAGTCATTCTCGGAGTCGTAATATCTCTTATCATCGGTGTGTGAAAAGGTAAGGTTGTCGTGAATATTGATAGAATCTGTAGAGCAGATAGTATAAGAATCTGTGTAGTGATATGTTGGGAAATAATGGAATTTGTATATGAAAGTACTATCGCATCCTGATCCTGTTGTTTGGAACATGATTTTTCTTTCTGCAGGTAGAGGGTATGTATTAGGTAACCAAACAATTTTGGTACTATCCTTTTGATGATAGATTGTATCTTGACTATTGGCGCATAGATAAATCTGATAAACTTCTTCATATGCTGGTATTTTATACAAATTTAATTGATAAATACTATCACTACCATATTGCGTTATTTCACGATCTATAACTATAGTATCTTTGCCATCTCCATGGAATATTCTTCCACGCCATTCCACAGAATCGTTGGCACAAATACGCTCAGTAGTTTCAAATTTGTAGGTAGGATATATGGTAAGATGCAACTGAGTTATCGAATCGCAACCGTGTATAGATGTTAAAGTACGATAAAGTGTATCTATGTAAATAACATCTTTTGTTGGCAAACCATTTTGCATGTGTTCCTGTGAAGGGTCAAAATAAATGGTGTCGTAATAGGTATGCTCCACACCGCCATACCAATCTTTTGTTTCCCAGATATAAGGATTATTATTGTCGTTGGTAGTTAGAGAATCAATCTTCTCATATAGAGCATGCACGTTTAAGCATAAGCATCGCGTACTATCACATCCTGCTGTAGTATAATATAGTTTGTCGGAGAAGTAATGCAATTGTGGTGATAGTGTGACAACGGGCATTGAATCGTTGGGAAGGGCACCTGCGAATTGTGTGCCCACATAAATTGTATCTTCCCATATGGCGTAACCATCATTGCATATGTCAATGGTATCGGTAAACACGTATGTCGAGTCAATATGCAGCACCAATGTATATACACTATCACAACCATTACTTGTTTGAAGGCTATCAATATAGGTAAATAGACCTAGTTTTTCGGTCGGAATCTCTTTGGCTGGAATCCATTGGTGCTTATCTAGACTATATAATTGCCCGTTTACATCAGCACGTGACCAATAATATTCTGAATACTGACATGTCCTTTCGTACATAGTCATTGTATCCACACCAACGTATGCGGGATATACGGTAAGGTTGAGATAATAGATAGAGTCAAATCCTAGGTAGGTTTGATGTTCATCTCTATATACTTGGGTTTGAGGTGTGTTTATTTTCATGCGAATGGAGTCGTTTCCACTATGATCTATTCCGACCCACGTATATGTATTGTTGGCGCATATTGTTGCATATGTGGTGTCTCGAAATACTTCACCAACTATTATATGCAATAATAAAACACTATCGCAAGAGTGCGTTCCAATAGTATCTGTTTGTAAAATATGTTGAATAATTGTATCTTGATGTATTGTCACATTATGTGGCGAAGTTGTTTTAATACCTCCATAGGTAGTGTTGTTTTCACTCCAATAATATATTTCTTCCTCAGAAATCATGACAGTATCAGTCATAATATAGGAAGGTAAAATAGTAAGTTGCAATATGTGGATACTATCGCAGCCCGTAGTAGGACAATCGCTACATGCTTGTGTCTTCAGAGAATCAACAAATGTAAATGTACCTGCAATATCTAATGATATGTTATTTACTCGTTGGTTTCGCTCTAAGCAATATACAACATGATTATGCCCATCCCACTCGTATGTTTCACCTGCTGCTTGGCAGATTGTGTCAGCACTGGTATGTGTATATGTAGGGCAGATGGTTAAATATAACGTAGTTAAGGAATCGCAACCATGAATGGATTGTAATATGATGGAAGAGTCCTGGATAGTTGTAATCTCTTTGGGAGCTGATCCATCCCATACCTCTGGAATAGGGAAATGTATTTCTTTGGTATATGTGCCATACTGATCTCGTGTAGTCCATATATATGGATTGGGAGTGTTATCACAAATCGTTAGTGAATCTACGACTTCGTATGTAGGTTGAATATACAAAGTTAGATAATAATATTTCGAACAACCATATTCGTTGGTTGCTACAATCATATCTTGCAGTTCTCCAGTGGATAAATTTGTCATAACGGCATCGTATGCCGTCGTATCAAACTCTATCACATTCTTGGCACCCACGTATAAACGATTTTGCCATGCTATGGTGGAATTGTCACAAAGTATTAGCGTATCTCGAATTTCGGTTGTAGAATCTACACGCAAATACAAAATCATGGTACTATCACAACCATTACTAGTCGGCAGTGATTGGATGTACATAAAATCGCCGACTTGATTAGTAGGAATAGCTGTTGCATCTATCGTTCGATTGCTATAGTATTCAGTAATGTTTCCTTTGACGGTATCTCCACTCTGCGTAATCCACCAATAAAATCCTGAATTCTGACAGGTATTATCACGAACCGTATCTGCAAAAACAGGATGTACCTGTACAACGTGCATGACAACACTATCGCAACCGAAAACAGAAGGAATAGTATCCATCAAGACATATTCTTGGGAGCGATACTCATCGCTTTTCCACTCGCCATTTTGGTTGTATATAGAATCGCAGAATGTATATGACTCGTTATCACAGATGCTGGTGTCTTGTCTTATGGGTTGTAGATAAGAGGGATACACATGTAGCGTGAGAACGTGCGTGCTATCACATCCCTGAATGCTGGTTTCTTTTATTGAGTCTTGATAAATAAACTCTGTTGTAGCGTGTTGTAATCGTGTGACTTTCTCAAAACTTAGTTCATCATAGGGTTGATTAAAATTGTGTCCTATGTATAACAGATTGTGCCATATTACGGTATCATTGTCACAAAGGGTCAGTGTATCATATACCACAGAACCTCCTACTGTGAGATGTAACACGTGAATGTCTTCGCATCCTGATGTGGTATGCGCTGTATCAATATACGTAAATGAACCCAATTGGTCAAGACGAATCTCACTCACAGTACTACCCAATTCTTGGCACCAAAAAGGAGGAGAAACAGCTGCATTATTCCATGTGTATGTGCCACTTTCTGCTTGACAAATGATGTCGTATTCTTCGGATGAAGATGTAGGGTGTACATATAGATGCAATGTAACAATACTATCACAGCCGATAGCCGTATATAGATGATGGCGGAAGATGTAGGGTGTTTCTTGTGGGGTTAATCCCTTGCTTGCGTCTAGCTTGATACCCATGTAGATAGAATCGTTGAACATCAACATGTCATTGTCGCAGATAGTATCCACAATAATAGTGTCGTAGGAAGGTGCTACATAAAGTTGTAAATGATGTATGCTGTCGCAACCAGTGGCTGTTAATCGATGCTGTGAATAAATAAAGTTACCCGCATAAGATGTGGGAATTGAGTCCGCGTTTATAAATTTGCCTGTCTTGTCTTCTCGGATATCGTCGCCTTTAATCGTATCGTTATTGCTTGTAACCCATGTGTAGAAGCCAGTGTTTTGACATATGGTGTCAATGCAGGTGGACTCATATCGTGGATAAATAGTGAGGTTAAGTACATGAATACTATCACAATGCGGCGCATTATTTGTCAGTAGACTGTCTATGTAAATAAATTTGCCTGGCGTATCCAACGAAATCTCTTGTACTGTTTGATGGTTGCCATTTTGATCGTATTTATGCAATTGATGCCCTGTTTGGGAATGTCCAGTCCACTCCAATGTTCCGCCAAAAGTAGTTTGGCATGCTATTGTGTCTGTTTCTTGATAATAGGATTTGTTGAGTCGTACTCTCATAGTAACAATACTATCGCAACCGTATCTCGTTTCCAATGATACTGTCTGTTCTTTGGTAATGGGCAATTGGTCTGTTGGGGCAATGGAGAAGACAATTGAATCTCGTAGCCCCCTTCTATCTTTAGGAGTCCATACAAATTCGTCGCAGGCGGTGGTGTCGATGATAGTTTCGTAAGTGGGACGAATGATTACTTTTTGGGTTAGTAATGTCGCACACTCATCTTTAGTTGTTGCTGGTATGGTATCATAAAATTCGTATGTTCGATTTAATTTAAAGGCTTCTAACTCTCCAGTGTTTTTATTATAATATTGGGGTGTTATAGTATCTGCTTTAAGGGTATAAGTTTCTTGTTTTTGATTGCGAAATAATGTGAATACTCCACCATAGCATTGTTCTTTGTTAACGGGCTCTTCGTTTAATGAATTTACTGTAATTAGTGCAGTAATAGTATCTGTAATTATGTTATCACACAAAGGCGTTGTACGTTCGATGATTAAACTAACATTCCAGACTCCATCATTTGGAAAAAATTGCATATGATCAATTTTCTCGCTTTTTTTATTCCCCATGATAACAGTATCACTTTTACTAAATTCCCAGTGGTAATTAGTGAAATCATAGTTAATAATGGGAGTGAATATTACACTATCAACAATGCAAATTTCATGTCTGCTTTTATATTCTCCGTTTATTAACATATCTGCACTACGTGCGACACGACTACCTGCGGAATAGGCGTAGGCTTCATGACTTAACACATTTTGTCCTGTTGGGCTTGTTGTATTTCCTAATCCATATACTCGTGCACTTAATACTCCCTTAAGATCCTGTTCTAACTTACAATCCAAGAAGTGGGCTCTTTTAGTAGTGTTTTTAACTTCTATTATTGCATATGATAATTCGTTATTTCCTTCACATACATTAAATTTACTGCCAATGTTAATGCCGTCTAATTCTACATGTTGCGCAGAAATTGTTGGAACTACCACATTAACATAGTGCTTCTTTACACTACTATATCTATTTTCAAAAGTTGTGAAGATAATAGAATTACAAGCTTGCTCTAATGGTGATATCAAAGTTAATACAGGAGCACCAAAATCACTAGGAACTGATTCTACACCATACTCATCTTCGAATGTAGATAAATTTATAACCGAAGATGTTTGATATAGATAACAGATTATTGCTTTTGTTGATTCATAATATGCGGTATGGGGGATATAAGTTGTTACACCTGTTCTATAGTCGGCATAAGAAGCATAAAAACTTTCAGATATAAGAGTGTCTTGATAGGTTTCTCCAGTTGCTAATCGACATAATTCAACACCATTTCTATATATGACGGTATTATCTTCCGCTGCTGTCAATCTTATGTAATCCGTAGTTTGTGAGGCTGTAGGAGTTACAAGAAACTTTTTTCCCCACATATCTGTTGGAATAGATTGATGATATAAGTGATTGTTAGCTCCTGTCCCTGTTGGAATTTTTGCCCCTTGACATCCATTGAACATTGCAAAAGGAGCAGTTGAACATATTTGGGTTCCCGACAAATCACCATAACGACTTTGCGCACGATATAAATACGCCTGACCCTTATTCAATGTTATGTTGATATCCTTGTTTATAATCTCTTTTATTTGATAAACTTGGTTGTTTATAGTGTCATGAATTACAGTTTCTTTAATTGTAATTTTAAATTTTTGATTCTTTTCAGTTGCTACAATTGCAAATTCATTAGCATCTTCATCTGTCATATACGTTTGTATCATGTATTCTTTTTGTAATGCAGTATATGGTAAGATGTTTGTTGCATCATAAAATCCCACTTTATGGTTAGTCGCATAAAGTGAAATAGGAGTTGTTGACTGAATTAAGAGTCCACGATTATACGTGTGTTCTTGTTGTTCTAAATAGGCCTGAACGAGCGGGATTGTTTGGGAAATTTCAAATTCACCCGCACGTACTTCAAAAGAATCAGACCAGTTAGTCTGTGGATTAGTGATAGTAACTTTTGCATTCTCTCTTGCGGCTGCGTACACAAAAAAATGCATATTTAAGCTGTCTTGATCTTTTGCTCCTGCATTAGCCATGAAAGTTACCCAAAATTCCGTTCCCTCAGTGGTCGGATACTGGGTATTCTCCCAACGATCCGCAAATATGGAATTAGAATAGCATATGCACAGTATAAATAGGAATAGGCGTAACCACTTGGTTCCACCTATTCTACGACAGAAACATATTACGTTCTTAACTCGCGCTTTCATTGAAACAAATGATACATATACATATGACTCGAGACTAAATCCCAATAGTTACGATGTTACACGTAGTTTCATATTACTTTATCCTCTTGATATCCGTAATTGAGATAGTTGCTTGAAAATCTCAAATCAACAAAAATAGCCCAAACAAGCCATCATTTTCTTCCTTTGCTTGCAAGGGAGCAAAGCGGCTGCAAAGGTACTGCTTTTTGGTGATATATGCAAATGTTTGGCATGTTTTTTTATGAGGCACGTGACAAAACGGATAAGCATGCCCTTTGCCCAGTTCCTCGTTCAAAAGAGGAGCCGCAAGAAGAAATTCCATGCCTGTTTTGAGCAGGAACCGTAACCCCCTTAGTATAATTTCCCCCTATACAGGGGAAATAGTACATACTAAGAGGGTAAAAACACGGCTCCGCTCAACCGCCACACTACTCCTTAGTCTCTTTCTCGTTTCGTTACCACATCGTTACCACATCGTTACCACCTCGTAGGTGACTATACATAGTAGATCACTATAACTTAGAAAAACAACTCTTATCTATATTGTTTATATTGTTGAAATGTGTATCGTGTTTCCGTGTAGTTCCGTGCGTTTCAGTGGTCCTTATAAATCCCGCGGAAAGATGACTTTCCTTCAACATTCATCGTCGAGAAGTAATTTGGTTACGAGGGTGGCAGGAAAGTCAGAGTGGTAACCGAGTGGTATGCGAAGAAAGGGGTGAAATGCAGTCCATGTGCACTTTTTTCATACAAAAATACATTTTTTTCTAAAAAAATTTGCTTTAAATATGCGGGCTATCGCCCTCTATTTAACGAACTCCTGTACCTTCGGACGCCGCCTGTTGGAAACAATTCTTATCTCGCTATGCTCGAACGAATTGTCCAACATTCCCCCGAAGCTACGTTCGTTAAATGCAGCAAATACGCACTTTTTTTATCCAAAAATGCATTTTTTTCTAAAAAAATTTGCACATGTGCATTTTTTGTAGTACCTTTGCAGCCGCTTTCGAAAAAAAAGCATTTCAGACATAACATGTCCTAGCACGCTGAGGCGTGGGGAAGGGTGGGTGAGTGGCTGAAACCAACAGTTTGCTAAACTGTCGTACGGGTAACCGTACCACGAGTTCGAATCTCGTCCCTTCCGCAAAAAAATCCATGAGCCATATGAACGAAGGCACATGGATTTTTTTTGTAAAAACAACTTGATTATGAAAAGAAGAAATATTATCATCATCGCCGCTATAACCACACTCTTATTGGTTATCGTAGGCTTTCTCGCAAAACAATACTATCATTATTCCCAATCGAACTTCGTTAGCCACGATAGCGAAGCACATAGCTACCATGTCTATCCAGATATGACTGCCGATTCGCTGATGGCTGAAATGTTGCAGGATTACGAAATGACATCGGAATTAGCATGGTGCTTGCAGTGCAAATATCTACATTTTCAGCAACCTAAACCAGGTCATTATCGTTTCGCCAATGAAATAGGCAACCGCGAACTGATCCGCCGATTGCAATTGGGCGAAGAGACTCCTATCAAATTATCATTTACGCAGGCGATTCGTACACGAGAACAGTTAGCAGGGTTCATGGGCAACAAACTGATGTTGGATTCCTTGGAGGTGAAGAATAGATTGGACGACAAGGACTATCTGGCACATTTTGGATTGACACCAGAGACTGCCGTTTGTCTGTTTATTCCGAATACATACGAGGTCTATTGGACCCTGTCAGCCGATCAACTCTTTGCACGTATGTACAAAGAATATCAGCGTTTTTGGAACGAAGAACGTCTGGCAAAAGCCAAGAAATTAGGACTGACCCCTACAGAGGTAGCTACGTTGGCTTCTATCGTAGCATCAGAAACCAACAGAAAAGAGGAGCACCCAACCATAGCATCGCTCTACCTGAACCGTCTGCGCAAGGGTATCGCGTTGCAGGCCTGTCCGACGGTGATCTTTGCAGTGGGCGACTTCAAGATGCGCCGCGTGCTGAAACGACACCTGAAAATAGATTCGCCATACAACACCTACACCCAGCGTGGCTTGCCTCCTGGACCTATCCGTTTGGCTCGTCCCGACGTGATTGATGCCGTACTGAATGCACCCAAAACGGATTACCTATACATGTGCGCCAACCCCGATTTCTCAGGTACCCATGTCTTCTCCTCCAGCTACAGCAAACACAGCTCCGTAGCCAGGCAATACCAGCGGGAGTTGAATAAGCGAAGGGTGAAGTGAGGTTAGAGGTTAAAGGCTCAGAATATGTACCGCCTTAGTTCTACATACCAGCCCATGGGTGACCAGCCCGAAGCTATCCGCCAACTGGTGGACGGTTTGCGTATGGGAGCAGAGGCACAGACACTACTCGGCGTGACAGGTTCGGGCAAGACCTTCACAATAGCCAACGTGATTGCTCAGGCGAATCGTCCGACCCTGATTCTCAGCCACAACAAAACCCTCGCCGCACAGCTATACAGCGAGATGCGACAGTTCTTTCCACACAATGCGGTGGAATACTTCGTTTCGTACTACGACTACTACCAACCCGAAGCGTATATCCCCTCTACCGACACGTATATCGAAAAAGACCTCTCTATCAATGAGGAGATTGACCGACTGCGACTGAGTGCGATAGCTGCCCTACTGAGTGGGCGGAAAGATGTGGTAGTGGTATCGTCGGTGAGTTGCCTATACGGTATCGGCAACCCGCAAGACTTTAGCCAGTCGTGTATAACGGTAGAAAAGTTTCAATGTTTCAAGGTAGAAGAGTTGTTGCATGCCTTGGTGGAATCGCAGTATGTGCGCAACGACAATGAACTCACACGCGGTCGCTTCCGTGTGAAGGGCGACATAGTGGATATAGCCCTCGCATACGCCGATTATGTATTGCGTATCGAGTTCTTTGGCAACGAGATAGATGCCATCACCACGCTGGATATGGTGACGATGGAAGTGATCGATGAGTTTGATACCTATAATATCTACCCTGCTACGATCTTCTGCACCAATCCTGACAAGGTGGCTACTGCCATGGCACAAATCAAATTGGATTTGGCTAATCAGGTGATGTATTTCCAAGAGATAGGCGAACCGCTCTATGCCAAGCGCATTGAGGAGCGCGTGAAATATGATTTGGAGATGATTCAGGAACTGGGGTACTGCTCAGGCATAGAAAACTATAGCCGCTATTTCGATGGTCGAGAGGCGGGTACACCGCCGTACTGCTTATTGGATTATTTCCCCAAGGATATGCTGCTGGTGATTGACGAGAGTCACGTTACCGTGCCGCAGATTCATGCCATGTTTGGTGGCGACAAAGCGCGCAAAGACAACCTCGTGCAATATGGTTTCCGCCTGCCTGCGGCGCGCGACAACCGTCCATTGACCTTCGATGAGTTTGAGCAAAAAACAGGACAGACTATCTACGTATCGGCTACGCCTGCGGACTACGAACTGAAGCGTTCGGAGGGAGTGGTAATAGACCAATTGATTCGTCCTACGGGTCTGCTAGACCCAGAGATTGAGGTTCGCCCATTGGATCATCAGGTGGATGATTTGATGGAAGAGATACGCCAGCGTGTGGAGCGTGAGGAGCGCGTATTGGTGACAACGCTTACCAAACGCATGGCGGAAGAGATGGACGAATACCTGCGTCGCTATGGCGTGCGTTCGGCGTATATCCACTCGGATATTGATACGCTGGAGCGTGTGCAGATTATGGAAGACCTACGGCGTGGGCTATACGATGTGCTGGTGGGTGTGAACCTCCTGCGCGAGGGATTGGATTTGCCCGAAGTGTCGCTGGTGGCTATCTTGGATGCCGATAAAGAGGGCTTCTTGCGCGACCACCGTTCGCTGACACAGACAGCTGGGCGTGCTGCGCGCCATGTGCATGGTCATGTGATTATGTACGCCGACCGTATCACGCGTTCGATGCAAATGACAATTGACGAGACCAACCGTCGCCGTGCCAAGCAGATGGCATACAACGAAGCGAATAACATCACCCCTACGGCACTCAACAAGAAGATTGAATCCAGTCCGCTGATAGCCCTCATGCGCAAAGAGCAGGAGGAGCAACAGGTGCTGGAGAAGAAGATTCAGGAGGGCTGGAAGACTGCCGCATGGCAGCAATACAATGCCAAGGACCTGCGCAAAGCGATTGATAAACAACGCAAAGCGATGTTGGCAGCGGCGAAAGACCTCAACTTTGATGTGGCAGCACGCCTGCGCGATGAACTGCTGCAAATGGAAGATAAGTTGCAGGCGATGGAGTAGGTATTGGGTATTGGGGAGCGGTTATTTACAGAGTGCGGCAAAGGCACAATGCTCGCAACGTTTGTTGACCGTCGTCGGAGCAAACGGTTGGGCGGGGTCAAAAATCTCTTGAAGGAGGGTGGTCAATCCCTCGATGAACGCAGATTTCACTTCTTCGTTCCACACAAAATCAGTATTCCCCTTCTGATGGACAAGTGTCTGCACTTCGTCTGTCTTCGCCATTTGGCGAACGGGATAGATATGCGGTGCGATATGCGACGTATGGCGTAGCAGTTGTGGGGCGTGTTGCTCCAATAAGTAGCAATAGAGCATGGTCTGGAGCGCCTTGTCCTGATTCTCCGAACGGTCGAAGATATGCTCCATATCGCGGTACTCCATTTGGGCTTTACCCGTCTTGTAATCAATCACGCGCAGTGTGTCGCCTTGCTGGTCGAGGCGGTCAATATAGCCATAGAAAGGCACTTCGCCTACCTTAGGAACGGATAGCGTATGGCGCACTTTTTGTTCGCCATTGAGATAAGTGAAAGGAGCTTGCTGCTGGTCGTAGAGCAAAATGTAGCGCACATAATTCTTGACAATGAGGGTGGCAAGTAGGTCGGTGCGGATAGCATCGATAGGCAACTGATCCCAGCGCTCCTCCGTGAGTGAGTCCAAGATAGACTGAATATCGGATGGAGTGACGGTGCGGTTGATATAGGGCTTGTATAGCTGCTGTATGATAGCGTGCAGCACGGTACCTGTCGTAGCCTCGGAAGCTACAACGTCCTCCTCTTGTTCTGGCTCGTGGAGCCCCTGAACGTAGCGATAGAAGAACTTCTTTTGGCAGAAGAGATAGGCATTCATAGCCGAAGCGGAGAAGCCCCGATGCTGCGCCTCGGAGAGCAGTTGTAGCACAGCCTCATCCTTGCTGATGTCGGTAGGTTTGGGTGCGGGGGAGGAGAGGGCGTTGATGACATTCACCTGCTGGATATTCACACCGTATTGCCATTGCAGTTGATAGAAATAGCGCGACACCTCGCCTGAGTGTTGGTCATCGGCTACCGCATTGGTGATGAACCATACGCGTTTGGCGTATGACAGCATACGGTAGAAATTGTAGGCAAAAATAGCATCCTGCCTCTCTGGGGTGGGCAATCCAAATCCGCGGCGCAGGATATATGGTATAAAACTATTGTTGTGCGCACGACCAGGATAGAGGTCGTCGTTGAAGCCTGTGATAATGAGATTGTCGAAGTCCAGCGCACGTGTCTCCAGCACACCCATGACTTGTAACCCGTCCAGCGGTTCGCCTGTATAGGGAATGGTGCTCTGCATGGTCAGCATACGCAGTATTTGCATGACTGCCTCGGCGGAGATAGGGAGCTGAGGATATTGCACCAATGTATGCTCTACCATGTCCAATGCCTTGGTGAGCAGGTAGCAGGCTTCGCTGTTGGCAGGTGTGCGCATGTCGCTGAGGCGTTGGCGCAAGGCGACAGTCATCTCTTGGCCTGTTGCAGGCATGGGTGAGAAATACTGCTCGGGATAGGCAATGGGCATATACAATTCCGAAGCGCGCAGCGGGTATCCCATGGTGACATTGATCTTCTGCACCCCCTCTGGGAAACAGTCGAGTAGCGGAATAAGCAGCTGCTCATCGGGCAGCACGACTGCCGTACGCGTGTAGTCGGTAGTTAGTGGCGTATCCTTGGGGTAGAGTTCGTTCAATACATGGTACACCTCGCGTGCTTCGCCCACGGTGGAGTCCACCGATAGGAGGGTTATCTTAGCACGCTCCCTATCCGTGCGCTCAGGTACTGTGTAGCGCGAAGGGAAAGTGCGCAGGTTATCCTCGCGGAAAAGCGAAGCGCGGTTCTCTGGGTCGGAGAGATAGGCGTCCTCGTAGTCGAAGTAGAAATCGGCACAACCGCGGTCGCGGAGATGAATGAGCAACTGGCGCTCCGACTCGGTGAGGGCATTGAAGCCTACAAACACATAGTGCTGCTCGAAAGCGCTATCGGGTATCTGCTGCCAATGCTCAATCACCTGGCGGTGAAGCAGACCCTCGTATGCCAGTTGGTCGGATAGGAGGCTGTCGCGTAGGCCTTGATAGAGCGGATAGAGCAGCTCCCATGTACGGATAAATCGGTGGTGCAGTTGGTTATCGTTCTTGTCGATGGCGGCATAGAAGTCACCCCAGAACTTCTTGATAGCGTTACGCTGTGTATCGGTGAGTGACAGGAAATGGTCGTCTATATCGTGCACGTCTTTGACTGCCTCGTATAGGGCTTCGACATTGGATACCAAGTGGTTGTCAATCTCGGAGAAGTCTGCTAACATCATCTTGCCCCAATGCAAGAACTGCTCTAATGGGTCTGGGTCGGGGCGCAGGTCGCGATACAAGGTATATAGTCGCATGACTAGTGTCAGCTGGTCAGCCACGCGCAGATTGGACAGGGAACGGAAACATTCGTTGATAGTCATTACGCGGGGCGAGAAAATAGGTTTGTCCAAAGCCTGACCTAAGTGGCGACGGAAAAATAATCCCGCACGGCGATTAGGGAATACAAACGTGTATTCCGATAATCCATCGCCCACCTCGTGGGCAAACACATGTGCCAATCGTTGTAAGTAGGACATTGTGTTTAGAGTTTAACGTTTAGTGTTTAGAGATATGGATTTCCAAATCTTGTGTAAGAATCGTTTGACACGCGTAATGATAGACCAAGTCGTGCTGGCTGGTGGAATCTCCATGAGCAGTGTATCCATATCGGGTCCGCCAGTGAGCTGTTCTGGGTAAACGACCATCGAACTGAAACGTGTGAAATGCTCGGTAAGCATGGTAGGAATACGCTCAAAGAGTGGGTTGTAGCTGGCTGTGGATTTGCGTGAAGACAGCAGTACCAGCATATCGTTTTCTACTATTGTTTGCGAGATGATACCGACTTCTTCCCAGCCGTCCATATTACGGAACGAAGCGCGTAGGTACTTGCCAGGACGGCGGCACATGGCTTGCAATGCCACTTGCGTATCGGGGTGAGCATAGAACACAACTTTGGCACCCAGTTCGCCCGCCAAACGGCGCACCAGACCAAAGCAGGTGATGAAGTCACGCTCCTTCTCGGCATAGCGTGGAACGGCTACCACCAGGCGGTTGATGGTGTTGATGGGTTGCACTTCATTATACACAATCACGGACTTGCTGGTGTGTTCTACCATGTTTGAGACATCCAGCCAGTCAGCAG
This sequence comes from Paludibacteraceae bacterium, assembly GCA_045589755.1. Taxonomy (GTDB): domain Bacteria; phylum Bacteroidota; class Bacteroidia; order Bacteroidales; family Paludibacteraceae; genus Colicola. The sequence continues at coordinate 34,117 of JAZNPR010000053.1, forward strand.
ACTGCTTGATTTCAATATTATCCAGCGAAGCCATCTCGCCTATCTCACGCAGTGTAGGGCGCAAGTCTTTACCAACGGAAGTCAAGAGCCAATAGTCGTCCTCGTGGTCCGATTCGAGTTTGGTGCTCTCCTGCAGTGCGATTTCCTTGGCTGCATGTTCGGATATGAAACTAGCAGTCGTGCATAGCACCAAGATCATTAGGACAGAAGCGTTCAGCACATCCGAAGACAAGATACCCATCTGGTACGCAATCGTTACGATAGCCAAGGTACCTGCTGCTGTAGCATGCGTAAGACCAAAAATGAGTTGGCGCTCATGTTTAGAGAAGCGGAAGACGACTTGCGCTATCCAAGCCGAGAGGCTCTTGCCTATCAACTTAGTGATGATCATCACAATGGCTATTGTCACGGTGGTCCAGCTACTCCAGAAAGCATGAATATCAATCATCAAACCCACACTGATGAGGAACAATGGCACGAAGATACTATTGCCAACAAAGGTGATACGGTTCATGAGTGGCGAACGGTTAGGTAGCAAGCGATTGAGCGACACACCGCAGAGGAAGGCACCCAAGATACCCTCTAGACCTGCTAAATCAGCCAATAGTGCGCTACCTACCAGCATTAGCATTACCACCATAAACTCGGAGATAGGGTCGCGATAGCGCTTGAAAAACATACGCGCAAAGCGGGGGAAGAGCCATAGTACAGTCAGTAGGAATATTGCCACTAAGGATAATTGTATTGCATACTCCGTGATACTCTGTGCCGAACGACTCCAACCTTCTACGATGGCTAACACCATGAGCGACAGAATGATAGCCACCATGGTGGCGCCCACTGTGATGTTGACTGCCACATTCTTCTGCACACCGTAACGACTGACAATAGGATAGGTCATCAGCGTATGACTACCATACATCGCGCCCAGCAATAGACTGGGTAACCAACCAAAGGGAAGAAGAAATCGACTGGTGATGAGACCCAAAACAAAAGGAATGAAGAATGTACACAGTCCGAAGAAGAGCGATCGATACTTATATTGCTTGAAGTCGTTGATGTCGATTTCGCTACCCGATTGAAACATGATATACAGCATGCCCAGCGAGCCGAGTATCTTGATGGTGGGTGTCTGCCCTGCTACCCCTAGTACCGATGGACCTATCACAATACCCGCCAAGATAAAGCCCACAATGCTGGGTACGTGAATCTTGCGACACACGATTGGCACAAACCAAATAATGCCAATGACCAGGGTGAGTATGAGGAGAGGTGATAAATTCATGGCTTTCGTTTTCGGGTGCAAAATTACAAAAAAAAATGGATATACGCAAGAAAAAGCATTATGTAGGGTGATAAAAGTAAACTTTTCTTGTCGTCAGATGTAGTATAGCTGTCGTTAGATATATCTGCCTGTGATGCTGTGCGGGTTGTTGCGGAGGTCGTCCACTGTGCCAGTCGCGACGACGGTGCCACCTTCGCGGCCGCCATCAGGACCCATGTCCACAATATAGTCGCAGGAGCGAATGACATCGGGATTGTGCTCGATGATAATGACCGTATTGCCTTTATCCACCAAGCGGCGCAGGACGCCCATCAGTACGCGGACATCCTCGAAATGCAGACCCGTAGTAGGTTCGTCCAAAATATACAAGGTCTTGCCTGTACCTGGGCGTGCGAGTTCGGTCGCCAGTTTCACACGCTGGCTCTCGCCACCCGAAAGCGTGGTGGATGATTGTCCCAGTTTGATATAACCCAGTCCTACATCCTGCAATGTCTTGATTTTCTTCAATATATATGGTTGGCTCTCGAAGAACTCTACCGCTTGGTTGATGGTCATATCCAGTACCTCAGCGATTGACTTACCCTTGAAGCGTGCCTCGAGTGTCTCGCGGTTGTAGCGTTGTCCACCGCAAACCTCGCAGGGCACATACACATTAGGCAGGAAGTGCATTTGTATGGTCTTGTAGCCATTGCCGCTGCACTCTTCGCAGCGTCCGCCAGCGTTATTAAATGAGAATCGACCTGCTTTCCACGAGCGAATCTTACTCTCGGGGAGTTGGGCAAAGAGGTTGCGAATATCGGTGAAGACGCCCGTATAGGTGGCAGGATTGCTGCGCGGTGTGCGACCAATAGGCGATTGGTCCACGCCAATCACTTTGTCGATATGCTCTATACCCTCTATGCTGTCGTATGCCAGTGGCGCACGCAAGCTGCGGTAGAAATGTTGGCTGAGGATAGGGTAGAGCGTTTGGTTGATAAGGGTGGACTTGCCACTACCCGATACACCTGTGACGGCAATCATCTGTCCGAGCGGGAAGGATACGTCCACGCCTTTGAGGTTGTTGCCATGGCAGCCGCGAAGAACGAGAAGCCTACCCCCATCCCCTCCCTGAAGGGAAGGGAGAGTGGCTATTGGTAATTGGCTATTGGCGAGAGGCAAAGTGGCAGAGAGTTCGCCGCTGAGGTATTTGGCGGTGAGGGTGTCGGACTTGAGGAGTTCGGCGGGTGTGCCGCTGAAGACGATATGTCCGCCCAAACGACCCGCTTTGGGACCAATATCAATGATATAGTCTGCCTGACGCATCATATCCTCATCGTGCTCCACCACAATGACGGAGTTGCCCATATCGCGCAGCTGCTTGAGCGAGTCAATCAGGCGTTGGTTGTCGCGTTGATGAAGACCGATACTGGGTTCGTCCAAGATATAGAGCACATTGACCAATTTGCTGCCGACCTGCGTTGCCAAACGGATACGCTGGTTCTCTCCTCCCGATAGGCTATCCGATGAGCGCGAGAGGGATAGGTATGATAGCCCGACACTGAGCATAAAGCCGAGGCGGGAGATAATCTCTTTGATGATAGGTTCGGCAATGGCGCGCTGTTTGTTGCTCAGCTTGGCAGGCACATTCATGAGCCATACTCTGAGGTCCGTGATGTCCATTGCCGAGAGTTCGGCGATATTCTTATCGGCTATACGGAAACTGAGTGCTTCGCGGCTGAGGCGTTGTCCTTGACATGCGGGACATACTACCCATTGCTCCTCTTTCTCCTCTTTTTCTTCGTCCCCCTGCTGCACATAGGCAAGCATGCGTGTGTACCAGTTATCATCATCCTTGATGATATTGTCCAATTCCTCATCGTCTTTCGCCTCTAATCTTTCGCCTTTCACCTTACCTAGTCCTCTACAGCATGGGCACCAACCCTGTGGCGAGTTAAAGGAGAAAGTATGCGGTGCTGGTTCGGCATAACTCATACCTGTAGTGGGGCACATGAGGTGGCGAGAGAAGTAGCGGACCCCCTCTTGCTCCCCCTTCAAAGGGGGAGTATCCCCTCCCTGGGAGGGAGGGTTAGGGAGGGTCAGCGCCATTACGCCATTGCCTTGGGTCATGGCTTTATCCACTGTGGCGCGCAAGCGCTTGAGGTCTTCTTCGTTTTCGCCTTTCAGTTTAAGACGGTCAATGACGACCTCAATCGTGTGATTCTTGTAGCGGTCGAGTTTCATGCCAGGTATGATTTCTTGTACCTCGCCGTCCACACGGACATGTAAGTACCCTTTGCGGCGAATGGTCTCAAAGAGTTCCTTGTAATGTCCTTTGCGGTTATTGATCATAGGTGCCAGTATCAATACCTTTTGTCCTGCATACTCTTTGAGAATCAAATCAAGGATTTGGTCGTCGGTATATTGCACCATTTTCTCGCCCGAAGCATAGGAGTAGGCATCCGCTGCGCGCGCAAAGAGCAGGCGCAGGAAATCATACACCTCCGTGACCGTACCCACTGTGGATCGTGGGTTACGCGAGGTGGTCTTTTGATCGATGCTGATAACAGGTGAGAGGCCTGTGATCTTATCTACATCGGGGCGTTGCATGGTACCTATATATCCGCGCGCGTAGGAGGAGAAAGTCTCCATATAACGGCGTTGTCCTTCGGCAAAAATGGTATCAAATGCCAATGAGGATTTGCCGCTACCCGATAGACCAGTAATGACCACAAGTTTATCTCGTGGAATACGCACATCGATGTTCTTCAGATTATGAACGCGTGCGCCTGTGATGATGATGTCGTTGTTTTGCGCCAAATGTTAAATCCGTTCGAGGTGTGCGAGTGGCATCCAACCGATGTAGTTGCCGACATGAATACAGCACCAGTCGCCTATGGTTTCGGTGATCTCAACTTTCGTACCTTCGTGCACGGTAAAGAGGTCTGTACCAGAGCGATCGGGCGAAGATTTGGCGTTGACAATACCCTGTGTGATGATGGCTTCAGCACGCTTGGTGTCGCGATGGTGCAGGCTACCTGCATTGATACATGCTACGAGGGAGATCAGCAATGCCACCAAACTGGTGTAGAAAGCCGTCTTGCGCACCCATACCATTTGACTAAAAGCGAAAAGGAAAAAGCCTATCAACATGCAGATAAACAATGCAATAGATAGTATCATCCATGTCTGTTGGTTGAGCGCGTTGCGTATAGCTTTGAGCCAATTGGAGAGGAAGAAGGACTGGGTATCTTCGATGTTATCCACGATACGAGATTGCGCAAATAGGAGGTTGTGCTTGGCGTCCTTGTACGACGGTTCAATGCGCAAGGCACGTTCGTAGGCGAGGATGGCTTGCGCCAGTTCGCCCTGTTTGAAATAAGCATTACCGAGGTTGTAATAGGCTTCAGCCGATGGCTGCTCGGCAATCACCTGTTCGTATTGCGCTGCTGCTTCTGCATAATTACCTTCTGCATATTGTGCGTTGGCTTGCGAGAAGAGGAGATTGAGGAATATAAATAACAGTTTCATAGTTTTGCGTTCTCTAATTGGTTGATGATATTCGTGGTATCGTTATACATGTCTTGCATAGCATGGTCGGAGGTGGGGGCATAACGAGCGAACTCGGCAGTGGTAAGCACACGATGTAGTTCGCCAATGACGGTTTGTGAAACACCCTTGTTACTGAGTATCTGCGCGATGTTTTCCTTATTGAGTTGTGCTGTGGGAATCGACAGACGGTCGCTGAGGTAGGTCCACGCAGCACGCTCAATCTCCTCGTAGAATGCCTCTTTTTGGTTCTCTTTGAGGAGTTTCTCTGCTACTTTCAGTCGGCGTTGTGCTACCTTGTTGGCTTTCTTGTAGCGGACACGGGTAATGTCAGCATTCTCCTTGATTTGTTTGCGGAAGAGGAGGAATAATATCGCAGCAATCAATGTGGGAACACCATACCACAACCAAAAAGTGATAGAACCAAATACAAGGGTTGACGATTGCTGGATAAACTTGGGCTGTTCGTTGGTATAGATATAGCGGATATCGCTACCAAACTGTTGAATCTTTTCTTTTTGCACGAAATTGTTAACAACAGTAGCCCCGCCTTCTTCATTAGCACCTCGCGCAATATTGAGGGTATATTCGGGCGTGGTCAGTGTCTTGTAGGTGTTGGCTTGTGTGTCGTAATAGGCAAAGCGAATAGGAGGAATAATATACGTACCTCCTGCGCGTGGAATAGCTAAGTATTCGATAGTCTTTGTACCGCTAACACCTGCGAGTGAGTTCTTGAAGTTGTTGGTTACTTTTGGATCGTAAACCTCAAAACCTTCTGGCCAATCTACAGCTGGAGTCTTCAGCAGTTTCATATTGCCTACACCTTGAATCGTGAGTGTGAGAGTAACTGCTTCGTTGGCTTGCAATTCGGTATTGGATATGCGACTATTGATACTAAACTGTCCAACTCCACCACTGAAGGTGGCGGGTTTTCCTACGGGCAGTTCGGATACGTGAATAGTAATACTCGGTGCAGTAAGTGGTTTGGCTACAGTTGTGTAGCTGTTAAAGAAATCATCAAATATACTACGCACTTGTGCTCTGTTTTGTACACGCAATATAGCCTCAAACTGTGCAGGGTCAATGACGATGTCGCCGCTGCGTTGAGGGAAGAGTAGGGTGCGGTAGATAACGGCGGTCTGGTAGTTGCGACCATTATAATGTTCTAATTCGGTTTGAATCTCACCTATCTCTAACTCTTGTTTCAAGAATCCCTTGAACTCGGGCAAACGGGTATTATTGGTGAATTGTGCCACATCTACTCCTGCGAAATATAGTTTGTAGGTTAGGGATATCACTTCTTGCTCGTACACCTTAGTTTTGCTAACGAGTGTGCGCATAAAGATGTTTTCAGATGACGTATTGCGATTCTGAGCTACGTTGGCACTATTCGTATTGAACGGTTGGTCTGAATTATCTACAGAAGCCTTAGTGGTTGGTTGATCTGGGGGTAATACGGTAATGCGTACACCATTGGAGGTGTGTTGATTGCCATCTACCTTGATGGTTGCAGGAGGAATTGTAAAAGTACCTTCCTTATTAGCCATCAGTGTATATGTATAGGTAATGGTAAACGATGATGTGCGCTTGCCATTCACATAGGTGGTTGAAGATGCCTGCGAGGAGTAAGGACCTGCTATGTAGTCGAAGTCTGCAAACTCTGGTGCACGCAGATCTTTAGCGCGTTGATTAACTGAGTAGGTGAGCTGAAAGGGCTTACCTATAATCACTTGTGCTGGTGCTGAGGCTTTAAACTCTACGGCATCATCGGCATAAGTGACAAGTGCCATGCTGCAAATAAATAATATTGATAGTATCTTTTTCATAATCTTACCATTCTTTTTCTACGCGGCGTTTCTTGCCTTGTTGACGTTGAAGTTTCTCTTGTGTCTCTTGTTCGTCTTGCTCCAGTGCCTGCAAAATCTGTTCGGCAGTTTCCTGATCCATTTGTTGATTGTTTGGTTGCTGCTGTTGCTCTTGTTGCTGTTGCTCCTGTTCCTGCTCTTTTTGTTCTTGTTGTGGCTGTTGTTGAGTAGAATCGTTTTTCTGTTGTTGATTTTGTTGTTGGTCTTGGTTCTGCTGCTGTTGTTGTAATTGTTGCATAGCTTTCACCAGATTGTATCGTGTATCGTTGTCTTTGGGATTCAAGCGCAGAGACTGTTGATAGGCACCTACTGCTTTGTCGTATTGCTGCTGTGCATAGAGGGCGTTACCCATATTATGATAGGTGTCAGCCAAGCGGCTATCCACCTTTTCTTTTCTTGTTTTATCATCTGCCTTTAGCAGTTTCTCAGCCTCTGCATACTGCTCCAATGCCTCGGGGTATTTCTCTTGACGGAAGAGGGCATCGCCCAAGTTGAAGTGTGCTTCAAACGATTGGTTGTTTTTCTCCAAACCGCGTCGGTAGTTCACTTCGGCTTCGGTATAGTTGGAGTCGTTGTACTGCAGGTTGCCTCGACGTACATCGCTACTCTCCTGCTGCGCCAACAGCAGCGAGGCTACGCATAATGATATGATTGTCAATAAAAATCGCATATTAAATCCCTTTTTCAGTTGTCAGTTAACAGTTTTCAGTTGTTAGTTTTCTCCTTGAATAAGTCCATTCGATTGAGGCGATGATTCTGTCGCATCAGAATAAAGCAATCAATCACCAAGAGCAGTAGTGCTATCAGTAGGAAGGATTGGTATTGCTCGTTGTAGTCGGCATATACGGTGGTCTCAAGGTCGGTGGTAGCGATGCGGTCGAGCTCCTGTTGCAGGGCACGCATAGCAGTATTCGTATTATCACAGCGCACATATGCACCTTTGCCTGCTTGGGCAATCTCTTGGCACATCTCCTCGTTGAGGCGACTGACTACCACTTGTCCGCTACGGTCTTTGATATAGTCGTTGGTGCCAGGTACAGGGATGGGCGAGCCTTCGGGTTTACCAATACCAATCACAAACACCTGTATACCCAGCTCCTGTGCCTGTTTGGCTACGGCTGTAGCATCATCTTCGTGGTTCTCACCATCGGTAATGAGTATGATGGCTCTGCCTGCATCGCTCTCTTGGCTACCAAAGGAGCGGATAGCTGTTTGCAACGCTGCGCCAATAGCCGTACCTTGGGTAGGAATGAGTTTGGGCGAGATGGTATTGAGAAACATCTTAGCTGATACATAGTCGCATGTGATAGGCAGTTGCGTAAAGGCTTCGCCCGCGAAAACAACTAAACCTACTTTGTCGTCCGTCATGTTGTCAATCATCTTGCTCAGCATTTGCTTCGCGCGGTCCAAACGATTAGGTGCCACATCTTCTGCCAGCATGGAATTGGATATATCCAACGCCACCATCACTTCGATGCCTTGGCGTTTCACGGTTTTCTCTTGTTGTCCATATTGCGGACGAGCAGCAGCCACAATGAGTAACGCAAGTGCTACGATGAGCAGCGTGAACTTAACGATAGGACGACTCTTAGAGGCATCAGGCATCAGTTGTGCCATCAGTTCAGGGTCACCGAAATCCATTAACTGGCGTTGTTTGCGCTTGGTGATGATGATATAGGCGATCACAAATATGGGGATTGTGATTAGCCACCAAAGCATTTCTATATTTGCAAATCTAAACATATCTCTAAACAATAAACTCTAAACAGTAAACTATTCTGCGACAGTGCGAAGCACGAAGAATCGTATGAGAACTTCCATCAGCAGGCAGAGCAGGGCAGCCAGTAGGAATGGTGCAAAATGCTCGGTGCGCTTGGAGTATTCGCGAACGCGAATCTTGGTCTTTTCCAGTTGGTCAATCTGTTGGTAGATGGCCTTCAGACTATTGTTGTCTGTAGCACGGAAATACTCGCCGCCTGTCATCTGTGCGATATTGCGCAGGGTACTCTCGTCAAACTCCGAACTCATCGTACCATATTGTACGCCGTATGGCGTATGAATAGGCACACGCACTTCTTTGCTATAACTACCTACACCAATGGCATATACGCGTATGTTAAAGGTCTTGGCAATCTCGGCTGCAGTCATAGGGTCAATATCGCCACGGTTGTTGCTTCCGTCGGTGAGTAGGATGACCACTTTGGACTTTGTTTCGGAGTCTTTCATTCGGTTCACTGCGTTCGCCAATCCCAAACCAATGGCAGTTCCGTCTTCTATCATGCCGAATTTCACAGACTGAAACAGGTTTACCAATACGGCATGATCTGTCGTTAAGGGGCATTGCGTAAAACTCTCGCCTGCGAACACTACCAAACCAATCTGGTCGTTAGGGCGCGATAGTACGAAATCGGTTGCTACGGTTTTGGCTGCTTCCAGACGATTGGGTTTCAAGTCTTCGCCCAACATGGTGCCTGAAATATCCAACGCCATCATGATGTCGATACCTTCGGTGGATTCTGACTGCCAACGATTGCTCAGCTGAGGGCGTGCCAATGCCAAGGACAATAGGGTAATCACCATCACTCGCAAAGCAAAGGGTACATGTATCAGCCATACGCGAAGGCTTTTGGGCTGACGACGCAGACTATCGGTGGAGGATAACTGCACCGATGCACGAGCGTTTCGCAGTTTCCATATGTACCAGCCCACTACAGGAATCAGCAGCAGGAGCAGAAATAAATATCCAGGGTTAGCAAATGTCATGTCTCAAAACAAAAATTAATTATCCAAAATTCACCTTTCAGTTTTCACTTTTCACCTCTTCAACAGGGGTGGTTTCTTTGACGAAGGTATATGCGTTGTGCAAACTGATTTCATTCTCATCGGGAGTGGTGGTCCACTTAGCAAACTTTACCAAGTCTGCCAATGTCAGCATCTTGCGGAGGTTGTCGTACAACTCTTTTTTGTCGGAGAGTAATCCGCGCATAGCACGCAGCGTTTCGTCCGAAGTCTGTTCCGTACTGCTTACCTCAAAGCGACGAGCGATGTATTCGCGCACCACATCGGTGAGTTGTGTATGGTATTCTTTGACTTGTCCGCTCTGCCAGATCTTCTCCTCGCGGATAGCATCCAGTTTCTCCAGTGCCACTTCTTCGGCTGGGCGCAATGGCTCCGTAGGTTCGACTGTTTCAGGTGCATCGCCGTAGCGACTACGCAGATAAGTGATGAGGTAGTATCCTCCCACACCTATGCCTGCTATGGCTAATGCCAATAATACCCAACGCAGGATGCCCCACCACCATATAGGAGCGTTGTAGATACCTTTGATGTCGGTGATAGCCATGTCTGTACTATCCATCTCGAATGGTTGCACCACATTCAGCATGAGCGATTCGCTCCATACCGTATCATCGCCGCTCACGAATGCTAGTGGCTCGATGTAGAACAGCGAGTCTTGAAACGAAGTGAGGGTTAGGTATTGGTTGTATTGCACGCGTCCATCTTGCAGCGTGGTTGTATCTACAATAGTGCGATCTATAATCTCTATGCCAGGAATGAGCTGCTCACTCAATACGGGCATCTGCACTTGTTCGCCCACTTCACAAGTGGCACGCAAATGCAAATCGGTCTGATCGCCAATAAAAAGGGTGGTACTATCTATTGCGGCACTTACCACCAGTGCCAATATCGTTGTCAGCATTTGAATAAGTGCATTAGGGCTTTCACATAATCTTCGTCAGTACGCACACTAATATGGTTTACGCCCGTGCGCGTGAAGAGTTGCTCCAGCGAGTCTTGATTCTCTTTCCATGCTTGCGCATAGTCACCACGAACGCTTGCCAGCGAAGTGTCTATCCATAGGTCGTTGTCCGACTCGGCATCGTGGAACTTCACCAGTCCTATATTGGGTAGTTCGGCTTCGCGGCGGTCGTATATCTGTATGGCATTCACCTCGTGTCGGTTCGATGCAATCAGCAATGGCTTGTCCATAGCGCCTGCTCCGATAAAGTCGGAGATGAGGAATGCCGTACAATGGCGTTTTTGTGCGTTGGCAAAATATTGTAGCGCCTGCGCCATGTCCGTACCTTTGGATGAAGGCTCAAAACTCAGCAGTTCGCGAATGATATGCAGCACATGGGTCTTTCCTTTTTGTGCAGGGATGTATTTCTCAATCTTGTCGGAGAAGAATATCACACCCACCTTATCGTTGTTGGCAATCGTGGAGAAAGCCAGTGTCGCCGCCACTTCTGCCATCATATCGCGCTTCATTTGGCTCAGTGTACCAAAATTGCGGCTGCCCGATACATCCACCAGCAGCATTACGGTCAGTTCGCGCTCCTCTTCAAAGACCTTGATGTAAGGCTTGTTGAGGCGTGCGGTCACATTCCAGTCAATAGAGCGAACATCGTCGCCTGGCTGATACTCCCGCACTTCAGAGAACGCCATACCGCGTCCCTTGAACTGCGAATGGTATTCGCCAGCGAAGATATTGCGACTCAGTTTGCGAGTCTTAATCTCTATCTTCCGTACCCGTTTTAATAGTTCTTCAGAGGTCATTCTCTCTAAACACTAAACACTAAACTCTAAACTAATCAAGGTACTTGCACAGCGTTCAGCACCTCAGTAATCACATCTTCGGTGGTCATATTGTTAGCCTCTGCTTCGTAGGTGAGTCCGATACGGTGGCGGAGTACATCGTAGCAAACGGCACGAACATCTTCTGGAATCACATAGCCACGGCGATGGATAAAGGCGTATGCGCGTGCAGCCAATGCCAAGTTGATACTTGCACGAGGCGAACCGCCAAACTGAATCATTGGCTTCAGGTTATCCAGACCATATGCTTCTGGCTGACGAGTAGCAAACACGATGTCCACAATGTATTTCTCAATCTTTTCGTCAATATACACTTCGCGAACGATCTTGCGCGCTTTGACAATTTCATCGGTGCTGAGTATAGGAGTAACAGTGATTTTTTCGCCTGTGATGTTTTGGCGAATGATTTGCATCTCCTCTTCTTTCTTTGGATAGCCAATCACCACTTTAAGCATAAAACGGTCGGTTTGTGCCTCTGGCAATGGGTAGGTACCTTCTTGCTCAATAGGGTTTTGGGTCGCTAATACCAAGAATGGTTCTTCCAACTTATAAGTCTGTTCGCCAATGGTGATTTGGCGCTCTTGCATCGCTTCGAGCAGTGCTGATTGCACTTTCGCGGGGGCACGGTTAATCTCGTCCGCAAGAACAAAGTTAGCAAAAATAGGACCTTGCTTTACCTTGAACTCTTCTGATTTTTGTGAGTAGATTTGTGTACCTATCACATCGGCTGGAAGCAGGTCGGGGGTAAACTGAATACGACTAAAATCTGCTTTTACTAATTTTGCCAATGTGTTAATAGCCAATGTCTTTGCCAAGCCTGGAACACCTTCCAAGAGGATGTGTCCATCTGCTAACAAACCAATCAAAAGACTTTCCACCAAGTGCTTTTGACCTACAATCACATGATTCATGCCCATGGTCAGGGCATCTACAAATGAACTCTCGCGCTCAATGCGCTCTTGAAGTTCACGAATATCAACTGTTTGCATATGATAAATTTTTAGTATTTACGAACTTTCTTTCTTTATACAAAAACCATGCCAAAACAAAAAGCATCAGGATTCAACCCTGATACTCTCTGTATGTAAAGCGTTCATGACTTCATGTATTACTTCTTCACTCAGACCATATTGCAAGCCCACCTGTTTACAATGCTTCAATACCTCTTGATAGCGTTGTGTTTGCACAATAGGTTCACCATGTTGATGTTTCCATTCGCCTATCTGGCGAGCCACATCCACACGCTTGCCGATAATCTCCCACAACTGCTCATCCAGTTGGTCAATCTCTGCGCGAAGTGAAGACAAGTCTTTCATATTAACCTTTCAACTGCGCAATTGCCTCTTTGATGGTGGCAATACGGCTTTCTGCATCGGCTTTCTTCTTGCGCTCTAATTCAACTACCTCTGGTTTGGCGTTTTGCACGAAGCGTTCATTGCTCAGTTTGCCCATTACACCGCGAAGGAAGCCCTCTTGGTGTGCCAACTCGGCCTCCAATTTCTTGAGTTCGTCTTCCACATTGATGAACTTCTCCAATGGTACGCTATACTCGGTGGTACCGATGATGAAGGATGCACTACCTGCACTCTTCTCAGCGCCAATAGCCAACTCCACATTCGCCAATTTTACTACTACCGCAGGCAATGCCTCTGGGCAAACCAGTGTGAGTACCTCTTTAGGTGAGATGTTCTTCTGCGCACGGATATTGCGGATAGCAGAGATGATATCGAAGCATTGTGTAGCAGCTTCCCTTATCGCCTCATCGCCTTTCGCCTGCGGGGTTCCCGAAAAATCTGCTGATTTTTGGGGTGCACTTTCGCCTATTTTCTCCAAAGGAGAAACCATGAGTGATTCGCCCTCTTGGCGCTCCTCAATTGCTTGCCACAACTCCTCGGTAATGAATGGCATGAATGGGTGCAAGAGTTTGAGCATCGTATCCATAAACTGGATAGTCTTATCATACGTTGCCTTATCAATTGGCTGACCGTATGCAGGTTTGATGATCTCCAAGTACCAACCAGAGAACTCGTCGCAGAAGAGCTTGTAGATAGCCATGAGGGCTTCGCTTAGGCGGTATTTGCTGAACAAGTCAGCCACCTCTGCTTGTGCTTTAGCAAGTACTGCCTCAAACCACTCTACGCCCCACTTATTGGTAGCAGGCATTTCGGTGTCTGCTACTTCCCATCCCTTAATCAATCGGAAGCAGTTCCAAATCTTGTTGCAGAAGTTGCGTCCTTGCTCGCAGAGGCTATCGTCAAACAAGATATCATTGCCCGCAGGAGCGCAAAGCATCATACCCATACGCACGCCGTCCGCACCAAAACGCTCAATCAAATCCAGTGGGTCTGGGCTGTTACCCAATGACTTAGACATCTTGCGGCCCAATTTATCGCGCACTATACCTGTGAAATAGACATGCTTAAATGGCATCTTGCCGATATACTCATATCCTGCCATGATCATACGTGCCACCCAGAAGAAGATAATATCTGGACCCGTCACAAGGTCGGCTGTTGGGTAGTAGTAGTTAATCTCCTCATTGCCTGGGTTATTGATACCGTCGAACAAACTGATTGGCCAGAGCCATGAACTGAACCATGTGTCCAATGCACCCTCATCTTGTACCAATTCCTCTACATTCAATCCCGATTTCTCGGCAGCAGCCTCAATACTTGGTGCTACGATAATCTTATCTTCTGGATAGTCCTCAGCACCAGTCTTATCGAGCAATGCTTTCTCGTAGTATGCAGGGATACGGTGTCCCCACCATAGTTGGCGTGAGATACACCAGTCTTTGATGTTCTCCAGCCAGTTACGGTAGGTATTTTTGTATTTTGTTGGATAGAATACAATGTCATCGTTCATCACTGGTGGCAACGCGATGTCAGCAAAGTGCTGCATGCGGATGAACCATTGCAGACTCAAGCGTGGCTCAATAGGCACATTGGTACGCTCGGAGTAACCCACTTTGTTGGTGTAGTCTTCCACTTTCTCTACCAATCCTTCGGCTTGTAGATCCACTACAATCTGCTTGCGGCAGTCGAAGCGGTCCATGCCTTGGTATGCAGCCACGTTAGGATAGATATCTGCCTCCAATCCTTCTACATTCACGTGCGCGTCTGCGGTAAATATATCATAGGTAGTGAGGTCATATTTTTGTCCCAATGCGTAGTCGTTCACGTCGTGTGCAGGGGTCACTTTCAAGCAACCTGTACCGAACTCAATCTCCACATAGCGGTCTTCAATCACAGGAATCACACGACCCACCTTAGGCACAATCACATGTTTACCCTTCAACCATTGGTTCTTAGGGTCTTTAGGGTTGATACACATCGCCACGTCGCCCATGATAGTCTCAGGACGAGTAGTAGCTACTACAGCGTAGTAACCTTTCTCATCTTTATGAATCACATTGCCTTCCTCGCCTTTCGCCTCTTCGCCTTCAAGGACATAGTACTTCATGTAATAGAGTTTCGAGTGCTCCTCTTGATAAATCACCTCCTCATCGGATAGAGCTGTTTGGCGCTCTGGATCCCAGTTCACCATGCGAAGTCCGCGGTAGATGAGTCCCTTGTTGTATAGGTCGCAGAATACATCAATCACGGCTTTGGAGCGTGTTTCGTCCATCGTAAACGCAGTACGATCCCAGTCGCATGAGCAACCCAGTGTGCGCAACTGTTTGAGAATGATACCTCCGTGCTCCTCGGTCCAAGCCCAAGCATGTTTGAGGAACTCCTCACGGGTGAGGTCGCTCTTGTTGATACCTTGTTCTTTGAGGCGTTTGATCACTTTGGCTTCGGTAGCGATACTAGCGTGGTCAGTACCAGGTGCCCAGCAAGCATTCTTACCCTCAAGGCGCGCGCGACGCACAAGAATATCTTGAATAGTGTTGTTGAGTACGTGTCCCATGTGCAGTACACCCGTCACGTTTGGTGGAGGAATAACTACGGTGTATGCCTCACGTCCATCAGGAGTACTGTGGAATAATTTCTTGTCTTGCCAGTATTGATACCACTTGGCTTCGATGTCTTTAGGATTGTATTTTGCGTCCATATATTCAAGCCCTTAGGGGCTGTTTAAAAAGGGTTAAAAGTTTCAAAGTTTCAATGGGATTTTTGCGTATAAAACACAAAACGCCAAAAATCGCGCAAAGTTACTGCTTTTTTCTGATATATGCAACAAAAAATCGCCACTTGGGCGATTTTTTGTCGTTTAGCGTATGGATATACGCTTTATGTGATTTTGATTAAATCGTTTTGAGTTCGCTGCTAGGGAAGTAGTGGGCAAGGATTTGTTCGTAGGTGTAACCCTTGTCTGCCATGACGGCGGCACCGATTTGGCAAAGTCCTACACCGTGACCCCAGCCAGCACCTGTGAGAATGAAGTCGCCTTGTTCGTTGCGATCTACTACAAAGGCACTACTATACAAGTGGCTGCGGCTTAGCCATTTGCGAATTTCTAACTCTTTGCCAATGACCATCGTGCGCTTGCTGCCGACAATCTGCATCTCGTACAAACGAGCAGATGGACCACGCTTGATAGGTACGAGGTCTAGTATCTCGCCAAAGTCAATACCCGAACGCTCACGGATGATGTCGCTCAGTTCGGCTGCGGTGTATTGCACCGTCCAGCGATAGAAATCTTTGGTCTCTTGGTCGTAGTTGTTCAATACTTGACTGAGGATGCGCTCGTCTGTTGTATTGCAATAAGCCGAAGGCGAGGTGCGGATAAACTCCTGCGCATTCTCTTCAATGGTCAAATCGGGTAGAGGAGTGCCAATCTCATCGCGGACAGCCTCGAGGTATGGATAATGTTCGTTTGCCCAAGCGTTCTCGAAGAGTTCGGTAGCACCGCCGCACGACTTGTAGAAGCGTGCATCGCACACTTTGCCGTCATACATCAGCACTTGTCCGCGTGTCGCATCAATGGCTTTTTGCACGTTGGCTGCTGCCTCTGGGTGTTCGTCACGACGGGTGATACCCTCGTAGCGTTGGCAGTGGTCGTCGGCGCATACATCAAAGCCCTCGTGTGCGTCTCTTTCGTACCAGATGACATGGCGATCAGGGTCGCTCAAATCAGGTTTGTCGGTGCCTGTCGATGGACTGATAATAGGACGCAATACCCAACTGCGGGAGATGACAGCATGTGCTTTCAGTAGTTCGAGCGAGGAGGTGGCTGACATCTCGGAGGTGATTACTGAACTGAGGTAGTCTTCTACATCAAGGCGGTTGATGGCAGTCTGTGTGCCGTCTGCGTTGTCGCGTATTTCGAGTGTGCCTTCAAACTCTTGGTCTTCGAGGCGATCCCAGTGGAAGCCGATGCCAATGCGGACATTCTTGAGTAGGAAGGTAGGGTGTTCTGGTGTGGAGTGAGGACCAGGTATAACGGCCTCAATCTTTGGGGCGGTCATCACGCCCACTGCAATTTCGTGTTTCATGAGTATATGGGGTTATTTGTTAATATCTAATTATCGTTCTACTTCGCCTTTCCACGAGTTGAAGCCCGTGTTGAGTTCTACGATTTGGTAGCCGTGTTGGGCGAGTTGCATGGCGGCATTTTTGCTTCTTCTGCCTGAACGACAGTAGAGAGCAATGGTTTTGTCTTTTGGAAGCAGTTGCTCTGCTTTTTGCATAAAGTTGGCTTGTGTGACATCTATAAGCAGCGCGTTAGGAATATGCCCTTGCGCGTATTCGTTGGCAGTTCTGACATCCAAACGAACGACGGTGGTATCTTCAATGACCTTTGCAAAAGTCTCTGCATCCACTGAACGGAAGTCAGCTGCCTTGCAACCGAAGAAACTCATTAGGCAGAGTAGGATAGGAAAGGGTTTCATGATGTTATAATGGTTATGCGTTTTTACTTGAGTAGGATATATGCAAGACTGGCGGCGCTGATGATAATCCAAAGCAAAACTCCTTGGAGCAATGGACGGACGCCGACGGATTTGATGACATCTACAGAGAGGGAGGCACCAATGAAGAACATCGTGATAATGAGCCCCTTTCTCGCTATACCTGCGATGAATTTACCTATTTCGGGATAGTCCACCAAAAGGTAGGTGTTGATGAGCATGGCGACAATAAAGAACAAAATAAACCAAGGGATACTGATTTTCTTTCCTTCGCTGCGGAATATGACCGAAGTAACCAATGCTAATGGAATAATCCACAAAGCACGAGTGAGTTTGATGGTCGTAGCTACTTGCAGGGCTTCTTCTCCATAAGCCGCTCCTGCGCCCACTACCGAACTTGTATCATGGATAGCAATAGCCGCCCATGTGCCGAACTCTTGTTGGCTTAGTCCCAACCAATGACCCAAAGCGGGAAAAAGGAAAAGACCTATAGCGTTGAGGATAAACACCGTAGCTAATGCCATGGACATATCGGTGTCTTTGGCCTTAATGATAGGTCCTACCGCAGCGATAGCACTACCGCCGCAGATGGCTGTGCCCGAACTGATAAGGTAGGATGTATTGCGATTGAGTTTCAATACTTTGCAGCCAATAAACATACCAATAAGCAAGGTGCCGATGACCGATATAATCGTAAAGAGCATACCTTCCTTACCTGATGCGAGTGAGGCTTGAAGGTTCATTCCAAAGCCCAAACCGATGACGGAGTATTGGAGGAGTTTCTTGGATATGTTCTTATTGAAAGTGGGGTAGGCTTGTCCGCAGAGCAGGGCAAAGACTAAGCCAATAAACAGCACCACAGGAGGAGTTACCCACGTTGAAAGGAAACGGAGCGCAGGGATATAATCGCAAAGCAGACACAGTGTGATAATGGATAGTAGAGCGATGTATATATGTCGGTTGTATTTGCGCATGTTGGGCTATTGGCTATTGGATATTGGATATGGGGTGTCTGCTACTTCGCGGATGATGTCGCGGAGTTTGGATGGAGTGAGGCGGTCGAAACTCTCACGGTTGGCTACAATGCCAATACCTGCCATCTCGACGGTAGCTGGAGAGAACAAAATGCGCTCTTCCTCTGGAGCAAAGAAACACATTGGACGGGATTCGCGGCGGGAGAAGATGACGGTGTTGAATTTAGGCAATGAGGCGATGAGGCTATTAGGCGAAGAGGCTGGTTCATACCACGAAACAATGTTCCAGCGGGGTTCGTATTCTTCGGCATGGGAGGCGCCTGCGGTCAAAGAGCCAGTTTGGCTGGCTTCCTCGGGGATAGTGCCTAATGAAAGCACCCGCTTGACGGCTGCCAAATGAGTTTGTAAATCCGTTTCTTGCACCAAGATAGCATTGGCATAGTTGGTAGAGAAATGGTCTTCTATAGGGAGACTGTGGCGAGGCACAGCCTGAAAATGCATGTGGTCGGGGGCACTGGCTCCGCACATAGGACCATTGTAGAAAATGGTCATTTCGGGCAACTCCTTCGCCAAATGCAACATGGCTTCGAGGTGAGGCAATAGTTCTTGGCGTTCGTGTACGGAGGAAGAAATGGTGAAGTGCGGGGAGAAAATAGGGAAAGGGTTTACGCGTATATAATAGGTGTGCCCTGTTGGGGATTCCCAGTTGTGGGTGAGTTGGTGTTCCTCTACGCCATCGGGGCAGAGGAAGCATGTGCGCTTTTGCAGAGCTTCAGGACTGACGTCAGCCATCACGCTGCGGACACGAGCAGGGTTGAAAAACAATTTAGCAGGAAAATCGTCGATAGTCATATCCTTGACTTCGACCCCAGATAAGGCTTGGTAATTAACGAATGCTCTCCCGTGAGCACTGAGCTCGCGGGAGAACATGTCAAATATTTGTTGATAAAGTGTCAAAACAGTTTAAAGTTTATAGTTTAAAGTTTATAGGCACGGAGTATGCGGCTCTGCCGCCCTCGCCTTTAACCTCTAACCTTTAATCTTTAACCTAATGATTATTTACCCTCGTTCATTTGGATACGTGCCTTCAACTCCCATGTACGGATACGATCTTTGTACAAGTGGTTGTTGTTCATGGTCACGATATCGCAGTTAGCATCAGAGTTGTCATCCCAACGACGGCAGTTATACACTACGTCATAGATACGACCAATTTGATACTCACGGCTTACGCGCAAACCAACTGCATAATCCTCACCATACTTGGTGGTAGGGAAGTTGATAGTGCGGAGCATTGGGGTATAGAAACCACGTGGTGCGCCAAGACCATGGATACGGAGAGCGTTGTTGCGACCGTTGTCTGGTGTCCACTCTTTGTGGTCGATTACTCCAGGAGGAATGAGGTTACCATCGAAGTCGGTCAATTGGTATGTACCAACCACCATTGCGCAGTTTTGCTCTACGAATGCGTCAATAAACTTTTGAACGGTATTCTCGTCGAAGTAAGTGTCGTCAGAGTCCAATTGGATAGCGAAACGACCGCATTTCTCGTGGTGGAGAGCTACGTTCCAGTTACCACCGATAGCGTGCCAAGTCTTGTCTTGAGCGATATAAACGAGGTTGTCGTGACCCTCAGCAACGATGCTCTTGATTACATCTACAGAACCATCCTCGGAGTTGTCATCCACAACGATTACGTTGAACTTATAAGGAGCCTTAACTACTTGACTAAGAGCGCTCTTGATAGCGGTACCAATGGTACGAACGCGGTTCTTGCAAGGGATAATCACAGATGCCTCATACTCGAAACCACCACCTTGGAGGTCGATGTCTTTGAAGCCAGGAGCGAGGTAACCGTTGATATCTTTGAGGTGTTGGGTAGCCGCTTGCTCCATCTCGATTTGTACGCCACGGTTCTTAGGATCCACATAGTCGAAGTTCTTCTCGCCAGTGGTACGGTTGTCGAGCTCTACATCGTAATAGAGGTACTCGTTGATGTGCTCCAAAGCGCCCTTTTGGCTCACTTTGAGGCGGAGGTCATAGAGACCAGCGTATTGATAATCAACATCCATGCGAGCAACAGCCTCTTTCACTGCGCTAGTGCGATAGAATAGAACAGAACCGAACTCGAAATCGTCGCGGATAGAACCGAGTTGATAGTCAATCACAGGAGCATTGGTGCGAACCTCACCTACTTGGTTAAAGTGGTCTGCATAAACCATAGCAGCTTGTGTGTCCTCGATAAGTGCCTCCATACGCTCGAGAGCGAAGAGAACAAATGAGAGGGTGGTGTACTTGGTGTAGATCAAGGTGTACTCGGTGTTAGCCTTCTCAGCGATCTCGCGAACAGTAGCTGTTGAGCGGATGTCACCGTGCAAGAAGTGAATGTCAGCTACGAGCTCTTGAGCCTTCAAGTTAGCCACGGTAGCTTTTACT
This sequence comes from Paludibacteraceae bacterium, assembly GCA_045589755.1. Lineage (GTDB taxonomy): Bacteria > Bacteroidota > Bacteroidia > Bacteroidales > Paludibacteraceae > Colicola. The sequence continues at coordinate 54,649 of JAZNPR010000053.1, forward strand.
TGTTCCTCACTTTGGAAAGGAATAAAACATGTGATATTTTTCATATTTTTTAATAAATAAAATGATTATTTTTCTTTGTTTAGTGTAGGGCGTAGAGTGTAAGGTGTAGAGGCAGGGATTATGCGGCATAGCCGCTATCCCTTCGCCTTTAACCTTTCGCCTAATAGCCTTAAAGGATATGATATTGTACGAACGCCTCGATAGCCTCATATTCTGCCAAGCCGAGGTCAGAGTACATTTTCGCAGTGTCGTGGTTGCGATCCTCAGCGCGTTGCCAGAACAAACGCTCGTCGTCGCCCAAGAATGGAGCAGACTCCATTTGGCTAGCGTGGCGGAGGATAGCGTTACGTTTAGAGCGAAGCTCCTCTGGAGACATTGGCACAGCCATCTCTACGAGGTCGAGCTCCCATTCCATCCATGCACCACGGTACATCCAGATGCGGCAGTCTTTCAACCACTCATCCCATGCAGCGGTGTGCTTCAACTCGTCAAGAGCTGCGAGTACAGCGTCGAGACATACACGGTGTGTGCCGTGAGGGTCTGCGAGGTCGCCAGCAGCGAAGATTTGTTGTGGTTTCACCTCTTCGAGAAGTGCTTTCACGATATCCACGTCAGCTTGTGAGAGAGGACCTTTCTTGATAGTACCAGTCTCGTAGAATGGCAAGTTGAGGAAGTGGATATGGTCGGTTGGGAGGCCCATGTAGCGGCATGCTGCGGTAGCCTCACCACGGCGGATAAGAGCCTTGAGGTTGAGGATCTCGCGGGTGTCGTTGTCGCCCACCTTCTCGTTGTGGAAGAAGTTCATGTACACATCATACTTCTTGTCAATCACCTCATCGCCAGGGATAAGCATTTGCTTGTAACCCTTCATGAAGTCCATGAAGCGTACTAC
>JAZNPR010000054.1:0-3252 GCA_045589755.1 Paludibacteraceae bacterium
CGACAAATGCTATGTCTCGAATTGGAGGGCATCTTAGACGAGTTGCGCTCTATTCTCTTTGGTGTACACCTTGTGAAGGACCTCAGCGATAAAACTGAAGCCGCTATCGTAAGCTATGGCGAGCGTATGAGTAGCCGAATCGTAACCGCTGCGTTGCCTAGTGCAGTGCGCAAGAACTCACTAGAATTTATCCGTACTGACCGCAAACAGGGACAAGTATTGCTCAACACTAGCTTGACCGAACAACTGGTACGCAACGCCTTTGCTACCCTTCCCCATTTGTCTGTTGTACCTGGTTTTATCTCACGCGATAGCCAAACCGACGAGATTACCAACCTTGGACGTGGCGGAAGCGACTACACTGCCTCTATCCTTGCTGCCACCTTAGGCGCAGAGGTATTGGAGATTTGGACCGATGTCAATGGTTTTATGACCGCCGACCCTCGTCTGATTCCCAATGCCTACACCATCAAGAGTTTGAGTTATGTAGAAGCATCCGAGCTCTGCCACTTTGGTGCCAAAGTGGTGTATCCACCTACTATATATCCTGCGTGCGCGAAGAATATCCCAATTCGTATTCTGAATACTTTCAGTCCGGATAATGCAGGCACGATTATCCAATCCGAACCTGAAGACAGCATACATTATGTACGTGGTTTGAGTAGTATCCGCAATGTGTCACTCATCACCGTTTCGGGTCTTTCGATGGTAGGTGTGATTGGTGTCAACCAACGCATATTCAGTGCGTTAGCACAAGCAGGTGTGTCCGTCTTCCTCGTTAGTCAAGCATCCTCTGAGAACTCCACCACCTTGGGTGTGCAGGATAAAGACTGCGACACCGCAGTAGAGGTGCTAACCCGTGAGTTTGCCGAAGAAATCAAAGTTGGCTCGATGTACCCAATGCTCGTACAGCAAAGCCTAGCTGCAGTCAGCATCGTAGGCGAGAACATGCATAACATGCCTGGTATTGCAGGCAAACTCTTTGGCACATTAGGCAGAAACGGTATCAGCGTTATCGCTTTTGCGCAAGGTGCCAAGGAAACCAATATCTCGTTCGTTGTACCTCAGCAGCAACTCAGCAAGACGATGAATGTGCTGCACGACTCGTTCTTTCTCAGCGAAAACAAAGTGCTGAATATGTTTGTATGTGGTGTCGGCACAGTAGGCGCACAACTGCTCGAACAAATCCAGCAACAACAGCACATGCTACTCCATGAGCAACACTTGCAACTCAATGTCGTAGGTATTGCCAATAGCCGTACAGCCATCTTCAATGCCGATGGCCTGGATCTTGCCAATTACCGCGAACAACTCAAATCGGTAGAGAAAACCACGGGCAGTTTCAGCATTAAGCAAGCAGCTTTGCAAATGGCGAATCTCTACAACAGCGTCTTTGTCGATTGTACGGCAAGCGCAGATGTAGCAGGTATATACCTAAGTCTATTGGAGAACAACATTTCCGTAGTGACTGCCAATAAGATTGCTGCTTCGACCGAATATAGCCACTACCTCCGCCTTAAGCAAACGGCTCTTGACCGTGGTGTGAAGTTCCTCTTCGAAACCAATGTGGGTGCTGGTTTGCCTATCATTGGCACTATCAACGATCTACGCAATTCAGGCGATAAGATTCTGCGCATTGAAGCCGTACTCAGTGGCACGCTCAATTTCATTTTCAATGAGATTGCTGCTGACGTACCGTTCTCCGAGACGATCCGTCGTGCCAAAGAACAAGGGTATAGCGAACCTGACCCACGCATCGACCTCAGCGGCAAAGATGTGATTCGCAAACTGGTTATCTTAACGCGCGAAGCAGGCTACCCTGTGGAGCAAGAGGACGTAGAGAAACATCTCTTTGTGCCAGAAACCTATTTCCAAGGCTCAGTAGAAGACTTTTGGAAACGACTTCCTGAGTTGGATGCCGACTTCGAAGCACGTCGCCAAGAGTTGGAGAAGAAAGGTCTGCGCTGGCGTTTCGTAGCTACGATGGAAGAAGGCAAGACGCGTGTCAGTCTCGAGACAGTGGATGCCAATCACCCATTCTATCCATTGGAGGGATCCAACAATATCATTCTTATCACTACCGAACGCTACCACGACTATCCGATGATGATTCGCGGCTATGGTGCTGGTGCTAGCGTGACCGCCGCAGGTGTCTTCGCCAACATCATGCAAGTCAGTCATTAGTTACGCAATCCTTGTGTAAGGTCATTGATCACAAGGCTGGCGAGGGTCATCCCAAAGATCCCCACTATGGGAGCGAGAGTCCCTTGGTCACCGCTAATTTCCTCGGAATATACGCATTGAATTTTAGAGGCAGGCAACAGTCCTGCCTTTTTCATTTTTGTGCGCAGAGCACGAGCCAAAGGACATCCATGTACTTTCCAAAACTCTGCAGTGCGTATCTTTTGTGAGTCGATTTTGCGACCAGCTCCCATGCTAGAGTACACCCTGCATCCTGCTTGAGTCGCTTGGTAGAGTAGAAGTGCTTTGCATTCTACCATATCAATAGCATCAACTACGATGTCATATTGCGCTAAGTTAAAGGTATTAGCTGTTGTAGTGTTGTATTGACATTCAATTGTTTGAATGTCGGCTTTTGGAGCAATGCTTTGGAGGCGTTTTTGCATTTCAAGCACTTTGCTTAACCCAATATTATCGTGTGTGGCTACTACTTGGCGGTTGAGATTAGTAGTATCTACTTTGTCAAAATCCACGATGGTCAGGTGTCCAATGCCTGTGCGGAGCAATGCTTCGGCGCACCAACCGCCGACTCCTCCCACACCAAAGAGTATCACGCGTGCATCTTGCAACGCCTGAAATCCATTCTCACCTAATAATTGTATAGTTCTTGTAAACATGGTTTGTAGAGTGCTATATATATATTCTCTGCAAAGGTACGTTTTTTTTTTGAGAGTTGCAAATATTTCCTCTTTTTTCTCAAACACTGAGCAAGTCTTTTAATAATACTTCCATTGTGCCCGATTTCAGAAAAGTAACAAACTTTTCCATTGTTATATTGCATAAATGCAATATTTTTTGTACCTTTGCACCCGATTATGGTAATTAAAACAAAGAATATAATATCAAATGAAAAAACTAACCCTTCTTAGCCTTGCGCTCGTAGCACTCAGCGCATGCTGCAAACAAGAACAAACATTCGACTACACCGTGGACAAATTCTATGACCTCGAGATTCTGCGCTACCAAGTGCCAGAGTTTAAGTCGGAGGCCAAGCGGTCTTAGGAAGACAAA
>JAZNPR010000055.1:0-5721 GCA_045589755.1 Paludibacteraceae bacterium
TCTTCGCGCTATCCAAAAGGCGGGTAATAACACCTTCTTGTTGCAAAACAAAGATATCTACCTCGATATGCTGACCGACTCGGGCGTGAATGCCATGTCCGACCGTCAGACAGCGGCGATGCACTTGGCAGACGACTCCTATGCGGGTAGCGAGACTTTCAGCCGTTTAAAAACGGCTATCAAAGAGGTGTTTGGCACCGACAATGTATTGCCAGCGCACCAAGGTCGCGCCTGCGAGAACATCTTGGCAGAGCGCTTTGTGAAGCCAGGTATGGTGGCCATTATGAACTTCCACTTTACCACCACCAAGGCCCACGTGACCCGCTGTGGCGGCGAAGTAGTAGAGGTGCTGCATAAGAAAGGACTGATTCCACAAAGCGATGACCCATTCAAGGGCGATATGGACTTGCAAGAGTTGCGTCGCGTGATTACCGAATACGGACCAGAGAAAGTGGCGTATGTGCGCGTGGAGGCAGGAACCAACTTGATTGGTGGTCAGCCAGTTAGCTTGGAGAATATGTTGGCTGTGGCAGATATTTGCCATGAGTTTGGTGTGCCAAGTATTTTGGACGCTTCGCTACTGCAAGACAATATCTACTTTATGAAGACCCGCGAGGCGCAATGCAAATACATGACGCCAAAAGAGATTTACCACCTCTTGGCGGGCAAGATGGATATCATCTATTTCTCCGCACGTAAGTTGGGCTTTGCTCGCGGTGGTGCTATCATCAGCCACAATACCGACCTCATCAAGAGCATGATGGAATTCATTCCATTGTACGAGGGTTTCTTGACCTACGGCGGTATAGATGTGCGCTCGATCGAGGCAATGGCAGAGGGCTTGTACGAGTCACTTGACATGGATTATCTGAGCCACGGACCAGAGTTTATCAACTACTTGGTAAACGAATTGGATGCGTATGGCGTACCAATGATCAAGCCAGCGGGCGGATTGGGTGCACACATTGATTGTCAGGGATTTGTGCCTGATATGCCACATGATCAGTACCCAGCAGCCGCAGTAGCAACTGCCTTGTATATCGCAGGTGGTATTCGCGGAATGGAGCGCGGAACATTGTCTGAACAACGCGAACCAGACGGCACAGAACGCTTTGCAGAGCTGGAGTTGATGCGACTGGCTATGCCTCGCCGTGTATATACGCTTTCGCAGATAAAATATGTGGCAGACCGCGTGAAATGGCTGTGGGATAACCGCCAATTGATTGGTGGACTGAAGTGGGTGGAGGAGCCACAAGTGCTGCGATTCTTCTTTGGTAGATTGAAAGAGATTGGACATTGGCAAGAAGAGTTGGTATCGAAGTTCAAAGATGACTTTGGCGAGAGTTTGTAAGGGAAATATTTGACTTAATTTGCATATATCAAGATTTTTTACTACCTTTGCACGCTAATTTGTGCAGAAAGTTATGGAGGGTATGAAACGAACATACGAAAGTGACCAGATCCAATTTGCGGTAATTGCCATTGAAACGGCTGCACGCAAAATGGGAATCACCCCCGATGAACTTGCTACTCGATTAGAAAAGCAAGGACTTATCGAGGGACGCTTGATGCGTTTTTATGATACCTTGCATACACAAAGTGCTGATTATGTGGCGGATGATATTATAGAGACATTGAGAAACTATGAGTCTGAATAATGCTATATTGTTTCATGGTTCCACTTTGGTAGTTGAAAAACCTCTCGTGGATTATGGTCGTCCAGAGTTAGACTTTGGACCTGGGTTTTATTTGACCCATGATCGCGAACAGGCTGAGAGTTGGGCGCAAACCAAAGCAGGACGCCTGCGAAACGGAAAGGCTGTGCTGAATATATATCGTTTTGATGAAAAGACTTTTTCAGAACAATTAGCATACCAACGATTGGTGTTTGCCGATTACAACCAAGAATGGCTCGACTTTATTGCAGACAGCAGAAAAGGACACTCGCCATGGCAATCTTTGGATTGGATAGAGGGTGGAGTAGCCAACGATAGCGTAATCTCTACTGTGGATGCATACGTGGATGGCTTTATCTCTGCTGAACAAGCTATTGGGCAGCTCGTGAATGAACGTTTACGCCATCAGGTATGTATTCGACAGCAGTCCATCATAGAGCAATTTTTGACTTTTGAACAAGCTGTTATTTTATAACAATGAAAGATTATATTTTATATCGTAAGATTGCACGTATCATTATGCAACTGGCTGAAGAACTGGCTATTTCGCCACATAAAGCCCTGTTGCTGTTTTACGGTAGCGAAGTGGGGCAACAACTGCATGATGCTAAATATGGGTATCAATTGATGTCCGACACCTATATTGTGAACGATATAAAAAATGCCATAAATAGTAAATAAGTAAATCGTATATATACAACATGTTTAGAACCAACACTTGTGGCGAGCTACGTCTCGCCGATGCAGGCAAAACAGTCACCCTCGCAGGATGGGCACAACGAATCCGCAAAATGGGCGGTATGACATTCATTGACCTTCGTGACCGCTATGGTATCACGCAGCTCGCATTCCAATCAGATGGCAGCGCAGAGCAAGACGCACTCCTGGAGAAAGCCAATGGAGTAGGGCGCGAGTTTGTGCTACAAGTAACAGGCGAAGTCATTGAACGTCAAAGCAAAAACGCACAAATACCTACAGGCGAAATAGAGATTAAAGTAGCCCAAATGAATATCCTCAACGCTGCTGTTACTCCTCCTTTCACTATTGAGGACGAGACCGACGGTGGCGATGATATTCGTATGAAATACAGATACTTAGACCTTCGTCGCAACTGCGTAAGAAAGAACCTCGAACTCCGCCACAAGATGGCATTTGAGGTACGTCGCTACTTGGATGAGAAAGGCTTCCTCGAAGTAGAAACACCCGTTTTGGTGAACTCAACTCCAGAAGGCGCACGCGACTTTATCGTGCCAAGCCGTATGAACCCAGGACAGTTCTACGCACTGCCACAAAGTCCACAGATCCTCAAGCAACTCCTTATGGTCAGCGGTTTCGACCGTTACTTCCAAATCGTGAAGTGCTTCCGCGATGAGGACCTTCGTGCAGACCGCCAACCAGAGTTTACACAAATCGACTGCGAGATGTCGTTCGTAGAGCAAGAGGATGTGCTCCAACTCTTCGAAGGCATGTCTAAACACCTGTTCAAGTCCATTCTCAATATCGACTTGCCAGATTTCCCACGTATGACATGGGCTGACGCCATGAAATACTACGGAAGCGACAAACCCGATACACGTTTCGGCATGGAGTTCGTAGAGTTGCACGACCTCTTCCACGCTATCGAGGAACAGAAAGAGGAGAAATTCAGCGTGTTTGCTAATGCTGCCTATATCGGCGGTATCTGCGCGACAGGTTGCGCAAGCTATACCCGCAAGCAAATTGATGCGCTCACCGACTACGTCAAACGCCCACAAATCGGCGCAAAAGGTATGGTATATGCCCGCGTAGAGGCAGATGGCAACGTGAAATCAAGCGTAGATAAATTCTATACCCAAGAGCAACTGCAAGAGGTGGCTAAAGCCATGAACGCTCAGCCTGGTGACTTGATTCTCATTCTCTCTGGCGATGATGCGATGAAGACCCGCAAGCAATTGTGTGAGCTTCGTTTGGAGGTCGGCAAGCAACTTGGATTGCGTGATCCAAAGAAGTTCTCATGCTTGTGGATTGTGGATTTCCCAATGTACGAGTGGAGCGATGAGGAGCAACGCTTGATGGCTATGCACCATCCATTTACCAGTCCAAAACCAGAGGATATTCCATTGATGGACACCAATCCAGCAGCTGTACGCGCAAACGCTTACGACATGGTTATCAACGGTGTAGAAGTTGGTGGCGGTAGTATCCGTATCCACGATGCAGCGCTTCAACAACGCACCTTCGAGATCTTGGGCTTCACCCCAGAAGAGGCACAACTCAAGTTCGGCTTCCTGATGAATGCCTTCAAGTTCGGCGCGCCACCTCACGGCGGTTTGGCATACGGCTTGGATCGCTTCGTGAGCTTGTTCGCAGGCTTGGACAGCATCCGCGACTGCATCGCATTCCCAAAGAACAACCAAGGACGCGATGTGATGCTCGGTGCTCCTGGCATTGTCGATCAAAAGCAACTGGATGAGCTGATGATTGACCTGCGCGAGATTAAGGAGTGATTCGTAAAATAAAGACAACATAAACATCCATTCCGCTCGCCAACATTGCGAGCGGCGTGGTTTTTCACAAAAACTATCTATATATATTGCTATAGGATAAATGATTCCTAATTGCAATAATGTTTAATAAAGAAAAGTGAATTTTTAGGGCATTTTTCTACTTTTTGCAAAGTGGACTTTACAAAATAGGGTAATTTTTACTCTATTTTTTTTTATAGGCACTCGAAACACCCTTTGGGGATTTCTCACCTTATAGGCTGACACAAGAGGTGTCAGTGGTCATATAATAGACAAGTAGGGGTCCCCCTTTCTCACGGAGAAAGGGCAGAAAGAGGGTAGGCGGGGTTTTGTACTTTAAAGGTCTTATACGCACACGCAGGATAAATCCTGCTCTAAAGGTGCATTTTGTTGCTGATTCAATAGGCTTTTCTTTTTTGGTGTTTATGTAACTATGCAGCACACATCAGATAATAACAAAATAGGACTGAATAACAAAAGTTATTCAATCCTATTAAATGAGATAATAGTATGTATTATTGGAATATAAAATCAACTATACCAATAACAACACCAACAAGGATAGCAATAGATAATAATAAGCCAATCAATAGCCAAATAAAACGTATTACTTTATATATTCTTTCCATATCGGCTACAAAGATAATACATTATTTTGACATATGCAAATAATAGCTTATTTTTTCGATAATCCTCGTGCAATCAAGTCAGCTAATTTATTTGCAGGTACAACACGAGAGATAAAATCCCAAAACAAAGGTGCATTTTTATACACCCAATTAGATGCAGGATTATTACCTATTTCCTTATATTTCCACTCATCTGTACCACTATCATAATACATATATGTATCCTTAAACTCCTTTAACTCTTTTTCAGATACTACTAAATCTAATTCAGCAGAAACTTCTTGCAAAAGATTCAAAGTATCACGTGTAGTTTTATAAGGTTTACTTTGATACTCAAGTGTGCGATATTTTAAATCATTTACGCGCCACTTTTCCATATCTACCTGCTTTTCTAATAATTCAGTACCTAAATCATATCGCTTTTGCTCATATGCTGGCAAACGGTCGTAAATCTCTTTCTCCCAAGCCAGGCGATTATCCGCATTACGGTTTGTATTGGTATGCTCACGTGCTTGCATCTCCAAATCATGTTGGCGCTCCTTTTCGTTCTCCTCAAATTGTGCCTTTTGAGCATCAGCAGCAGCCTTGATTTGTTTCTCTTGCAACTTATCGGCTGCTTTCCTTTGGCGAGCATTTTCGCCAATTTGCAACAATCCGTTAGTTACTGCTGACAAATCCAAGTCGGAGGCCAAGCGGTCTTAGGAAGACAAAATTTGTATTCAACTCCTTGGCCCACAGAACGACATGGCTACGATCCGACTTCTTTTGAGCATCAGCAGCCGCTTTGATTTGTTTTTCTTGCAACTTATCGGCTGCTTTCCTTTGGCGAGCATTTTCTCCAATTTGCAACAATCCGTTAGTTACTGCTGAAGTCGGAGGCCAAGCGGTCTTAGGAAGACAAAATTTGTATTC
>JAZNPR010000056.1:0-12848 GCA_045589755.1 Paludibacteraceae bacterium
TGTTGGGTGACAACGAGGGTAGGGTCTTGCTTGAGCAACTCGATGACGTAACTCTCAGAAGCCACGGTGCCAGGAGTAGCAAGCACACCTATATGTTTTGTGCGCGTACGCGCGGGCACGACTTCCACGGTAGGGCGAATCACACCCAACACGCGAACTTCATCGGGGTTGATGTCGTGCTGCTGTATGGTGCGAAGCGCCTTGGCGCTGGCAGTGTTACATGCCAAAATGATAAGGTTGCATCCCTGCTGGTGCAAGTACTTAACCGCCTGAAGGGTATATTCGTAGATGACATCAAATGAGCGTGTTCCATATGGCGCGCGAGCATTGTCGCCCAAGTAGAGATAATCGTACTGGGGAAGATGCTGGCGAATGTGATTGAGAATGGTTAATCCGCCGTAACCGCTGTCGAAAATACCAATCATTTTTTTGTTTAGTGTTTAGAGTTTAGTGTTTAGAGGCATAGAATTTGGGTGCAAAGGTACAAAAAATAAATAAAATGCACAAATAATTTGCATAAATGGCATTTTTTTTGTAACTTTGCAGGCAAAATGAAAAAGTATATAATTAAAATTGTAAGAATATGAAATTTAATGTATCAAGCTCGAAATTGTTTGCACAATTGCAAGCAGTGAGTCGTGTGATTGCTGCAAAGAATAGTTTGCAGATTTTGGAAGCTGTGTTGTTTGATCTCGAAGGCGATGTGCTGACCTTGACAGCGTCTGATAGCGAGACAACCATCCGCACTTCCTTGACCGTGGAAGATGCACAAGGTGCAGGAAAAGTGGCTGTAGGTGGTAAGTTGCTGTTGGAAACCTTGAAGGAGTTCCCAGAGCAACCATTGACTTTCCAAATTGATGATCAAAATTATGGATTGAATATTACTAGTGCTAATGGTACATATAGTTTTGTGGGTGCTAATGGTTTGGAGTATCCAGAGATGCCTGTCGAAGAAGGAGAAAATACATTCACAATGCCAGCTAATGCACTCTTGGATGCTATCAATAAGACTATCTTCTGTACAGCAGATGATGAGTTGCGTCCAGTAATGAATGGTATTTACTTCGACTTGAGTGAAGAGAAAATAACATTGGTGGCTACCGACGCACACCGTTTGGTTCGCTATACCAATGGTAGTGTGAAAGGTGCACAAGCGGTAAGTTTCATCCTGCCAAAGAAGCCAGCTCAATTGCTTCGTCAAGTGCTGCAAAAAGAGGCAGAGGAAGTGAAAGTGACCTTTGGTCAAAAGAATGCGAAGTTTGAGTTTGGCACAACCGTGATTGTGTGCCGCCAAATTGAGGGTCGCTTCCCTAACTATAATGCGGTGATTCCACAAAATAATACCAACAAGGTGGTTGTAGATCGTCAGACTATAGTAAACGCTTGCAAACGTGTGGCTGTATTTGCTAATTCTAGTACGAGTTTGCTAAAGTTGGCATTGAGCGAAAATCAAATAAAAATCTCAGCGCAAGACATTGACTTCTCAACTTCTGCAGAAGAAACGATAGCATGTGATTATGCAGGAATGCCAATGGCTATTGGCTTTAAGGCACCTTTCTTGGTAGAAATACTTTCGAATGTTGCTTCGCAAGATATTTTGTTGCAATTAGCTGACCCTGCTCGTGCTGGTTTGATTTTGCCAGCAGAGAATGAGGAGGGGCAAGATTTGTTGATATTGTTAATGCCAATGCTCCTCAACGACTAATGAAGTTGCAATTAACTCGCCCGTTGGTTTTCTTTGACTTGGAGACTACGGGACTAAATATCGCATCAGACAGGATTGTCGAATTGAGTTATTATAAGGTCTTTCCCAACGGCAGCTCGGAGGGAAAGACCTTCCGTGTCAAACCTGTGCAAATGATGTTAGGACAAGAGGTGCAACTGCATATCTCAGAAGAAGCGAGCGCTGTGCACGGTATTTATGATGAGGATCTGGTGGATTGCCCAACCTTCAAGCAGATTGCGCCAGAACTGGTGCGCGTGTTGGAAGATGCTGATTTGGCAGGATATAACTCCAACCATTTCGACCTGCCATTGCTGGCAGAAGAGATGATGCGCGCAGGCGTGAATATAGACCTGAAGGGGAAAAAGATGGTGGATGTCTTCACTATCTTTCAACGTCAAGAACCACGCAACTTGGTGGCGGCGTATAAGTTCTATTGCGGAAAAGACCTAACCAACGCGCACTCGGCAGATGCAGACACCATGGCGACCTACGAGGTGCTGATGGCACAATTGGAGAAATATGATATACCTGCAGATGTGGATGGACTGGCAGAGTTTACTGCGGGAAATACCCGTTTTGCGGACTTCGCAGGTCGTATTGCGTATGATGCGCAAGGCGTGGAGATATTTAATTTTGGTAAATATAAAGGTCAGCGCGTAGCGGATGTGTTCCGCCGTGATCCAGGTTACTATGGTTGGATTCAGAATGGCGATTTTCCACAATATACCAAGAATGTGTTTACGCGCCTCTACTTGAGTTTGCGTAAATAACCACTCTACACAACATTGAATAACTCTCTCACCATATTAGGTTGCGGCAGCGCAATGCCGACATTCCAGAACTCGCCCTCTGGGCAGATTGTGGAATTGTGCGACAAGTCGTTTCTGGTGGATTGCGGCGAAGGTACGCAGCTGAAGATGAGGCAGTTAGGCGTAAAGACGGCGCGGTTATACACCGTGCTGATTTCGCATTTGCATGGCGATCATTGCTTTGGGCTGATAGGGCTGATTTCTACTTTGGGCATGATGGGCAGGACGCAACCATTGCATATTTATGCGCATGGCGATTTGGAAAAACTGCTGCGCCCGTGGTTAGATTATCATTGCCAAGATATGTCGTATGAGGTTATTTTTCACACGATTAACCCACGCAAAAGAGCGATTATTTTTGAGGATAGAACACTGACTGTTGAGACTATCCCGCTCAAACATAAGGTCCCTACGTGTGGTTTCCTCTTTACGGAGCATCACCGCGACAAAGAACCACGCAAACGCTATGCTTATTGCTCGGATACAGCGTATCGAGAGCAGATAGTGGAGCAGATAGCGGGTGTAGAGGTGCTGTATCATGAGGCGACATACACCGAGAAAGATGCAGATAAGTGCAAAAAACATACCCATTCTACCGCTAAACAGGCGGCGCAAATAGCCCAACTGGCTGGGGCAGGAAAGTTGGTTGTGGGGCATTTTAGTGCCCGCGAAGACGACCATACGGTGTTTTTGAACGAAGCACAGGAGGTTTTTGCCAATACGGTGTTGGCAGAAGAATGTAAAACGATTGAGATATAAATGGCGAAAGTTTCCACGCAATATGTGTGTTCCAACTGCGGTGCTAAGGCACCACAGATGATTGGTCGTTGCCCCGTTTGTGGCGAATGGGGAACATACGAGGAAGAACTGACAACAGAAATCGTAAAAGGGAAAGGTGGTGTCAGCCTTCGTCGCGGCGCTAAAGCGCAGCGATTGCACGAGGTGGATGCAAAAGAGGAAATGCGTATTGACATGCATTCCTCGGAACTCAACCGCGTACTGGGTGGTGGATTGGTGCCTGGTAGTTTGGTGCTATTAGGTGGAGAACCTGGAATAGGCAAATCCACATTGGCGCTACAGGTACTGCTGAAGATGGGGGAGAAAAAAACGCTTTATGCTAGTGGTGAAGAGAGCGCTAAGCAGCTGAAACTGAGAGCGGAACGTTTATCTGGCGATGCCTCTAACTTATATATCTTAGCGGAGACTTCGCTGGAGCGCATATTGGATAGTGTGACCGAAATCCAACCTGAGATCGTGGTGGTGGATAGTATTCAAACGATTGGTACAGAGGCGATTGAAGCGAGCATAGGCAGCCTGAGCCAAGTGCGCGAGTGCGCGGCGCGGATATTGCAATATGCCAAAGAGAAGAATGTGCCTTTTATCATTGTCGGGCATATCAATAAGGAAGGTTCGTTGGCTGGTCCTAAAGTGCTGGAGCATATTGTGGACACGGTGTTGCAGTTTGAGGGTGACCAGCATTATGTATATCGTATTTTGCGTGCGCAGAAGAACCGTTTTGGTAGCACAAGCGAGTTGGGGATTTTCCAGATGCAGCAGGACGGTCTGCGCGAGGTGGTGAATCCGAGCGAGTTGCTGTTGTCGAGCAATCGTGAGGGTTTGTCGGGAATAGCCATTGCTGCTGCAGTAGAAGGCGTGCGCCCTTTGCTCGTTGAGGTGCAGGCGTTGGTGGCTAGTGCTGCGTATGGTACACCACAGCGTAGCAGCACGGGCTTTGATGGCAGGCGACTGAATATGCTTTTAGCGGTCTTGGAAAAGCGTGTGGGTTTCAAACTCATGCAGAAAGATGTGTTTGTGAATATCGCAGGCGGACTGCGCGTGAATGACCCTGCTATAGACTTGGCCGTATTGGCTGCGGTGCTTTCGTCGAATATGGACATTGCATTAGACGAACAAACATGTGTAACAGGCGAAGTGGGTTTGGCGGGTGAAATACGCCCTGTGAATCGAATAGATCAGCGAATAAGAGAAGCGGAAAAACTTGGCTTTCAACAGATTATCGTTCCTGCTGGACAGAAATATGATGCTCATAATCTGAAGATTAAAGTATTGGGGGTGAGCCGTGTGGCTGATGCTTTCAAAATTTTATTGACGAAATAATTTGCATATGTCAAAAAAAAGTAGTACCTTTGCGGGTCAATTGTATATAATGTAAAAAACAATAAATAGTTGTTATGAAGAGAAGTACGTTTTTTCTCGTGTTAATGGTGGCAATGAGTCCACTGTTTGTGAATGCTCAAACGCAAAATGTAGAGTTTGGACTGCAAGTAGGTGCAGGATTTTTTATGGGTAGTGAGAATCCTGCTCCAGGTTATACACGCATAAATGAGTTTGCGTGGATGCGTGATTCTGAGGATATGCCAGCTTTTGAAACCTATGGCGCATTGGTGCGTTATCGTTTTGATAACCGTTGGGCGTTGCAGTTTCAGGCTATGCGCCAACGCTTGCGTTTCAAAGAGGAGTCGGAGAAACATCCAGATGGATTGTTTTTCTACAACGGTGTTTGGAATTTGGATTTGATGGCTGAATTCAATATCTTGAGATATGGCTTTGTGGCTAACCGTAATGCCAAAATATATACAGCAACTCCTTATGTTGCTATAGGTTTGGGTACTTCTTTCTATAATCAGCATGCTGTTTATAGATGGGGTTTGAATACGGGTAAGATGAATTCTCCATATCCTGCTATTGCGGCGGATGATTTTGCGGCGGCTATGTATATTCCATTTGCTGTGGGTTTGAAGTTGCGTATGGCTGCCAATTGGCAGTTTAAGGTGTCTTGCCAATATAACTTGTACGTAGTGAATGGTGAGATTAACGGTAGTACAGCAGGTACGGAAGGTTATCCTGATGGTGGTGGAGTCTCTTTTGAATCGGCAGATTATAAGGCCGCAAGCACGCATAATGTTGCAGCTACAGTGGGTGTGATTTATAATCTCCCATCAAATGGTAGAGGTGGTGTAATGATTAATTACTAAGCAGTTATTAACTCGCGTTGTAAATTTATATTGCTCATTGCATGGTGGTGTCTTCTATGCCCCGCTTATGTTTGTGCCACTACGAAAGAATATACATGTGAAGTTGGTGTGCAAGTGGGATGTGGATACTATGTGGGTGATGCTTCGAAAACCATTTTCTCCAATTCGCGTGAAGTGTTGGGTGCGCAGTTTCGGTATAAGTTTGATTCGCGTTGGGCTATGCAGGTGAAATTGCAACGTCAAACGTTGGCTTTCTCTTATAGACCCCCAGTTACACACGAACAGCCTTTTCCCCAAAGTGTGAAATTCCATAATCCAGCATGGCATGTTGATGTGGTGGCGGAATATAACTTCTTTCGTTTTGGATGGCATCCATATGATATGCGTGTCAAACCTATAACGCCATACATCTGTCTGGGAGTTGGTATTTCTGCTCGTAATAAGATAGCTACCTTAGTTACTTCTACCGGTGGTCAATTCCCTGCGTTCGAGTTTTTGAACATGAGTGGTGGTTTGTATATTCCTGTGGGTGTAGGCGTGAAGTGGAAGTTCGCAGAGCGTTGGCAATTACAGGCATGTTGGCAGCACCAGATTTACTTTACAGATGCCATTGAGGGGTATATGAGGGAGTATGATAAGGAAGATGTGATTAAGGAGAATGCTCCGTCTATTTTGAACGATGCGAATAGCTTGAATGGCAGTAATATTTTGAATAATGATTTGGTTTCCACATTGACGATAAGTGTTGTCTTTGAGTTTGGTAAACGAGAAAAGAAATGTTACTTCTGTGAAGAATAGTCAAGAAATTATTGATGAATATGAATTATAAAGACCAAATAAAACGAGACCGAATTCCTCGTCACATAGCCATCATCATGGATGGCAATGGCCGTTGGGCGAAGCGTCAAGGACTGGCGCGTATGTTTGGCCACCGTCAAGGAGTAGAGACGGTACATGCAATTACGGAGGCAGCGGCTGAATTGGGGATCGAGTATTTGACCTTATACGCTTTTTCAACGGAGAATTGGAATCGTCCCAAAGAGGAGGTTGATGCCTTGATGTCTTTGTTGGTCGATACAATAGCCAAAGAGACCCCTACGTTGATGAAGAATAACATTCGTTTGTCCACGATAGGCGATTTGTCGCGCCTGCCAGAAAATGCGCAAAACAAGTTTCGTGCATGTATGACAGAAACGAGTGGCAATACAGGTCTCAATTTGGTTATTGCACTCAGTTATAGTGCGCGCTGGGAGATTATTCGAGCAGCAAAAAATATAGCTATGGCTGTAGAACAAGGAAAAATGCTTGTAGAGGACATTAATGAAGAAGTAATGGCATCTCATATGACAACATCGCATATGCCAGATCCTGATTTACTAATTCGTACGAGTGGTGAATTGCGCATTAGTAATTTCCTATTATGGCAACTTGCCTACTCGGAATTGTACTTTACAGAGTGCTTATGGCCAGAATTTACAGAAGAAGAGTTTTATCACGCGATTGTTGATTATCAACACAGAGAAAGAAGATTTGGAAAGACTAGTGAGCAAGTTCGTTAATATATTATTGGGTTTATTGTTTGTTTTGCCTTCGGCCGCTCAAACTGATAGTTTATCTTCCCTATTGGATACTGCTAAGGTGGAGCCCGTTGCTCTGCCTGTAGTTGAATATACGATGCAACGTAATACCTATGAGATTGCGGGTATTACGGTTACAGGTGCAGATAGTTATGAGGATTTTGTGTTGATTGGTTTCTCTGGCTTGGCAGTAGGTGACAAGGTGGAGATTCCTGGTGACCAAATTACTAAATCGCTCAAGCGATTTTGGAAGCAAGGATTGTTCTCGGATGTGAAGATTAAGGCTTCTAAGATAGAAGGGAACAAAATTTGGCTGGAGATTGCCTTGAAACAACGTCCTCGTATCTCTGAAATAGCGTACAATGGCTTGCGTAAGTCAGAGCTAGACGATGTGCAAGTTAAAGTGGGCATACAAAAAGGCGGACAAATGACCCCTGATTTAGAAGATAGGGCTCATAAGATTATTTGCAAATATTTGGAAGAAAAGGGCTATCATGATGCCACTGTAAAGGTCTTGCAGTTTGAGGATAAAGACCATCCTGGATACGTGAAGGTAGCTGTGAATGTAGATAAGAAGATAAAAACCAAGGTTGGACATATTTACATTACTGGCAATGAGGCTTTGACAGATGTCAAGATTAACAAGGCGATGAAAAAAACCAACGATAATCATATTGTTAATCTGTTCCAAACCAAAAAATTTGTTGCAAAAGAATTTGAGAATGATAAGAAGTCTATCATAGAAAAATACAATGAGATAGGTTATCGTGATGCTATTATCACCGCTGATAGTGTTGTCCGCTCCAAGGAGGACTCAACGCGTGTGGATGTATATATGACCATTGATGAGGGAAAGAAATACTTCTTTGGTAATATTGATTGGGTTGGAAATACGGTATATCCATATGAATATTTGAATGCTATATTGGGTATCAAGAAGGGTGATACGTATAACCTCAAAGAGTTGAACAAACGTCTTAATGAGGACGATGATGCTGTGTCTAAATTATACACGGATCAGGGTTATTTGTTCTTCAACGTAGATCCTGTAGAGGTGCGCATTGATGGCGACTCCATTGATTTTGAGATGCGTATGTACGAGGGCAAACCTGCTACCATTAACGCGGTAAATATAGTAGGTAACACGCGCGTGCACGAGCACGTAGTGCGCCGCGAACTCTATACCAAGCCAGGTCAGTTGTATAGCCAGTCCGATATTATGCGCTCGCTGCGTGAGTTGGCGCAAATGGGACACTTTGACCAAGAAAAACTTGTACCTGATATTCAGCCAAACGTAGAGGATGGTACGGTGGATATTACGTATCAATTGGAAACCAAGTCCAGCGACCAGATTGAGTTCTCTCTCGGTTGGGGTGCTACGGGTCTGGTGGGCTCGTTGGGATTGAAGTTCACCAACTTCGCTATCCAAAATCTTTTTAATCCTAAGAGCTATCGTATCGTGCCTCAAGGCGAGGGACAAACCTTCAGTATTAACGCGCGTACCAATGGTGTGTATTATACGTCTGCATCCATCAGTTTCTTAGAGCCATGGCTTGGTGGAAAACGACCTAACAAGTTGAGTGCAACTATTTTCTTTGCATCGCAAACAGGATACTCGGACCGTTATTATCAGGCATATCAAAATTTGTATAATACCTATTACAATTATTACTCCTATGCTGGTAACTCCGATTATCTGCAACAATTGCAAGAGTCAGAGGCAGACCCTAATAAGTATCTGCGAACCTTTGGTGTGAGTGTGGGGTATGGTAAACGACTCAGTTGGCCGGATGACTATTTTTCATTCTATGGAGAGTTGAGTTATCAGTTATATATGCTGAAGGATTGGCCTTATATGATCCTGACCGATGGTACGAGCCACAACTTTGCAATCAACTTGCAATTATCACGCTCAAGTATTGATAATCCAATTTACACACGTCGTGGCTCACAATTCACGTTGGGTGTGAAGATTACACCTCCATACTCCCTCATCAAGGGTGTTACCGAGGCGCAAGCAGCACAAATGACGGTGGAAGAGAAATACAATATGCTGGAGTATCACAAGTGGCGCTTCTCGGGTAAAGTGTTTACACCGCTCACACCTGACTCCAAATTGGTCTTGATGACACGTGCTGATTTTGGATTCCTCGGACATTACAACCGCAATATTAAGTCGCCTTTTGAGAGTTTCTACATGGGTGGTGATGGTATGTCTGGCTATTCGAGTTATTCTACCGAATATATCTCCATGCGTGGTTATCAGTCGGGTTCGCTCACCCCATACGATGCTGCTACAGGACGTAATATGGGATATGTGTATAACAAGTTTACAATGGAGTTGCGCTATCCTATTTCGTTGGAGCAGAATGCTACCATTTGGGCTTTGGCATTCGTAGAGGCGGGTAACTGTTTTGCTGATATCAAAGATTACAACCCATTCAAACTCAAACGTTCGGCTGGTGTAGGTGTGCGTATTTTCTTGCCAATGTTTGGACTTATGGGTATCGACTGGGGTTGGGGATTTGACCCAATCAATGGCTCGAACCAGTATGGAGGTTCGCAATTCCACTTCGTTCTCGGACAAGAACTCTAAAAAAAGATATGAATCATTAATTGTTAATTATTATTTATCAATAATATATGAAACGAATACTTTTTCTTATACTCTTGGCTCTTGGGGTCGTATTGCCTAACGTAGAAGCACAGAAATTTGCAGCTGCTTATTTGGATATGCAATATATATTGAAGAATCTTCCTCAATATGAGACGGCTAATGAACAACTGACCATGATCTCTAAGCGTTGGCAGAAGGAGATTGATGCGGCTCAGCAGGAATTGCAAATCTTGAATTCGAATTATCAAACCGAACAGATTTTCTTGTCGCCTGAGATGAAACAGAAGCGTGAGGATGAAATATTGGAGAAGGAACGCTATATTTTAGAACTCAAACGCAAGTACTTTGGTGAGGGCGGCGAGTGGTATAAGAAACGTGAGTCATTGCTCAAACCTATCCAAGAAGAAATCTACAATGCGGTGCAGGAGATTGCTGCTGAGAAAAGATATGATGTGGTCAAGGATCGTTCGGCTGACCCCAGTTTGATTTATATGTCCAGTCGATTGGATATTTCAGATCAAGTGTTGGAGAAGTTGGGTGCAAAATAACCACGCGCACCGCACAATTACCGCACAATTACCGCACAATAAACGCACAATTCGAATCCCCCATTTAACCTCGGCTTCGCATATTGTTATCAAAAAAACGGAATAATATTAACAAAAAAAGATAAAACGATGAAAAAAATTATTTTTATGTTGGCTTTGGTATTGCCAATGCTCGTAAATGCTCAAAAATTTGGACACATTAACTCACAAGAGTTGTTAGCTGCTATGCCTGAATTGAAGGATATGCAAGCCAAGTTGGATACTTTAGCAAATCAGTATGAGGTTCAATTTGCTAATATGCAAGAGGAATTCAATAAGAAGGTTGCTGAGTTTCAACAACAACAATCTACTATGACCGCGGGTGTACGCGAGTTCCGTCAACAAGAGATTGCAGAGATGGAGCAACGTATCTACATCTTCCGCGAGACTGCTCAAAAGGATATTCAAACCAAGCAACAAGAGTTCCTTATGCCTATCCAAAAGCGTATGGTAGATGCTATTCAAAAAGTTGGAGCTGCTGAGGGTTGCACATATGTATTTGATTCAATGGCAATGTTGTATATCTCTCCAGATGCCTTGAATCTAATGTCTTTGGTTAAAAAAGAGTTAGGTATCCAATAATGGCTGACGGCTATTTGGAATCGCACTATGCTGAATACGAACAACGTAAGGCAGCATGGCTCAAAAAAAAGAAAAAAATAAAGCCTCGTCCTCTGTCTTCCAAACCAGAGGACGAAGCCTTGTAAACTAGGCGCTATCTACTAGTACTACTAGTTCGGCTAGTTACACTAGATTGACTAGCAGCGCCTTAAAACTTTTGAATTATGACTAAACAACTTCAATCTACTCTCCGCGATTCTGCTCTCGCACGTTGGACAGTCCTCGTGCTTGTGGCTTCGATGATGTTCTTCGCTTACATGTTTGTGGACATCCTCTCTCCTTTGGCTTCTGTGCTCAATGACACACTTGGTTGGGATCAAGGTGTCTTCGGCACATACGCTTCTGCGGAGTATATCCTCTGTGTCTTTGGCTTCCTCATTTTTGCAGGAATCATTCTCGATAAGATGGGCGTTCGTTTCACGGGCTTGCTCTCTGCGAGCTTGATGGTGCTCGGCGCATCTATCAAATATATCGGTATCTCCGATTGGTTTGATGCCAATAATATCGTATGGCTCAACTCTTGGTGGACAGCTATGCCAGGTTCTGCTAAGATGGCTGCCTTCGGTTTCATGATCTTCGGTTGCGGCTGCGAGATGGCTGGTACTACCGTTAGTAAGATTCTCGCTAAGTGGTTCAAAGGCAAAGAGATGGCACTCGCTATGGGCCTTGAGATGGCTATCGCTCGTATTGGTGTCTTCGCTGCCATGGCGTTCTCGCCTGCTATCAGCGAACATTTTGCTGCTAATGGCAATCCATCTGTAGTGGCTTCACTCCTTTTCGCGGCGCTTCTGCTTGTGGTGGGCTTGCTCAACTTCTTCGTGTTCACCATCATGGATACTAAGTTTGACAAGCAACTTGTAGCTATTGGCGAAGCTACCGATATGCACGACCCAGAGGACGAGTTCCATGTCTCTGACCTCGGTAAGATCTTCTCCAGCAAGATGTTCTGGATCATTGCCCTCTTGTGCGTACTGTATTATTCAGCCATCTTCCCATTCCAACGCTTTGCGACCAACTTCCTTGAGGAGACCCTCATGATCAGCAATGCGGAGGCATCTGGTTTGTTCAAATGGTTCCCTATCTTGGCAATGGTATTGACTCCATTCCTCGGTATGTTTATCGATTATAAGGGTAAAGGTGCTTCGATGATGATGGTAGGTGCGATTATCATGGTTATTTGCCATAGTATCTTCGCTTTTGTTCTGCCTGCATATCCAAGCAAAACCTTGGCGTTAGTTACCATCTTGGTATTGGGTGTTAGCTTCTCTTTGGTGCCAGCGTCCATGTGGCCCAGTGTGCCAAAGATTATCGATGAGAAGATTTTGGGTTCTGCTTATTGCTTGATTTTCTGGGTACAGAATATCGGCTTGTGCTTGGTGCCAATGTTGATTGGTACGCTCCGTGTTTCTACCAACGGCTATGTAGTGCCAATGATTGTCTTCGCTTCGTTCGGCGTGTTGGCATTCTTGCTCAGCCTCGCTCTCAAGGTAGAAGATAAGAAAAAGGGCTACGGTCTCGAATTGCCTAACAAAAAATAACTTTTGCGTGTAAAAGATTAGTTCATTCCATTTTTGGAATATACTAAATCGCCATTTATGTCTTCGGGTATAGATGGCGATTCTGTTATGCAGTATTAGTAAACAAAATGTTGTAATTCTGTCCAATGAAATGAACCTTTTTCTTTTTCGTGTGTATGCATTAGTGAAAAGCAAATGAAAATGATTCGTATAACAGACTAATGATTACTTTTTGGCGACCATATAAAAATATTTCGGATGAGGAACTGATGCGACTGGTGCAATGTCGAGAAGAAAAGGCCTTCGATGAACTTTGGCAACGCTATATGCCTGCTATGCAAAACTTCTTCTTCCGCAGAACAGGTGGCAATCAACTGCTAACAGAAGACCTTACCCAA
>JAZNPR010000057.1:0-30024 GCA_045589755.1 Paludibacteraceae bacterium
AGCAATGAAGACATTATCAATGCATAGAAATCAGTAGGCAAATACTTAGAGATATTCAATAAATCAAGATAAGAGCCAACACCAACCAATGGTCGAATAAGTTTATACAACAAAGAGAAGAAATTATAACCTAAATCAGTCAAGCGAAGTTTATCAACATCGGAATAGAGTGCTGCAGTACCTACTAAAGCACTATTAGCAATACGATTAACTTGTGACATCATAGACTTCCATTCTTCGGGCAACTCTGCAGATTGACTTGCAAAGCCTAAATCATTGAAAACATCATCGGGGTCTTCAGGTGCAGTATAATCACCAGAACTATAATAGGTATTCATAAGAGGAATAAATGTATATGCCCAATACTTACGATTATTATTCAAATAGTCGCGCAATACCTTTTCTAATTCGTCAAGAACTTTAACAAAATATGTTTCTACAATATCACGTACACCTAACGCATCACCTAATGAAATAATACGCTCTCTACACGCATCAATTCTACCAAAAATTGTACTTTCTCCACGAACTTTAATACCCAAAATATAGAAATCTTTAGGAGTAGCGCCAGCACTCTTAGACTTTACCCAACAAATAGGCATATCACGGAATATAGTCAGCCAAGATTGCTGAAGATATTGCATAATAGAAAACATTGATGTGGTAGGGGGTGGAGTAGTATAGTCCAAATCTTCACCACCACTAATAAAATTGTCGAAGTTATCCCAAACGCAGTTGTAAGGGGTGTAGTAATGTTCTTGCTTTACAAACATGTTTGCAAGCATAGGAACTGCAAGCGGATTGAATTGCAAGGAAACACTAGATAAGTTATTGATTTTATCACCATATTGCACACGTAGTGCTTGGGTAGGATACAAACAACCTAGTTTACCTGTAGTCATGAAATCGCATGAAATAGGGAAACCATTAGACTGCTGCTTATCAATGTCAATTTGATAGGTTAATTGACCTTTAGAATTATTTACTTTCATAGAATTATTATTTATTGTTGTTTAACATTTTTAGACCCCATATAGGACTCAATGGTTTTTGTTTGAATAATGATATTCTTATCATCATTCACTTTACTTTCGGCAGTTGTAGTGATTACACGAGTAACCTCGCATGAAGTACACATAAGGACTGCCATAATAGCCATACAAATACGGCGGGTGCGGGTGAATGTTCCGCGTGATTTTTTTTGTTTCATAACACTTTAGTTTAATAAGTTAATAATAGGGTTGAATTGGGGGTTGGGGTGGGTGAATAGGTAGTTTCATTACTCTTGAATGATTGGGGGGTTATTCTTTTTTTTCTCCTCTTCTAGTTTCTTTTTCCAATCGTTAACCTTCAGATGTTCTTGCGCATCATAATCCTTAGCAGCTTGGAATGCCTCGTGCTTGTCTTTATACATACCGTCAAAGGCTTGCATTTGGTCGGCAGGGACACCATTGGAATAGATATTCTTTACCTCATAAGGTAGAGGATTAGTTAACATTTCAGCAACTGATTGTGCATAAGTGGGGTCAGTCACGGAAGACAGGTGAGTGGTCTCACTTTGGCGATTAGGTGTTACATCACCTTTTAAGAACTTTTTAAAATCACTTTTTTTCATATTAAAACTCTAGTTTTCTTTGTTCATAATTAAACTGTTTTCGCTCTATTATTGACAATAGATTTTCAATAACCTTTGAGCGTTCAGACAAGTAACTCTTATAATCTCCAAACTCTGCTACAATACGCTCCATTTTAGCGGCTTTTCGAATTTGTGATTCTTGATACATACTTCGCATAAATGAATCCATAAGATTGTTATAGGTAATTTGTAACTCCTTTATCAAATCTTTTGCAGATACTTTATACAATGGTACATACCTTTTAACACATACATCATAATCACCGTCTCCTCGCAAATAATAGTAGAACTTATTGCGGCAGTCATAGAAATTAAAGTATTGAGCGGGTAGGGTTATTTCTCCTCTTGAATCTGCTCCTGCTCCTCGATAGGGGAAACTGATTCGGTTGTCTCCTCTATAGTTACACCTAACCAATGGAGTATTCGAGAGAAATTCCTCATTAAACTTGATAGCATTTTGCAGCTCAATGAGGCAGGACACCACCGTCGGTATATTCGAATAAGAATTCGGTTTGCCGTTCGTAGTAGATATTGTCTTATAGGGACAGAGATATTCTCGCGTTTTGCGGTAGTAATATACTGGGAATACATAATCTCCTTTGAGCCCAAATAGTCTAAAATCTCCTTTCGTAAACTCATCATAATGGTCTTGTAAGTATGCAAAGCCAATTGCAGGTCTTTTAGAGCACAATACAAAAGGGCGATAACTTTTAATATACTCTTTTTTGTGTTCCCAATAGCAATTCTCAGTACATGGAATGCCAATGAAATTTTCTCTAATATTTTTTTCATGTAGTTGTTTAGTTACTAGTTTTTCAAAATCAAAATTACTTTTTTGTACGTACTTACATACGTATTTATAACTATGCTCTATATTACGTGCATCAGTTCGAAGGTCTTGGTGTTCTACACGTCCAATAGGCATATATTCACCACTATTCACGTGGGTACTCCAAGCGTTGGCAATCTCGCTCTCGGAAATACACACATCACTCCACATAATGTAGTGGAAATGTGGACGTCCGTAATTAGTACCATACTCACCACATGCGAAATATTGAAATTTTGCACCTGTGTTCTTACGCAATCGCTTAAAGAACTTTTGCAGGTGGTCTTTTCGCAATACAATAGGGGTGGGTTGCAACTTGTTATCATTATTGAATCGTGACAACATGGGAGAGGTCTCGCGGAATACATCACTATCAGTAACCGCATAAGTAAGTGTGCCAAAATATACATTTTTAGAATACATTGATTGAATAACCATACGTGTAACCCACTCGTTAATCTTAGTGATACGGCAATGGTAGCACTTGCCGCAGGGTACTTCTTTCACTACCTCTGCACGTGCAATACCGTCAAACACCTTAACCTTAATAGGGTGAAAGCACTCCGCATATATGTTATCCAAAAGATTACTCATTTTGTGAAACGTTCTAATGCATTAGCATAATTAGGGTTAATTTCAAACATTATCATATGCGTATCGTTTACATACTTTTGCACACTTAATATGTATTTACCGTCTCCAACACGTAAGAACTCAAAATATGCAGATTGCAATTTTTGAGGTACTCCATATCCAAAGAATAACATATTGAAAACACCTTTTTCGTGCTCATTGAGAAAGTGGGAAAGAAACTCTACCAAACTCTCGGCGTATGTACTACGCCATTTAATAGTTCGTTTACCTTTTATCATAATACAAATGATTTAATAAAGTTAGTTGCATAATCAGATGAAATTTCGCTACGCTCCTTACCATATTTAGTATGTGCTACAAAATTTTCTTCATCAAACAAACAAGGATTCAACATTATCAGATTATCATTAGGCTTTATATTTATAAAATACCACATAGTAGGCTTTTGAAATTTATCACCTAATCTTCTTCTATCAGTATCAATTATAGAGGGTTTAATTGGAAAGTATCTAACCAAAAAACTTTGAGGATTGTAGGGATTTTCGATAATTAAAGGTAAATTATGTTCAACGCATAATTCAACCCACGTACAGAATATTCTATAAAATTTAAATGTACTCTCTATATTATTCGAAGATTTTGCAATTTTTTCTCTAATAGTCCAATCTCTTTGCGCATAATTGCAACCTTTTGTCCACAAAATTTGTTGTGTAGAAAAATAGGTACAAGGAAAGAACATTATTACAGTTACATGATTTTCTACAGCTCTATTCACAATATCTTGTATTATATCACTATCAAATAAATCGCAAACACAATCGGTTTCACCATATTCGTTTTGAATATCAAAATCAAATGCTTCATGACCTAATTTTTTAAAAGCATTCTTAAATGTACCGCTTTGCTCAAATAAACAATAAAAAGTCGCCATAAATTTGTATAATTAAAAAAATTGTACTACCTTTGCAGCCGTTTTCGCATTCGCAATAGTTTTTCAATTGTGAATTGCGATGCAAAGATAATGTATTTTTTTCTAATTGCAATTATGTAAAATAGAATTTATAGAATAGTACCCTACAAAAATAACATTGAAACTATTAGAACTATTAAAACTTTTTAAACTCGCAAAGCGACATGACCTACCTTGATGAATTATTATTCAACGACGACGAGAATCAGAACGTAAAAGTAGATTATATTCCACTGACAGCTGATGATGATACCAAAGAACCAGACTTGCAAGATGGCGACGTGCTGGGCGTGTTGCCACTACGCAATATGGTGCTCTTTCCTGGTGTGCTGCTGCCTGTAACGGTAGCACGCCCCAAATCCAAGAAACTTGTAACCAACGCTTTCAAAAACGATGAACTACTGGCCGTTTGCTGCCAACGTATTCAAGACGTACAAGAGCCATCATCCGATGACCTATACACCACTGGCACCGCAGGGCGCGTGATGCGCACCTTAGATATGCCTGACGGCAGCCTGATGGTAATCATGGAAGGTATTCAACGTATTGAGATACAAGAGATTGTAGCGCAAAAACCATACCTGAAAGCCAAAGTGCACGTCTTGGAAGAGGACTTTCCTAAGCGCAACGACAAAGAGTTTATTGCCCTCGTTAGCAGTCTCAAAAGTCAAGCCGAGAAAATCCTCAAACGCATGGAGAACATACCTGCCGAAGCGGGTATGACCCTGCGCAGCATAGATAACCCACCTACTCTGGTGAACTATATCTGTGGTAACTTTGGCGTTCGTATTGCCGACAAACAGCGATTGCTGGAAATGACTTCGCTCAAAGAGCGTGCTATAAACTTGCTCGAAATCCTGACAAGCGAACTGCAAATGCTTGATATGAAGGAGGTTATCAAGAGCAAGACCAAAGAAGACATAGACAAGGAGCAACGCGAATACTATCTGCAACGCCAGATGGAGACCATTCAGCGTGAGTTGGGCAATACCGATGAGCAAATGGCTAACGCTATGCTCGAACGCGCTAAACAAAAGAAGTGGAGCGCGAAGATGCAGGAGACCTTTGAGAACGATCTAAAGAAACTCCGCCGTATCCCTACCCACTCGCCCGAGTACTCTACCCTACAGAACTACTTGGAGATCCTGCTCGACCTGCCTTGGAACGAATACTCTGAGGATAACTACGATATTCGTAACGCACAAGCGGTGCTTGACCATGACCACTATGGCATGGAGAAAGTCAAAGAGCGTATCATTGAATACCTGGCTGTACTGAAGATGAAAGCCAACAGCCAAGCCAATGATATGAAAGCGCCTATTCTATGCCTCTATGGCCCTCCGGGTGTGGGTAAAACCAGTTTAGGTCGTTCCATTGCCGAAGCATTGGGCAGAAAATATGCACGTATCAGTCTTGGCGGATTGCATGACGAGTCAGAGATTCGTGGTCACCGTCGCACCTATATTGGCGCTATGCCCGGTCGTATCATTGAGAACCTGAGAAAAGTGAAGACCAGCAACCCTGTGTTTGTACTGGATGAGATAGACAAGATCGGTTCTGACTACAAAGGCGACCCAACAAGCGCATTGCTAGAAGTGCTTGATCCTGAGCAGAATGGAACGTTCCATGACAACTACTTGGACGTGGATTATGACCTGAGCAAAGTGCTCTTTATTGCTACAGCCAACTCGCTGGACACGATTCCTCGTCCCCTACTCGACCGTATGGAACTCATCGAAATGACGGGCTATCTGCAAGAGGAGAAAGAGGAGATTGCCAAACGCCACCTCCTGCCTAAAGAGTTGCACAACCACGGACTGAAGGCATCGCAACTCAAACTCAAAAAAGCCATCATAGCAGAGATTATAGACAAGTACACTCGCGAGTCTGGTGTGCGCAGTCTGGAACGTCAGATTGCTGCTATCTGCCGAAAAGTGGTAACACGTATCTCGCTCGAAGAGGAATACAACGTTTCTGTTACGAGCGAAGATCTGGTAGCATACCTCGGCAAACAACGCTACTCACGCGATGAGTGGGAAACCAATAAATATATAGGTGTCGTCACAGGTTTGGCATGGACACAAGTGGGTGGTGAGATACTCTTCATAGAGACCTCGCTATCGCCAAGCAAGACCCCTACCCTTACGCTCACAGGTAACTTGGGCGATGTGATGAAAGAGTCTGCTACTATCGCTATGGGCTATATCAAAGCGCATGCGGATCAGTTTGGCATAGCACGCAAAACGATTGACACCCACTCTGTGCATATTCACGTACCCGAAGGTGCCATACCAAAGGATGGCCCCAGTGCAGGTATCACCATGACCACTGCCCTCGTGAGTGCCTTCACCAAACGCAAAGTACGCCCTCGCATCGCTATGACAGGCGAGATGACATTGCGCGGAAAAGTACTACCTATCGGCGGTGTGAAAGAGAAGATTTTGGCTGCTAAACGTGCAGGTATCACCGATTTGGTGCTCTGCCAAGACAACCGCAAAGATGTGGAAGATATTGCACAAAAATACCTGAAAGGACTATCCTTCCACTATGTGAAGGATATTCAGGAGGTGATAGATTTTGCGTTGTTATAGAAGCCTACCCCCTACCCCTCCCTAAAGGGAAGGGAGGTTTGACAAGAGGCTAAAGGCGAGAGGCAAGGGTATAAGCATACTGCTTATCGATATTTACCTTGGTTTGCAAATCGACATGTTCGATTGCGACCAAGGTATTTTTCATTCCATCTATACTGAGGATACCTGTGCCTTGCATCTTCAGAACCGCCTCTTTTTGTGTCCAAAGGCGAGTGAAAGCCACATTTGGCGAAGCAGCAGCCCAGATTTCGGCTTGCTCCGTCTCGTTCATGGTACGTGCTACCAATTCGGGTTTGGCGGTGCGAATATGCTCTATATCAATGCCTATTGGCTTTTCGCTAACAGCTACCGCTATTCCATGCTTACAATGAGAGATAGAGAAACATGGACCTTGCTCCAAGCGTGGGGCGCCATGTTCGTTGTAAAGGAAGGAGGGTGTATGGTGTATGGCGTATGGTGTAGAGGCGAGCAATTGCATAAGCAACTCGTAGGACTTCAGGCAACAGAATTGTCCGAACAAATGTTTATACCCTAATGCCATTTGGCGTCGTTGATTACTCACCAACGGCAATAGCCGAGCCACTTCCTGCTCAGTGCATTGTGTCATATCATCAAATATGCAGAATTGCATGGTATAAGGGTTGTGTAGTGGTTATTGTGCGAGTTGCTCTAGTGTCTGCCACAAGGTATCGTTGGGCACGGGAGCTGTGATGGAGATGAGTTGCTTGCTTACAGGATGGATAAACTCAATTTTGCGTGCATGAAGCGATATACCACCATCTGGATTGCTACGTTTAGCACCGTACTTCAAGTCGCCTTTGATAGGACAACCTATAGCAGCTAACTGGCAACGAATTTGATGGTGACGACCTGTCTCTAGATTGATTTCCAATAGACTATATCGGTCGCTCTTAGCTATGACCTGATATGATAGTACTGCACGCTTGGCATCTTTGGTGCCTGGTTTCACAACAAAGGATTTGTTCTGCTTCTCATTGCGCCAGAGATAGTTTTCGAGACGATGACATGGCGAGTCCGATGGCGATAAAGCAATAGGACTATTGGGTATGGAAGGAACAATTGCCCAATATGTCTTGCGTATTTGCTCGTGCGATTGAAACATTGCATTGAGACGCGTGAGTGCTTTGCTAGTACGTGCGAAGAGAACTACCCCCGTAGTAGGACGATCTAGGCGATGAGTAACGCCCAAAAAGACTTCACCTGGCTTCTGGTATTTCTCTTTTATATATGCCTTGACCGTTTCGCTCAATGGTGTATCGCCCGTCTTATCGCCTTGCACAATCTCATGACAAGTCTTGCTGACGGCTATGATATGGTTATCTTCGTATAATACCTGCATATTAGTGTAATATTGCCTCTACCTCGCGGAGAGGGTTTAGCACAAAGTCACGCTCCTGAATACGAGGGTGTGGCAGAGTGAGGATATCGCTTGTGTATTCAATCTTTTTTCCGAATTCCGATTTATGATTTACGATATACGCTTGTAGTAGATCAATATCTATAATCCGATCGTGATATACTCCATTCTTAGATTTCTTCGTTCGCCCCATCTCGCGCTCAATCTGTTGCGTAATGATCAATACCTCCTCGGGCGAATGGCATGTTTCGCATACTGCTACCATATTCGCAAACTCGTTCTCCGACACAAAGCCTTGAGGTGCTGTTCTATAGATAGACGAACACGCCATACATTCCCCCACCCGCTCATGCAACAGTTCAATAGCCCTACGCAGATTTGCCTCGCGATCGCCTATATTGCTACCTATGCCAAAATATATAATCATCACTTTTCGTCCTATACCCTTAGCCACTTTTGTGGTGTTCAATAACCGAAGTTTTACTATCTCAAGGTACCGCTACGAACTCATAATCAATCCTATTCCCCATAGTCACTAGCATGTAATATGGCCTCTCATCTTCATCTCTCATTGAATTCACTACAATACAAGTCATATCTTTCACTTGTGTAACCTCGCGGCTATGATCGTGCCCCGACCATACCATTTTTGTGCCATGTTTGGTTAAAAGATTGAGCAATGCGTATGTCTCCTCCAAGGTGTAGTTAGATGTATGTCCTTGAGAAGAATCACGTTTAAAGAAATGAGTATGCGTACACGCTACAATATGACGGAAGCCTTGTTGATCTGCCCATTCCAGTGTCTCACGAAGCCATTGCAGTTGCTTGCTACCTACTGTGCCATCTGCAGAATCGTACACAATAAACAAATCTTGTGCACCTGAAGGAGTTTGAACTATGAAATAGTAACTACTGGTTTTAAATGTATGGATAAATTTCTCCCAAAGTTTGAAATAAATATCATGGTTGCCACATACAGCCATCAGTGTATCGTATTTCACGAATTGATTAGCTAAAACATATTTGTGCTCAAGTGCTTCCTCTACATAAGCAAAATCGGTTTTAGCATCAATAATATCACCCAAATGCACAGCTACGGGACAAAGTAAATCCTGGCGATATGCATTAATAAAATACTCCCAACGCGTGCGCGTCTTGGTGATATGTGTATCGGTGCATACATATACATGATAATCATCAGCAGGGGCATGTAGAGTAGCAAAACCCGCCTGTTTATTGTATTCTTGAGATATTTCAAATCGTTCGTTAATGGTTGGCGAAGAGCCTGCAAACATACCTACTAAATCCAATCGCGCGTCAGGACCGCACGATACACAACCCAAGCAAATTGCAATTATGCAATAGCTAATATATATTTGTATATTCCTTTTCATAGACTTCTTATCATTAAACAATAAACTAATTAAAATCGATATTCTACTCCTGCGCGCACTTCTGCACCATAGTAATGGGCATTAAGATGGAACATTCCTGCTAGTTTGTATTTTCCCGATAGGCGCACGCGCCAGTTGTTATTGATATCATACCAACCACCCAGATAGAACATCGGTTGCCAAACGCGTTCGACTTGGTAATTATCAATATTTGCTACACACAAACTGATGTTCCAAGGTGATGTCTGTGGACGAACGAAAGCTTCCACGCGGTAAATAACATTGAATGGCTCCACAATCAGTTCATCATCAGTATGGAATGTATATGGTTGAGGTATGATAATGCGTGTTGACATACCCACTTGCACATTGACATATTGCATCATATAACCCAATGATAACGCATGTACAAAATCATTGATATCATCACGCACAACCCAACGCGCCATAACACGGTCTTCTAAATATAACTCACCTACTGGTAATGCAAATTTTGGTCGCAACTGAACACCGACTGTATAAAAGTTAGCAGTAGTAGTACGGATATTTGCCTGCATATCAAAATGGCGATTGATAGGCAAATACGCATCAATATCAAAGTTGGCATACGAGCCATATGTCAAATTATGACCATAGCCAACATGCAGCGACACCGAATACGTTGTGTCTGTTGGTTGTACTTGAGCTATCACTCCGAGAGCCATTAGCCAAGTGATGAAAATTAAAATACTTTTCTTCATATATTCCTATCCTTTAAACTTTAGACTATCAATCTTATACTACATCTCCACTATTGTTATACCAGCTCCACCTCGATCGGGGTCGCCATCGTGGAAGGATATATCGCCTGATTTGAGTCGGCGCATACTCTTTTGACGTTCGGACAAGTAGTCACGCACCACTTGCTTGAGTGCACCAGTACCTGTACCATGTAGAATGGAGACCTGCTCAGCATTCACCATCAGCGCATCATCAATATATGCAATCAAGATTTCTAACGCTTCATCAACACGCAAGCCACGGATATCTAATTCACGCTTGAAATTCAGTTTCTTGCGGCGCAATTCATCCGCCACATTGCTGCTAACCATTTTAGGCTTAGGTGTATTGCTCTCTTGAATCAATTTGGCAGGGTTCTTTGTCAAAACCTTCAACTCACTCAAGTCGCGTAAGACATTATTTTGCTTAGCCCTAGTCTTACTAGCCTCACTAGCTCGACTAGTTGTACTAGCTCTATTAGTCTTGCTAGTTTGATTTTCAACTTTGTTTTTTAGCGTTTCTACTTTTTGTCTAGCTGCTTGGGTGGCCTTCTTCTCGGCCTTTGCCTCTTTGATCTCACGGATAGTGCGCTCAATAGTAGCATTACTCTTGCGCAAAAGATCAGCGGCTTCTGCATTGGCCTCCTCCAAGATTGCACGTTTCTTGGCCTTGATACCCGCCATCTGCTCCTCATAGTGTGCAATCTTCTCCTCAAGGTGTTTCTCCTTTTGGCGGATATTTTGGCGCTTATTCTCCCAATAGCGTTTGTCACGAGCTATATCTTGTAGGTGTTTGTCGTAGTCAATATGCTCCTCACCCACGATATCAGTAGCACGTTGAATAATCGATTCAGGCAGACCAATCTGGCGAGCAATTTCTACGGCAAAACTACTACCTGCCTGACCAATAGATAGTTGGAAAAGAGGCTTGAGCTGTCCACGATCGTAGAGCATTGCACCATTGATGATACCATCAGTACGCTCAGCCAGATGCTTCAAATTGGAATAGTGTGTAGTCACCACACCAAAAGCATGTTGCTCGTTAAGTTGCGAGAGCACTGCCTCAGCAATAGCACCACCAATCATGGGTTCAGTACCCGTACCAAATTCATCAATCAGCAGTAGTGTATGACCATTAGCATTACGTACAAAGTGCTTCATATTGCGAAGATGCGAAGAATAAGTGGACAAATCATCTTCGATGGACTGCTCATCACCTATATCCAACATTAGTCGGGAAAATACACCCATTTGACTAGCCTCGTGCATAGGCACAGCCAAACCACATTGCAGCATATATTGCAAGAGCGCTACAGTCTTGAGGCACACGGACTTACCACCGGCATTCGGACCACTGATGACCAAAATACGATTGGATTTATCAAGAGTCAGAGTTAGCGGAATAACCGTCTTACCCTGACGGCGGAAATTAAGCAGCAACACAGGATGATATGCCTCGCACCAATGAATAAAAGGACGATCATGGAGTTCTGGTACTATTGCATGGATATCCAATGCAAAGAGAGCTTTCGCACGCAGGAAATCCACCTCTGCCAAATAATCCTGAGTTGCAAAAATTTCAGGTACCTGAGGACGAATCTCAGCGGTGATAGCCATAAGAATGCGCATGCGTTCGCGACGCTCTTCGCCCTCTAATTCACGTATGCGGTTGTTGGCCTCAACGACCTGTTGAGGTTCGATAAAAACTGTCTTACCCGTAGCAGACTCATCATGCACAATACCACCAATCTTACGCTTGTAGGCAGGCGGAACAGGCAAGACCAACCTACCTTCGCGCATGGTGGGAGCCGCATCCTTATCTAGTATACCATCGGCCTGTGCCTGACGGAGAATCGCATTCAACGCGCGGCTAACAGACCCTTGCGAGGCAGAAATCTCCTTGCGGATACGAGCCAATTCAGGTGATGCATTGTCGCGCATCTTGCCATAGCGATCAAGAATTCGGTCAATAGAAGCGATGAGGTTATTAGGTGATGAAGCTATGAGAGTAGAAGAGAGTATTGGGTATTTAGCTTTATCCAGAGTCACAAAGAAACGCTCTAGTTGGGCAGTATAATCAAGCATCTTGCTCAATGAGAATAACTCGGACTCGTCCATAAACAATCCCTCAATACGAATACGAGATAACGCCTCGCGCAAATCATAAATATCACCATGGGGAAACGACAACGCAGGATCAGTAAGAAGCGCTATCATTTCGCGCAAATGCTGGAGCAAAGATTGGATATCAGGATAGTGATTAAGCCATTGCATTTGCTCCACTCTCTCCCTACCTAACGAAGACGTACAACAACCTTTGATGCTGTCACGAATAACCTGAAAATCTATTTTTTGCTCTATGTTAGATGGGTAAGTCATTCTGTATAGTAAGGTTAAGCAAGCAAACGGATATCTCTGATGATACTAACCCCTACTTCGTCATTAAGTTTACGAACTAATTCGTATCGGACATCAAACAATTGAGAGCGTAACGCAGCCGAACGAATGTGAATATATAATACACCTTTTTTTACCTCGCTATCACTCATATATTGCGCCACAGTTTGCCCTAACACTTTGGGTAATAGTGCCAGAACCTTTCGCTCTAGTAGAGGTTGTTCCAGTTCAGACCCTCGGATAAAATTGGCTATAAGTTCACCGATTGGACGCGCTTTATGTATATCTCTTTCTGCCACTTATCTCAAATCTAATCGTTGGTGTGTTTTCAACGGTGTTCCATAAGGTATATCATTAAGTTTGTACAAACTTTTGAGTTTGATACCATATTTCTGAGCAATATCCCAAGCGGTATCTCCTCCTCGGAAGTAATACGTTGGATAACGGCGTGAAGCACGATTTTTTTTAGGATAAATATATACAATATCGCCTTCACGTAGTTCGCGTGTATCTAATGCATCATTGTATTTTCGCAAAGTTCGCTCATACATATTAAGAAATAATGCCAGCGAAGCAAAAGTCTCATTAGGTCCTGCAATGATATATCTGACACCATTACGATAGCCAGAACGGTGACTATGGAAGAGTTCCAACTCCTCCATTGGAGGCATGGGATAATCTTCAACCTGCTCCTGCTCTACAAAAGCAATCTCAGTAGTATCTTCTTCGATAAGCAATTTCTTTTCATTGACATTCCCTAATCGAACCAGTTTTTTATCAAAAGTTAACTTATTTAATTCATACAATTCAATTATACGAATCAACTTTTCTGGATACTTAGGATCTGTAGCATAACCACAAGTCTTTAGTCCGTATGCCCAGTTCTTGTAATCTCCCATAGATAGGGCAAAAAGACTTTCATAACGCTTGCGTTTTAAAAACAGCGAGTGGTCTTCATATGAATCAGCAACATCAGCATATTTGCGATAGCATTCGCCTGATACATCATGTGAAATGGTCTTACCTTGCCAATCCGATGAACATTTTATGCCGAAATGATTGCAACCTTTTATAGCTAATTGCGAAGTACCCGCTGCAGATTCCAATATGGCTTGTGCCATAGTAATAGCTGCTGGGACATTGTATTTGCGTTGCTGTTCAATGGCAATATGACGATACTGTTCTATATATGCTTGATACGCAGGATTCACCGATTGTGCACTAAGTATAGAGCATACGCAGCAAAAGGTGATAACAAAAAACTCTTTTTTCATATTCTACAATTTTGCTGCAAAGGTACAAAAAAATTTGCAAATATACAAAAAATCTACTACCTTTGCATAGTTTTTGCTACAAATTGTAGCATGACAACTATTTTGAACTATAAATTTAATATGAATCTTGGTTGTTAAGTGCAATGTACAGTTCTTCCATTTTGCCATCACTTGTCACAGAATATCAGCACGATGACGTGCAGCAGTTGGCATTGCAGCGCAATCGGTTTTCGCAGTTATCGGATACCGATTTTAGGTTCTTCTTGCAGCAAGTAGAAGGCAAGCAACGGACGCGCGATAAGTTACCCACTTTTGCGCAAATAGAAGATTGGTGGTATCCCGTTCGCTTGTCATGCGAGCAGTGCTCTAGCGAAGCAACAGCACGGTACAAAGCCGAGTTGATAGGGCGTAAGAACGATATACTTATCGACCTCACAGCAGGATATGGAGTTGATACATTCTTCATGGCAGAACATATGCAGCAGGCGCATTATGTGGAGCGCAATGCCGATTTGTGCGCCATCGCGGAGCATAATTTCTCGCTCTATCGTCCAAAGATACAAGTACACAACACCACCGCCGAAGAGTTCCTTGTCTCCTTGCCAATATCCAATATCCAATATCCAATATCCAATACCCTCATCTATCTCGACCCTGCACGCCGAAGCCAATCTGGAAATAAGGTTTTTCGCATTGAGGATTGCGAACCAAATGTAATTGATATACTCCCTGCTCTTCGCAAGCACGCCTCCAGCATCTTAATCAAATTCAGCCCCATGTTGGACATTACCGCAGCGTTGCGTGTATTGGGAAAGGATTGGGATACGCATGTGGTGGCAGTGAATAACGAAGTGAAAGAGGTGCTATTCTTTACGGGCATAGGAGCTACGCATGCGGTGAATATACGCGCTACGCATACCGACCGCTTTGTCTTCAACGATGAGGATGAGAAAAATGCACCCATTCAGATGGCATTTGATATGCAGCAGTATATATACGAACCCAATGCCGCTATTATCAAGGCAGGTGCATTTCGATTGGTGGGTGAGCGTTATGGACTGCAGAAATTGGATACGCACACCCATCTCTATACCTCCGATACGCTCCTACCCGATTTCCCAGGTCGCGTGTGGGAGTTAGAGGAGATTATCAGCAAACATGGTCAATTGGATACGAAGCACAAGTACGCTATTCTAACGCGCAACTATCCGCTTTCCCCCGACCAAGTGCGCAAAAAGTACAAACTCAAAGACGGCGACGACCGATATATCATCGGTGCCCGCCATCAAGGCAAAGCCAGACTAATCCTTGCTCGCCGCCTATCAAGCGAAAGCCGATAAACACTTATTCCAGCAGCCGGAAGCCAGAAACCGGAAGCCAGAAGCCAGCCAGATAACCTAAAAGAAAAAGAGGCCCACGCCTCTTTTTCTTACTTATACATAAATCGCTTGATACTACGCTTAGGCGTTTTCTCAAACTCTTTCTCAACTAATTCAATGGCAGTCACTTGGCTGTAGTTAGGAAGCATTTTGTTGAGTTTAACCACATTCTCTTTCATCACTTGCTCAACAGTCTTTCCCTGCAGCACTTCGGGTTTTGCCAATGAAGGATCGGAATATACCAATGCCACCAACTTGTGCTCGCGATCTACTACTACAGATTCTGTTACAAGAGGCAGACTATTAAGTTTATCTTCGATTTCCTCTGGATAGATGTTTTGGCCGTTAGGACTGAGTAGCATATTCTTGCTACGACCGCGCAGGAAGAGATTGCCCTCTTTGTCGATGATACCCAGGTCACCAGTACGCATCCAACCGTCCTCAGTAAAGGCTTCTTTAGATGCTTCAGGGTTCTTGTAGTAACCCATCATCACGTTCACACCGCGCAATTGCAGTTCACCTTCTTTGGTCGCTGGGTCTTCTGAGTCGATACGCATCTCCATGCCCACTATGCCTTTACCGCAAGAGCGATATACATATTTATACCAATCTTCGTATGTTACCAATGGTGCACATTCGGTCATACCATAGCCCACGCAATATGGGAAATGCATATCCTTCATACATTTCTCTACCTCTTCGTTGAGTGCTGCACCACCAATAATCAAGAAGCGCAATTCACCACCGAAAGCGGCCAACAAGGTATTGCTCACCTTCTTGTGTAAGAGGCATTTGATACCAGGAGTCTTCCATAGTACTTTCATCACTGGTTTATTGATGATCGGCAGCACTTTGCCCTTGATAATTTTCTCAATCACCAATGGCACAGTGAGAATCATAAACGGATGCACTTGTGCAAATGCCTTCATCAGCACAGATGGCGTAGGAGCTTTGGTGAGGAAATACACTTCTGCACCGTCGCACACTTGATATAGGAACTCAAACATCAATCCAAACATATGCGCTACTGGCAACATCGACAGCACTTTATCGCCTGATTTATGTGGTATACGTTTTACAGCAAAGTCAATATTTCCGCTCAAGTTCTTGTGGCTGATCATCACGCCCTTAGGATTACCCGTTGAGCCCGAAGTGTAGTTCAGCAATGCCAACTCCTCAATATTGTCGGTTGGGTAGTTCACATCAGTCTTGCTATAGCCTTTTGGATATTCCTCTGCGAAAGCAGCATCCACGCCCGCGTATGCTTTCTCTACCTCCTCGTTTTCTGCAAATTGCAAACTGAAGTCGTCCATCAACACGATTGCCGACAATGCAGGCATATTCTTCGCCTCAATCTTTTTCAGTACGTTAGGACCTGTGTAAAGCAATTTTGCCTCTGAGTGATTTACCAAGTTCTCGACACCTTCGCCAGTGAAGTCTGGCAAGATGCTCACAGCCACAGCCTTGTATGTCTCAATAGCTAAGAATGTTACCCCCCAGTTGGAGCAGTTGCGACCGCATAGAGCAATCTTATCTCCCTCTTTGATACCCAACAAACGGAAAGTGGTGTGCAAACGAGCAATCTGTGTAGCCAATTCACCATAGGTGTATTGGGTTGTACCATCCAAATCTTTCATCGCCAAATC
Organism: Paludibacteraceae bacterium; assembly: GCA_045589755.1. Lineage (GTDB taxonomy): Bacteria > Bacteroidota > Bacteroidia > Bacteroidales > Paludibacteraceae > Colicola. Next base: position 16,847 of record JAZNPR010000057.1, read on the forward strand.
CGACCACTTGTTGGTAATCGTATTTTGGAGATAACTCAAATAATGTTTCAATTCCATAATAACACTTTTTTTTAGGATTTGCTGCAAAGGTATAACTTTTTTTTCGAACGAGCGTTCAAATTTGTATTTTTTTTTTACATTTATCGAATTTTTCGTTATTTTTTTATTAAATCGTACAAATAATTATACTGTTCAGGGAAAATATCGAAGTTCATTGGTGCACCTGAGCGACCAGGATCCCAACCATCTTTGATATGCAGGAACATATGAGCTGTGGTCTCAATGGGCACATTACCGCGAATATCGCCATTGTGCATACTATTCTTGATAGCTTGTATCCACAAACTCAATTCGTATTCGTACAACCTACGCGCTTTCTTGTATAGTTCAGGGAATCGGCTATACGCCGTGTACATCACTGTAACCACATTCGAGGTATTGATATTCTTGTTCTCCACCTGATTGTAAAACTCCTGCAACTGATTCAGGTAGTACAACATGGCATCTATCATATCTGGTATTCTACCCGTCTCTCTCACGCGCTCCAATGCGCGTTGTTTGGGCTTAATCAAGAACATATCCACCACCTCTTGAAACAACTCATCCTTGTCCTTGAAATAGTAATACAATGTCCCACGCCCCATATCCAGAGCGGCCTGCAAGTCTGTTATAGACACATTGGCATATCCCTCCACCATGTACAACTCCAATGCCTTAAGCAGGATTTTATCCCTACGATCTTCTACCATAATCCTAACTATCTTAATTCAAAATTCATAATTCATAATTCAAAATTACCCCTTTTTCGTCCGCAAAGGTATGCAAAATATTTTATATACACAACATTTTTTTATAAAAATCGAACGTTTGTTCGAAAAAAACGCACTTTTTATTCTTTTTTGAACGATAGTTCGAAAATAATACACTACCTTTGCCACCGTTTGGTATATATTTTGTATCAAATCCTTTAAAACCATTAAAACTTTTAAAACTCTTAAAACTATGCTTATCAAATCAGCAAATGTGCTAATCACTGGAGGAGCTTCTGGTATTGGCAAGATCATGGGGCGAATGGCGTTGGAGAAAGGGGCGAAGGCGTTGATTATCTGGGACGTGAATCAAGAGGCTTTGGAAACTACTATGGCTGAACTCTCCTCGCGTGGGCGCGTGTATATTTATAAGGTGGACATCACCAACAGCGAGCTCGTTGTCCAAACCTACCAACAAATCAAGCAAGAAGTGGGTGCTATCGACATCCTCATCAACTGCGCAGGCATCGTGCGTGGCAACAAGACTTTCGACCAACAGACCGTGCAGGACATCCGCCTCACTTTTGAGGTAAACACCATTGCGCCTATGGTCATTGCGCAGCAAATCTTGCCAGATATGATTGCCCGCAACCGCGGTCATATCTGCAATATCGCTTCGGCAGGCGGTATGCTCAGCAATCCCAAGATGTCCGTCTATGGTGCCAGCAAGTGGGCTATGATTGGTTGGAGCGACTCCGTGCGTATCGAACTCCAGCAGATGAAGTCTAATGTGCGTTTCACCACCATTGCACCCTACTATATCAATACGGGTATGTTCAACGGTGTGCACTCCAGTATCTTCCCAATCCTCAAACCCGAACCTACGGCAAAGAAGATCCTGCGTGCTATTGAGCGCAACAAGATTTTTGCGGGCATACCTTTCGGCTTCCATTTCATTCGTTTCTGGCAAGCCATACTGCCCTTCCGTGTCTTTGACTTCGTTTTTGGTACAGTTTTTGGTATCTACCATGCAATGGATAACTTCACAGGAAGAAAATAATTATGCAAAACTATATCACCACTACGCTGCTGTCACAGCGTGCCTACTTCCGCTCGGGTGCTACCCTGCCCCTCTGCTTCCGCCGTCAGATGCTTCGCAAGCTCTCTGACGCCATGCACCAATACGAGAAACCACTCGCTGAGGCGTTGTGGACTGACCTTCACAAGTCTTACGAGGAGGCATACCTCACCGAACTCAGTATCGTCTATGGCGAGATACGCAACCACCTCCGCCATCTCCGCCAGTGGGCTAAACCCGAGCGTAAGTCATCGCCTCTGGCTATCATGCCTGCCAGCAGCCGCATTATCAAGGAGCCTTTGGGCAACACACTCATTATTGCGCCATGGAACTATCCCGTCCAACTGCTGCTCAATCCCCTCGTAGGCGCTATCTCTGCGGGTTGTACCGCCATGCTCAAACCTTCGCCCTATGTGCCTAATGTCTCTCGCGTACTCACCGAGATGATTCGCGCCACTTTCCCCAAGGAGTATATCGCTATTGTAGAAGGCAATCGCCAAGTCAATCAGATGCTGCTTGCAGAGCGATGGGACTTGATTTTCTTCACAGGTAGCCCTTCGCTGGGAAAAATGGTCATGGAAGCAGCTTCCAAGCACCTCACACCAGTTGTACTGGAGTTAGGCGGCAAGAGCCCTTGTATCATTGACAAGACTGCCGACCTCAAGGTGGCAGCCAAACGCGTGGCATGGGGCAAAGCCCTCAACGCAGGACAAACATGCATTGCGCCTGACTACCTGATGATTCACGAGGAGGTCAAGGACAAGTTCCTCAAACTACTGGTCAAGGAGTGGAAACACCTGCTCACCAAAGACCCACAAAAGGCAAAACACTTTGTTCGCATCGTCAGCGACAAAGCATTGGAGCGTCTGATTAGTTACTTGCCTATATACAATAGACCGTCAGGGCGTCCAATAGGCGGAACGCCGTCCCATAGCGAAGCGTCCATCTATTACGGCGGTCACTACGACCGCGCTACACGTTACCTCTCCCCTACCATTCTCACCGATGTCAGCCCCGATGCCCATGTCATGCAAGAGGAGATCTTCGGACCTATCTTCCCTGTGCTGACATTCAAGGAGATAGATGAGGTCATTACATTTGTCACGGATCGCGAGAAGCCGTTGGCACTCTACTATTTCGGTACGAATGGCGATTATGTACTGCGTCATACCTCATCAGGCGGCGCGTGTGTAAACGATGTGATTATGCATATCGTGAACCACAAGGTACCTTTTGGTGGTGTAGGTAATTCGGGTATGGGTAGTTATCACGGCAAAGAGAGTTTCTTGGCATTCTCTCACCGCCGTTCGGTAGTTAGCACGCCTACATGGGTGGATATGCCATTCCGCTATATGCCCTACAAATTATTCCAATTAATCAAAAATTTAGTATAAAACATCAATAATTTCTTTATTCAGGCAGTGTCAATGATACTGCCTGAATTTTTCATATGACACACTGACAAATTGGCAGATATTGGCAGAAACCAACGAATATATTGGCAGTAAAATAGTCAATAATCACTTTGGCACGGCATTTGTTTGTATTAGGGCAAACGACCTTAATGTCCTTAACGACTTTAAAGTCCTTAAAACAAGAATATTAACTAAAAAAACTTAAATACAATGGGAAAAATTATTGGAATCGACTTGGGAACAACTAACTCCTGTGTCGCAGTTATGGAAGGCAATGAGCCTGTAGTTATCACCAACTCTGAGGGTAAACGTACTACCCCATCTGTGGTTGGTTTCGTAGATGGTGGCGAGCGCAAAGTGGGCGACCCTGCTAAGCGTCAAGCAATCACCAACCCTACTCGCACCGTATATTCAATCAAGCGTTTCATGGGTGAGACCTATGACCGTTTGGCTAACGAGGTTGCGCGCGTACCTTATAAAGTAGTAAAGGGTGACAACAATACCCCACGCGTAGATATTGATGGTCGCTTGTACACGCCACAAGAGATTTCAGCTATCATCCTCCAAAAGATGAAGAAGACCGCTGAAGATTATCTTGGTCAAGAGGTAACAGAGGCAGTGATCACTGTACCTGCATACTTCAATGACAGCCAACGTCAAGCTACCAAAGAGGCAGGCGAGATCGCAGGTCTGAATGTTCGCCGTATCGTGAACGAGCCAACAGCTGCTGCTTTGGCATACGGTCTTGATAAGAGCGACAAAGACATGAAGATCGTAGTATTCGACTGCGGTGGTGGTACACACGACGTATCTGTGCTCGAATTGGGCGACGGCGTATTTGAGGTGAAAGCTACCGATGGTGATACTCACTTGGGTGGTGATGACTTCGATCACCGCATTATCGACTGGCTCGTACAAGAGTTCAAGAGCGAGAACGGTGGCGCAGACCTTAGCAAAGATGCTATGGCTATGCAACGACTCAAAGAGGCAGCTGAGAAAGCAAAAATCGAGCTTTCTAATACTACCTCTACCGAGATCAACTTGCCATACATCATGCCTGTAAACGGTGTGCCAGCACACTTGGTGAAGACCCTCACCCGTGCTAAGTTCGAGCAACTCATCGACGACCTCGTACAACGCACTATCGCTCCATGCCGCACCGCTTTGCAAAACGCAGGTCTAAGTATTAGCGATATTAACGAGATTATCCTTGTAGGTGGTTCTACTCGTATCCCTGCTATCCAACAAGCAGTTGAGAAATTCTTCGGCAAAGCTCCATCTAAGGGCGTTAACCCAGACGAGGTTGTAGCTCTTGGTGCTGCTATCCAAGGTGGTGTATTGACTGGTGATGTGAAGGATGTGCTCCTTCTGGATGTTACCCCACTCTCTCTCGGTATTGAGACTATGGGTGGCGTGATGACCAAGATGATTGAGGCCAACACCACTATCCCAACCAAGAAGACCGAGACCTTTACCACAGCAGTGGACAACCAACCTTCTGTAGAGATTAAGGTGTTGCAAGGTGAGCGCCCAATGGCTGCACAAAACAAGCAAATCGGTATCTTCCACCTCGATGGTATTATGCCTGCACGCCGTGGCGAGCCACAAATCGAAGTAACCTTTGATATTGATGCCAACGGTATCCTCAACGTTACTGCTAAGGACAAAGCTACTGGCAAAGAGCAAAAGATTCGCATTGAGGCATCCAGTGGCTTGAGCGACGAAGAGATTAAGCGCATGAAGGCAGAGGCAGAGGCTAATGCTGAGGCAGATAAGAAGGAGAAAGAGCGTATCGAGAAACTTAACCGTGCTGACGCTACTATCTTCCAAACCGAGAAGCAATTGGCTGAACTTGGCGACAAGATCCCAGCAGACAAGAAAGCTCCAATTGAGGAGGCATTGAAGAACCTCAAAGACGCTTACGAGAAGAAGGATGCAGACGCATGCGAGGCAGCTAACCAAGCATTGATGACAGCCTTCCAAGCAGCCAGCGCGGAGATGTACAACGCTACTCAAGGTCAAGCAGGTCCTCAACCTGGTGCTGACTTCCAAGGCGGTGCACAAGCAGGCAACCAAGGTAGCAACAACCAAGGCGCAGCCGAGGACGTGGACTTCGAAGAGGTAAAATAAACTTCTAATCCTCTAAGCAATAGCTCGCCATGCGAGCATCCACTAAACAAAATCGCCATTTGTGATTTATGCACAAGTGGCGATTTGGTTATTTTCACCTTCCCCTATACACCCTACACCAGAAAAATCACTCCAAAAGGCGATTTTTCTTGCTCAATTCAAAAAAATGTATTACCTTTGTGGTCGATTCTCGAAAACAATGGATTATGGCAAATACTATTACCGTTCAACAAACACCTATTACTGTCATTAACAATGACGGGTTGGATTATATTTGCCTAACCGATATGGCAGGTGCAAAACACGACCAAGTACGTGCTGCTGATGTCATAAAAAACTGGTTAAGAAACCGTTACACGATTGAGTTTCTTGGGACGTGGGAGCAAATTCACAACCCTAATTTCAAAGTGGTCGAATTTGACCACTTTAGAATGGCAGCTGGATTGCCGAATTTTGTATTGAGTGTTTCAGAATGGGTGGAAAGCACCAATGCAATAGGATTGATTGTTCGTAAAGGACGTTACGGAGGTACATACGCTCATAAAGATATAGCTTTCGAGTTTGGCTCCGCAATTAGTGTCCCTTTCAAACTATACCTCATAGAGGAGTTTCAACGACTTAAAGAAGAAGAACAAAAAGCACTCGGTTGGTCTGCTAAACGCGAATTGGCAAAAATCAACTACCACATCCATACTGATGCTATCAAAGAGAACCTTATTCCGCAGGAGATTGATGCTTACCATCGCTCTCTGATCTACGCAGAGGAGGCAGATGTGTTGAATGTGGCACTATTTGGTATGACTGCTAAAGAATGGCGTACTGCTAATCCTGATTTAAAAGGCAATATACGTGACTATGCTACTATCAATCAGTTGATTTGCCTCAGCAATATGGAGAATATCAATGCCGTATTTATCAACGAAGGCATGGCGCAATCCGACCGCTTGCACAAACTCAACCAAATAGCCATTCAACAAATGACCGTATTGGAAAATGTAGAAAGCAAAAAGATATTAACTAAATAACTACTCCCCTAAAATTACTTATCACTCATAGTTTATAGTTAATCCGCAACGATACCGTTGCCCGACATATTTTAATATAGCGTTATAAGCCCAGACTATACTCGCCATTTATGCAAAAATTCGCATAAATGGCATTTTTATTTGCAGTACTCTTGCTCAATTCAAAAAAAAGTACTACCTTTGCACCGTGAACCTGCGCCGAGGGGTGTCTGACATCACTGGCGGAGGGTAGCAGACATATTAAAAAGGCGTTTATTGACGCTTGTTTTGGTCTAACGAAATCCGGAAAATTTCAATCCCCGAAACAAGATGCAGTAAGCGTCCTGATGGTATGTATTAGTTTGCGTTCATGCAATGTCTATACATATCAGCGTGGACGTTATTACTTATTCTTGGATTAGAGTCTTTTCCGGAACTTCGTTAGAGAGAATAAGTAGATATAAGGTTCCACGCTTTCTTTTTAACCATGGGAATACTATGGAGCCTACTTCCCAACAATCTTTTTTGCGTTATGAAAGACGATGAATTGTATTCTAGACGCACTTTCTTTAAAAAAGCGGCGCAATCTGCGTTGCCTATTTTAGGAATGTCATTTGTAGGATCTATTCTTCTCAATTCTTGCGATATACATCGCGTGGATTGCAAGAATAGTTGTGAAATTACTTGTGAGGGTAGTTGTTCTGGCGCATGTACGTCAAGTTGTGAAGGTTCAGCGATTGGACAAACTTGTAAGAATAGTTGTTCGGCGACGTGTGCATCAGACTGTACGATAAATTGTGCGGATGGTTGTGGTGATAGCTGTTCTAATAGTTGTAGTTCGTCGTGTACAGGTGGCTGTGGAAATGGTTGTTCTGGTACATGTAAATCCACTTGTACAGGAGGATGTTCATCTGGCTGCTCAGGCTCTTGCACGGGTAGTTGTGGTTCTAATTGTTCGGGCACGTGCTCTGGAACTGCTGCTGGACAATGTGTAGAGTGTTCTAAACAATGTATGCAATATTGTGGATATGGTTGCGAAAACTCTTGCTCTGGTTATTGTGATACGACATGTGATCGGTCTTGCGGTGGACTATGTCAAACCACATGTCAAGCTATGGGATACGGACCGTACTCTTGTACAATTTGCTCAGGTACATGCTCTAGAGCCTGCGGTACAGCATGTGCAGGTAATTGCTCGGGATCATGTAATATGACATGCAAAGGAACAACTAGTTAATAATTGAATCAATTTGTAATTCTATGAAAAATAAACTTTTGTATTTAGCAACAATTGCGTTGACATTTATTTCGTGTGAGCAAAAGGCTACATTCCCAACTGTAGTAACAGGTGATGCTATTGTATATGCAACGGCAAAAACTGTACAATTGAACGGATATGTTGAGTCAGATGGAGGGGATGTTGTAACAGAAAGAGGAATATGCTATGTAACTTCTTCATCTGGAGACGTGCCAACTATATCAAATAATGTAGTTAGTGCAGGTAGTGGAAAAGGTTCTTTCTCTGCTATTTTGGAACGTGTCGAACCAGGCACATACACTTATAGAGCCTATGCAACCAATGATATAGGTACTAGTTACGGCGATATCAAGTACTTTAAGATGACTACGTCAGGAAAACCAAATGATGATCCTAAAGATGATTCTGATGATGGTGGCAAAAAGTACACTATAAATGATTTTCTAGGTACATATTCTCTAAAAGCTTATAATTGGGATGCTGCAACATATGAAACATGGTCGGGAGTGAAAATTAAAACGTATGATTTGGATTATTGGTCTAATGCGGTATATGTGGAAGGATTATTGCGAGGAGAAGGTTATACTTTCTTTACAGCTTTGGGTCAATTTGATGCCGAGAAGCAATGTATTCGTTTGTTCGCTGGATGGCAATTTACCAACCGAACATTCACATTTACGGGAGAAGACATTTCATACATTGCAAGATTCTATCCTATATATGCTAATAAAAATGAAGATACGTTCATTTATTTGCAATCGGGAAATGGATACGAAGGATGTGCAGAGGCTTGGCTCACATTTAATAGTAATGGCAAGTTATGTTTAGGTGCATCTGATACTCCAGACCCAAAGACTGGCAAATACGCCAATGGTATGGTGTTTAGATACAGCGAAGTTGAGAACCCAACAAATTACAATCGTTTTGAAGTATTTATAGAAGTAGAAATGACCAAAACATCCAACACAGCTTCGATGCCAGAGAAAGCTCCGTACAAGATAGACCATGCCGATATTATCAATACTAATATTGAGGGTATGCTCCATAAATCTCTTATAATGAAATCATTGAAAGCAACAAAATGCGCAAACTAAAAATAAAAACAGGCGATTCGGGTTGGCAGGAAGGTATGGCGAAATCCATTACCTTTATCGTTACGAAAGATTGTCAGTTAGCATGTAAATATTGCTATCTTGTAGGTAAGAACGAAAAGGAACGAATGTCGCTTGAAGTCGCTAAAGCAGCGATTGATTATGTATTAGACCGAGAACATGATCCAAACTTTGCATACGAGTCGGTAGTTTGGGATTTCATCGGCGGCGAACCATTTTTAGAGATAGACCTTATTGACAAGATTTGCGATTATATTAAGCAAGAGCTTTTCCGTCGAGATCATCATTGGTTTAACTCCTATCGTTTTTCTTTTTCAACAAATGGTATTAACTACCATAATAACAAAGTGCAAAACTTTATCAAAAAAAATCGTCATCACTTAAGCATTGGTATCACCATTGATGGTACTCGTCGTAAGCACGATTTGAATCGTATATGGAAAGGTGAGGGACCAGAGCGAGGTTCATATGATGATGTTGCACGCAATATACCACTTTGGTTGAAACAATTTCCTGGAGCGGGCACTAAGGTGACCATCAGTAGCGAGGATATTCCTTATATATACGAATCTGTATTACATCTTTATGAGTTGGGCATTCATCAAGTGAATATCAATTGCGTATTTGAGGAGGTTTGGAAAGAGGGAGACGATGTGCTGTTTGAAGAGCAATTAATACAATTGGCTGATGCTATCATTGAAAAAGGGTATTATCAAGATTACTCGTGCTCGTTCTTTACCGAACATATGGGAAAACCGATGGATTGTAAGTATCAAAACCAAAACTGGTGTGGAGCTGGTAAGATGCTATCTATTGATGCAGCAGGTAATTTCTATCCTTGTACTCGTTTTGCTCAATATTCGCTACGCGACAAAGAGGCGTGGATTATTGGTAATATTCACGATGGTATTGACAATAACAAACTTCGTCCCTTCCTCACGCTTGACCGTTGCACTCAATCTTCGCCCGAGTGCATAGATTGCGAAGTAGCAGAAGGTTGCGCGTGGTGTCAAGGTGAAAATTTTGATGCAGCCAAAACGCACACCGTATATGAGCGCGCTATTGCTATTTGCAAAATGCACAAAGCTCGCGTGCGTGCGAACAACTACTATTGGAACAAACTCTATCGCAAACTCGAATTAGAAGGCAAGCGCGAGGAATTCGAACAAAATAAGAAACAACAAAACGATATTATCTGCTAAGCCATGAAACCATATATGCAATATTTGGTTGTCCTACTGGATGACACCAGCGTGGCTTACTGCCATGCCAATAACCCGCTTACTAGACAAAACTTGATACCATTGGAAACTTTGCGCAAGGCGATTATTTTTGGTATGAAACAAAACTTGATGATTCAGTTTGTATATCCTAAGTACGAATTACCCGTAGAATACAACAAAGTTATCGAGAGTATAGACCATATTAAAATTGGACGCGAAGTTTTAGTTTTTGATACTATACCAGCGGTGGCATATGCAAATAATCTAGTTTTACGTTTGACAATAGATGAGTTCATAACTAAGCATAATGATATACCGTTCTTGTTGCAACAGGCTAGACGTATCAATATTTGTTTAACAGATATAGAAAATTTCCGTGACGAACAGATAGCAGAATATAAAAAGGCATTGACAACGCTTAGTTCTGTTTTGCTAAGTCTCTATAAACAGGGAAAGAGTCCACAATTGAATATCCTAACAGATCGCCTGCAACTTACTCAAATGCACAATTGTGAGGCAGGTATTGGTAACATTACGATTGCACCCAATGGAAAGTTCTATCTGTGTCCAGCCTTCTACTATGATGAGCAGATGGGTATTAGTAATCGCATGAATTATAGGACCAAAGATGCTTCACGCAGTGTAGGAGATATGGAAAATGGACTCAAAATTCCAAACAAACAACTTCTTGAGTTAGGTCATGCGCCACTTTGTCGAATTTGTGATGCATACCATTGCAACCGTTGCATATGGCTCAATCAAAAATTAACATGGGACAACAATACCCCATCGCGCCAACAATGTATTATTTCGCATCTTGAGCGAAATGCAGCGCGCGACTTGCAACTGCAATTGAAAGAGGCAGGGTATCAAGTAACCAATGAGATAAAAGAAATTACATATTTAGATCCATTTGAAGTAAAGGAGGAATTTTAACATGAAAAAACTTGTAGGACAGGTAACTGTCGAAGAAAAGAACACCATTCAAACACTATTTGAGCGTCGTAATGGTTTGACTGAGTTGGCAAAGATTCTCACAGCAGACAATGCTGAGTTGTATGAAAAGTTAGTAAAAGACATGGGCGAAACAGGTACTAAGTTCCAAAAGTGGTGGGATGATATGGCAGCCAAATACAATTGGGAATCTTGCGAAGGTGGAAATTGGGAGATCAATTTTGATACATGTGAGATCTTTTTAGTTTGTAATAATTCTTGTAATTGCAATAAATAAAAAAATATGACACTATTGATGATTGGAGCACCTGAGATTATTATAATACTTCTCATTGTGCTATTACTTTTTGGAGCGAAGAAAATTCCCGAACTAATGAAAAGTATGGGAAAGGGAGTGAAATTTTTCAAACAAGGCATGAATGACATCGAGGAGGAGGTAAACCGTCCTTTAGAAGAACAGCAGCCGACCGAAAATCAATCCTCCGAACAGCAACCAAACCAAGATGGAAAATAATCAAGAAGAGAAAATGACCTTTTGGGAACATGTGGAAGTGTTCCGAAAGGTTGTTTTCCGTTGCTTGGCTGTATGGCTGGTATGTACTATTGCTGCGTTCTGCTTTAAGGACGCACTCTTTAGTGTACTCTTTGCACCATCCAAATCCGACTTTGTTCTCTATCGTGGATTGTGTTGGTTGGCAGAGCGATTGTCTATGCCCGCGCTATGCCCAGGGGAATTCTCTATAGACTTTATCAATACTGAACTCGCCTCACAATTTACCACGCACCTGCAAGTGGCAGTCATCATGGGTGTTCTAGTGGCATTTCCATATTTGATCATTCAACTATACGGATTTATTGCACCTGCGTTATACACTCAAGAAAAACGCTACTCAATCCTGCTGATATTCTTTGGTGTAATATTGTTTGCGATGGGTGTATTGCTCAACTATTTTGTGATATTCCCTTTCGCATTTCGATTCTTAAGTACCTATCAAGTACAAGAGGTCGTAGTTAATCAAATCGCGCTAAAGTCGTATATATCAACACTATTGGTATTGTCTTTGTTGATGGGTATATTGTTTGAAATACCGATTATTGCATATTTCTTGGCAAAATTGGGATTGATTGACAAGCCACTATTGGTACAATACCGCAAACATGCAATTGTAGTATTAGCCATCTTGTCAGCCGTCATTACCCCGACTGCGGATATATTCACTTTGCTGTTGGTGACAGTACCGCTATACCTGCTCTACGAACTGAGTATTCATATCGTAGCGCATACGAAAGCGCAGGAATAACCTTGCTGATGGTCGATAACTTTCAGCACAATCTTCGGTACACGAAAACTTTTTTCCAAAAAATACACTCACGCGGGAAGTCCTGTAAATACTACACTTCCCGCGTGTTGTATATACCATTATTCTCACCAAATTCTCCAATATTAGACACAAAAGCGCCAAAACGCTGAGTATTCAGCACCCCTATAATATATAGAGGCGTAAGGAAAACGGAAAGGTAAAAATGGAAAACTAAAAGCCACAGAAAGCCCACAGATGTCCCAGAGATGTTGTATGGTGGTCGCCTAACCCGAGGGGAATTTGATATACTGACAAGCATGTCAGCATTGTCCTTTCGCGAACAGAGACAATTGTCCAAATGGATATAGGCATTTGCCCTTTGACGGAAAACACCTGTCAAAGGGCTATTATAACTCACTCTTCCTCTATTGCCGACTGGTGCATGTCCATCAGTTTGTCATAGCGAAGAAAGACAAAAATAGCCACCAACAGACTGCCCACCAAGTTCAGTATCATATCCCCCATCGTGTCGCTCAGTGCTTCGTGACCGCATAATGGCACATCTTCCGCCGAAACAATAGACGCAGTAGTGGTGGCCATAAACTGCTGCGTATTCGTGCCAGCAATGGCATCATACGCATACTCGCACACCTCCCAAACTGCACCACAACTCAAGCCAAAGAGCAACACATAAAACGCGAGAAACGCCTTGTTTCTCAGCACCACCTGACTGCTATTTTCAAACATTATACTGATAATCCACAAGCCCACAAACGCCAACACGCTGCCAGAAAACAGATGTAGCACAGAGTCCCACCAACTGAAGCGACCATAGAAGTTCAGTCCGTCGCCCATAATCATTGTTACAAAGCCAAAGAGCGCGCATACCACAGTGATAAGTAGCGGAATGTGAATCATAAATCGCTTGCGCAGTAGCACAGGGATTGTGAGAAT
>JAZNPR010000058.1:0-3432 GCA_045589755.1 Paludibacteraceae bacterium
GTATGATAAACCGGGTGCCGACTATTTTGTGAAGAAAAATATCGAGGCGCTTATGTCGCAAGAACCCGATATCGATACTGTGATACTTGGGTGTACGCATTATCCTTTGTTACTCGATAAGATTGGTAAATATTTGCCGCAAAGTGTTACTCCGTTGTCTCAAGGTATGATTGTCGCCGAGAGTTTGAAAGATTATTTGCAGCGTCACCCCGAGATGGAAACTCGTTGCAGCCGTGGGGGCGAGTGTACATTTTATACTACCGAGTTACCCGAGAAGTTTATTTCTTCTGCTTCGGTGTTCTTGAAAGAAAAAATTGTTGCCACACGTGTAACATTAGAATAAATTTATGGCACAAGTACGTATAAATAAGTATATAAGCGATACAGGTTTTTGTTCGCGTCGCGATGCCGACAAGCTCATTGAGGATGCCCGTGTCACAGTAAACGGAAGCTTGGCGACTCCGGGAACGAAAGTGAGCGAAGGTGATAGTGTGCGCATCGATGGCGAATCGTTGAAAGCCAATCCGTCATCGTTTGTTGAGCGTGAAAAAGCCACTAAGCCTTCGCGTCGTAGAGTAATGCGTAAATCGGCTGATAATGAAGAGGCGTCATCTCATATATCGCATAAAGGGGGGCGTGGCGGTATGTGTAAAACTTCCGAGCGTTCCGATCGTGGCGTAAAACGCTCGTCACGAGTATCTCACCGCAAAGGCAATGCCCCCGGTACGAAATCTCGTTATTAATTTCTCGAAAATATCCCTTATATGCTCGAATTGGAAGAAAAAATCGTAAAAATGTTACGTACGGTCTATGACCCCGAAATACCTGTCAATATATACGAATTAGGACTTATCTACCGCATCGACCTGCCTGGCGATGGGGTATGCAATATCGACATGACGCTCACCGCGCCCAACTGCCCAGCGGCTGATTTTCTAGTAGAGGATGTGAAGCAGAAGGTAGGTTCGGTGGATGGCATCGAAACGGTGAATGTGAATATCGTCTTTGACCCCGAATGGAACAAAGACATGATGTCCGAAGAAGCCAAACTCGAACTCGGTTTCCTCTAATCACTAAACTCTACACACTAAACAGTAGCGGCTCTGCCGCGTTCACTAAACACTAAACATGACATACTTCCTCTCCGATGCACATCTTGGTTCGAGGGCGATTGAGCATCCCGAAGCCCATCAGCAGACCTTGATTGACATGCTGCAAAGCATGGCACAGGATGCCACGGCCATCTACCTGCTCGGCGACATGTTCGATTTCTGGTACGAGTATTTCTGGCGCGATAGGAGCAAAGAGCAATACCGTCCTTTCTTGCAAACGCTCAGAGAGCTCACAGACCGCGGCATTGACATACATTTCTTCATCGGCAATCACGACATCTGGACGTTCGGTTGGCTCGCCAAAGAAACGGGCATTACGGTGCACCGCCACCCCGAATCAATGACCATCAACGGCAAGCGCATCTTCCTTGCTCACGGCGACGGACTGGTGCCAAGCAACTACCTGCAACAACTGCCCAAAGCCATTCAGAAGAAGATTCGCCAATTCATCTTCCTGCGCCGCGTCTTTCACAACCCCATCCTGCAAACGCTCTTCCGTTTATTGCCGCCCGCATGGGCAAACAATTTCGGATACGAGTGGGCTAAAAACAGCCGTCTGAAGGAGTTAGCCCGCCCATGTCCCTACAAGGGCGAGGACAAAGAGGAACTGGTGCTTTTTGCCAAGGAGCAAGAGCAAAGGGGCAACCACCACGATTATTATATCTTTGGTCATCGCCATATCGAGTTGGATCTGATGCTCAGTCGCGATAGCCGTATCATGATACTCGGCGACTGCTGGCAACAATTCACCTACGCCAAATTGGATGGGACGACAATGACGATGGAGATAAAAGACAACGAGAATATTTTATAAGAAATTATGGCACATACAAGAGAAGAACAATTAAAAGCTTTCGACCGTCTTTTGACGGTAATGGACGAACTGCGTGAGAAATGCCCTTGGGACAGGAAACAGACTTTCGAGAGTCTGCGCCAAAACACCATCGAAGAGACCTACGAACTGGCAACGGCTCTGCTGCAAAACGACATGAACGAGATCAGCAAGGAGCTGGGCGATGTGCTGCTGCACGTGGTTTTCTATGCTAAGATTGGCAGCGAACAGGGGGCTTTCGATATGGCAGATGTATGCAACAAGATCTGCGACAAACTCATTTTTCGCCACCCTCATGTGTATGGCGAATATGCCGCCAACAACGCCAAAGAGGTGTGCGAGATGTGGGAGCAAGTCAAGCTCAAAGAGAAAGACGGCAACAAAACCGTCCTTGGCGGTATTCCAGAGGCATTACCAGCATTGGTGAAGGCCTATCGTATTCAGGATAAAGTGGCTAATGTGGGCTTTGACTGGGAGAAGCGCGAGGATGTATGGGCAAAAGTGAAAGAGGAGATTGCTGAGTTCGAGGCAGAAGTGGAGAACATGGACGAGGAGAAAGCCACTGAGGAGTTTGGCGACCTGCTGTTTGCTATGGTCAATGCGGCACGATTGTACAAGATTCGCCCTGACAACGCTCTGGAGAAAACCAACGCCAAGTTCATCCGTCGCTTCAACTACGTTGAGCAACAGGCAAAAGAAAAGGGTCTGTCCCTCAAAGACATGACCCTCAGTGAGATGGAAGCTCTCTGGCAAGAAGCCAAGAAGCTTGAGTAAGCCTATTTTACTGGCAACGTGAATAGCGCGGAGTTCATCGAATACTCCGAATCACTCACCACCGTAATCTTGATAGGATGCGACCCAGTCTCCTGTGGAACGATGAAAACAGGGAAACTGACTTGGTAATACATGGGGTTGAAGTTCAAAACGCCTTTTTGAGGGTCTGAGCCACTTGCCAACAATTTGCGTGTTTGCTCATCTTCGGTGTCCAATTGGAACCACAATTTGACGCGAGTAGTATCTACCGTGGCGTTCACATTGACCAGGTTGTTCATATAGGAGTCGAAAAATGCCATAAACATCACGGTGTCGCCCAGTTGCAGCGTATCCACATACAGAATCTCGAGCTCCTCGCTACTATGTCCAAACAGTGTATCTTTGACCGATACAATTTTGCCATCCACTATCCTAGGATTAACGAGTAGGTGACCAAATTGCATTTGAGGTGTCGTATTCACCCCTGTGCCGTGGAAGCAACTGTTCATTGTCAGCGCCAAGATAATCAGTAGAAACAAAGACTTTTTCATAAAAATAAATAATCAAGCGTTAAACGTTAAAAAATTGTAATTACATGCACATTTGATACAAAAAATCGGGTCATTTTGACCCGATGTGCGGCATAAAGGACTCGAACCTTCACTCCTCTCGAAACTAGATCCTAAGTCTAGCGCGTCTACCAATTCCGCCAATGCCGCAGAAATCGGGTGCAAA
>JAZNPR010000059.1:0-32971 GCA_045589755.1 Paludibacteraceae bacterium
TGAGGGATGAAAGATTTGTTGAAAGTCAAACGAGAGATGTGTCCACCGGTGTCGATACGGAAACCATCTACACCCATCTTGATAAACTCACCATAACATTTCACAAGATAGTTAGATACAGCAGGGTTCTCAGTATTCAAATCCACACAGTCACCTGCAATCTGTCCGTACCAACGAGAATAGTCATCCCAGTTCCACTCGTTGGCAACGTGGTGCCAATAGTTGTGGGTATCATTATTCTTGCCCTGAGTATTCTTCATGTGTGTAAGACGCGCATCGTGTTGTTGTCCACCAGGAAGAGAGAGGTAGTTGTCTGGCAATTTACCACCATCTTTTTGGGTGATAGGAATCATACAGTCGTCGATAGAACTCTGGTCTTTGGTCCAATCACGATTAAAGAGTTTGCACAGATTGGCCTCTCCGAAGTTACCCGTATGGTTGAGCACGATGTCGAGGATAATCTTCATACCTTTTGCATGTGCAGCATCGATGAGATCCTGAAATTTCACATCTTCAGACTCGTAGCGGTGATCCACCTTAGAGAAGTCATGTGCATGGTAGCCGTGGTAGTCATAACCTGACGCATTTTCTACGATAGGTGTGATCCAAATAGCCGTAAAGCCAAGAGCTTTGATGTAATCCATCTTCTCAATCAATCCCTTGAAATCGCCACGCCAAGCAGGGTCACCAGGGTTGTTACCATCCCAGCAATGCGTATTGTTGGTCGCATCACCATCATAGAAACGGGTGGTCATCACGAAATAGATGGACTCATCGCGGAAGTCAGTACGCGATGGGAACATAGTGGTAGCAGTTGCTGTCATAAACATGAAGAATGCCGCTAAAATGCCAAAAAATCGTTTTGTCATAATTGTTTTTAGTTGTTTTTATTGATAGATTTATTTCGTTTTATCCTACACTTCCTTCCAAACTCACTTGCAACAGTTTCTGCGCTTCCACGGCAAACTCCATTGGCAGCTTGTCCATCACCTCTTTTGCGTAGCCATTGACTATCAATCCCACGGCATCTTCCACACCAATGCCACGTTGTTGACAATAGAACAATTGGTCCTCGCTAATCTTGCTCGTCGTTGCCTCGTGTTCAATAATCGCTGTCGGATTTTGTATGCGCATGGTTGGGAAAGTATGCGCCCCGCACTTGTCACCCAACAGCAGACTATCGCACTGGCTATAGTTACGCACATTCTCTGCGTTGGGCATCACGCGCACCAGTCCACGATACGCATTTTGGCTCTTACCCGCCGATATACCTTTACTTATTATACGCGAGCGCGTGTTCTTGCCGATATGAATCATCTTCGTTCCCGTGTCGGCTTGCTGGTAGTTATTGGTCACAGCCACCGAATAGAACTCGGCGCTGGAGTTATCGCCTTTCAAGATGCAACTGGGGTATTTCCATGTGATTGCCGAACCCGTCTCCACTTGTGTCCAACTCAGTCGCGCATTCTCGTGCGTGATACCACGTTTCGTCACGAAATTATAGATACCACCCTTGCCTTCTTTATCGCCAGGATACCAGTTTTGTACAGTGGAGTATTTCACTTCTGCATCCTTATGCACCACAATCTCCACGATAGCAGCATGCAACTGATTCTCATCGCGCATCGGCGCAGTACAGCCCTCCAAATAACTGAGATACGCCCCCTCATCTGCCACCAGTAAGGTACGCTCGAACTGTCCCGTATTACCCGCATTGATGCGGAAATACGTGCTCAGTTCCATTGGACAACGTACACCTTTTGGTATATATACAAACGACCCGTCAGAGAACACGGCAGAATTCAATGCTGCATAGAAATTATCGCTCGCTGGCACCACCGAACCTAAGTATTTCTGCACCAGTTCGGGGTATTCTTGCACCGCCTCCGAGATAGAACAGAAGATGATTCCTTTCTCCGCTAATGTCTCGCGGAAGGTCGTTTTCACCGACACCGAGTCCATTACTGCATCCACTGCCATATTGCCCGCCAACGCAGCACGCTCCTCCAACGGAATACCCAACTTATCAAAAGTCTTCATCAGTTCAGGGTCAATCTCCTTCTTCTCGTCGCCCGTATGCGTTTTAGGTGCCGCATAATACGAAATCGCCTGAAAATCAATCTCTGGTATATCCAAATGCGCCCATCTTGGGTGCTCCATTGTCAGCCACTTGCGGTACGCCTTCAATCGGAACTCCAACAACCATTCGGGTTCGTTCTTCTTCGACGAAATCAGTCGAACGACATCCTCGCTCAACCCCATAGGAATAACCTCGGTCTCCACATCCGTTGTGAAACCGTACTTATACTCCTGACTGGTTATTTCTTCTATCTCTTTCATTCCAATATCCATTAAGCGGAACGCCGTCCATTAGCCCAAAGGGTATCCAACATTCCCTTCCCTTCAGAGAGGGGAAGGGGTAGGCTCAAAAAAAGCCACTCTATAGAGCGGCTCTTTTTCTGAGGTACCTGGCGGATTCGAACCGCCGTCCCCGGTTTTGCAGACCGATCCCTAACCGCTCGGGCAAGGTACCAAAACATGCGTTCTCTTTAGAAAGCGGGTGCAAAGGTACAACAAAAAATGCACATACGCAAATTTTTTTGAAAAAAAATGTATTTTTGCATAAAAAAGTGCGCCAACATTGCATTTCTGCCCCAATTATGGGATAGAGATGATAAGGAAAGCTATGGCTTACAGCGTTTCAAGTACGCGTTGGAGCCACTCCCAGCATTTGCCTGTAGAAGCGATACTCAAACGCTCTTGTGGAGAGTGAACACCGAACATTTGTGGGCCAATGGACACCATATCCAAATATGGATACTTCTCTAAGAATAAACCGCATTCCAAGCCTGCGTGGATAGCCAATACCTTTGGCTCCGCGGCAAACAAATCTTGGTATGCCTTCTTGGTCACCTCCAACAATGGTGATTGTGGGTTAGGTGCCCAACCAGGGTAACCATCGCCGTGGGTCACCTCGTCGCAAGCCAAAGCCAAAGCACACTCTACCATCTGCTTGATATCGTGCTTCTTGCTCTCAATAGAAGAGCGTTGGCTAGTATTGATTTCAACAAACGCACCCTTCTCATCCTCTTTCATCTTTACGCTAGCGAGGTTGGTACTGGTCTCTACCAATCCAGGCATGGTCTTTGACATCGCTGTCATACCGTGAGGGCAAGCATATAGTGCTAGGATAAGCACTTTGGCTTTGTCCGTAGGAATAAACAAGGCTGGCATATCGGTTGTCTCCAGATGCATAAAGAAGTCCTTCTCTACATCTCCTATCTCCGCCTCTATAGTAGCAATATAATGGTTGAGCATGATGCGGATATCCTCTTTATACGCCATAGGAATAGCAATCACCGCCTCTGCTTCACGCGCAATCGCATTACGCAAGTTACCGCCATTGATTGTAGCTAGTTGCATATCAGTAGCTTGCATCACTTGGTAGAGGAAGCGCACGAGGATCTTATTGGCATTGCCACGACCCTTGTTGATATCATCGCCTGAGTGACCACCCATCAATCCGCCGACTTTAATATGTATCGCTAGCCTCTCGCCTTTAGCCTCTAACCTCATACCCTCATAATGCATTTTTGCGAGGGTGTCAATACCACCTGCGCAACCGATGAACACTTGACCATCGTCCTCCGAGTCGAGGTTAATGAGTTGTTTGCCCTGCAGGCAACCGTCTTGCAGACGGAAAGCACCCGTCAAGCCAGTCTCCTCGTCCACCGTAAAGAGGCACTCCAAAGCAGGGTGCTTCAAGCTATCCGAAGTGATAGCCGCCAACATCAATGCCATACCGATGCCGTTATCTGCACCAAGGGTAGTGCCCTGAGCTTTGATGAAATCGCCATCAATATAAGTATGGATAGGATCGTTGTCAAAATCATGCACGGTGTCATTGTTCTTCTCGCACACCATATCCATATGCGCTTGCAAAATCACGCCTGGTTTGTGTTCGTAGCCAGGGGTAGCAGGTTTGCGCATGATGATATTACCTGCTTCATCTACGGTATGTTCGAGGTTATGCTTTACGGCAAACGCCTTAAGCCATTCAATAATCTTGCCTTCGCGCTTCGATGGGCGAGGCACTTGGGTAATCTCATGAAAAATTGAGAAAACCTCCTTTGGTTGCAATTCTTGTATATTCATATTTCCTTGCCTTTAAACTTTAAACTTTCAACTTTAAACATTCAACTTTTCACTCATGAGCGATATGCTCGTGTACGCTCTCGAGGAATGAGGTTGGATAAGGTACACGGTTAGGTCCTTCTGGTTCGCCATATGCGTTGCGTAGGAACTCACCATCTTTCTCCTTGCGCTCTTGACCGTCCAAGTACTTCACAAACAGATAGATACCCAACTCTTTCCATGCCGCCGTAGACTCCTGCGCTTGTGCACAAGAGTACTTGGTCAAGAACTCTGAGGCGTGAGCAGCATCCATGTTAGCCACTTGAGCATCCACGGCCTCTACTTGCGCATTAAATTTATCTTCCCATGCCGCTTGTACCTTCTTGATATCTGGCATCATGGCCGAATACTTAGTATATGCCCAATTGGCTACGATATTATAGGTCCACCAAGCCGATGTAGGCGAGTAATTATACATATCGCCATTGCCCTCCTTGAAGCACTCTGGCACCTCGGTGATAGTACTATACATAGGCACATACACAGTAGAAGCCGCGTCGTCCACACCAAACCACAAGATACCACCCGCCTTAGCCGACTCATAACCACGCATTTGTGCCACAAATGACCATGCTGTTTGTTGGGTAGCGATAGGGCGCTCAAACCAGTATTGCACCGAATCCAACTTAAAGCCCAACGAGCCATAGCGCAACTTGCTATTCCATGGACCCGCATCAGGACCTTGAGTAATATCCAATGGGGTACCCTCATATTGATCACGCATGCAGTTCTTCAACTCTTGCGCACTCACCTTATGATTAGGTTTGATATACAATGGCATACGCTCACCTGCATACTTGCCACCAGTCTCCACGAAGGTTTTGCCCGACGCAAAGTCAAAATACTTATCCATATCGTTGGAGAACTTGCGGAAGAACGACCACACGCGTGCTTCGCACACATACAAGCCCGAGAAATCATATGGTGCATATGCCTCTTGGAAATTGAAATCCTCGTCCTTCTTACCTGTATAATAACCTTGCGTGCGTGCAAACTTCACCACATCCTTGCTCCACATCCAGTTCTCTTTATCCTTGAAATTAATAGTGGTAACGCGTGCTTGATTGGCATGTGCAGCAATACAGTCGTCTGGAATACGAGTTGCTACCCATACCGCACCTTTTTCCACTTTGCCTTTGCCGATCAACTCCATCAACCATACTTCATTAGGGTCAGCAATAGAGAAGGTCTCACCTGAAGAAGCATAGCCATATTCTGCCACCAAATCGGTCATACATTTGATCGCCTCACGAGCAGTCTTACAACGCTCCAAAGCAATGTAAATCAATGATCCATAATCAATTCCCTCGCCAGTCTCCAATTCAGGACGACCGCCCCAAGTAGTCTCGCCAATGGTCAATTGATGCTCATTCATATTGCCCACTACATTGTAGGTATGAGCCACTTGTGGGATCACACAAAGAGGTTTTCCTGTATCCCAATCCTTTACTTCGCGCACCGCACCTGCTGGGTAATCGGTTGCGGGACTATGGTGTAAGAAACCATAGAGTGCATAACTATCGGCGGCATACGAGATCATAGTGCTACCATCCACTGAGGCGTCCTTGCCTACTAAAAAATTGGTGCAGGCCATACCTGCCACCCATGCGCTACATAGCGCCAGTATCAAATAAATCTTTTTCATATATTCTTGCCTTTAAACACTAAACAGTAGCGAAGCGTCCACTAAACAGTAACTGCATCAGCAGCGTCCTCTAAACTGCGCTTCGCGCTGTACGCCGCTACAATATGTTTGACTAAGTGATGGCGCACAATATCCTTCTGATTAAACTCCACAATAGCTATGCCACGAATGTCTTTTAGCCTTTCGAGTGCATCCTTGAGTCCTGACTTTTGGCTGGCAGGCAAGTCAATCTGGGTAAGGTCACCCGTGATTATCATCTTGCCATGAATGCCCAAGCGCGTGAGGAACATCTTGAGCTGGGCGGTGGTAGTATTCTGTGCCTCATCCAGAATAACAATAGCATCAGCCAACGTGCGGCCACGCATAAAAGCCAGAGGCGCAATCTGTATAACACCACGCTCCATGTACTCGTTGAGCTTGGCACCAGGAATCATATCTTGTAGTGCATCATAGAGGGGTTGCAAATAAGGGTCAATCTTCTCCTTCATATCACCAGGTAGAAAACCCAGTTTTTCGCCTGCCTCAACTGCAGGTCGCGACAGAATGATACGCTTTACCTCGCGGTTCTTCAAGGCGCGTACAGCTAAGGCGATAGCCGTGTAAGTCTTTCCGCTACCCGCAGGGCCAATGGCAAAGAGCAGGTCGTTTTCGTCGTAAGCATCCACGAGGCGCTGCTGATTGGCACTACGCGCCACGATGGACTTGCCATTAACGCCATGCAGAATCAGGTTGTCCTGCAAGAACTCGCTGGGTTGTTCGCCATGCAATAGTTGCAGAATCTGTTGCTCGCTAAGGGTGTTATTTTTAATGCAGAACGCTTCGCACTTGCGCAGATTCTGCTCAAAGCGCGTTATAGCAGGCTCCGAACCAATAACCTTTACCTGATATCCACGCGCTACTACCCGCACATCTGGGTGCTGGTTCTTCAAGCAAATGATGTTGATGTTGTTTGCTCCGTAAAAGGTGGCTGTATCAAGTGCGTCGCTTAGTTCAATGATTGCTTCCATGTAGTGAAATCTGATTTTAGAAATCTATTGCTATTATGCCTTTTTATCTTGCTTTATCAAGCAAAGCATTCCGACAAAAGTAAGCAGTGCATTGAGAATCAGACGCTCGTGCGAGAAGACATAGCCACTGAACCATACGGTGGAGTTGACATCAATCACCCATGTGATGACAGGAGCAAGAATTACAACCAATGGAATCCAGCGATCGCGTACTTGTCGTTTGGTGAAGATACCAAAACAGAACATACCCAATAATGGGCCATAGGTATAACTTGCAACTTTATATACGGTTTGAATCACAGAATCGTTGTTCAAAATGTGAATGACATAGATACATACTGCCATCAAAACTGCCATACCAATGTGCACTATCGTGCGAACTTTAGTTAAGTTAGCATCTTTCTCTTTATTCAGTATATCCACTGTGAAAGAAGTGGTAAGAGCAGTCAATGCACTACCCGCAGCCGAATATGCCGCAGCGATGAAACCGATGATAAACAATATACCTACAATCACAGGAAAGTAGTTGCCCGTTGCCAAGAATGGGAAGACATCATCGCCCTTCAATGGCGCACCATCGGCACTTACCAATGCTACACCTGTTTGGTTTGCATATGAATAGAGCAAGAAGCCCAAGAATAGGAACAAACCTATTACCACAATCTGCATAAGTGCGCCCACAATAAGGTTCTTCTGGCTCTCACGAGGGTTCTTGCAGGAGAGGGTGCGCTGCATAAGGTCTTGGTCAAGCCCCGTAGTAGCAATCACAAGGAACACACCCGCAAGGAACTGTTTCCAAAAATACGTACCCTCCTTGGGGTTGTCAAAGAAGAACGTATGGGTCATGTCGCTAGACGTCCAACCATCAATATTCACACCTGCGCGTAACACGAAATAAATACATAGCGCCACCGAAAGTATCAAGCAGCAGGTCTTGAGCAAATCGGTCCATATTAGCGACTTAACACCACCTTTGAAAGTGCACAAATATACAATCAGTACAGTGAAGATGGCATTTACCCAGAAAGGTATGCCTAACGGGCCAAACACAAGTAATTGCAACACCTCGCCAACAACAAACAGACGCACACTAGCACCCAGCATTTTGCTCACAAAAAAGAGCCATGCACCCGACTTATAGGTGTTCATACCAAAACGCTGTTGCAGGTATTGGTAGATAGAGGTGAGATTCAGTTTGTAGTACAATGGTATTAACACATAGGCAATGATAATCTGACCAACCGTGAAGCCGAGTACCATTTGCATATATGCCCAGCCAGAAGTAGCGACCATACCAGGCACACTCACAAAGGTTACTCCAGAAATGGCTGCACCAATAGTGGACATGGCTACAAGTAACCAGTTGCTGCTACGGTTACCAGAGAAGAAACCAGCGTTATCCGCCTTACGACCAGCAAGGTAGGATATCAAGAAAAGCAATGCAAAGTAGCACGCTATGACGATAAGGATTGTTAGTGGGTTCATATATTTTTTAGAAGTTAGATATTAGACCGCTGCGCTGTTGGACCGCCTACGGCTGTTAGATAAAATTATTCCTCGTAGAGAAGATAAGGGCGGCGTTGGTGTTTGAAGTTAGCCACATCTTCTTGCCAGCAGGCACGAATTTCTTCTTCGCTCTTGCCTTGGTTGATCATCTTACGGATATAATCTACGCCTACTAAGTACTCAAAGAAAGGACGGAAGAAATAGTTGTCCATGTGCAAATGCTCGTATGCGTCCAATAGATAACGCAATGAGAAGCCCACTTGGCGTGCTTCTTCTTCGCTCATTCTGCTCAGGTCCACACCGTCGCAAATACGTCCTTTCTGAGTGGACTGATTAGGAGTGAACGTGATGGCTGGTCCGTATATGCTTGCCTCGGTACGAGGTGCATTAAAGTTAGGGTGACCATAACACAAGAATGGTTTATCAGTTCCTCTACCTAACGATACTGGCGTAGCTTCAAACAAACATACTGCTGGATAAAGATAAATCGACAGCATATTGCGCAAGTTAGGCGAAGGAGCTACAGGCAAGCGATAGAGAGTTTGGTGAGTATAGTGCTTGCAAGGTATGACAGTGAGGTCCACTTGTAAAGAGTCATACAACCAATATTCACCATTTATCATCAAAGCCAATTCACCCAATGTCATACCATGGACTACTGGGATAGGCAAAGCACCTACTCCTGATTTATGTTTCATATCCAAGATTGGACCGTCCACGTAGTAGCCATTAGGATTTGGGCGATCAAAGACAATAAATTGCTTGCCCTCATGTGCGCACGCATCCATTAGACGGAACATGGTAATATAATAGGTGTAGAAGCGCAATCCTACATCTTGAATATCCGTAATCAAGATATCAAAAGTAGCCATCGACTCTTTGGATGGACGATGACTTTTGCCATCGTAAAGCGAAAGAATAGGTATGCCTGTTTTTTCGTCCACACTGCTGGCTACGTGTTCGCCCTCACGCGCAGTACCACGAAAACCATGTTCAGGAGAGAAAATAGCAGTGACGTTCACGCCATGATTGAGTAGCAAATCAAGAGTATGAATGGTATCTTTGCCTTGAATAACAATACCCGTATGATTGCTCATGAGTGCTACGCGCTTGCCCTTGAGCAAAGGCAGATATTTCTTCGTTTGCTCAGCACCAACAACTACACGCTCAGCATAAAGCGTCAGCCATGCAGTAGATAGAAAAACAATAATAGCGATAATCTTTTTCATGCAAATGATGTTTTCTGTTAAGTGGGTACAAAGGTACTACTTTTTTCGGAAATATGCAAATTATTTTGTTAGACGAAGTCATTAACGCTTACAAATCCATTACCAAACGAACAGCATTGCCTCCGCTTCGATTGTCGTATCCTATACCTGCTCCATCGCACATGAAGAGGAAATAACTAGCAAACTGAGGACCATATGCAGCGTGTGGAGAAGAGGTCCAATATAATCCGCCCAATTGCATATATGCCAACATGATTCCTAATCGGAATCCTGCACATGGCAAAAAAACAGCACCCGCTTGTTGCATCAATGCCCATTGTACCGCAGTAAAAGACTGATACTCCTCAAATGCCACTGAGCTATACTCCTTGTCACTGTAACCACTTTTAAAAGTGATACCAGCAGGTGCTTCCCAGTTATCTGGCAATAGGATGAGACCATGTATTCCATCTATAGAACCAACACCTATGAGTTGTGAAGCATTTTTACGCTGTGCACGCAAATATTCCCATTCCGCAGCGGTAAGAGTACGCCATGTATTACGATCCTCCATAGCCGTTCCCCAATCTACAAAATTTCCATTGAAAAGACTATTATCTTCTGAGAGGGTCACTCCCCATGCAGTAGATGGATCCGTATCTGTGCTCCATGCGAAAAGATCAATCGTATCAGCAAAAGCATTATCAACCATATTACGAGTACCGATATATTCGTATTGCTGTGCAGCAAAAAGCCATGTGCCAGTAGTTGTGATATACTGCAAGTTACCTGGTGCAAAAGCGACTTTCTTGTCATGCTTTACTGAAAACTCACCAATGTATTGGGGTACATCCGTTTTGAAAGTGATACTATCAATCTCTGATATAGGGAATTCTATAGCCTCATTGTTGCGCCAAATAGTAAGAATATCTTGTGCAGCAAGTGAAGCCCACAAGCCTGCCAATAAAAGAGACAAAATAAGTGATATTTTCTTCATTAGAGCCTATCTGTATATTGTAATATAGAGGCTGTCGCATGGCAGCCTCTATACTTATTTATTCATATGATTTACTTTGCTTTAGGGAACTCGATGAGTGCAAAACCACCCTTGGTAGCTGCGGCAAATACTACGAGTTTGCCATCTACCTCTGCAGCGTTACATTGTGCAGCACATGCGCCTACAGTCTTATTGCCTGCATCAGGAGCCGCATCAGGATCAAGTGAATAGTAATATGTAGGCTCCCAGAGATACTCCTCGTCGTACAAAAGTTCAGACCACTTGATAAGTGCAGCCTTCGTGTCCACACCATCAGTAATGTCTTGGATGAAGAGACCTGGTTCTTTAGCAATACGCTTACCGTTGTTGTAAGGAGCAGCAAATACTAAGTAGCGCGCACGGTTGAACATTACCACATGAGGGTCCACACCACCGCGTGGGTTCAAGCCACTCTCGGTAGCATCTAATCCTACATCTTCCATAAGTGGAGTACCATCAGCATCCATCAGGCGGATAACAGCCATATAGTGGCTCTTGAATACATATTGACCTGCCTCTGGAGCCTCGTTGATATAACCATAGTATGGGAATGGCACATCAAGAATAAGCTCAGTAGGATTAGAGAACTGATTGAAGTTGGTGATTTGTACACGGTAAACCTTCTCAGCAGAACCCTCTTGGCCGCAGAAGAATGCATAACCGTTACCAGACTCATCAATATTAACAGAGATATTATCACCCAAGCGAGCAGGAGCACCAATGGTGTCGCCATCCTCGGTTACGCCAAGTACGCCATCCCATGACCAAACTTCAGGAGTAGCATTTGCATCTGCATAGTGATATACCTTGAGAGGATCAACAGTGCTAAGAGCAGTAGTCAGGTTACAGATATAGATGTGACCATGGTTCAAGCTACCAGAACTTACTACGTGTGTACCACCTTCGATACCAGTGGTGTTGAGAGCGATCTTGTTGCCTGCGTTGTCAGCCAAAAGGTCAGATACTTTGTAGAGATGTGGGAATGCAGAACCATCGTCATTGCGTGATACCACGAGTACATGCTCGCCATCGAAGTCTGTACCACGAGTATTCTCCGCTGCGAACTCAGCAGGAGCATTGCCCGTAGCTACAGAGAAATCGTGAACTACTGCTGATGCGATATCTGCACCTGGGGTTGGAGCAGCTGCGAAAGTGATGTCGAATACAGTCTTACGACCCATGAATTCGATCTCCAATTGACCTGGGTTGGCAGCAGAGATTTTGTTGTCTTGCATAGCAGTGAACTTGTATGATGCACGTGCAGGGATTACTGAGATGCTGCTAAATACAGCCTCAGCCTCCTCTGGCATACCAAGAGCTACGGCACCATCAAAAATCAATGATTTAACTTCCTCACCATTGCTGCCTCGTTTCATGTACAAAGCATCCAACATAGGATCAGATGTAGGGTCAAGAAGATTGATGATAACGGTGTACTCTTGCGCTTTGGTTCCATTGATGACCTTAATGGTTTGTACCAATTGTTTGCCGTCCTCAGAAGCACCTAATGTGAAGTCATAGGTTTCTTTCTCCAATTTAGCACCCAAAGAAAGTTTTGCGGTAAATTGAATAGCTTCGATGTTGGTCTCAGCAGCTACATCATTGAATGTCACAGTGTAAGTAGTGTTATCCACCTCACCATTGTACGTAGTGTTTTTGATAGAGATAGATTTGATGAGAGCCTCAATTGTGTCTTGAGGTTGAGATTCTGGTTTACAACCTACTAATAGTACGCTCAACATGGCGATACTAAGAAAAAAAAGATTCTTTTTCATGATTGATTATTAATTTATGTTATTTGAATAATTAACTATCGTATAAAATTACCATCCCCATTCTGTATTTTGAGACAATGTATAGCCTTTTGTCTTATACAATGTAATTTGTCCAGAAGGGATAGGATTGATATAATTGCGTTTGATTGGACGGTTGCGTTGACCGAGTGTATTGCGCAGGATATAGCCCTCAGTAGCATTAGGGTCTTCTAAAACCACCTCAGTTCCTCTGGTAGGATAGTCACTAAGTCGAATATATGCACCATAGCGAATATCAGGGTTACAACCATTCCAGAGATAATCCAATTTGCACCATCGCTTGAGGTCGTTGAGGCGGAAGCCTTCCATACAGAGCTCAACACGGCGCTCACGACGGATCTCCCACAGCATAGCATCGGTAATACCACCATCGGCATTTTGCTCGATTTGCAAGCGTTTAGGATCATCAAATACTACACCATTGATAGCAGGTTGGCCACCTACTATTTGCAATGCAGGCAGGTTGACATCTTCGCGTGCGCGAATCTTGTTGATTGATTTATCCAAATCAGCTTGGGTAAATTCTTTACCCGCGAGCAGGTGTAACTCGTATGCTGCCTCGGCGTAGTTGAGCAATACTTCTGCATAACGCACGCATGGTGCATCGGTGGTATTCTTCTCTCTTGCCCAGGTAGGTTCTGGTTTGTCCACCTTGCTGTCGTCCATAAACTTATTCCAAGAATAGCCCGAAAGCGAATAGTTGAAAGGTTTGTTGTCCTCACCCTTGATATAATATTTAGGACGAATACATTGTGCTAGACGAGCATCACGATTTGCAAAAAAGTCATCTGCCGTTGGTGCTACCCAATTAGCATCTTTATAATACACTGGCAGACCATCGCTAGCCACGAATGCTTCGGCAAGTGAGCGGCTCAATCCAGCTTGTGCCTCGGTATAGGAGTAAGCGAGTGTAGAGTGTGCCAATACACCATCTACATAATGACGATGCATAATAATTTCTGGATTGCTACCAAGATCTTCGCTTGTAAAGAGAGCGTTGTAGGAAGGTGCAATCGCATATTTATTAGACTTCATCACCATCTCTGCAGCTGCTTTTGCCATGGTCAAGCATTGCTCTGCCAATTCGGTATCGATTTTGTGATACTTGAGGAATGTACCCTCGCGCAACATAAGGCGAGATGCCATAGCAGCTACAACATAGCGGTTAATCTGCTGAGGACCATCATTTTCGCGTACACTATCCATCGCATATTGGAAATCAGCCATGATGCATGAGTCCACAAGCGCGCGTGGGTCGCGGTCCTTATAGAGATAGTCCATATCCTCTTTGCTATCGCTCAATCTAGGAACTCGATCGTACCAAGGTACATCGCCATAACGGAATACGAGGTTGCTATAATAACAAGCACGGAAGAATCGTGCTACACCACGCCAATGGTTTTTGACAGCAGGAGTAGCATCAATGCGCTCAATGCTCGCTAATGCATAGTTAGCCTTGCGAATATTGCTGAAACTCCAAGAGCCGTCAGCCTCTGGAACCACCAATGGTGTCAAATCTTTTTGCTCTGCATCAGAAGCAAAATCATCATTTAAAGTTTGTCCCATTAGGAATGGGCCATGCGAAGTGCCTGTACCATATCCAGAGAAAATAGAAGTATAGAAACCATACATATAGGTACGTGCTTGGTCTTCGTTTTGCCAATATTCCTCATCTGTAAAATCATCGTATGGAGGTTGATTGAGGAAACTATCGCAACTGGTCATCGTAAAGGCCAATATTACAGCCAAAACGGATAGAAAAATATATTTTGTTTTCATATTCATACTATTACAAAGTTTCAACATTTCAGAGTATATTACAATGAGATTTGCAAACCGCAGCTAAGTTGGCGGGTAAATGGATAGATACGACCGAATCCCATTGCACCACCATCACCTGCAGAAGTAGCAGTTTCTGGATCAATAGGCAAATCACCTAGATGGTCAATCTCGCATACATTTTCAGCACTGAAATATATGCGGAACTTATTAAAGTGCATTTTCTTAAGCACTTGGCTAGGCAAGCTATAACCAATGGTGATATTCTTCAATCGAAGATAACTCATATCCAACAGATAGCGTGTTTGGCAAAGGAAGTTGAAGCCAGCAGCAGAATATTGTCCAGGTTGGTTGGTCTCCGTCAAACGAGGATAATATGCGTTGGTGTTTTCAGGAGTCCAATAATCGGTTTGGTGAGCATAGTAGGTACCCTCAGAGAAGTTCCAACCAGGAATCATCATAGTACCAGTAGCCCAATATTGGCGTGAACCAACACCTTGGAAGAAGATATTAAGGTCAACACCATGCCACTCTGCACCAATCTTAAAGTTGTACTCATAGCGTGGTGTGGCGTTACCGATGCGGCTCCAGTCGCCATGATTATCCACGGTCTTATCGCCCCATGTGATTTGGCCATCGCCATCCAAGTCTTTGTACTTGACATCACCAGGACCATACTTGTAGCCATAGCCACTACTCTTCTCAAAATACTCTTGCGAAGCGATACCATCTACCAATGTACCATCTGCATTGAAATCACTCTCTTGGAAGAGACGGTCGGTGGTGAAGCCCCAGATCTCGCCATAGACCTTACCCTCATAGTTGCTACCATCGATGACGGATGAAGTCTTGCGAGGATGCTTAGTAACGATGGTAAGCGCATCTGCTACGTTAGCAGACACATTCAAGCGCAAGCCATTGGAGAAACGATGATGGTAATCAATACCCAACTCCCAACCATTGGTGGTGAGTTGAGCCGCATTCTCATAAGGTGCAGAAGCACCGAACGTACTTGGTACTTCGCTTCCACCTACCACCATACCATCATTGATACGGCGATAAAGATCAAGACTTACGCCCAAGTCATCGTTGAAGAAACGGGTGTCAAGACCCAAGTTGATAGTCTTAATCGTTTCCCAAGTAAATCCTTCCGCCAAAGCGGTAGGCAATCCAAATGATAGTTTGTTGGTCTCACCGATAATCCAGCCGCTATTATATGAAGCCATAATAGCACGGAAACGGTTGTTGCCGATATCTTGGTTTCCAATAGAACCATAAGAAGCACGAATCTTGAGGAAACTCCAATAAGGATTGAGTACTTCCCAGAAATTCTCCTCGCTAGCCACCCATCCGAGAGAGCCAGAGGGGAAGAAACCCCATTGTTGGTCGGTTGGGAAACGGGAAGAGCCATCGAAGCGACCATTCAACTCAATCAAGTAACGATTTTTGTATGCATAATTAGCACGAGCAAAGAAGCCCATGATAGCCCAAGATGTGTGGCTACCATAGATGAACTTATCTCCGATAGCAAGAGATATCTCAGGTTTGCTTTGATCTAATAAGTCACGAATCTCAGCATTGAAATAATCCACCTCTTTGTACTCTATATTCATACCACCGAAGACATTAAGGCTATGTGCATCGTTCCATGTATGTTTGTATCGGAGTACAGCATTACCTGCATGGTAGTTGCGGTTGTATTGATATTTGTCAATTTTGTTGCGTGAAGAAGCAGCCCAATTTTCTACTAATGCCATACCGCCACCGCTCCAGAAGTCCCAACCACCGACAGTACCACCACGTTGGGTGATGTGTTGGTTGTCAAGATTGTAGGTATAGTCAATATCCAATGTCAAGTCAGGAATACCCAACACGAATGTGGCACCTATAGAGAAACGCATATAGTCTTTGACATCACTATCCATGCTGGCCGCAGCTGTTTCGGTAACAGAGTTATGGAATGGGGCACCCTCGTAGGTGCCATACGGCATGATTGATGGCCAACGATAGAGATAGTACAAGGCATCATAAGAAGAAGTACCAAAATTGAATGGTGTCTCCAGGTTGGTGCGTGTATATAGCGCCTTGCTGCGTACTTTGAGCCAAGGTTTGATTTCGGTATCGGTAGAATAGTTGATAGAATAGCGATTATATGAATCTGGATTTACTTTCACCACACCACCTTGTCCCATATAACTGAGTCCCATATAGTAGTTGGTTTTACCAGCAGTACCAGAGAAACTCATGTTGTGTTGTTGGCTAAAAGAAAAGTCTTTTACATATTCATCAGCCGCATTCCAACTGCGATAGAAGTGAGGTATACCTGATTTGAGTACGAAGTCACGCCCTTCAACCATTTCAGGTCCGAGATCCACGCCACTAAACATTTGATCCCACTCTTTCATTGCTTCTATATCATCAGCATCCCATACCAAACCACATGCGTTTTGGAAAATAGTTGTACCTGGAGAACGACGATTACGAGCGTCTAATGCCATCTCTGCACCGATATATGATTTAGCGATCTCAGGTAAAGCTGTAGGAGTTGCCCATGAGAAGTTATTAGAATAGGTAACATTGAATTTAGCATCTGTACCAGAACCAGATTTGGTGGTGATGAGGATCACACCGAAGGCTGCGCGTGTACCATAGATACTTGATGAAGCAGCATCCTTCAACACAGAAATCTCTTTGATATCATCTGCGTTGATCATAGAGATGTCGCTGATCTCTACTCCGTCCACGAGGATCAGAGGTTGGCTACCGCTCTCGTTGAGCAATGTACCCACCGCACCACGGATACGGAACTTAGGAGTATCACCTAGACGACCAGAGGAATTAGTAACTGTAAGACCAGCCACTGCACCTTGCATACCCGTACCCACATTGGCGATAGGACGGCCCTCAAGTTGATCCTCTACACTGATGGAACCAACTGCACCTGTAAGATTGGCTTTACGTTGTGTATCATAACCAACAACAACAACTTCGTCCAACACACGAGTATCCTCTTTGAGCACAACGTTGATTGTTGTGCGGTTGCCCACCATTTCGGTAACAGTAGTATAACCGATATAAGAGAATTGAAGTTGTGCGGTTACATCTACATCTATAGAGTAGATACCATCAAAATCGGTAATGGTACCAACAGATGTACCTGCGACTACCACACTCACACCGATGAGCGGTTCGCCTTGTACGTCAGTTACCGTACCAGTAATTACATTGGCATTGGCTACCAATACAGTAGCCAATGCGATGAATAGAAAAGCTAATCGTTTCATTTTATTACTTTCTTTCCGTTAATAATATACAATCCTTGAGGTAGATTGCTGTCATCTGTACCGAGGTATTGCCCAGTAACGGTATAAATACCTGTCTTAGTAATAGGATCATTAGCAATTACATTGTCTACATCAGTTAAAACAATTGTCAGTTTATCACCATCAGGTGCAGATACCGCGCATGTATAGTCGGTAGAAGGCAATGCCCAAGCACTTACACTACCTGCTCCAGAAGCATAGATATTACCTGCCACATCGAATACTACATTCCAACATGATTGTGCGAAACTGGTTTCAATACGTCCTGCAGACTCTAAAGAAGGCACGCCCTGAGCATCGTATTTCACATCCCAAAGGAGGATACCACCTGTAATAGCAGTAGCCATCATAGTCATATCTTTATTAAATCCGAGTGCACCACGTGTACGACCACCAAGAGTACCTGCAGAATTGAAGTCCACTTTGCCCTCTTTGTTGATGTGAATGAGGGCAGGAATTTCTGCATTATCTGTTGCACGGTCTTGGCTAATCCACCAACCATATTGATCAGGTTGGATAAAGCTATTACCATTTTGTTGGAGGAAGTCTGCATTATCAAATACTAGTTTGCTAGGTGCTTGTTCCCATGGTGTAGCGAGTTCGCCAATATTGTATTGATACAAGCCCATAGGGTGAACCAATCCCTCCATATTGATATCCTCATCGAAAGTATAGAGTACGCGATCAGCACCTGTGCCCTCTACCCAAATATGGCTGATAGAGCCGTGAATGTCTTTACCATTCGCAGCGGTATAAATACCATTTTCTGCCGGTGTACCACCGAAGATTGGCGTAAGTTCAGATGGGTTAGCAGGATCCATGATGTAGGCATTATTAGGATATACGTCTGCCCACTCGCAAATATAAAGTTGATGGTCAGGACCTACTGTAACACGACATGGAGCACTAACAGCAGCAGCCCACTTATCTGAAGTTACTTTCTCAACCATATCCATTGTAGCATCGTAGATATAAATTGCTTTATTCTCAAGTACTTTGTCGCCACTTGACTCTGCCACATAGAGTTGTCCGAAGTATGGAGAGTTGTAATCATTGTCAATAGCAAGACCTTTAGATGCCATCATCTTATCAGGTAAGTTATCTATTGCGCAGAATGCTTCACCCTCTTCTGGCAACGGCAAGCTGATGGCCTGCAATGCCCAATTATAGGTACCTGGTGTTATACCATTCAAACTAACCTCAACACGATGTGAACCTTTGGTTCGGTTTTCAGCGAGATTCATAGGAACGGTAGCTATCACATTCTTATTTTCGTCCAATACTTGCAATGATAAGCCTGCAGCTGGTGCATTGAGCGTGTATGTAATAATCACTTTGTTATCTTTTTCCAATGCAGCAGAAGACATATTGGAAGTATATGCATTTAATCCCTCAGTACGAACACCAGTATCTACTCCAGGATCTGGTTTCTCTTCTTCAGTTCCCGTTACACGTGGATATTTCTCACGATTGAGAGGCACGCGGGTAGTGTATGTATTATTTGTATTAGGCAAGGCATATACCATCAATCGTTCATTGGTATTTGACACAATGTATAAGTTGCCAGCAGCATCGAAGTCCATACCCATGGTCACTACATCAGCATCGCTCCATTTGATGATATATTTCTCGGTAAGAGTTGGAGCTCCAGCAGCATCATATTCAACCTCCCAAATTTTTACAGTACCATATTCTGTACCTAAAGCCACCAAAGAGCCATCAGCATTGACAGCCATACCACCTTGTTGCACAGCATCTACACCATTGTTGGAGATGTTGAAATCTACTTCACCTTTTGCATTAACGTGAAGTAGTCCTGGCTTTGCATAGCTTGAGTTGTAACGGTATTGACTCATAAAGAAGCCTCCATGTTGGTCGTAAGCCAATTGTCCACTACCATTCTCCATAAAGACATTTGTCATATCCTTGTAGATAGTAGCTGTAGGTGCTTGTTTCCAAGGTAAGCTATCTACTTGTCCGATATTGTATTGCATGATATTGGTATATACAGTACCCATTGAGTTATCACGGTCGTAGGTATAAAGTACTTCGTCTTTGCCCAAGCCAGTCACATAGCAGTGCATAATAGGATTGGTGACTACTGTTTTTCCAGATTTCAATTGTCCTGTAGCTTTGCTACGCTTACCTCCAAATAGCGTGATGAATGTTCCATCTGGTTTAGCAGCTTCCATGATATAAATACCTGCTGAAGTATAAGATGAACTAGGTACAAATACGTCACCATTAGGTGCTACTGCAGGACGAGTAAGTGCCCATTGATAGTTGGTACCTGTATTATTTTCTCCCCACTCGATATTACCATGCCAAGCATTAGCCCCTTGATTAGTGATATCTTGGAAGTCGCTACTGAGCACGAAGACGCCCATTGTAGAATTACGGAACGAATTAGCAGTACCTTCGGTACATTGTCCAGCCACAGAGTTGGTTACATAAACGCGACCGAAGTATGGGCTGGCAGGAGTTTTATCTACCGCTACACCACGTGGTGCATAGAATTGGAATATCTCATCATCGTTACTAATCTTCACAGGGAAAGCAATAGGACGTGCTGTAGCAGTAATGCTATAATGGTCAAAAGCAGTTTTACCGAATGGGTTTGCCACTTTATTAGGACCTTTCTTGAGAGCACCAACAGATTGTGTGGCAACAATCTCGTTGTTTTTCTCAATAGAAATGGTCACATCGGTAGCATCTTCATTAAGACGGAAGATGAAGTTCTTTCCATCATAGTCCACCTCACCAGCGTAGATATTTGCTACTGCAGCAGAGAGTGTTTGATAGTGTTGCATGCCATAGCCTTCCGCCAAAGTCATGATGTGGATGGTATAACCATCTACCCAAGCCATTGTTTGGATATTAGGAGCATCCGTAGGCACTGTAGCAGGATAGCAATCACTAGCTTCTTTTGCATTATCTAGACCCTCTGTAACATCAAAGAGTTGGAATTGATTAGCATTATGTGTAGGATCCACTATATACGCATGATCTGCATAGCGGAAGAAAGCAACGCCTGATTCCGCACAAACCGTTCCTAGAGGAGAGATAGTGAGTTGTTTACCCGTCAAATCCTCCTCTGCAGTAGATGTGGTAACAGATGCTTTCTTACTATCTTCATTATACGAAATAGTGTAGAGTGTAGTTCCCTCGCCAATATAGTATTTGCTTTCCCATCGCGCACCACTAATAGCAAATGAATTACCTTTACCTGATGCTGTAGTAAATAATTGAGTAGGATTGTCTAAGTTATCATCCCATGTATAGAAGGTAGTTTCGTCTTTCACTTTGGCTACGAGATAGTCATCGGAAGTGAAACCGATGTCGCATATTTCTACACCTGCAGGCATTGGCAATGCGCTACTAGTAGCAAAATCGAGCGAGTACTCAAAGATTTTACCATTAACCAATAAATAGCACTTACCATTACGGTACAAAGCGCGCGTGACATTTTCAGAGATTGTATTGCTTTCGCTTACCAACTCAAATTCATATTTATCCAATGCAACAGCATCATTATCTACTTGAGGATAATCCTCTACATGCATACGAACATTCTTTAGACGCACTTTAACCCCAGCAATTTCTTCTGCTGCAACAGTGATTTCTTCTGAATAGGTACTATATTTATCTTTTGTAACTACCAGTTTGTACGTGCCAGGCGTAAGGTCATAGAATGCAAAAATACCATTGTACCAATCATCGGTTGTCTTTTCAGCAATCTTCTCTGTACCCTGATAGAGTTCTACTTTTGCACCATTGAGAGGCAACCATTGGTCATCGGAGTTCTGTACATATACAAATTTTGGTTCGCCCAATACATCTACCAATTCGTTGCTAGATTTTACCCAACCGCTGATAGTAGCAGTTTGTGGTAATTTTACATCAAACCACTTGTGGAAGTGTTGGAACATGCGCAAAGCCTCGAGTTTGCAATAGTCATCGTTCATCAATCGGTGTGTCTCTGGAGCATAGTCATGGAAACTACCCTCGCTAAGGAAACCAGGAACTGTCAAAGGACGAAGAACACCCAATCCCATGTCATCGCCATAGAATGTGAAGTCACCACGCAACAATGGCTTAGGACTGGTCCAAACGGTCAGTTCGTTCAAGATTTGTAAGTTACCGCTGCTTTCAGCCATTTTGTCGCTGAGGGGTACAGTAGGTTGGTCATTGTATCCATGATAGAGCATGAGCAGATAGTTGGTTCGGCCATTCAATGCATTCGAGTGGATAGAAAGGAAGTGATCCACATCGTTGGCGTTGGCCTCTTCTGCGATTGCACTAAGGTCGCGGTCGTCACCATTGCGAAGCTCTGCTTTCTCTTGCTCGGTAGCGCCAGGGTAGTATTCTAAGTCGCGAATACCGGAGTTGTTGGTATGGCGTGACATGATGACAGTGGCGCCTGCTTTCTTGAGCATTTCTTCTAGAGCTAACGCCTTTACGAGATTAGACTTACTCTCCCAATAACCTTCAGGGTTGGTCCACGTTTCTGGTACAGGAACAGTCCAGCAACTACGGTCGTTGCTATCATAACCGCCGTGACCAGCATTCACATAAATTTTGATACCGCTAAAGTCAGTACGAGAAGCTGCAGCATACTTTTTGGCGGCTAATCGCTGGGTTTGGCGTTGTTTCTCTTTTGCAATACGAGCCTCTTCCAATTGGATAAAGGTTGCTTGCTCTGTTGCTGTTAAATCACGAGTCACTTTGCCATCAATAGAGCGAGATATATAACGAATATAGTCAATCTCGTCATGATCTTTATAAAACTCTTGCATACCTGCCACATGATTGTTATCCAACCATTTAGGTGCATTCATACGTCCCATAGAGCGGACGTTTTCGCCGTTGATGCCGCACACGAATGTGCCATATTTGGCGGTAACATAAACAAGGTGTTTGCCATCAGGCGAAACACTTGCCCAGAAATAACTGGCATCATCCCCGTTGGGAGCTAATACATAATTGTGTTCTCCATTGGTTACCAACATCTTTTGATCTTGGATACTAACGGTAGGCTGCGCTACAAGCATAGTAGCCAGTAGCAAGCTTAGAAATAAAGTAAGTTTACGCATATTATTTAGTATTTGATAATTTGTGTTTCTTATTTGCTTATTGTATTACCCAACATATCGTAGGTAGCGCCTTGACGCATGATGTAGACTTGTCCATTTTCAATCCATTTTTCTGCTTTCGGAGTTTCAGCATTTATATCTTCTACAGCATCTTCTAGCGAAATCGTTACCTTTTGTATCGCACTCCAAGTATCACCCGCATTTGGGATACGCGTTTTCACTCGCCAATAGTAGTCACCCAAAGGGAGATATTCTAAATTCTTGCGCAGTTTTGTTTCAAAGGAAGTATCTGTCAATTCTTGTGCGAATACGATTTGGGTCATTGCCTCATCTTTAGCAAACTGGATGATGTAGCTATCAGCACCTTCTACGGCATTCCAACGGAAAGTGAATGGTAGTTCTTTTATGCCTCCGTTGGTAGGTGTTAATGCAGAAGTGGCTTTGGGTGTGCCTAGTGCTTTATCTAAAATGCGCAGAGCATATTCGTTGTTGTATTTATCTAATACACTAACTGCTATTTGATGCGTGGTTGGAGTTACTTCAGAGGGTAAAGTAAATGTATTTGTATAAGAAACACCTGCTAACATATCTCCGCGCGAATAGATATTTGGTAGGTTGATTGAATCGTTAGGTACTGCATAAATAGCAAAATGCACGTCACTATCCGCATGCGTCCATGATAGCGTATTTGCGTTGATTGCAAGATTCTCGACCATTACTCGCTCTTGAGTAGGCTTCCAGTTGATAGCAGGAGGCAGTGCCAACTTGTAGAATTCTGCTGTTTCCTTCGTGAGATTTACGCGCAGCTTTGAACTATTGCTCCATGCACGGGTGTTGTAAAATACAGCACCTGGTGCGCCATCTTTAACGGTGCGGTTGTACACTAATTGATTGCGGATTTCTGTAGCACTAAATTCCCCACTCTCGTATCTATACAACGCCATGCTAGAGTAGAAATGTTTTCCAAATCGGTTGCAGATATCTCCCCACCATTTGCTAAGTTTCTTATAGTCTTGTCCACCTCCAATCTTCCAGTATAATTGCGGAGATAGGTAATCAACAGTACCTTCCTCCAGCCACGCTACAGGGTCACAGTAAATTTCGGCATACATATTACCGCCTGTGATATTATATGGCAGAGTGATACCACGTTTGGATGCCACACTACTATCAGTAGTCCAAATGCCAAAGGGCGACACTCCAAAAGTAACCCACGGCTTTACAGCCTGAATCGTATCATAGACTGCTTTAATCATCTTATTGACGTTTTGACGACGCCAATCCCCGACGTTCATATCATCGGGTTTGTATTTTGCGACACTTGCAGCATCTTGATTAGTGGTACCTCCATATGGATAGAAGTAGTCATCCATCAAGATACCATCAACATCATAATTATTGATAATATCCCCCACAACCGTTTTAATTTGCTGTAGCACTTCAGGTTGTCCAGGGTCAAGGTAAATATCGTTTTTGTAATACAGCAACCACTCTGGATGCGTATGTTTGTAATTTAATTGCGTAGTATCATCATTTCCCGTCCAATCATACCCACCACGCTTGCCATAACGATAAGGATTAATCCATCCGTGACAGGTCAATCCGCGTTTATGACATTCATCAATACAATATTGCAGAGGATCCCAACCAGGGTTCACTCCACGTCCATTATTAAGATAGCTAGACCAAGGTTCATAGTTAGATTTATAAAGAGCATCACACGCTGGACGGATATGAAACAAGACAGTATTCATATTGAACTTTACACAAGCATCCAGGAGCGCATTCAGTTCTTTCTTCTGTGCTTCTTCTCCGACCGTATATGACAAAGGCCAGTCGATATTTGCTACCGTAGTCAGCCACGTAGCACGCATTTCACGTTTAGGATAGGGTTCTTGTCCTATTACCCACATCGCAAACAAAGCAAAAATGAATAACACAGATAATCTTTTCATGGTTTGTAACGTGTTATATTTATTAAGGTGTATATTTCATTGAAGGAATACCAACAAACCACCTGAGGATTTCAAGCAGTTTGTTGGTATGTATTATTTTGTCATTGCTGACATTTACAAATCGATTACTTCACTTCTTGTCCTAACATATTGAAGGTCTTACCATCGCGAATGATAAGCACTTGGCCATTGCGAATAATCTTTTGAGCATCTACAGAGATAGCAACATTGTCCACCGATGTAGCTGTACCGCCAGAGATTACCAAAGAAGACTTAGCAGGAGTGGTGAAGGTGTTGTTCGTAGTAGGAACAGCAAACTTATAGAAACGCTCAGAAGAAGCAGATAATGCATACAAGTCGCCTGCATAGTCAAATGCGACACCATCAATATTATTACCCAAAGCTGGAGTAGTGTGCAGTTTCTCCAATGCAGGAACACCTGTTTCAGCATCATAAGTCACCTTAAATAGTGTCACCACCTTGTTTCCTCCAAATGCCAATACATCTTCTGCTGCATTGTATGCACATTGACCGCGGTATGAAGCGTTTGCATCATTAGGGAACATGCCTGCATCAGCAGAACCTGCAACTACAGAGTAATCAATCACTCCAGCAGCGTTTACGTGAGAAAGAACAGCGTAATCATCTACTGCCCAACGGTTTTGAGCAATCCATAGACCACCACGACCATCAGATACCAATGACAAGTCTTGTACGCCCCAAATACCATTTTGAGCTATTGTAACCAACTCACCATTAACCACTTTCACGATCTTACCACCGTCAGAGGTGTTAGCATTGTCCATTACGTAGAGTGTACCCTCTTCGTCAAAACAGAGTGCATTAGCCTTGGTGATAGCCAAACCTTCAATCAAGTTTACTGCATCACCACCCAAGTTTGCAGGATCCATGCTCCATACTGCAGAAGCACCTTCTACATTGTAGCAGAATGCTACGTGGTTGTTCACTGGGTTAATAGACATGCGGTGAAGAGCTTGACGAGTTCCATCAGTCATCAGAGCTACTGCGTTTGCCGGCAAAATACCTACATTGCTCTCTGGGTTCAACTCCTCCAACGCTTGGTTGTAAACAAACACACCGCGCTTTTGGGTTTTTGTACGATCAGAAGCACCGTCAGAAGCACCATCAGTAGCCTCAGCCACGTAGATTTGACCAAAATAGTCAGACTCTGGATTATTATCTACAGCAACATCTTGTGGCAGATAGAAATTGTAGATACCACGATTAACATCGGTAACCTCAGTTAATTCAGCAATTGCTTCGCCTGTAAGTTCTACAGCCCAATTTACAGCATCTTTATGAAGCTTTGCAAGTTCAAGAGTCACTGAGTTAGCACCTGCCACTACATTTTCCAAAGGCAGTTTTGCCACCTCATTGCCATCTACATCAACAAGCACCAAGTTTGCAGTTGTAGCAGCAGTGGTTGCCTTAAACTCGAAGGTATAAGCATCTCCCTCTTGTGTTGAATTGAGATTGTACGCCCATGTGCGTTGTGCATTTGCCACACCTACTATCGCTACGAGAGCGAGAAAAGAAATAAAGATTTTTTTCATTTTCATTAGATTTTAGAGTTAATATAAAAG
This sequence comes from Paludibacteraceae bacterium, assembly GCA_045589755.1. Taxonomy (GTDB): domain Bacteria; phylum Bacteroidota; class Bacteroidia; order Bacteroidales; family Paludibacteraceae; genus Colicola. Next base: position 26,165 of record JAZNPR010000059.1, read on the forward strand.
ATTGCGTCTTGATTTACATCCATAAATCGGCGACAAAGGTACTATAATTTTTTCATTTATGCAAACGTTTTCGAGAAAAAAAATTATTTTTTTATTTTTTTTTGCCAACTAATAGGACGCTGCGCTATAGAGCGAGGGACACCCTATGGGCGATGAGACACAGTTAAGCCGCCATTGGATAATGGATAAAGGACGCCCTATAGGCTATTGGATAGTGGATACCGCGTTGTGAGAGACTCGGTGTTTTCTGCTTATTAACAGCGTTATCCTACGTATATCCTACGTATATGTTACGTATATCCTACGTAATAGACAAGGAAAAGATAGGTTTCGTAACCGTAATCACACATTCTTGAAAATAGAATAATTTGCAGATATCAAAAATATTATTTACCTTTGCAAAAAATTTGTGTTGAATCGTATCAACTTGTTTTATATTGCAATATCTAAAAATCTTAAAAACATGAAAACGTTTGTACGCTTATTATCGGTAGTAGCATTCATTACTCTTACCGCTTGCAGTTCGAATCCACCCATGTCTATCCATTGGGAAATGGGCAAAAATGATGTAACCCCTGGTGTGTGCGAATTGTATTACACCATTACCAATCTTTCGGATGAACCAATCACCAACGAAGGATGGACGTTGTATTTCAATTATATGTCGCTCCACCCAATTTACACAGAGGGCGACCAAATTCTGCAAACAGAGTTGCAAGCTAGCTATCACAGCATTACTCCAACTGCTGATTTCCAACCACTTATGCCTGATAGTAGTCGCACATTCAAACTACGTTTCAAGGGCAATGTTATCCGTCAGACATCGCGTCCAGAGGGGTTCTTCTTGATTCAAGATTCAAGATTCAAAATCAATAAAAAACCTATTTCTATCCCTTGTACCTACGCGCCATTCACACGCCCAGAACAGATGAAACGCGGCATCGTGACATGGGAGAAAACACCATATGCTGACGGAGCGTATGTGTATGATTATGTGGAGAATATATTAAGCGGTGAGGAGAAGTTTGTACAACCATTGTTACCACAACCAAAAAAGATGGAGTATACAGATGGAGTGTGTGAAGTGGCGAAAGCAGAAATAGTGGTTCGTACCGATGCCAATATGGTGTCCGAAGGATACACCATGATTATCACTCCAACTACCATCACCATCGAAGCAAGTGACGAAGCGGGTATCTTCTATGCCAAACAGACACTCAAGCAATGGGGCGAGGTTGTGCCATGCGGAAGAGTAACCGATTATCCCGACCTACACCACCGTGGTATCATGCTAGACGTGGTGCGAAACTACTATCCCGTAGATTCTATTTACCGCATCTTGGACATAATGGCATACCATAAGCTCAATGTGCTACACTTCCACTTGTCGGATGACGAGGCATGGCGATTGGAGATTCCTGGATTACCACAGTTGACGAACATTGGCTCCAAACGTGGTTACACCGTAGATGAAAGCGAATGCTTATTGCCTATGTATTGTGGCGGATGGGACCCTAATGCGCCTACAACCGCCAACGGTTACATCACGCGTGAGAAATATATCGAATTATTAAGGTACGCGGGCGCGCGCAACATACGCGTAATACCCGAAATAGATATGCCCGGTCATATGCGTGCTTGCAAAAAAGCAATGGGTAACCTGCTGACTGACAGCGCATTTGATGCACGTGTATATAAGTCCGCACAAAACTACACCGACAATGTGATAGATGTCACCAAACCCTATGCCATTGAGTTCATTGATCACGTAGTAACTGAGATTGTGAAGATGCACGAAGAGGCAGGACACCCGCTCACGATCTTCAATATCGGCGGCGACGAAGTGCCAAAGGGAGCACTTACAAAAGAGGAACATCAGGCATTTATTGATGCAGTATTAGAGATTTTGAATCGCTACAATCTTCAACCAATGGGATGGGAGGAAATCACGCACTTCTGCCCTGCGGAGAGCAAAGCGATTTGCTATTCATGGCTCAACAGCGATACCAAACCATTAGAGATGGCAGAGGCAGGTTATCCCGTGGTATTAGCAAACGCTAACCGCCTGTACTTCGACTTCGCATACTGTAATCACCACGAGGAGAAAGGACTGAACTGGGGTGGCTATACAGATGAGTATCGTTCGTTTGATTGGGAACCACTGATTCACTCCAACGTGATAGGTATGAATGCGCAGTTGTGGGGCGAAGTTATCCGCTCGTTTAGCCAAGTAGAGTGGCAGATCTATCCTAAGATTTACGGATTAGCGGAGCGTGCATGGAACAACCGCAGCGCACTCACATTGAGTGAATACAACCATCTTGTGTATGAGGTATTTGTTCCTCAACTATCTGCTTTAGGACGCAATTTCCACATTCAACAGCCGGGTATAAAAGTCGTAGAAGTGGACAATCCGCAGTTGCAATTGGACGATAGTCACGTGCTAGTCAAAATGAATAAAGTCATGCAGGGAGGCGAAATTCTCTATTGCCTTGATGATGGCGAATGGCGTGCTTATAACAACACTATTGCTGTGCCTGCGGATACCAAGATTGTGAAAGCGAAAGTGCGTTACCTCGGCAAGGAAAGCAACACTACATGGTTGTGGCTACAAGACCAACATCATGTGGATGCGACTGCCCAAGAGAAAAACACAGGCGCAACGTTCTGATTATCCAGCGGGGGAATACATATGAAAAAATAACGTGTTCGGTCGATTTTATTTGCATATCTCAAAAAAAAGCACTACCTTTGCGGGTTAAATAGTGTTTTTTCAAAGAAATGGTCATACTCAACATTGAAACTTCCACCAGCTGCTGCTCGACATCCATCAGTATTGATGGTGTGTCTGTGGTATCACACTCCAACTTAGAAGGCGCTAATCATGCTAGCGAATTGCCTGTATTCATTGAGCAACTACTCAGTGAAGCCAAACGGAATGACTGGCAACTAGATTCTGTGGCATTGTCGCAAGGTCCTGGAAGTTATACCGGTTTGCGAATAGGCGCAAGCATCGCCAAAGGCATATGCTATGGGTTGAATATTCCACTCATACCGATAGACACCTTGCAGGTGTTGTGCGCCTCGTTGCAACACAAGGTGGAAGACGGCGCACTGCTGTGTCCGATGTTGGACGCTCGGCGCATGGAAGTCTATACCGCGCTCTACGAACAAACAGAAAATGAGGGATTTAAGCCTTTGCACCATGTGCAGGCGATGGTTATTGACGAAAACGCTTTTGCCGAAGAATTGCAAAGGCAGCCAATCGTATTTTTTGGCAATGGTGCAATGAAATGCACCAAAGTAATAACCGCCCAAAACGCTCGCTTCGTAGAAAACATTGTACCTCAAGCAAAATACATGGGAGCATTAGCAGAAGCGCAGACAAACCGATTGGCTGTGAAGGAAATGGCATACTATGAGCCATTCTATCTGAAAGAGTTTGTGGCAGCACCCAGTCATATCAAAGGATTGAAATAAAGAACATGAAGAAAGGGATATTCATACTATTGTTGTTGGCAGTGACTATGCTGTCGTGTTCTACGCAAAAAAATACTTGGGTTTCGCGGAATTTTCACCAAATGCAAACCAAGTACAATATTCATTTCAACGGACGAATTGCTTTCGAAGAGGGACAAAATGCCATTCGCGAAGCACACGAAGACAACTACTCTGCAATGCTTCCATTATACCCCGTATCGAATCATAAAGCAGCAGAAGCCTCCACTTCGCAAATGGAAAGAACCATTGAGAAATGCCGCAAATGCATTAAGTTGCACAGCATTAAAGCACGCCCAAAAGTCAATCACAAGAAACGCAAAGACCCAAAATACAAAGCATGGTTGGAACAGGAAGAGTTTAACAACCAAATGGGTAAAGCATGGTTACTGCTGGGCAAAGCGGAGTTTCACAAAGGCGATTTCTTGGGTAGCGTCAGCACCTTTAACTATATCGCTCGCCACTATGCGCATGACAAAGAAATGGTGGCGATATGCCAGTTGTGGGCAGCACGAGCATATGGCGAAATGGGATGGCTGTATGAAGCAGAGGAAGTGCTGTCAAAGGTGCAACCAGAGAATATCGGTCGAAAAAATGCGTCCTTATACGCCGCAGTTAGTGCGGATATTATGATGAAAACCGAACGCTACAAAGAAGCCGTTCCATTCATCAAAATAGCATTGCCCGATGAGAAAAAGAAAGGCGAGCGACCAAGGTTCTACTATGTGTTGGGACAGATCTACGAAAGCCAAAAAGCCAAAAAAGAAGCTCGTAACGCCTTTCAACAAGTCTTGAAATTGCAGCCCACAAGCGAAATGGACTTCAACGCCCGACTGAAGTTGGCACAGTTGGCAGATAATGTCAATGAATCCATTAAGTTGCTAACCAAAATGGCAAAACTGGACAAAAACAAAGACCGTCTGGACTTGATTTATGGTACATTGGGCAATATCTTCTTGGAGCGTAAAGACACCGCACAAGCCCTGTCGTACTATGAAATGGCTATAGAAAAAAGCACCAAGAACGGCTTGGATAAAGCAGCCGTGCTGATTGTGGCAGGAGATATTTATTACGGGCAACGCGATTATGTGAAAGCCAGTCCTTGCTACAAGGAGGCAACGCAGATTCTGTCGGTGGAAGATAGTCAATATGCTCGTATTCAACGCCGTTCGGAGACCTTGGACCAGTTGGTGGTAGAATACACGACGGTGCAATTGCAAGACTCGCTGCAACGCCTATCGCAACTGAGCGAGGAGGAGCAACTGAAGGTGGTGGAGAAAATCATTGCTGACCTCATCAAAGCAGAAGAGGAAGAAGCAGAAAAAGCTGCACAAGCAGCACGCGAGGCAGAGAACAATAGCGGTCCGCGTAGCGTGAATACCAGCAATATGCTGGGCGGCGGAGGCAGCGGAGAGTGGTATTTCTACAACCCTCAACTCATGCGCTCGGGACAACAGACCTTCCGCCAGCAATGGGGCAACCGCACACTGGAAGACAACTGGCGCCGACTGAGCAAAGCAGCCACCAGTTCGTTTATGGAGGATATGGATGAAGAACTGGCAGCCAACGACTCCACCCTATCGGACTCTGCTGCGGTGATCGCGCCTCAGGAAACAGACAACCACAAACCCGAATATTACCTGCAACAGATACCTAAGACAGAGGCCGACTTCCAACGCTCTAACGAGCAGATAGCCAATGCGCTATACAACCTCGTGTATATCTACCGCGATGAAGTGGGCGACCAACTACTCAGCGATGAGATGTTTGAGGACTTCCTGCGCCGTTTCCCAGAGGATAGTCGTTTGTTGGACCTCTATTATATGCAGTACCTGACTGCGCTGAAAGACAATCGCATGGCGGATGCAGAGCTCTACAAGCAGGAGATTATGCAGCGTTTCCCTGATTCGCAAGAGGCATATATCGTGTCGCAACCCGACTATTTTGACCGTTTGCGCCGTATGTCAGCAGAGCAAGACTCCATTTACGAATCCACCTATCACGCCTACCAGCGAGGTGATTTTGCGGGCGTAAAGACCTACAAGCAGTATGTCGAGGACAACTATCCTCTCTCACCGCTGATGCCCCGTTTCTTGTTCCTCAACGCCATCTCCGTGGCTAAAACCGATGGGCAGGAAGCCTTTGTAGGCGAGTTGCGCCAGATGGTGAAGCGTTATCCAGACAGCGAACTAGCAGCAATGGCAAAGGACATGTTGGCACTCATGGGACAAGGTGCTGAGAGTCAAATGGATGGTACGATGGCTTCATTGCAAGACCGCCGCCAAGAAGAGCAGTTGCTCATCGAAGAGGCAGTGGATACGACTGTGACTTTCAGCCACGAGCGCAGAGAACCATCTTTTGTTGTGTTGATTATGCCACGCGATGAGCAGCGATTGAACACCTTGCTCTACGAGGTGGCGCTCTACAACTTCTCGCAGTTCATGATTAAGGACTTCGATTTGAAGCAAATACTGATGTTCGGTGTCGGCGATTGTGCTTTGCAGATTGCAGGGTTTGATAGTTTGGACGATGCGATGTGGTATGAAGGTATGCTGAAAAAGAATATGGATTTGATGCAAGTGCTTCAAGCCAACGACGCGCAAATCATCACTATCACGCAATCCAATTTTGACCTTATTGGCAAGCATTTCACCTTGGAGGAGTACTTGGAGTGGGCTAAATAATCGGTTTTTTGATGTTTTTTTCAAAAAAAGCGTAAAAAAGTTTGGTCATATCAGAAAAATGTAGTACCTTTGCACCCGCTTTCAAGGATAGCTACTAAGCAATGTTCTTTGAAAAAACTAACGAGGGCTTCGTGAGCCCGAGTTAAGAGGAGGAATCGTGGTCGATCCAAGGACGCTGAAAGCGTCGTTCATGCGACAAACGCATTCCGACGAAGGCGGGATAGCTCAGCTGGTTAGAGCGCATGATTCATAATCATGAGGTCCCCAGTTCAATCCTGGGTCCCGCTACAAAAAAGCAACCGATTTCGGTTGCTTTTTGTTTTATGTAGCCTCCCCTTCACTAGAAAATTTTCAATAAATTGCAAAAAGATAGAAAAATGTGCGTTTTATTAAGATTACCATCTCTTTTACCTCTCTTATACCTTGCCCTATTCCACCGAGAGAACTCCGAGAGACGACCGAGAGAACGCCGACTCAACTCCCTGTGACCAAAAAGTGACTAAACCTTGACTAAACCTGAAAAAGGTTGACTCGATTACTGATATATAATCTTAAAAAACGTACTTTTTTGACTCGTTTCCTGAAAAGGTTGACTGGAGTCCTAAAAAGGTTGACTCTTTGAAAG
>JAZNPR010000060.1:0-27103 GCA_045589755.1 Paludibacteraceae bacterium
TTTGAATACTGAGAACCCTGCTGTATCTAACTATCTTGTGAAATGTTATGGTGAGTTTATCAAGATGGGTGTAGATGGTTTCCGTATCGACACCGGTGGACACATCTCTCGTTTGACTTTCAACAAATCTTTCATCCCTCAGTTTGAGGCACTTGCGGAGCAATACAAGGCGAAGCGTAATGGTGGCGACTTTTTTATGTACGCAGAGGTTTGTGCGCGTGAACGCAATGTGGTATATCGCAACCACGAGAACTGCTCACCATTCTACTATACTTGGAAAGAAAGTAAGAATTACGCATGGGATACCAGCGAGACATCATGGGATAATCTCGTTATCTTAGAAGGTCAAAAAGGTAATCACACCAACATCCTATCTACTGACCAGCAAGGCAAAGATGACGATGATGATTCTTCAATGCCAGAATCTAACAACGCTTTCCTGCAAGGAAATAACTACCACACACCTGATTACAGCAAGTACTCACAACTCAGCGTAATTGACTTCCCAATGCACTGGAACTTTCGTACTGCTGCTGAGGCATTTGCCGTGAAGTATGGTGATAAATACTACAACGATGCAACATGGAATGTTACCTACGTAGATTCTCACGACTACGCTCCTGATGGTGCTCCTGAGAAGACCCGTTTTAACCAAGACCAATCGACTTGGGCTGAGAACCTGGCACTGATGTTTACCTTCCGTGGTATTCCTTGTGTTTACTATGGTTCTGAGATTGAATTCAAGAAAGGTTGTGTTATTGATAACGGTCCTAACACTTCACTTATCAATACAGGTCGTGCATACTTCGGTGGTTATATCAAGGGTGATATCAATGTGACTGACTTCGCACAATATACGGCTACAGGTAATGCGAATGCTACTCTCAATCACCCTCTCGCTAAGCATATTCAACGCCTCAACCGTATTCGTCAAGCCGTTCCTGCTTTGCGTAAAGGTCAATATTCTACCGATGGTTGCTCTGGTTCGTTTGCTTTCAAACGTCGTTATACTGATGCTACTACCGACTCTTATGCGTTGGTAACTATCTCTGGAGGTGCAACGTTTAGCAATGTCTTGAATGGTAAATATACCGATTGCGTAACAGGTGAGGTAATCAATGTAACTAATGGTACATTGAAAGCAAATTGCTCAGGCAAGGGTAATATGCGCGTGTATGTGTTGGATACCGAAAAGACCAAAGCACCTGGTAAGATTGGAGAAGATGGTAAATATCTCTATAAGTCATCTTCTGTAGGTGGTAGCACGCCTAAATGGGATGGCACAGAAGAGGAGTTAACTGATGATCCAACACTACCAGAGGAGCCAGAAGAGGCAATCGAGCCATGTTTGACAAGCGCAGATCAACGTACTGTGTTCTTTACCAAATCATCGGATTTCGGCAAGAAGATTAATTGCTATATTTGGAACTCAAATGGAACAGTAACTAATGGCTGGCCAGGTTCTACTGCTACTTCGTTGGGTAATGGTAAATATCGTTTTGATATTCCTGCTTCTGCTCCTGCTATTGATGGTACATGGCAGATAATCTGGAATGATGGTGGAACGCAGACAAAAGATCTCGCGTTTACCAATCAAGGTATGTACACAGGTAGTGATAAGAACAATATCCAATGTACTTCTAAAGTAACTGCGTTGTGCGAGGGCGGAAACACGGGCGGCGATCCTGTTGATCCAAAGCCAGAGGATCCAAAGGATTCAGAGATGTGTTTGGAGTCTGCAGATGAGCGTGCAGTGTTCTATCAAGGTTCTAACTTCGGTACATCCGTTTATGTATATATGTGGGATCCTGCTAATGGTGATAAGCAACTCGTAGGCGCATGGCCAGGCACTGCTGCTACTCACTTGGGCGATGATAAGTTCAAATTTGTGATTCCTGCAAGTGCAACAGGTGATCCTTCTACATGGATGATTATCTGGAATAATGGTAATGGTGGAGATGGTAACCAAACCGCAGATTTGACTTTCACAATGCATGGTATCTACAATGTCAATGGTTGCAATGGTACTGTGACAGCAATTTGTGGCGAATCAACCGATGTGGAGAATGTAGAGGTTTCTAAGCCACAGGCTCGTAAGGTGCTTATCAATCAATCTTTGTACCTCGTGATGCCAAATGGCGATGTATATGACATTTCAGGACGTCAAGTTCGTTAATTGAACAAAATACGATAAGAAAACGCTGCGCAAATGTGCAGCGTTTTCTGTTTTTTATGATTAATCAATGGTGTGTGTTGCGAGGGGTAGGATTATGATGGAGAAACAAAAAAAGCCGCTCTACAAAGCGGCTTTCTCTCTTGTTGCGGAGGGCGGGATCGAACCACCGACCTTCAGGTTATGAGCCTGACGAGCTACCACTGCTCTACTCCGCGATACATCACCTCTTATCGAAATGCGCTGCAAAGGTACTGCTTTTTTTTGACATGACCAAATATTTTGAAGATTTTTAACGAAAAAAGTGATATTTTTGTGTATTTTCTTGCGTATATGCGTTTTTTTTAGTAATTTTGCGCCCTATTTTGTGCGTGGGTATGGTACGCGTGCGCGGAATGGATTTGCAGAATAAAAATACTAACAATAAAACTAAATTAAAATTATGCAAAACAAAGGACTTGTTATTACCTTGGCAGTGTGCTTGGCTTTGGTGAGTGCGTTCTATTTGTCATTCTCTGTGGTGACAAATCACTACGACAACAAAGCAGCAGAATATGCTCAAGGTGATGATGCAAAAGAGTACCAATACTTGGACTCTGTTGCTGGTGAGAAAGTGTGGTTTGGCTACACATTGAAAGAGTGCCGTGAGAAAGAGATCAACCTTGGTCTTGACCTCAAGGGCGGTATGAACGTAACAATGGAAGTATCGGTTCCAGAAATTATCCGCGCACTCAGCGGTTACAACACTACCGAGAACTTCAACAACGCCATCGCTTTGGCACAAGAGAAACAAAAATCTTCGGGTGCAGACTTCTTGACCCTTTTCTTCGAATCATTCTACGAGATTGACCCTAATGCTCAATTGGCATCCGTGTTCTCTACTTTCGAGCTTCGCGAGAAAGTAAGCTTGAACTCAACCAACCAAGAGGTGGAGAGCGTGGTTCGTGAAGAGGTACAAGGCGCAATTGATAACTCATTCAACGTGTTGCGTACTCGTATTGACCGCTTTGGTGTGGTACAACCAAATATCCAAAAGTTGAGCCAAACAGGTCGTATCTTGATCGAGTTGCCAGGTATCAAAGAGCCAGAGCGCGTTCGTAAACTCTTGCAGGGTTCTGCAAACTTGGAGTTCTGGGAGACTTATGACTTGGCAGAGATCTTGCCACAACTCTCTCAAATCAACAATGAGTTTGCTGCTCAAAATGCAAGCACTGAGGCTGCTCAGACAGAGGCTGCTCCAGTAAAAGAGGAGGCAAAAGCTGAGGCAGATGATTTGGATGCCTTGGTAGAAGACTTGGCAGCAGATAGCTTGGCACAAGCTGAGGCTGACCAAGAGGCTGCATACGAGGAGTATAAGAAAGCTAACCCATTATTCGCAGCGTTGCAACCATCTGTTAGCCCTGCTGGTCAACCATATCAAGGTCCTGTAGTAGGTACTTCACACTATACTGACACTGCTAAGGTGATGGCTATGCTCAATTCTCAAGTGGCTAAGTCATTGCTCCCACGCGAGTTGCGTTTGTGCTGGACTGTGAAGGCCATTGACGAGGCAGAGGCATACTACCAATTGGTAGCATTGAAATCTCAAACCAGTGGTCGTCCATCATTGGAGGGTGATGTAATCACCGACGCTCGTGCAGACTTCGGTCAAACATCTGCTTACGCTAACGTAAGTATGACCATGAACGCTGAGGGCGCACGCGATTGGCAACGTATCACACGCGACAATATCGGCAAATCTATCGCTATCGTACTCGATGGCTATGTATATAGCTTCCCAACTGTACAAAACGAGATCGCTGGTGGTAGCTCACAAATCACTGGTAACTTCACCGTAGAAGAGGCAAAAGACTTGGCTAACACCTTGAACTCTGGTAAGATGCCTGCGCCTGCACGCATCATCCAAGAGGATGTGGTAGGTCCATCACTCGGTCAAGAGGCAATTCATGATGGTCTCTGGAGCTTTGTGATTGGTTTTATCCTCATTCTGCTCTACATGATTGCTTACTATGGTTTGATCCCTGGTTTGATTGCTGACTTCGCATTGCTCTGCAACGTATTCTTGCTCGCAGGTATCTTGTCATCTTTCTCTGCTGTATTGACCTTGCCTGGTATCGCCGGTATCGTGCTCACCATGGGTATGGCAGTGGACGCTAACGTGCTTATCTACGAGCGTATCCGCGAGGAGCGTCGTGCAGGTAAGAACTTGCGCAAAGCCATCGAAGACGGTTTCAGCAACGCTATCTCTGCGATTATCGACTCTAACGTTACCTCGTTCTTGACTGGTGCTATCTTGGCAATCTTCGGTACAGGTCCTATCAAGGGCTTCGCTGTAACCTACATGATTGGTATCATTTCTTCTTTCTTGACCGCTGTATTCGTTTGCCGTCTGTTGCTCGAAGCATATGCTAAGAAAGAGAATGCTAAGGAATTGAACTTCACTACCAAGTTGATGAAGAACTTCTTGCAAAACACCAAGGCTAACTTTATCGGTGCACGCAAGGTGACATATATCGTATCAGGTGTGTTGGTACTCGTAGGTATCTTGGGTGTGAACCCACATATCATGGGTAAACTCAACCTCGGTATCGACTTCTCTGGTGGTCGCAACTATATCATTCGCTTCGCAGAGCCAGTTAACACACAAGAGGTGAATGCTGCATTGGATAATGTGTTCATGGATGCTAAGACACAAGCAGGTGACGAGGAGACCTTCGCCCTCAACGTGATCACCATCGGTAACGCTAACCAAGTACGTATCTCTACCAACTACCGTATCAACGACAACTCTGAGACTTTGGATGACGAGATCGAGGCATTGCTCTTCGCTGGTTGCCAACAGTTCTTGCCAGAGGGTATCACTTTGGATGAGTTTAAGTCCACAGAGATTAACCCAGAGATTGGTATCATGCAATCACAAAAGGTAGGTCCTGCTATTGCAGACGACATCACCCAATCTGCTGTTTGGGCTGTATTGGCTGCGTTGCTGGGTATCTTCCTCTATGTATTGGTTCGTTTCCGCAACTTCGCATTCTCTGTAGGTGCGTTGACTGGTTTGGCTCACAATACCCTCATCGTATTGGGTGCATACGCGCTCCTTTGGAAGGTGATGCCATTCTCTATGGAGATTGACCAAGCATTTATCGCTGCTATCTTGACCGTTATCGGTTACTCCATCAACGATACTGTAGTTATCTTCGACCGTGTACGTGAATATACAGGTTTGTATCCAAAACGCGATCGCAAGCAAAACATCAACGATGCGTTGAACCATACACTCAGCCGTACCTTCTCTACTTCGATGTCAACCCTCGTAGTATTGATTGCAATCTTCTGCTTCGGTGGTGAGACTATCCGCGGATTCGTATTCGCATTACTCATCGGTGTGGTTGTAGGTACTTACTCTTCACTCTGCGTAGCAACTCCTTTGGCTTACGATATTCAAGAGGCATTGGAGCGCCGCAAAGCTAAGAAAGCTGAATTGAAGAAATAATAGTGCTATGCGCGTATGCGCGTGTGCACATAATCTATAAGGTACTGCCCGGCATACGTCGGGCAGTACTTAAAAAAGAACAACATTAAACACTAAACTCTAAATGAAAACGAACATGAAGAATGATTTTTTGAAATTCGCCGTGTCTAACGGTATGAACTCGATGCATGTGGAGAATGTCCTAAATGCATCTGCCAGTTATATTAGCCCATCGATTTTGGAAGAGCGTCAGTTGAATGTGACACAGATGGATGTGTTCTCTCGCTTGATGATGGACCGTATTATCTTCTTGGGCACAGAGGTGAATGACTACACCGCCAATGTGATCCAAGCGCAATTGTTGTATTTGGATTCCGTGGACTCGGATCGCGATATTAGTATCTATCTTAACACACCAGGTGGCTCGGTGTATGCTGGATTAGGCATTTATGACACCATGCAGTTTGTACGTTCGCGCGTTGCGACTATCTGTACGGGTATGGCTGCCAGCATGGGAGCTGTCTTGTTAGTCGCAGGCGAGAAAGGCATGCGTGCCGCATTGCCTCATAGCCGTGTGATGATTCACCAACCATTGGGCGGTATCCAGGGTCAAGCATCCGACATTGAGATTACTGCGCGTGAGATTCTCAAACTCAAGGATGAACTCTATCAGATTATCTCTGACCACTCGGGTCAAACGACGGAGAAGATTCGCCAGGATGCAGACCGCGATTATTGGATGACCGCTGAGGAGGCACTCCAATATGGTATGATTGATAAGGTGTATCGTTGCGAGAATAAATAAGCTTTTGGACTATGGCTAAGAAGAAAGAACAATGTTCGTTTTGCGGTCGTGAGATGTCGCACATGTTTCGTGGCGATGATGGTAGTTTGATTTGCCACGACTGCATTGAGGCAGGTCACAAGATGATTTGCGAGATGAAGCAGTATATGGAGAACGAAACTGACATTAAAGGTTTGGAACTCAGTACGCTGCCTAAACCCGCAGAGATTAAGGCCTTTCTTGATCAGTATGTCATCGATCAAGACGATGCCAAACGCTATTTGTCGGTGGCGGTATATAACCACTATAAACGTGTCTTGCAACCTCGTGAAGAGGGCGGGGTGGAGATAGAGAAGAGCAATATCATCCTTGTTGGCTCTACAGGTACGGGTAAGACCCTCCTTGCGCGTACGATTGCTAAACTATTGAAGGTGCCTTTCACCATCGTGGACGCTACCGTGTTGACCGAAGCGGGCTATGTGGGTGAGGACGTGGAGAGCCTGCTCACACGCCTTTTGCAGGAGTCGGATTACAATGTGAAGAAAGCCGAGAAAGGTATCGTTTTTATCGATGAAATCGACAAAATTGCGCGTAAGTCTGACAATCCAAGTATCACCCGCGACGTGTCGGGCGAGGGCGTACAACAGGGACTTCTAAAATTGCTTGAAGGGTCAGTGGTGAATGTGCCACCACAAGGCGGACGCAAGCACCCAGAGCAGGAGTTTATCCATGTCAATACGCAGAATATCTTGTTTATCTGCGGTGGCGCTTTCGATGGCATTGAGCGTAAGATCGCTCAGCGCATGAATACCCAAGTGGTTGGTTTTGATGCGGCTAAGAAGACACAGGCGATTGATAAAAGCGACCTTTTGCAATACATTGCGCCGCAAGACTTAAAGTCGTTTGGTTTGATACCTGAGATTATCGGTCGTTTGCCTGTCCTCACTTACCTCAAACCGCTCGACAAGGCTGCATTGCGTAATATCTTGACAGAGCCAAATAATGCGTTGGTGAAGCAATATCAAAAGTTGTTGGCTATGGACGGCATCGCGCTCACTTTTGCGCCCGATATGCTTGATTATATCGTGGATAAAGCTGTGGAATACAAGTTGGGTGCGCGTGGTTTGCGTGGATTGATGGAGACGGTCATGATCGATGTGATGTACGATTTGCCTTCGTCTAAGGACGGTCAAACCGCTTATGAAGTCACCCGTGACTATGCGGCGCAACGCATAGAAAAAGCCAATATCAATCAACTCTCTTTAAGTGGAGAATAAAATCAACACAATAAACATGAAAAAAGCAATTATTATGATGACATTGGTAGCTACTCTTGTGGGTTGCTGTGCCAAGAAACCACACTATGAGAGTGTGGATGAGTATCCAGTGAAGCAAGGTTCTCTTGATGAGATGATGTATGCAGCTGATAAAACGACTTTCTCTGTTTGGAGTCCCAATGCAGATACAGTGTATTTGAATCTCTATGCAGATGCGACTACAGCGGAGCCTCTGCAAACCCTTACGATGTGCCGTCAGGAAGATGGTAGTTGGACCAAAACCGTCAAGGGCGATTTGAACGGTCAGTTCTACACTTTCCAAGTGGTAGAGTCAAGTTCTCGTTGGAAATTGCACGAGACCCCAGGTATCTTTGCGAAGGCAGTGGGTGTGAATGGTCGCCGTGCTGCGATTATTGACATTGCTGCGACCAACCCAGAGGGCTGGAACGAGGATGTACGCCCTGCTTTTGCGGGTGCTAAGGATGCTATTGTGTATGAGATGCACCACCGCGATATGTCTATCCACGCTACTTCAGGTGTGGAGAATAAGGGTAAGTTTGTACAATGGACCGAGCATGGCACCAAGACTGCCGAAGGTTTGGCTACAGGTATTGACCACCTCGTGGAGTTAGGCGTTACGCATGTGCAAATCTTGCCTTCTTACGACTACGGATCAGTGGATGAGACTCGCTTGAGCGATAATAAGTACAACTGGGGCTATGATCCAGTGAACTACAATGCGCCTGATGGTGGCTATAGCACCAATCCCTACGACCCCGCTACGCGTATCCGCGAGATGAAGCAGATGATTCAGGCATTGCACAAAGCAGGTATCCGTGTGATTATGGATGTGGTGTATAACCACACCTTCAATGTGGAGAATAGCAATTTCACCCAGACTTGCCCTGACTATTTCTATCGTCTTCACGAGAATGGCGATTTGGGTAATGCTTCGGGCTGTGGCAACGAGACAGCCAGCGAGCGTGCTATGATGCGCAAGTTCATCATTGAGTCTTGCCGCTACTGGATTGAGGAGTACCACATGGACGGTTTCCGCTTCGACCTTATGGGTATCCACGATGTGGAAACCATGAACCAAGTGCGCGCTATGATGGATAGCATCGACCCAAGCTTGTTGCTCTATGGCGAGGGTTGGGCTGCGGGTGGTCCACTCTATAATGGCGACTCATTGGCGATGAAGGCGAATATGCAAAAGTTGCCTAATATCGGTGCTTTCTGCGACGATATGCGTGATGCGCTACGTGGTCCTTTCTCTGACAATAACCGCGGTGCTTTCCTCGTTGGCGAGAAAGGACATGAGGAGAGTATTAAGTTCGGTTTGGTTGGTTGTATTGCTCACCCAGAGGTGGACATGGAGAAGGTGAACTACTCCAAGCAAGCTTGGACTGCTCAACCTACCCAATGTATCAGTTATGTGTCTTGCCACGATGATATGATGCTCACTGACCGCCTCAAAGCGAATAAGAAACTGCGTGCGGGCGAGTTGCAACGCCTCAGCAAGTTGGCACAAACAGCGGTATTGACCTCGCAAGGTATGCCATTCTTGTGGTGTGGCGAGGAGATTGCGCGCGATAAGAAAGGGGTGCACAATAGCTATTGCAGTCCTGATGAGATTAATGCTATTGACTGGTCGTTGAAGGCGCAGAACCTTGACCTCTTCCGCTATTATCAAGGTCTGATTGCACTGCGCAAGGCGCACCCTGCTTTCCATATGGGTGATGCTGAGTTGGTTCGCCAGCATGTACATTTCTTGGAGGTTCCAGAGGGCGTAGTGGCATATCAATTGAATGGTGAGGCAGTAGGCGATAGTTGGAAGACGATTGTTGTGGTGCTGAATGGTCAAGAGAAAGCGGCTAAAGTGGCATTGCCAGAGGGCGAGTTCCACTATGCATGTGTGGACGGCAAGTGCCCAGTGGAGTGTGATGCTACGGTTGCTGGTACTATCCGCGTAGCTCCTC
The DNA here is from genome assembly GCA_045589755.1 of Paludibacteraceae bacterium. Classification (GTDB taxonomy): domain Bacteria; phylum Bacteroidota; class Bacteroidia; order Bacteroidales; family Paludibacteraceae; genus Colicola. The sequence continues at coordinate 9,686 of JAZNPR010000060.1, forward strand.
AGACGGCAGCGATTCTGTATCTGGACTAAGACAGTGAATCGTTGGCTCTACCAATAAAGAGTAAACAAAAAGGACTGCTTTCGGGCAGTCCTTTTACATTATTGCAGGTATGTCTTTTTAGTTTGTTATCCTAAGTAGGTTTTGAGAATTCTGCTGCGCGAACTTGCTTTCAAGCGGCGGATAGCTTTCTCTTTAATCTGGCGAACACGCTCACGAGTGAGGCGGAACTCAATGCCAATCTCCTCCAATGTCTTTTCTGGTACGCCTATACCAAAGAACTTGCGGATGATGTCTGCCTCGCGTGGGGTCAGGGTTGCCAATGCGCGGTCAATCTCGCGAGAGAGTGATTCGTTGATCAATGTGTGGTCGGCATTTGGAGAGTCCTCATTGACCATCACATCTATCAGACTGTTGTCTTCGCCCTCTACAAAAGGTGCATCTACACTCACTTGGCGACCCGACATCTTCAGCGTGTCTGCAATCTTATCCACAGGTATGTCTAACAACTCTGCCAACTCTTCGGCACTTGGCTTGCGCTCATGCTCTTGTTCAAAGCGTTGATAAGCCTTGTTGATCTTGTTGAGAGAACCTACCTGGTTGAGTGGAAGGCGTACAATACGCGATTGCTCTGCCAGGGCTTGAAGAATAGATTGGCGAATCCACCATACGGCATAGGAGATAAACTTGAAGCCTCGTGTTTCATCAAATTTTTCTGCTGCTTTGATAAGCCCAAGGTTGCCTTCGTCAATAAGGTCAGGAAGGCTCAAACCTTGATTTTGGTACTGTTTTGCTACAGAAACTACGAAGCGGAGATTGGCTTTCACCAATTTCTCCAAAGCGACTCTATCCCCATTACGGATTCTGCGAGCCAATTCTACTTCTTCATCAACGGGAATCAGCGGCTCACGACCTATCTCCTGCAAATACTTGTCAAGTGAGGCCGATTCACGATTGGTGATTGATTTTGTGATTTTTAACTGACGCATGTAGTACAGTTAACTTTAATGATTAATAGTTAATAATGAAAAGCAACTTCTCGTCTTTAGCCTATTCGCCTTATTGCCTAATAGTCCAAAAGACTAAAATCGCTTTGTGATCCGGTCGGGATTCGAACCCGAGACCCACAGCTTAGAAGGCTGTTGCTCTATCCAGCTGAGCTACCAGACCTCGTCGGAATGCGCTTGTCGCATGAACGACGCCTTGTCGGCGTCCTTGGGGCGACCGCGATTCCTCCTCTTAACCCAAACTCACGAAGTTTGGGTTAGATTTTTTACGCTTGTACACGCAAAACTACCTATGTAGGCACACAAAACAGTGCCTACAAAGGCAATTTGGGTGCAAAAGTACTGCTTTTTTTTGACTTATGCAAATATTTTTGCAAAAATCTGTAAAATTATTACAGAAGTTCTTCAAAAAGCTTTTGCAAGTCAGGTTTGCGGATAGCACCTACTTGACGATGAACTAACTCGCCATTCTTGAAGAAAAGAATGGTTGGGATGTTCATAATGCCATACGCAGCGCAGGTGTCGTCGTTCTCATCCACATTCACTTTGCCTGCTATGATACGACCTTCATACTCTGCTGCCAACTCATCAAAGATAGGAGCAATCATCTTGCATGGACCACACCAAGGTGCCCAAAAATCTACTACGAGGGGTTTGCCCTCTGCCAACAACTCTTGGAAGTTAGCATCTGTAATCTCTTTTGCCATAAATCTTATATTTTTATTATTGTATTTTCTATTTCGCCTGCTAACAATTTATCGGTCAGCGGGTCCTCTATCAATGTTTGTATCGCTCGCTTGAGTGGTCGCGCGCCAAATTGTTTGTCACGTGCAAGGCGCAGTATCTCTTGGCGAGTCTCATCACGAAGTTCCAAACTATACCCCATAGCCTCTAGACGTGCTTGCAAAGGGCGCAATTCGAGCCACAATATCTGTGCCAAAGCTTCGTCATTGAGTGGATGAAACACGATAATGTCATCCAGTCGATTGACAAACTCAGGCGGGAACGTGCGTTGCAGCGCCTTGGTGAGCATGCGCTCCGTCGCTTTATCGTCCAGATTATCAGCCCCAAAGCCAATGCCAGTGCCAAACTCGCTCAATTGGCGAGTACCTACATTACTGGTAAGGATGATGATGGTGTTCTTAAAATCCACGATGTGTCCCTGACGATCTGTCAGTCGTCCTTCGTCCATAACTTGCAATAAGACATTGAAAATGTCAGGGTGCGCCTTCTCTATCTCATCAAAGAGCACAATCGAATAGGGTTTGCGTCGTACTGCTTCAGTCAGTTTGCCCCCATCCTCGTGTGCCACATATCCAGGAGGTGCTCCTACCAGCAGACTGACGGTGTGCTTCTCCATGTACTCCGACATATCAAAGCGTATAATGGCATTTCGGTTGCCAAACATCTCCTCGGCGAGGCATTGTGCCAAGTGCGTCTTGCCGACACCTGTCGGACCGAGTAGGAAGAACGTGCCGATAGGTTTGCGTGGGTCACGCAATCCCATACGCGAGCGTTGGATGGCTTTGACTATCTTCTTCACAGCCTCCTCTTGACCTATCACACGTTGCTGTAATACGTTAGCCATCTGTCGTAGCTGTTCGCCTTCGGCTTGTGCCACGCGTTGTACAGGTACACCCGACATCTGGCTCACTACACGTGCCACATCTGCCTCGGTAATCTCTCGCCTCTCACCTATCACCTCTAACCTCTCACCTTTCCAAGCACCTACTTCATCCATGGCATCAATGGCTTTGTCGGGGAATTGGCGGTCGGTGATATATCTATCAGTAAGGTTCACGCACGCGCGCAACGCCTCTTGGGTGTATTGCACGTGGTGAAACTGTCCATACGTTTCGCTCAATCGTGTAAGGATAGTATAGGTCTCATCTGCAGTGGTTGGTTGTACGGTCACCTTTTGGAATCGACGTTCCAATGCGCCATCTTTCTCAATGCTGGTACGGTATTCGCTGATGGTTGTGGCGCCAATACATTGTACCTCGCCACGCGCCAAGGCGGGTTTGAGGATATTGGCAGCATCCAACGAACCCTGAGCATTACCTGCGCCCATAAGGGTATGTATCTCGTCGATAAAGAGGATAACCTCTGGATGGTCGTTGAGTTCTTTGATGACTGTCTTGATTCGTTCCTCAAACTGACCGCGATAGGTGGTGCCTGCTACCATAGAGGCTATGTCAAGCGAGATGATACGTTTGCCTTCTAAGGCAGGTATCTCTTGACCTACGATGCGCAGTGCCAACCCCTCTACGATCGCGGACTTACCTACGCCAGGTTCGCCAATGAGGATAGGGTTATTCTTTTTGCGGCGTGACAGGATTTGTATCACGCGGTCAATCTCTATTTGACGTCCAACAACGGGGTCCAGTTCGCCATTCTTAGCCTGTGCGGTGAGGTCACGTCCGTACTTGGTTAGGGCAGGCGTATCCGTTTTGCCTTTCTGTTTCTTGCTGTTGCCCATGTCGGGACCGAAGATATGGATTGTTGTCTCGCGCTCTTGTGGCTGTTCGTCGAGGGTCAATTCGCCTTGTGGTAGCGGGTCTGGCTTGGGATAAAGACGTTCGATGCACTCATAGTCTATGCCATGTTGCTGCTCTAGGTACATAGCGGGGTAGTTGATACGGTCGCGTAGCAACCCCATCAGCAGGTGTACTGAACCACAGGTCTCTGCTTGATAACTGCGCGCCTCAATGCCTGTAAGGCGTATCACACGTTCGCTGGCACGCGACAGTTTCTGCGTTTGAGTGGATTCGGCTTGGCGCAAACGTTCATCTATCTTGCGTTTGCACGCCATAGGGTCCATACCAGCCTGCATCAGCAGTTCAAAGGCCTTGCCTGATTCCAAACGCAGAATACCCAACATAAAATGGTCGGGCATCACTTCCACGTTACCCAATCGCCCTGCTTCCTCTCGGGCGTAATTTATGATTGTATGTAAATTAGGTGTCTGTTGCATAAAATCGTTTATAGTTGAAAGTTTATAGTTTAAAGGCTGGGTTATTTATAAAAGTGCCATGATAATCCCGCGCGGAACATATCGGGCGCCATAGGATAGTTGGGCATGCCAAAGTATTGATTATTCATAAACGAGGCGTTCAGGTGCTGATACTGAGCAAATAATTTCAGTCGTATATGTTTTACGTAGAAATTCGCATATACATTTATCACGGGGTAGTTGCCCACTTGCTCTTTGTGTTGTATGCAGAACTGTCCCAATGCGGGATTGAGGATAGGGGCATGGTATTTGATGAAGAATCGCATATCTACACCAATTTGCACGTCCAATGCTTTTACCCAAGTGCCGTGATAATATAGGTTATTGTACATCGTTAAGGTAGGCAATGGTAATGCAGCAGAAGAGGAATGTTGATATACAATGCTATTATCCAGGTTTAACCAAGGTGTGGTGATGTTGAGTTGTAAGTCGGCTGCTAGTACCTGTATATTGCCGTCCATCTGTTTGGGTAATCCATTCTCATCAAAATAAATATGCTGTGTGATGTTCTCAAATGCTACTTTCAGTTTGGGTTTCACCCATTGTGTCGGGTATGCCACTTCGCCGCCTATATAGAAACGGAGTGTTTTGTTAAAATCATTCTCCCACTGATAGTGATTGCTGCGATAGTGTTGCAGGTAGAAGTCTGGTGTCTCGTTTTTGAAGTACGCATGGGCGGCTAATGTCATGGAGTCTTTGCCCAAGCGGAAACCTGCATCCAGATGTCCGTTCACCTGAAACTCGCCCAGTTTGTATCCCAACAGGCATACATTGCCGTCAAAACCATAGTGTATATGTTTGCCTCGGTTCTTATACAATGCACCACCTATGTACAGGTTGTTGGTCCATTGTGTATGGCAGATTGAGTCTTTGATAGGTGGCTCAGGCACTATGCTGTCGCGTAGTATATGTCGCTGTGTCTCGTTCATGACATATACGATGGCGCCGAACTTCAACCATGTGTTGAACTCCTCTTCGAAGGTCACAGACAATGTGTTTTTGATACTCAAGCATGCTGCTGTATCGTTTGTAGCCACCGAATCGCGGTAAATATCCGAATAGAAGCCTTGGTTGGCTCTTTTCTCGACATAGCGTTTGGTGGCATCTGCCGTCTCAAACACATGTCGGAAGGTGGTTACTGGTACATATTCGATTTTAATGGAGTCTTTTTTTACCCAATTGCCTTCTTCATCGCGTTCGCGGTAGGTGACTTTGCGTTCGCGTTCCACGCAAATGCTGTAGTAGTGGTTGAGGTATCCCGACAGGTAGCGCAGTGCCGACATGCCTTGCATTTTTACGGGCATATCTTCTGGTTTGAGGCTTCCTTGTAGGTCGTTAGGGTTGCTCAGACCACCATTCTCAAAGTTGCTTAGCGTGTTCCATGTGAATGCCCCTTGCATGGAGTAATGGTCGCCATTGTAGCTACCAAACACTGAACCAAATACGGTTTTACCTTCTTGACTAGAGAAACGACCATATGAGTTGAGGTAATCAATTGTCATGCCCAAGTTGGTACGGCGGCTCACATTGCCCGTGAACATGAAGCTGATGTCGTTTTGGTCTAGATTAGTGACGAACCCCTTTTTGTATGCTACGCTTGAATAGGGTGTCGTGGTGTGATAGAATGTCACATTCTTAGGCGCAATGATATAAGGAGTGTAGGCGTCCGCAAAGATGAAGTCTGCTCGCTTATCGCGATCGAAATAGATGCGCGATTGGGTTGGAGAAATCAAATTGGCGTTGGTGATATTGGAGATGGAGTAGTCGTTGAGTACATCTCGCATAGGCAGGTGCATATATGACGTATCAACCATGGATAGGGTATCCGCGATACCTGTCCAAGGGTCAAGTTGCCATGTGCGCATGATAGTAGGCACCGTTTTTTCTGCGGCTTGCATAGCAGTCGTGCTGCATAAGATGATTATGCAGAGACAGATTAGGCGCGATATGTGGTAGATTGTTTTCAAATCTTATATGTTTGCTTATACCGATACTCCCCCAATTTATAATTGGGGTGCAAAGGTACAACAAAAAATGCACATATGCAAGATTTTTTGGGAAAAAGTTCACTTTTGAACAAAAAAACGAGGCAAGCGCATGTTGGCGCGCGCAGTTGTTGTTGAATTTATGTTGTTTGAGTTGTTGTTTATTATTAATCGAATATGAGCGATACTTTTTATCATAATTTACCCAACGGGGTGCAGATTGTCCACCGCAAGACCACTTCGCCAGTCGTATATGTGGGTATCATGGTCGGCGCGGGTACGCGCCATGAACTCCCCAATGAGAACGGCATGGCGCACTACATTGAGCATTGCGTCTTCAAGGGGACGGAGCATTATACTGCCCGCCAGATCATCAATCACATTGAGGGCATCGGTGGCGAAATCAATGCCTATACCACCAAAGAGGAAACCACATTCTATGCGGCTACTCTGAGCAATCATTTCCGCACCACGCTCCATCTGCTCGCAGAAATGGTGCTCCACCCCACATTTAGCAAGAAGGAGACCGACAAAGAGGTGACAGTCATTCTGGACGAGATTGAGAGTTACAACGATTCGCCCAGCGAACTCATCTATGATGACTTTGAGAATATGATTTTTGAGGGCAGTTCCTTGGCGATGCCTATTTTAGGAACCAAGAAGACCCTTAAACGCATCTCCAAATCACCAGACATAGCCCTCAATTGGATGGCACAGCATTATCGCCCCGAGCGCATGGTACTCTTCGTGCTGGGCAACGTCAGCACCCAGCAAGTCATCTCCGCCGCCGAGAGAGAGTTAGGAGAGTTCTATAGCAGTGCTAGTAGCACTAGTAGTACTAGCCAGACTAGTTCTCCAAGATCCTTTTCCCGAACATACAAACGCCACACCCACCAAACGCATATCATGCTGGGATCGCATGCCTACCCTATCGGGCATCCGAAGCAGCTGACCATGTACCTGCTGAACAACATCTTGGGCGGTGGCAGCATGTCCAGCCGCTTATATCTGAGCCTGCGCGAGAAACATGGACTGGTGTATAATATCGACTCACAGGCAGTGCCTCTGAGCGATACGGGATATTGGAACATCTACCTCGCATGCGAGCCTCAACACAAAGACGCATGCCTGGAGCTCTGCCATAAGGAGCTCAAACAGCTGCGCGACACAACTTTGACCAGCGCCCAACTGCAACGCGCTTTGCGCCAATTGGAGGGTCAGATGGCTATTTCTGCGGAGAATCAGGAGAATAATGCGCTGGCGATGGCAAAGCAGATGCTCTATCACCACCATGCACCAGGGTGGCGTGAGACTTTCGCCAAGGTAAAAGAGATTACTCCCACCCAACTTCAGGCGGTCGCCAACGAGGTCTTCGCACCCGAAAAGATCTACACGCTGTTGTATGACTAAACAAACAACAAAAACGCGACCCCGATGGAGTCGCGTTTTATAGTTTTATCCTTTTATCTTCGATTTATATAGTCACTTTGTTTAACAAGAAATCATATATATTTAGTATCAATATCCCATCATTATTGCGATATGTAGGTTGCATACCTCCTGCTATAACCACTTTTTGGAAACTATCATTAATAAGTTTAAGCGACTTAAGTTCTTGCTCTTGTTTTTCTGGAGTTGGCATCGCATAGGCAGATTGTATATAAATGCGTTCATCTGCTTTGTTACATACAAAATCTACCTCTAAAACACTTCGTGCACTCTTACCTGCTTCATTCTTCGTATAATAAGTCAATTGACCAACATCTACAGAATATCCACGAATACGCAATTCGTTATATATAAGGTTCTCCATCAAATGAGTAGGTTCGGTTTGACGGAAATTTATTCGGGCATTACGGAGTCCTAAATCTTCAAAATAATATTTAGCAGGGGTATCTATATATTTTCGTCCTTTGATGTCATAACGTACAGCCTTCTCTATCATAAATGCTTCTTGCATATAATCCAAATAGAGTTTAATAGTATCGCGCGAAATGCTACTTTTCTTGATACTCATAAAAGTATTAGCAATCTTATTAGGATTAGTTAATCCGCCAATAGAGCTGGCTATTACATCAATGAGCTCTTCTAAATCATCATCATTTTTTATATCATATCTTTCTTTGATATCAAGAAGATAAGTATTTTTGAAGAGTTGGAGCAGATATTCACGTTTTTGTATTTCATCCTGCATGCTAACAGTTTGAGGCAATCCACCGAGTCTCAAATAATCATTAAGTATTGGCTCAATAAGCGGCGATACTGGCTGTACAGAGAAGTACTCAGCAAAGTTTAATGGATGTATGCGAACCTCATCACCTCGTCCTCGAAAAGTAGTAATCACATCTTTTGACAGAAAACGAGCGTTGCTACCAGTAACATACACATCATATATTTGTTTTTTCAAAAGTGTATTGAGTACATCCTCAAACTCGGAGAGCAACTGAACCTCATCAATAATCAAATAATGAAATTGATTGTCCACTGTATGTTGATAGATATAATCAATAATCGCCATTGGTTCACGCAATGGTTTATTAAGGATGTCTTCTAAATCAATACTAATAACATGATCTGGCGCAACACCAGTATTCAACAAATGATTAGTAAATAAGTTGTTTAGCAAATAGGATTTGCCACAACGACGCATGCCAGTGACAATCTTAATCATGCCATTGTGCATACGATTAATCAAACTTTGTAGATAAATGGGACGTTCAATATTCATATCTATTCGCATTATTTGTGTATATACACACTTTTTTCGACTGCAAAGGTACTATATTTTTATGAATTGACAAAATATTGGGAAACAAATTAGCAATTTTTCATTATTCTATTAGCTTTTTTTGCGTATATACACACTTTTATCGAGTGGAACATTGTCCATGTTGGCGGTCATAGCACAAAAAACGCGACCCCGATGGAGTCGCGTTCTTATTTTTATCCTAATATCTTACGATTTGGGATTATTCTCAGTGAGAGATTATTGGATATACTTTTGACCGTTCTTGATAACGATACCCTTGTAGTTCTCATCTACCTCTACACCGAGGAGGTTGTAGATCTTGTTGTCATGCATAGGAGCAACTACATTCTCAACACTAGTATTTACTACTTCACCTTGGTTTACAATAAGCTCATATACATAACCATCAGCATTGAAAGTTACAATACCTTGACGACCTGTACCTTCTGTCAAAGGTTCAGCTGTAACAGCAACAGCTACAACATATTCAGGAGCTTCTTCTGTACCAACGTTTGCAAGGAAGTATTCTACCTCCATCCACTCTGGATAATCAGCAGACCAAGATTCATCTACATAATATACGTTGGTGTACAACAAGTTATATGGGTTGCCCTCTTCAACATAGTAACCTTGACCACCCTCAACAGGTACAATCATTACATTTCCTGCTACATCTTGTACAGTTGGCCAGTAAGCATCATACATGATAGCGAGGTTAGAACTTGCAGAGAAGATAGGTGTATATTTACCATTAACCTTATACAAGGTTGTACCACCAGGTGTATAGTAGTCTGCATAAATACCGAAATCACAACCAGACTCGTTGAAGCCAGTCAATTGAACAACGAAGTCACCCTCAACTACTACAGAAACATCCATCATACCACCAAATGGGTCTTCCTCTTGGAATGTAGCAACGATGGTACCAAGACCTGTTTGTACTTCAACAAGGTTTTCAATAGTAGCCACAGTAGTAGCAAGAACAGAATCAGTATAGATTAAGCCTTTAGTCAAATCAGCAGCAAAGATCTCCACCTTAACTTGACCACCTTCTGGCATAATGGCAGTACCATTTAGGTTGTAAACGGGGATATTGATTGAACTAATAGTCAATGGGCTAACGTTTTTAACAGTAGAGATGATAGTATCAGCAGTTGCACCTGTTGCTGTATCAGCAATCAATTTAGTACCATAAGCATAAGCACCACGCGCACCTGCTCCAATACGATAGAAGTCACTACCATTATCGTTATTCATAGGATCGGTTGCCATACCGCAAAGGGTAATAGGAATATTCTCACCAGTAGAGATTGTAAATGGAGCAGCACCTGAAGCCAACAAACCGCCATTTTCATTTCCTGCTGCAAACTTGTAACCCTTGATGAGATAATCTACACCATTTTGAGTCAAAGTATGATCTGTGGTATAAGGAAGATAATAACCAACACCATCAATACCATACCAACCTTCTGCCACCAAAGTCTCGCTATCCTCTGCAAGCAAGGCATCATCATATTGATCATACCAATCTGTTGGACCATAAAGGTTCTTCCATACTACGCTTTCCATATAAGGAATAGCAATCAAATCAACTGACATAGCCATAAAAGTTGGAGTAAGCCCCCAATGCATCATACCATCAACATAATAGTAATCATGAGCCGCATAATCTTCTGCTGCTGCCTTTTGTTGCTTAGCAATGTACTCTGCATTCCATTCCTCCATAGTAATCTCGCGATCCATTTCTACGGATTGTGTAGCGACAACTTGACGAACTTCCATGTTCTCAAGAGCAGTCATTTGAACTTGTGCGGTAGCCATACCTGCTACGAGCACTGCACTTAAAAGAGTAATCTTTTTCATACCTTTAAAAATTTTGTTGTTAAACATTATGAGGTTTTCCTCGTTATTTGTATTTTCTAATCTAATTAAAAATGTACTAAATTACATTTTAATATTGTTAGCACCTCTTACTACTAATTCTTTTTCACCCACAAGTTTCATACCTGCTGCTGCATTAAAGAGATAGCCTTCCAATGGAGTAGCGCTGTAAGAACCCAACATAGCATCTGCTACTGCTTGGGCTGCTGGAATTTGACCAAGGAAAGTTTCCGTATTTTTGTCATAAGGAACTGCATTCGCTACAGTGATACCATTCTCATCTTGTGTCAAATCAATAGTCCAAACAAGTTTCTTTTCTTGATTCTTCTTGCCCTGTTTGTAGGTAAAGTTTACAAGCAAGAAATATCCACCTTCGTACATATTCAATGATTGCTTGTAACCATAGCCCATCACCTTCATCTTGGCAGAGGTATTATTCATCGCAGTATTAACGGCCGCTATAAGTGCATCTACTGTCTCTTGACCTTCAGAATCCACAGCCCAACCCAAAGCATTATCGGTAAAGTAAGCACCAAAGAGTACATTCAAGTTACCTGCATTCATCAACGCACCTTTCTCACTCTTGAGTTCACCCTTAATGCTATCATAGTAGAAAATATGATCATGTACATCCTCGCCAAAGCCTTTTGAAACGATAATACCATCCTCAGTAGCGCATAATGGGTGATAAGTAGCAGCTTCCGCTACCAATGGAGAACCATATGCAGCACTTTGGAATTGACCATCTGCACCTTTATAAAGATACATTTTCTTGTCACCTTGATGCAATGTAACGATATTGTTGTTACCGAAGAGTTTGGTTTGCATCTTCTCGCAAGCTGCGAAATATGCAGGCAAGTCGGTATTCTTCATTGGGCGCATTACGCTATATGCACTATGCTTCTTACCTTTCAAGAGCACGAGATCTGGTGTCGCCTTCAGAATCAAGAACTCATAGTCTCCCAAGTGACCCGCACCATCCTCTTTAGGATCAGAAAATGCATGAAATACATCGTTGTAGGTATCAAATGTCAAGATTGGTCCGTAGTCGCTCTTTACAGCCCATGTACTAGCGGTATCAGTAAGTATTTTATTAGCTGTAGTTGCACTATTCTTAGCTGTTACACTCACATTACCGTTCCTGTTGAACTTCAACACCATATTATAACCCTTGGCACTTGCCTCCAAGTTAGGGAAATATGCCATCTCCCAACCATTCTCGACAGAGGTCAGTACATCAAATGCATTATCGATGGCCTCTTGCGCACGAATGGCAGCTGGTTTCTCAAACAAACTTTCCTCATCGCGGCTACATGCTGCAAATGTAGCAGCTAACAAGCCAATTATTACTAAATATTTTGCTTTCATATCTTATTCTATTTTTTTGCGTTGTGAAAAACTTATTTACCATTCAAGAACTCAAGGTTCATAATCATATTCCAATCCAAATTCTGCTGACGTTTTTGTACTTCATCACGCAACGCATCAAGATCTATCTCCCATTTCTCTTTGAGCCATGTGTTGCAAATATCCCATTTCTGGTTGATAATTGCGGCACCTTCGGTACCCGCTTCTTTGAGCATGTTAGCCCACCAAGCATCTGGTTTCACGATATAGTTAGCAATCACCTCCACGAAGTCCTCGCGTGCCTCGCTACTTCCATAGTTACTTACGCAACCCAATTGCCAAGCTTCTTTGTATGAGCGCTCTTGCCATTTGATAGGATCGTAGTTAGCAGGAGTGATTTGTGCAAACTCAGTTGGGTAGTTCTTTTGTTGGTGGAGGATGTGTGTAAACTCGTGGTGCATGGTCTTGAAGATATACTCATTGAGGTTATCAATGTTGTTGAGTTGCATCTTGTTAATCTTCAAGAGGGTAATCTTGATACCACCTTCAGCATAACCTAATTTCTCAGTACCATTCACAGGGTCCATCATAGATGAGCCAATAAGCTGAATCATCTTAGGTCCATACTCTGGCAAGAACTCAGGACCTACTACAGAGTCATATACATCATACCACAAATAGAGTGCCAAGTGTGCCAATGTATCTGCCATACCGATACTAACGGGTACTACGTTGTAGTTAGGGTCAGTAGCGTTGTCGTCCAACTTATAGAGAAACTCTACGTTGTATGGCTCTGTATAGTATTTATCCAACCATTTATCAAATTGATAGGTATAGGTGGTGGTGTCAATTACAGGATCCACGAAGATAGATTCTGTGAATTGGTCTCCTTCACATGCAGCGAAACCCATTACAAGGCATGCAACTGCTAAAATTTTATTCAAACTTTTCATAACTATTATTATTTAGTAGTTAATCATTATTTTACTCCTCTTCCTCCACCAATTTCACATCACTACTACTTGGCAAAGAAGCAGCGCTTGTATAAGTAGGAGTTGATGGGGTATATACATCACTTGGATTAAGAGATGGGGAGGTTGTCATGCTACCATCCAAGTTATCACCCATTACCTCGCGTGGGTTAGCGGTCATACCTGCTACGATAACCTCTTGTGGCAATTGGATAGCACGGCGGTCATCGTTCCAAACCAATTTACGAGGAGCGTCTTTTCCTTGTACGTGCTCAATCTCAATACCGTAGCGTTTGAGGTCGTGCCAACGCAAGCCATCGTGCATACCCTCAATACGACGGAAGTGGATTGCACAATGCACAAATGGCATTTGCTCTGGAGTAATCACCCATTCAGCATCCATATCTTGGTTGTGCAATACTGGAGCAAACTTAGTACCTGCCTTCTCTGTATAGAACTTAGTAATAATTGCAGCATCCAATTTCACGGTACTGTCAGCATACATATTCATACGACCACCTACATTATAACTTTGACACCACAGACGGAAGTCATTAGCGGAACCAGCCAAGTCATTGAGATGAGCCTTTGCCTCAGCACGGCAAAGAAGCGTTTCGTTAGTAGTAAACGCACGACTCACCATACGAACATAACCATAGCCAGCCACTTTGTCGGTATATTCAAAGTCGTAATAATCTTTTGCGATAAAACCACCCAATTTCTGATCAGCACTCCAAAAACCTACACCAGGGAATTGTCCATTCCAGCAAGGACCAGATCCATGCGTAGCGAAGTTCTGAGCGTCACCATTTACCTGATAACGACCATATGTTGGGAAGTGCGCATAAGCCGAAGATGAGTAGGTAGCGATTAGCAATAGGTTAGAAGGAGCATTCACATCTATATAATGCTTGAATGCCAACTCAATGTTACTTTGATCACGGTTAGTTTCTGCATCAAAGAGCATTGACAACGTGGTCTCATCTGTAGTAGTCAATACATAATCTGCATGCTCCACCACCTTTGCCCATTCACGTTTGTAAAGATAGAAACGTGCAGCAAAAGCATGAGCAGCTTTCACGTTGAAGTGGTAACGAGGCACGCTGTAGTACTCATCCGAAACAAGTTTCAAACCAGCCTCAAGATCTTTTTGGATATTCATAAAAGTGTGATACAACGAACCACCAATCCAAGCTGTATCGCCATTGAGATCCAAACCGACCTCCAATTCTGGACCACGTGAGTACACAGGAGCCACCTTAGTTTCAGGTTGCATCATATAGGTAAGACCAAGATCCTTCTTGCTATCTTCCTCGTTCTTCCACGCTTGGCAGAACACACCAGCCAGCAAGAAGTGGTGATATGCGCGTGAGAGCAATGCCTCGCCTTTTTCTGCATCCATGTTGATACCTTGCGCCTCAAGTTTCTTGATTGCCTCAAGCGCTGAATTCGCAGTAGCAATAGCTGTATAGTGAGCGTCCCAAATCAATTTTGGAGAGTCGTTGCTTGATTGCTTAACAGGTCTCCAAGCAAAAATATCGTTGTACATTTCATCCAATGGATTAACTGCATTGGCTTGACCTGTCTTTGGGTCTGGCACGTTGTTGTCAACCACTTGGTCGGATGAATACTCACATAGAGGAGCACTATTCGCTTCTGTATAGGCACTTACCAACAAAAGTTGTACTTTCTCTTTGGAGTCAATAGTAGCACGCAAGTCTGGCTCTTTATCCAAGAAATCACAAGCCGTTGTACCTAATGCTAACAAAGCAATGATAACAAATATATTCTTTTTCATTTTCATATTCCTTTCTTAATTAAGTGTTAGGTTTGATTAGAATCCTAATTTTACGGTCAATGTGAATTGGCGTGGAACAGGAGAAGACACACCACCTGTGTTATAATACTCAGGGTCACGTCCGTTCAACTTCTTGTCAGCGTATGCCAACCACAAGTTAGTTGCACTAAGTTTCACGCCAAAGCTTGATACTGCCTTTTGTCCCTCAAAATACTTCTTAGGCAAATCGTATGCCAAAGACAATTCCTTGAGTCGGATGAAATCACCCTTAGCCACACGCTCAGTAGAGTAGTTGTATGCAGAATATGCATTGCTGAGTGCATCGATCTCACGCATTTGACGAACGGTAGGAATGGATGGGATGGTTGTAACGTTCTCATCACCAGGTATCATCCAGCGGTTCTTCATTTCCTTCATGCTAGCTGTAAGGTCGCTATAGTCGCTGCTATATACTGGGCAGAGGTTATCCAAACGGAGTACATTACCAAAGCTATAAGTAAAGAACACGTTGAGTTTAAAACCTTTCCAGGAGAATGTGTTACCAAACGAACCAGTAATCTTAGGATCAATAGTACCTTCGTATTTCAAATAATCTATATTTTCGTATTCTTGGAAGTAGATATCTGCATAGTTACCAGGACCCACTACTTGAGTATGCTCAGCATCGATATAGAATGTAGGAAGACCTTCCTCAGTCAGACCAGCAAACGGAATACTATAGAGCGCACCAATTGGACGACCTTCGGTACGACCCACACCATTTACGAGTGAATACACTTGCGAACGTGAATCCAACTTTGTGATGGTATTCTCTGCCCAACCGAAGATCCAGTCGGTAGTCCACTTGAAGTCTTTGGTCTTGATGTTGGTGGTTGAGATGGTGAACTCACAACCTGTTGACTCCATCGTTGCATCGTTAGCCAACTTGGTAGTCACACCACCCACACCCATGGTTTGAGTATAACCAATGAGGTCGAAGTTGTTACGGCGATACCAGTCGAACTCTACGTTGATACGGTTGTCCACAAAACCGAGAGCTACACCGATATTGAGCTCATGTTTCTTCTCGTAGGTCAGCTCAGAGTTTTCCAATGCTGCAAGGATAATAGCAGACTCATTTGCAGATGTACTTGGACGCCATGGGGTAAATGACTGGAACACTGCTAATGAGTTGCTTGCAGGACCACGGTCAGCGGTCAATGAGTAACTAGCCTTCAAGCTTGCATAAGTCCAAGCCTTACCAAATGTAGGCGCCCACCAATTTTCCTCATGCGCATTCCACGAACCAGATACGTTCCATGTAGGCAACCAGCGCGCTTGGCGGCTCTTACCCAACATATTCGAACCTTCATAACGAATCGTTCCGTTGATGGTATAACGTCCTTTGTATGAATAAGTTGCCATTCCGAAGAATGCGAGGTTACGCAGGTATTGGAAACTATTAGAATAGTAGTCTGTACCTTCTTCTTGACTTTGCTTGAAGAGGCGATAATCCACGTATGGAATACCACCGTTGTTGTATTGATAGCCCCAACCACGGAACCATATTTGTTGACGATCGGTAGAGTTCAACTCAGAACCTGCAAACAAGTTGAGGATGTGATCTCCAGTCTTACCCAAATCCGCATTGTAAGCAATTGTAGCACGGAGGTCCATAGAAGTCAATGAGTATTCGGTCAAGTCATAGATACCACCCTTAGGCAATACTGTCTCAGGCAATGCCAATGGATTGTCTGGATCTGAATAGAGATATGGGTTGGAGTCGCGAATAGTAGCATTCTCTGGATCAATACCTGCACGATATGCACGCGCTTGGTTGCTATCGTCCTTAATATTGTGCTCTTGGCGACTTGAATAGTAGCGAATAGCTGCCAATGCGGCAATCTCAAGACCACGAACAGGCTTCCAGTTGATATCACCTTGGAACTTGAGGTCAGTCACCTTAATATCAATATAGTTGTTTGCCAACTCATCGTTTATATTGAAATCGCAGTAGTTACGGCGATAAGTCTCCTCAGGATCCATCGCACGCGATGTATTCATCGCATAGGAAAATGGGTTGATATCAAACTCACGACTCACTGTACCATTGATAGGGTCAGTGCTTGCCGAAATAGTACCAGGTGCTTGTTGCTTACGGTAACTACCCATAGTAGCAATACCTACGGTCAGTTTTTGTTTGCTAGTAGTAGGCAATACATCGTAACTAGCATTCATCATTCCCGTAAAACGAGCCACTTCACTGGCTTTGTACCATCCTGGATCTTGCATAGCAGAAAGAGACGCATACACACGTGCGCGCTCGCTACCTGTAGAGAAAGATACAGAGTGATTATGCATTACCGTTTGATTGAATAGCTCTGCAAACCAATCGGTATTGCGGAACTCAGCCGCACGCAGATAAGCATTCTTAGCCTCTGGAGTATTAGGCAAACCTACATTGCCACCCTTAGCCGCATCAATCAACGCGTACATACGACCATACACACCAGAGTTCTTTGCTCCATAGAGCGAAGAATATTCGAGCCAACCTTTGCGCTCAAACTCTTGGTAGATACCCATTTGCTCTTGCGAGTTACAGATATTATAGTCATCGTACGAAGGCACCATACGATAGGTAACTTCACCAGTATAGTTCAATTTTGATTGACCAGCTTTACCTTTCTTGGT
>JAZNPR010000061.1:0-22524 GCA_045589755.1 Paludibacteraceae bacterium
TGTGCCAAGTGCAGTATTGATTATGCAGTTCGACACTGATCCTGAGAAGCAAACCAAACTGATGGGTATTATTCACGAGGAAGTGATGACTATTGTCGAGAATGGTCCTTTGGCAAAAGACCTCAACAAAGAAAAAGAGGCAATGCTCAAAGACTTTGAGGAAAACCTCGAGAAGAATGGTTATTGGTTGCACGCCTTGGATCGTTACTATGTAAACGGTATCAACTATATCGCAGACTACAAAGCAGCCGTAGAGGCAATTACTGCCGAAACCGTACAAGCAACTTTGAAGAAACTCGTTGCTTCGGGCAATGTGTTCGAGGTTGTGATGCTGCCATAAGCCAAGAGGTCTATACGAAATATGAAAAGGGTGTGTCAGTTTGTCTGGCGCACCCTTTTTTTATAAAGTAAACTTGTTTGTGGTCCACAAAGTTGTGAACTTTTAATCCGCTGCAAATGTACAATAAAAAATGCTTCCCACGGACTTCTTATCTCGTCCACGGACTCGAACGATTGCTCCACCAAGCAGGAGGCAGTGAAGCAAGCGGAAGTCCTTGGAGTGAGCGTTGGCACTATGAAACGATGGCTGACTAAATATACGCTATCCAATGATATTCAAAGGGTTGAACAAGGAAAATATAGAAAAAAAGGAGCCTAAAAAAATAGTGCGCAAACTGCGAAATGTGCGAAATGTGCGATTTTCGAAATTCGCACTTTTCGCAGAAATCGCAGAAATCGCAATCGATGATAAACATCACACAGGTAGGGATAGTGGCACTAGCCGTACTAGTAATTCTAGCAGACGGAAGGGATATGGAAGTGCTACGAATCACATAGTTATATCATAGTAATATCATAGTTATATCATAGTACGTGAAGGTGATTTGAAGGCAAAATAATCATGCTACATGGATTGCCTATTAAACGAGGCAATCTGCATGAGTTGGGTGTAGAAGTCGTCGGGGGAGAGGTGCGAGCGGTTGATGGTGCGCGTCTTATAAGTATAGACCGTGTTGATACTATAATCCAGAATCTCGGCTATGACTTCGTTGTGCGCTATACCTAAACGAATGAGCGCAAAAATGCGCAATTGCGTATTAAGCAGCTCGTTCTCCTTGAGCACAAAACGCTCCTCCTCACGGAGCAATTGGTTGAAATCCTCTACGAAAGTAGGGAAGATCTTGAGCAACATCTCGTCCATTCGTCGGTTGAGAATCTGGCGTTGCAGTTTGGCATCGGCATTCTTGGGGGTGGTCATGAGCTGAGATAGCTGTCGCTTGACTACCGATTCCTTGACATGGGTTTGGTACTGCTCCACGGCATTGAGGTACTGCGATTGACCCACCAGCAGGGTGCTGAGCAGTTCCTCCTTGACCGTGTTGGCGATACGCAGGTTCTGGTTGATGTCATCAATCATGAGGCGTGCTGTATGCAGTTTGCGCGTTCGGCGCACGATGAGGATAATGAATACCGCCAGTGAGATGAGCAGAAAAATAGAAATTCCTAAGAAGATGTATGCCAGATTATTATGGTGCTTGAGTGCCTGTGTGTGCTGCTGCTCGATGATAGGCAATAACTGGGATATGCTGACTTGGCGGTGGCGTGCATGGTAGCGTTGCGCATCGTGCATGGCAATATGAATATACTTGTTGGCAAGATCCATCTCGCCTTGTTGGTACAGCATTTCTGCTATCATACGCATAGCTACGGTCTCGTAAGTTGAACTCTGAATGTCAGCAATAGCGGCATCTACGTAGTAGCGGAAGGATAGGGTATCGTTGCCCAATTGGCGGTAGAGAAAGGCGATGGAACTATAAAAAATAGCTCGGTCGTGGGTAGAGCACTTGGAGTCCAAAAGCGCTTCTTGGAAGTGTGCAATGCTCTTGCGGCAATTGCCTTCTCTGAGTAGGATAGAAGCCAAAGGGTAGTGATAGTACATGGAGTCGGCTGGCGATGATTGGTCAATAAGTTGCTGCATATAGCTATTGGCTTGCTCATTATACATGGCGAACATATCTCCACCAGCATAGTCAGCCATGTCGTAGAGCAGGCGCGCGTAGGTGATGTGGAAGAGAGGTGTAGAGTGTAAGGTGTTGGGTGTAGGGTGTGAGAGTAGGTCGTATGCCTCCTTGAATAGTCCACCCGATAGATAGACGAAAGCGCGCGAGAGATTGACTTCGGCGAGCAGATTGGGTTGCTGCATGAGGAGAGCCTCATCATACATGTTTTGGGTAAAAATAAGGGCTGTATCGTAGTTAAACGATTTATATTCTTCGTATAAACATTTATAGATAGCATATGGCGTTTTTGCCGTGTCGAGTAGCAAGGTGAGACTATCGATTCGGTGACGCTTTTGCTGGTCATAGTTAGGACGTTGGCTTAATGCGTAATCAAGGCGCAAAATGTCCGATTTCATCGGGTTTTTATCAGCAAAAGCGCTAATGGTAAATAGCAGCAAAAGGAGAAGAAATGAGAAGGATTTGTTCATGATACATACGAATTTTCTGCAAAGGTACAAAAAATAGTTGAATTAGAAAAATATAGACTAAAAAATGAATAAATTTTCTTGATTTTAGTAATATTTTTTGTATATGCGAAGTATATGTAGTAATTTTGTCAAAAATATTAAAATTATTTACCATGAAAGTACGATTCTTTTTGTTTCTATTTCCATTCGTTCTATTGGCTTGCAGCAATAGCCAACCTGAGTTGTGTTCGCCCGATGGCGAGTTGGTAGTATCGTTTCGATTGACAGACGAAGGTTCCCCAGAGTATAGCGTTTGCCGTGGCAACGAAAGCGTGCTGCTCTGGTCGCCTCTGGGTTTGCAGACTGAGGGCGCTGACCTGAGTACGGGGTTTGTGCTCAAGGGCATTAAGAAAGGCAGCCACGACGAAGTGTGGGAGACAGTATGGGGTGAAGAACGTTATATCCGTGATCATCATAATCGTATGCTGGTGAAGTTGCAACACGAATCTGGGGTGAAGATGCATATTGCATTTCGTTGTTTCGATGATGGTGTGGCAATCCGCTATGAGTTCCCAGATCATGAAGGTAAGATGACGCTTACTGATGAGAAGACAGCCTATCGCTTTGCAGAGAACCATGATGTATGGTCTATCCCTTGGCGCACGGAGTACTACGAAGGGCTGTGGAGCAAAGTGCCTATGTGGTCATTGACGGACACCGTTTGTTCGCCAATCACCATGGAGCTGAAGGATGGTGGCTATGCTTTCGTACATGAAGCAGCGCTGTATGACTATCCAGGTCAAAACCTCTACGTAAAGGACAATATGCTCTGCACCTATCTCACTCCTTGGTTAGGCGAGGGTGTGCAGACATTGGATGCCAAAGCGTATAAAGAGGGTGCATGGAGCAGCCCCTGGCGTATGGTGGTGCTGACTAAGACCTTGCCTGAGTTGGTGGCATCGCGCATGATGCTCAACCTGAACGAGCCTTGTGCGATAGAAGATACAGAGTGGATTCGTCCGATGAAGTTCATCGGCATTTGGTGGGGCATGCACATCAAGACCATGACTTGGGAGATGGGACCGCTGCACGGCGCTACGACCGAGAATATGGAGAAGTACTTGCGTTTTGCTAAGGAACATGGAATAGAGGGCGTGTTGGCTGAAGGTTGGAACAAAGGTTGGGAAGACTGGCGCCATTTCTCCTTCACGGAGTCTTATCCCGACTGGGATATGGCGTATCTGAGCCGTTTGGCAGATAGCTTGGGTGTGGAGATTGTTGGTCACAACGAGACGGGCGGCAATGCTGCGGACTACGAGACCGTGCTGGAGGAGGCGTATCAATATCATGCAGAGCACGGCATCAATGCCATTAAGACGGGTTATGTCGCCCCTATCATTCGCACCTTGGACGGTTTGCAATGGAACAAAGGTCAGTCTGGCGTTCGCCACTATCGCAAAGTGATAGAGACGGCTGCGAAGTACCACATCAGCATAGACAACCACGAGCCCGTGATGCCTACTGGTTTGCAACGCACTTATCCAAACCTGATGACCCAGGAGGGCGTTCGTGGACAAGAATGGAACGCATGGAGCCGTGATGGCGGAAGCCCATGCGAGCATGTGACGGTATTGCCTTATACGCGTATATTGGCTGGTCCTGTGGATTATACACCAGGTGTGTTCCACTTTGAGAATCCTGTGATTCCAACTACGCGTGTACATTCGACATTGATGAACCAGTTGGGCTTGTTCGTATGTTTCTATTCACCTTTGCAGATGGTGTGCGACCTACCTGAGCACTATATGGAGCACCCTGAAGCGTTCCGCTTTGTGGAGCAGGTGCCATGCGACTGGGAGCGTTCGCTGCTCATGGACGGCAAGATAGGCGACTACTGCATCTATGCCCGTCAGGAGCGCGGTGGCGACACCTGGTATATCGGCGGTATCACCGACGAGGAGGCGCGCGCAGCAACACTCACGTTGGATATGTTGGATGAGGGTGCTGAATATACCTTAACCCTATGGTGCGATGCGGAGGATGCAGACTGGCTCACGCGCCCGTACGCGTATGATATAAAGGAATATAGCGTAAAGAAGGGTGACAAACTGGAAGTACAGATGGCAGCAGGTGGTGGCTTTGCTGCGCAAGTGAGGAAAACAAATTAACCCAAAATATAATATGTTATGAAAAAGTTTCTCATGATCATGGTTCTGGCATGTGGCGCACTGGTGCACACATTGGCACAGGACGTGAGTGGTACAGTGACCGACGTCAATGGTGAGACCATTATTGGCGTATCGGTTGTGGTAAAAGGTACCAGCAATGGTACAGTGACCGATTTCGACGGAAACTATCTGCTGAGCGGTATTGACGCAGATGCGGTATTGGAGTTTTCGTATGTGGGCTATGAGAGCCAAACGATCGCCGTGGAAGGTCGAAAGATTATTGATGTCGTAATGGCAGAGATGAGTGTCGGCATGGACGAGGTGGTGGTGATTGGCTATGGTAGTCTGAGTAAGAAAGAAGTGTCGAGTTCCATTGTGCAAGTGGACAGCAAGGATTTTGTGAAAGGTCCGATGAACAACCCTATGGAGATGCTTGTAGGTAAGGTGGCTGGTTTGACGGTGAATACCACCAGTGCGGCTGACCCTAACTCCAACTCATCGTTGCAGATTCGTGGTGCTGGTTCGCTGAGCGGTGGCTATGAGCCACTGTACGTGATTGATGGTATAGCAGGTGGCGATATTCGCAATCTCAGTTCGCAAGACATTGAGAGTATCACCGTGCTGAAAGATGCTGCCAGTGCGGCTATCTACGGTACGCGTGGTGCGAATGGTGTGGTGCTGGTGACAACCAAGAAAAGCCGTGCGGAGCAAGGTCATTTCCAAGTTACCTATGATTCGTATTTCGGTGCCAATGTGGCTAAACCACATATGCAAGTGCTGAGCGCGGATGAGTTTCGTCGTTCACGCCGTGGTACAGACTATGGCGCATCAACCGATTGGTATAGCGAGATTACTCGTCCTGTGGCATACGACATCAACCAATATGTGAATGTAGCTACAGCTATCAAAGGCGGCAGTTATACTGCTTCGCTGAACTTTAAGGAAGCCAATGGTTTGGACATTGTGAGCAAACGCCGCGAGTATGGCGGACGCTTCGCTATGGAGCAGAAGATGCTGAAGGATTATCTGACTCTATCTGCTAGTTTAGCAGGTCGCCGTGTGGATGAGACATGGGGTGATAATGGTCAGGTGGATAATGCCTTGGGTATGAACCCAACGATGCCTGTCTATAACGAGGACGGTAGCTATTATCAGCCAACAGGCGTGACGGGTGCGGTGAATCCTGTTACCCGTCTCAAAGAGACGAGCAGCAATGGTCAGCGTATGTATTTGATGGCCAATGTGGGATTGAAACTCAAGCTCTATAGCGATGAACATCACAACCTGAATACGTCGGTGACCTATTCGTTGGACTACAATGATTTGAAGTCTAATACCTATGCTTCTGCTCTATCTAATGAGAGTTATTGGGGAGGCTATAAGGGTCGTGCTAATGTCAATTACCAAAAGAACCAAGTGCACCACTTGGATTGGCTCATCAATTATGACTTCCAGTTGGATGACCACACCCTTCGCTTTGTGGCAGGTACTTCATGGGAGCAACACACATGGGAGCAAGTGGGTGCGGAGAACCGCAACTTTACTTTTGACAAGACCTTATGGCATTCTTTGGGTTCAGGTACATGGCTCAGTGAGGGCTTGGCTAACATGTGGACTGGCAAGTCGCAATCAGCATTGTTTGGCTTCTTCGGTCGTGTGAATTACAACTGGCGTGATATGCTCTTTGTGAGTGCCAGTATCCGTCGCGAAGCCAGCACAAAGTTTGGTGTAGATAGCCGCTGGGGTAATTTCCCATCTGCAAGTATTGCATGGGAGATGATGTCGGCATCGTTTATGGACCCAGCATCCTCTGTGTTGAAGAGTTTGAAACCACGCTTCTCTTATGGTGTGACAGGTCGAGAGCCTGGTGATCCTTATCAGTCGCTTTCAACCTATTCGACACGCCATCAATACTTCATCGATGGTGAGTGGGTAGTGGGTTATGCCCCATCGTCCAATGCTAACCCTATATTGAGTTGGGAGAAATCAGAGTCGTATAATATCGGAGTGGACTTCGATTTGTGGAACCGTCTGCGCGGTAGCGTAGAGTACTATATCCGTCGCTCACCAGACCTGTTGTATCAATACACAGCACCTCAACCACCATATGTACACCCAACCATATTGGTGAACGTGGGTACGACGAGCAACCGCGGTGTGGAAGTGAGCTTGAATGGCGATATCCTGAGCGGTAAAGCAGTGAGCTGGAACATGGGCGTGAACTATGCATACAGTCGCACGTATCTGACCAAACTGTCCAATGAGGTTTACCAAGCTGCATATTTGGACTTGTACCAAAAACCAGGTGTGGGTACTTCGGAGTATTTTTTCCGCGTAGAGGAAGGTGGCGAGATAGGTCAGTTCTATGGTTATGAGTATGCAGGCACCGATGAAAATGGTAATATGTTGATTTATGATAACGAGGGCAACAAACAACCAGTAGGTTCAGCAGATCTGACATGGAAACGCAATATCGGCAATGGTGCGCCTAAGCATACACTGAGCTGGAGCAACCAATTGTCATGGAAGGGATTTGACCTCTCTGTACTCTTCACTGGTGCATTTGACTATGATATATTCAATATGCGCAAGTATGGTATGGGTTTGCAAGGTTGTGGTACCGACAATGTGCTACGCACCGCTTATACCAAGGATAAAGATGTGAAGACAGGCGGTGGTGTGATTTCTAGTTATTTCTTGGAAGACGGATCGTACTTCAAGTTGGATAACATTACCTTGGGTTACAACTGGCAATGGAAGAACAAAGTTGTTGATGGTTTGCGCCTCTACGTGACCGCCAAGAATGTGGCAACCTTCACGGGCTATTCGGGCAACGACCCAAGTATCGTAGCTGTGAATGGTATCACCCCTGGCGTGGATACTTCTTCGGCTTATCCGACTGCTACCCAATTCTGTTTAGGTGTAACATTAAAACTGCATTAATGCTATGAAAAAGATCACATATATTATCCTATTCTTTGCCTTCGCATTGGTAGGATGCGACATGAATGAGCAAGTGTTTGACCGTATAGATGCTACGGTATATTATCAGGACGAAGCATCAGTGAAAGGTGCTGTGGCTGCCATTTACGGCAATGCGGCAATGAGCTATCTGGAGTACTTCTGGTATCTGAATGAGTTTTCTGCCGACCAAGTGGTTTGGCGTGTATGGAATGGTGGTTTGTGGGGATATGATGAGGGCGAAAAGACTGTGCTCTCTACTCATACTTGGACGGCTGAGTCCAAGATTATTCGCTCTACATGGGAGACTGCTTGGTCCACCATTGGCTTGTGCAATACACTACTGGGCGACTTTGAGCGTTTGGATGCTGCTTCTCTGGGAATGACGGAGGAGAAGCTCAATGCTTATGTGGCTGAGGTTCGTACCTTGCGTGCGTGGGCGTACTATAACTGCTTTGAGATTTGGGGCGGTGCTATACCATTGTACACGGCTCAAGGTGGTGATATACCTGGTTCGGCAGATAAGGACTTCCAAAAAGGTTGCGAGAAGGTGTATGACTTTATTTGCACCGAACTCGATGCATGCTATGCAAATCTTCCTAAGGAGGACGGCAGCCATGCTACCCGCAACCGCATGAACCAAGCGGTTAACCGTATGATCAAGATGCGTATGTTGCTCAACGGTGAGGTGTTCACTGGTAAAGCGCGCTTTGATGAGTGTGCCGTATTGGCGCAAGAGCTATTGGATGGCAAGTATGGTACTTACCAACTGGCTAATGACTATCGCGATATTTATCATATTGAAAATAACACCTGCCCAGAGGTGGTAATGGCATTCTCCATGGAGAACGGACAATTGAACGCGGGTTGGATGCGCGATATGCCATTCTTGGCATACACCTATGCAGAGTACTTTAATTTTGCATCTACCCAATCTGCATGGAACTGCTGCTGCTTGGCACCATCCTATGACAACTCGGGTACGGTGAATTCAGCTCATGGCTATTCAGAAGGTGCTAAATGTTTCCTGGATGCTCCATATAACGATCGTCTAGGTGCTGTGTATGAGCGCTTTAGCGACAAAGATATTCGCAAAGGCAACTATACATGGGAGAATGGCAACTACCATGGTATCTTCTTGCGCGGATTGCAAAAAGCCGCTTGGGGTACAGGCGAAGTGCTGAAGGCAGATGCTGACCGCGATGGTATGGAACTGTATTATGCCGACCAAGTGGGACAATTCCCTGGTGCCACTACTATTGGTCGCGACCTAGAGACTGTGATGTCGCCTCGTTGGGGACAAACTAACTCGGGTGTGCGTCTGGTGCGTTATCCTATCTATCCTGAGAGTGAGGGCAAAGACTTCCAAGACATCGATGATGTAGAGTTCCGTTGGGCTGAGGTGTATTACACCTTGGCAGAATGTAAACTGCGTGCGGGTGAGACAGTAGCGGCAGAGCAATTGGTATTGCAAGTGCGCAAGCGCTACTTCAAGAACGAAGCAGAGGCAAAGGACTATGGTCGCATCAATACGATTGACGAGATCTGGATGCTCGACCAATGGGGACAGGAGTTCCTTAGCGAGGGTCGCCGTCGTCGTACCGACTTGCGTCGCTTTGACAAATTTACACAAGGTCAATGGTGGTTCTTTGGTCGCACTACGGACGATGGATTTAGTTATCCAGCTAAGCGTGACCGCAAATACGAGTGGTTCCCATTGCCTGCAAGTGCATTGAGCGTAAACCCAGAATTACAACAAAATCCTAACTACTAATTAGGTTAAAGGTTAGAGGTTAAAGGCGAGAGGCGAGAGCCGCATATCCCGTGCCTTTACACTTTACACTTTCAACTTTCAACTATAAATAATATGAAAAGGTATATAATTTCTATGATGGCATGCATGGCATTGTTGCTTGCAAGTTGCCAACAAGAACAAATAGTCTTTGACCATGAGCAGCAGCAGTTCAAGGTCTTGGAGAATGCGATTCTTATCGAACTTATCGCGCCCACAGGTACTTCTGTGGACGAGGAAATCTATATCATAGGTGCCTTCAATGGTATGGACGAGAAAACGGTCATTGGCAATGTGGCATGGCAATTGGAGAAAGCCGAAAACTCGGATAAGAAATGGGGTATTTATCTCTTCCCTGGTGACTTTGTGGAAGGCAAGACCTTGGCAGATGGCTTTAGCTTTGTGAGCAAGAAGTCGGGTCTGGAATATACCATTAAGGGCGAACCTGCTACGCACACATTGAATGCCAGCATCGGTAAGATGTATAATGTATGGGCAGACCGTTGGGCTTCGTACTTCACCTCCAATGGCGAACAAGTGCAGCACGATGGTGCGGTGGTATATGTATTGGACGAGAGCGGCTTTGGTCAGCTCAACCTCTATATGTACGGCGATGTGAATGACCTGAATGGCGTTTGGCCAGGTATGGCAGTGACAGGCACTGAGACTGTTAATGGCATCGAGCTCAAGTACTTTGACATAGGTGCTGACAATGAGGGTCTAAGCGAGACACTTATCTTCTCGGATAATGGTGCTAATCAGTTGGCGGACTATGGTCCAGTGGTGTTCTCCAGCAGCGAACCTATTTATTTACATATCACTGCTGAAGGTACAATCGAGGAACTCAAGATGAGCAATACCGTTGAACATGATGGCGCGGCGGTGTATGTGTTGGATGGTCTGGAGTGGGGTATGAATACCACCCTCTATATGTGGGGCGATGTGAATGACCTGAATGGAACTTGGCCAGGTATGGTTGTGACTGGTACTGAGAAAATAGGTGACTACACCTATATGTATTTTGATATGGGTGCAGCTAATGCGGGACTAAATGAGAGTCTTATTTTCAGCAACAATGGTAGTAATCAGCTCAAAGATTATGCCTATACCATTGGTGAGAATATCTACCTGTACTTGACAAAAGATAGTATTTACACCATTGCTGATCCAACTAATCCAGGCGATGTGGTGTGGTTTGATCCACAAGCGAAACCTAAGGAGGAAGCTACAATAGACCTTTGGATTTACAATGCGACGGATACCCTCACACCGCTCAATCTCTATGCATGGGGCAGTAAAGAAGTGTTTGGTGCTTGGCCAGGCGCAGCAGTAAATACGATGGACTCTGTCGCTATACTCAATTTACCATTATCTCATACGCAAATCACAGGCTTTGTAGGTGATGAGTACCACTTGATTTTCAACAATAATGCTGGTGCACAATTGGCTGATTATGATATTAAGGTTGCAGAGGTAACAAACGAGTTATATATCAAAGTGAGTGATGAAGGTGTAACTCCGCTGAGTATTGCAGCACAAATGCAAGGAAGAAAATGAGAAAGACAGATTTAGTATGGTCACTATTATTGGTGTTTGTAGCAGGTGTGTTTGCCTGCTGCAACACCAACAATGGTACGCAGACCGAAGAACCCGAAGTGCCTCAAACGCCTCTAGTAGAGGCAAACAAGATGGTCATTTATGAGTGCAACGAGCGCCTCTTTGCCGAGCAGGACGCTTTTGCTGCGATTGAAGCGTATATCCCTACGCTGAAGAAGATGGGCGTGAATGTCCTTTGGCTGATGCCTATTCATCCACGCGGTGAAGGCGATAAGTCGATCGGTTCGCCCTACTGCGTGCGCGATTTCAAGGGTATCGACCCTGCTTTTGGCACGATGGAGGATTTGCAATCGCTTGTCAATACGGCGCATCAGAATGGTATGAAGGTCATCCTCGACTGGATCGGCAATCATACATCATGGGATAATGCATGGGTGACGGCTCACCCTGATTGGTACACTGGACCACAGACAGGCGATGAGCAGCAGTGGGCGGATGTGACTTTCCTCAACTATAGCCAACCTGCTGTATGTGATGCGATGCAAGATGCTATGCTCTACTGGGTGGACGAAGCTGGTGTGGATGGTTACCGTTGCGACTATGCGCATGGTGTGCCAGTTGACTTCTGGACGAAAGTGAATGCAGAAATCTTCAAACGCAAGAAAGATGCCATTATGCTCGCCGAGACCAGCGATGTGCGCCTGTGCAATGCGGGATTTAACTTGCTCTACAGCTGGAGTTATATGTATGCTATTGAGGGGCTATATAGAGGTACGGGTACTTTTGCTTCCGTATTGTCTGCTAGTAAGTCGGAGTATGAATCCACGCCAAAGGGTTGCGAGCGTATGCGCTATGTGACGACCCACGATGAGACATCGCAGGTGGCTCCTGCTACGGTGTTCCGCACCGCGAGGGGCGAATTGTCGGCTTTCTGCCTGACCATTTTTATGGGTGGTGTACCGATGATCTATTCATCGCAAGATTTGGGATATATGAATACCATCAATTTCTTCTACTATAATCTATTAGATTTTAGGGGAGAAAACACCACGCGCGATGCATTGTGTGAGTTGATGCGTGTTTATCATGCTACTGCCACCTTACGCGGTGGTAAACAATCTACGGGTACGCTTAATAGCGATGTGCCTTATTTGGAATACGAGGCAGGCGATGAGACTTTGCTTGTGATTTGCAATACCTCCAAGAGTGAGCAACAAGTCAAACTACCGATGAAGCACCAAGGCAAGGTGGGCACTGATTTGCTGAGCAAACAACCTTGCACCTTGGGTACTGTAACAACTTTGTCTGAATACGAATATCGTATATATCAATTAACTAACTAACAAATTAAAATTTAATGATTATGAAAAAATTATTCTCTTTTGTGGCAGCGTTAGCACTTGCTATGTCAAGTATGGCTGCAACTCACCATCTCTACATTGACAACCAAACAGGTTGGGAGGCAACAGCGTTGTATGCATGGGCAGATGGAAAACCTGATGTGTTAGGCGGCTGGCCTGGTATTCAAGCCGCAGGTACTGTGGAGAAAGACGGAGTGACCTATTTGGATTTCCAAGTAGATGCCACCGCTTTCCCAGCTAACTTCATTTTCAATAATAATGGTGGCGGAACTCAATTGGGCGACCTCTATCTGGAGGCAGGCGACTACTATCTGGTGGCTGATGCTACAAGTTTGCGCGAAGCAGGCACCAATCCAGAACCTCCTATCGTAGAGAGTGGTACACGTACCATCTATTTGGATGTCAATGTATGGGCAAGTGACAATCCTATTTTTGCTGCATGGGTATGGAATACAGGTGATGCAGATGCTGCGGGCTATCATTTTACACTTGTAGAAGGCACTATCTATAAAGCAGATATTCGCGACGATGCGACTAATATCATTTTCTTGCGCAAAGACCCAGCAGCTGAGGGTGCTACTACAGGCATATGGGAAGGCGAGTGGAACCGTGCACAAACAGGTATCCCTGCTGATCAAAACCTGTTTACTATCACAGCTTGGGAAGAGCCATGGGGTACATGGAGCACCTATGGTACGGGTGAAGTGCAAGAGAAAGATAACTACAACCTCTATGTTAATAACCAAACAGGTTGGGTAGCGTTCCACTTGTATGCATGGGGCGATAGCGAAGTGTTTGGTACCTGGCCTGGCATGGTAGCTACCGAGACTATCGTAAAAGATGGTGTGACCTATTTGGTATATCCTTTCACAGCAGCAAAGGGCTCTACTGTAGCAACTTATCACCTTATTTTCCACAACAATATTGGAGAAGGTGTTGAGGGTGATATGCGTCAGTTGTTTGATATCACAGAGGCACGTGACTACTATGTGACAGTCAATGCTGATGGTGTAATCGAAGATCACAAAACCCCAGTAGAGACTATTATCGCTCCTCAAAGCGAAGCGAAGAAAGTGATTTGCAATGGTCAGTTGATGATTGTGCGCGATGGCCGCGTGTTCAATATCTTGGGTGCTGAACTCTAATCTATAGATGAAAAAGTATTTGTTCCTCATATTAGGATTGTTGGCGATGGTGGCTCCATGATTCGCAGTATGTACAAAAAAAGAAGGAATTCCATTTTTCGGGACTCCTTCTTTCTTTTTATTAGCGCATGTTAGCCAAGCAACGCCTTGCACCCTTCCATGAGGTCGCGGTAGGTGGCTTCGAAGTCGCCAGTGTACCATGGATCGGCTACGTCGCGGTTCAATAGACGGCGAATCTTGGGTTGAGGGAGTGCAGCATCGCGCTGCATAATCTCCTCGCCCAAGACACGGCGGAGATTGCGGATATTGTAGTCCTCCATGCAGAGAATCATGTCGAAATTCTCATAATCCTCGCGCGTAATCTGACGTGCCGCATGGCGCGTGAATGGCACACCGTGTGCCGACAAACAGCGTTTGGCTGGCGGGTAGATATCATTGCCAATCTCCTCGCGCGAAGTGGCGCAGGAGTCAATGATGTATGTCGCATCTTGTGCCACCAGATGGCGCATAATCATCTCTGCCATCACGCTGCGGCAGATGTTGCCATGACAAACAAATAGAATCTTTTTCATTTCTCTTTTTCTTTTGCTTTGGGAACCACAAACCCCACGACGATACAACCTATCAGTCCTGCTACGCCTACGATAATGTCCACAGTCGTATTCGGGATAAAGAAAATAATGGATACACTCACCATCATCGCCATCAAGGTAATAATGTACAGGCGCTTGCGCATGGTGAGTCCCCCCTTCTCCTTATAGTCGCGGATGTATTTGCCCAAGAAGGATTGCAATAACCATGCTTGCAAGCGTGGCGAACTCTTATAGAAGCACCACGAGGCAAGCAATACAAAGGGTGTGGTGGGCAAGCCTGGCACCACCACACCTATTGTTCCTAATATAACAGCAATGCAACCGCAAACAATAAATATATATCGTAATGCAATTTGCTTTTTTGACTGTTTAGGATGTTGCATTGCGTATTATTGCTTGGTGAGAATGAGGTTCTCTATCTCCATGATTTTCATAGGAAGAGGAACACTGATTTGTGTATCCGAAATAGCGGTGAACAGCGCACAAGTCTCTTCGTTAAGGAGTTCGGACAATAATTCTGGAAGATTAGTCAAATCTGTAGGTATGACAGCTCCCATACCAGCTGCAGGGCAATAATAGGTAATACCGTTGGCGATACCTGTTTCTTGCTCTTTGGTTTTAGGATTGATCACAGAATAATCAATTGTGCATGTGTTATCCGCTATTACCTCAATGTTAACCGATAAAATACCAGGAATAGAAGATTTCCATGTCCCTTTCAGCGATTGAGGTACATTGGTTGCTTTGGGTTGTTTGGTAAGTAGGTATGGATCCTCGCTATCTGTTAGTGTCAGTGATGGAGCGATGGCTGCTACATCGATGTTGAATTTGCCCGTATAGTTGATGGAGGTAATGGAGCCGTTGCCTGTCGCAGGGTCAAAACTATCCAAGGTGCCCATTGTGCCAATAATCTCAACAAAATCGCCCATACGATCGGAGTATATAACTGTGACATCGGTCTTGTTTGGATATACTAAGATATCCAATCCGACTCCATTGATACGATTGGATTTCCAGTAACCGATGATCTTGACTGTTGGTTCTGGGCGTATGCCGCGATGGAAGACCACAGTGCCTTCAGCCCATGTGAGTTCGAGGGTAGTATCCGAAGAGGCTTGGAGGGTTATCTTTCTCTCGCCAGACAGTTGTCCCTTGCCTGTTGTCGCATCATAGGTGATGGACATAGTTTGCTCTGTAGGATCGTCTTGCGAATAATAGGTGATAAATGCTGCATTGTTGGCATCGATAATGTCCAAGCCATACCATTTATCTTGATTCTCACTTGCACTTTCCCAGTAACCGATGATACTGTCAGGGTAATTGGTGGTTGGTGCATTGTTGGATTGGCAACTTGTAAACATAAATCCGATACAAGCACCGAGGACGATGTAAAGTAGATTTTTCTTCATAACCAGTTATATTGTTTGATTGATAATTATATTGGCTGCATTGGTTGCTGCGGATAGGTCGCCAAGCGTGTTTCTCACTTCTGCATAATGGGTTAGCATCGTTTGGCGATAGGTGGTGTCGTTGAGTAGTCTGTGCAACTCTTTTTCGATATTGGACTTCGTAAATCGTTGTCCGACCAACTCTTGTATGACTGTTTTACCAGAAATGATATTAACCAATGTAAAGTGCTGTATTTTGAATAGTATAGGTTTGAGTAACCATTCCAAATACTTGCTTCCTGCTACATGATAGACCGCTGTTTGTGGGCAACCAATGAGTGCCGTTTCCAGTGTGGCAGTACCTGAGTTGACAATAGCAGCTTTGGCCTGTGCGAGGAGCGTATATGTGTCGCGCGTGAGCGTTTCGTTGGTCAGATAGGGTTGATAGAATGTATCCTCAATGCCAGGCGCCGCAGTGACAACAATACGATATGTAGTACCAGCTACTCGTCTTGCTGCATCCAACATGATCGGTAAACAACGTTTGATCTCGCTACGGCGTGAGCCAGGCAATAGGGCGATGATGAATTTTGAATTTTGAATTTTGAATTCGTTTTCGCAGCTTCTTAATTCTAAATTCTTAATTCTAAATTCTCTGATGCAGTCCGCTGTCGGATTGCCTACATAGTGACATTTATAACCATACTTAGCATAAAAAGTAGGTTCGAAAGGGAATATACCGAGAATTTCATCGCAGTACTTTGCGATATTGTGTACGCGCCATTCTTTCCATGCCCAGATTTTCGGTGGGATATAATAGACGATTCGCGTGTTAGGCAGGTGCTTGTGGCAGAACTTAGCGATGCGCAGGTTGAATGATGGATAGTCAATTAGAATGAGTGTATCGGGTTGCTCCGCGAGTAGCGTTTGTTGTGCTGTGCGCATGTTTCGGCGTACTTTGTGCAGGTTGGCAATCACCGCCACAAAACCCATATATGCCATGTCGCGGTAGTCCACACGAATATCGCAGCCCTGTGCGCGCA
Organism: Paludibacteraceae bacterium; assembly: GCA_045589755.1. Taxonomy (GTDB): domain Bacteria; phylum Bacteroidota; class Bacteroidia; order Bacteroidales; family Paludibacteraceae; genus Colicola. Next base: position 16,476 of record JAZNPR010000061.1, read on the forward strand.
TCTTGTCGCCACCCAACCCAACAAAAACCGCTTGCGGGTCTTTTGCCCGCAACGCTTTCATCAGATTGGACCCATGAAGGTCGCCCGATGCCTCTCCTGCTATGAGAAAATATTTCATATTTCTCTTGTTAAGTGGATGCCCGCAAGCGAGCTACTGTTTTGTGTTTAGAGAGTTATGCCATAAATGCGATACTCGCAATGAGGTAGGGTAGTGCACCTATCAGTACGCCTTTCGCCAGTTTCCAGACTTCTAAGGTATAGAAAACAAACAACAGTGCCAAGTTGGGAAATACACCCACTTGCATGATTTTGCCCAAAATGGGACCCATCATATCCATATCGAACGCCTCAAACGTGTACCACAAATTGAAGCGCTCAATGTAAATATATCCGACTGCGGCTGGTAACACCAGTCCCAAGAGGATACCAATCCAATATTTATCAAATCTCTGCGTAGGCGGTTTGATCTATTGTACAAGGTTGTACACTGATATAGTGGTTGTTCATTGCCCAAATGTCCGTGTCATCCGATTCGGGCTCCATGTTGACAAATTCTCCCGCTAGCCAATAGTATTTCTCGCCCTGCTCATTCACACGTTCTTCCATCTCTTTTTGCCAGAATCCGCGGCATTGGCGTGTCCAGCGCACCCCTTGCAGTTCGCCTACGGGAGCATTGATATTGTAGCATACGCCGTATGGCATACCTTCTTCTAGCAGGTGACGCGTTAGTTCGAGGATATAGGTCTCGATATGGCTGAAATCGGCATCGGGGTTGTGGTCATCAATCGAGTAACCAATAGCGGGAATACCGTGTTCTGCTCCTACGAAGACTGCGCCCATTGTGCCTGAATAGATGACGTTGATAGCTGCATTAGAGCCGTGATTGATACCACTGGCAAGTAAGTTTATACGTGCAGGATCGCCTTCGAAGAGTACGTCTAGTGCCAATTTTATGCAGTCGCTGGGGGTGCCGTTGGTGGTATATACTGTGGCGTTTTTATGCCATTCTTCGCTGCCCCAATGAGGGTCGTTGAGTGGACGAAGATAGATGGGTTGTTGCACGGTGATGGCATTACTCATACCGCTTCGTGGCCCATCTGGGGCAACGACAGTCACGTGCCCCAGTTGGGTCAAGATACGTACTAACGTTAGGATACCTTTGGCTCCCCAACCGTCATCGTTGGTAATGAGAATCTCCATTATCCTACTACTTCCCAAACCACATCGATGACTTTCTTAGCCAAGGCATCAGCCTCCTCCATGGTGGCAGCCTCTGAGTAAACGCGGATGATAGGCTCGGTATTCGACTTGCGCAGGTGTACCCAACCATCTGCAAAGTCAATCTTCACGCCGTCCTTATCGTTGATGCGCTCACCAGCGTATTTCTCTTTTACAGCTTCAAGCACCTTGTCCACATTGATTTCTGGCGTGAGATCAATACGGTTCTTGGAGATACAGTATTCTGGGAAAGTAGCGCGCAATTCGCTTACCTTGCAACCCTTTTGTGCCAAGCTGCTGAGGAACAATGCGATACCTACCAATGCATCGCGACCATAGTGGCTTGCTGGGTAGATCACACCACCATTGCCTTCTCCACCAATCACAGCGTTGGTGCGCTTCATTTCGGTCGTTACGTTCACCTCGCCTACGGCACTGGCGCTGTACGAACCGCCATGCTTAGCGGTCACATCGCTGAGTGCGCGGGTAGATGACATGTTGCTGACAGTATTACCTGGGGTCTTGCTCAATACGTAGTCTGCCACAGAAACAAGTGTGTATTCCTCGCCGAACATATCGCCGTTCTCACAGATGATAGCCAAACGGTCCACGTCTGGATCTACTACGAAACCAACATCGGCTTTACCCTCGCGCATGAGGTTAGAAATCTCGGTAAGGTTTTGTGGCAATGGCTCTGGATTGTGAGCAAAATGACCAGTTGGCTCGCAGTTGAGCTCAATGATGTTTTTCACACCCAACGCCTTCAAAATGGCTGGGATAGCTAGTCCACCTACTGAGTTTACGCAGTCAATAGCTACGGTATAGTTCTTAGCCTCGATAGCCGCTTTGTCCACCAATTCGAGCGCCATCACGTCGCGCACATGGTCTTCCAGATAGTCACGGCGGGTGATTTTGCCTAGGTCATCCACTTCTGCAAAATTGAAGTCCTCTGCTTCTGCGATAGCCAATACCTCTTTGCCTTCAATATCGTTGAGAAACTCGCCCTTCTCGTTGAGCAATTTGAGTGCGTTCCATTGTTTAGGGTTGTGGCTTGCGGTGAGAATAATACCACCTGCTGCGTTCAAGCCAGTTACAGCAAGTTCGGTGGTTGGGGTGGTAGCGAGACCGATATTGATTACATTGTAGCCCATACCAACCAGGGTTCCGCATACCAATTGGTCAACCATTTCGCCACTTAGACGAGCATCGCGACCTACTACAATTGTTTTGTTGTCAGGCAACATAGCCTTGCGTTGGGTAGCATAAGCAGCTACAAAACGAACAACATCTACTGGGCTCAAACCCTCAGCAACGCGACCTCCGATAGTGCCGCGAATGCCTGAAATACTTTTTACAAGTGCCATAATATTAGAATCGTTTAATTTTAATTTTCATATCGTATCCAAGAGGAATGACGTTGCTGTTTTGTTCGATGAATCCCAGTTTGCTAGGACAGATAATCTTACATTCAGCGCCAGAATATTGCATATGTTCCAATGCAATTTGCCAGCCTATACAAGAGGACTCAGTGGAGACTTTGTATTGTAGGTTGGTTGGCTCTGGTTGGTCATCTGAGTTCCAAAAACGCATGGTGTCAGCATACGCATCCAAGGTGTATTGAATGTAACGCAGTAGGACAATGTCCTTTTCTTCCATTGCAGGTTTTGTGGTGTCTCCAACAGCTACTAGGTGAAAATAATAGTTGTCGTAATTAGGAACTTTCCAATAGACATTATCTTTCCACTCAGTGGGTTTGTCAGTCACGACTTCTATTCCTTGGCGCTCGATGAAATTTTTGATTAATGTCTCTTCTTCTTGTAGTGCGTTGGAATAGGTATTACTACATCCTATGAGGATGATTCCGAATAATAATAAGAATATCAGATTAGTTGTTGTTTTCATTCGTTAATAATTGTCAATGTGATGATTAAGTTTGTATAGGGTTTGATTAGTTGGGTTCCTTCTGTTCCGTATGCGGCATACCAGGGTGCAATAATCCGCATTTGCTCGCCTCTGCTCATTTGTTTCAGACACCGATTGACTGATAATGGCAAATCGCTCGTTCCGACTGCAAAAATGTCTTTGACGTCTGCCAGTTGTTGACCATTGAGCTCTGCTACCGTCAGGTGAATGAGCACCTGTTCGCCTTGTTGCAATGAGTCTGCATCTAGGTTGACCGTCTTGGTGTACCAAAAACCAAAGTCGTCCAATGCGTAGGTACTTGAATCTTGTCGCACCCATTCACGACACGCATTGTCGGCGGCGCGGCTCATGTGTTGGTTAAACTCTATTTGTGCCAATAAGGCAGAGTCGGGAGCCTGCTTCTCGCTCAATCGGCGTACTTGCTGTGGTTGTTGCGTACAACCCACCATCGCCAATAGCCCATAGCCAATCACCAATAGCCCATAACCAATACCCAATCGCCAATTGCCCATCACCAATCGCCTCCTTACTTCGTTATGCGAAGCAGATATTGTCCGTATTGTGTTTTCTCCATCGCTTTGCCCAATGCGCGAAGGTCGTCTGTGCTAATCCAGCCTTGACGCCATGCGATTTCTTCGATGCAGCTCACATAGAAACCCTGACGGTTTTGAATGGTGGCAATGAAGTTGCCTGCATCCAGCAGACTGTCGCAGTTGCCTGTGTCGAGCCATGCAAAACCGCGCTCAAATAGTTTCACTTGCAACTTACCTTCTGCCAGATATACTTTGTTCAAATCGGTAATCTCATACTCGCCGCGTGCGCTGGGTTTAAGTACGGCTGCTTTATCGCAAACGGTTGAGTCATAGAAATATAAACCTGGGATGGCATAATTGCTCTTTGGCTCTTTTGGCTTCTCTTCCAGCGACAATACTTTGCCTGTTTCGTCGAACTCTACCACACCATATGCGGTAGGGTCTTGCACTTCGTAACCGAAGATACATGCACCGCAACTGCCACTTTCTACTTGATGTACGGCGTCACGAAGCATTTGACCAAAGTGTTGTCCGTAGAACATGTTGTCGCCTAAGATTAAGCAACCGGGTTCGCCGTTCAGGAACTCTTTGCCTAATACGAATGCTTGTGCCAAACCGTTGGGGACTTCTTGGATTTTATATTCGAATCGCATGCCAAGACGGCTGCCGTCGCCCAATAGTTCCTCAAACATAGGCAAGTCGCGTGGTGTAGAGATGATGAGTACTTCACGAATACCTGCGCGCATGAGGGCTGACAAAGGATAATAAATCATGGGCTTGTCATATACGGGCATAATTTGTTTGCTAATCGCTTTGCTGAGCGGATACAAACGAGTGGCACTACCACCTGCTAAAATGATTCCTTTCATAATCAAATCGTTTTTTATTGCATTTGGGCGCAAAGATACAAAAAAAAAATGGATATATGCAAAAAAAATCGCACATTTGTATTTGTGCGATTGTTTTTTCGTGTAAAAAACGCGTTTATAACACGGCAATTACTTCTATTTCCACTAATCCGCCTTTTGGGAGTGCGGCTACGGCTACAGCCGAACGAGCAGGGAATGGAGCCGTGAATAGGGTAGAATACACCTCGTTCAGAACGGCGAAGTTCGCCATGTCGGTTAAGAAAACGGTAGTTTTGATTACATGACTTGCGTCTGTTCCTGCGGCTTTTAGGATGGCTGCCACATTCTTTACGGCTTGCTCGGCTTGGCTACGAAAATCTGCGCCTGCAAACTCGCCCGTAGCTGGGTCGATACCTAATTGTCCACTGGCAAACAACATGCCGTTTGCCTTAACTGCTTGACTGTAAGCACCAATCGCTGCAGGTGCCTCTACTGTCGAAATAATCTCTTTCATATCATTTATAATTTATACTCATTCACACAATACCCCATATCCCATATCCCATATCCCATATCCATATCCAATACCCCATACCCAATATCCTCTGCAAAGGTACTATTTTTTTCTTATATTTGCAAATTTTCATTCTTGTTTTCCAATAAATCACTTTTTCAGTCTTAATCAAACCTTCATTCTACTCATTTGTTTCTATGTATTCCCGATACATACCCGACACATACCCGATACATACCCGATACATATGAATACCCCATGAATACTCTACGAATATTCTATGAATACTCCACAGAAGGAACTCTATGAGAGATAGGATGTTAATATACCTTAAAGTGATGACATGCGCAACTATTGCATACGCGCGCGAACGCGTACAATATTATATCGCGCGCGCGAATATGTGTAGTAGTGGCGATGATGATGCCCTAATGAGCTTGTGTCGTAAAAAACGCTATATTGATATTCAGATACTTATAAAGAAAATGATGTTTTATAACACTTTTTTTGCCAAAATATTTGGTCAGTCCGAAAAAAAGCAGTACCTTTGCACCCGATTTGCGCCTGATGTTAGTGAACTTCAAAAATGGCAAAAATCACACTGAAAAATGTAATGCTGAGAATCAGCCACTTACAAAGAAAGTGATAAAATAATGCAAAAAAGTTACTCGAAAATTTGGTCAGTCCAAAAAAAAGCAGTACCTTTGCAGCCGATTTCGCGCTAAACGAAAATCAAGCGCAAAATCATAGTGATCTTTGAGAGATTGAAGCAATAATGTAGTACAAGAGAGCAGTAATGCTCAATTGGGAAACTGAAAACGTGTAATACGATTTTTATTATACGGTTCCCGTTAATAAGTACACAATAGAAAAGGTTATTCTGAGCTAAAAATTAATTTCTTTTTACAACGAAGAGTTTGATCCTGGCTCAGGATGAACGCTAGCGACAGGCCTAACACATGCAAGTCGAGGGGCAGCACGAAGTAAGCTTGCTTACTTTGGTGGCGACCGGC
>JAZNPR010000062.1:0-13035 GCA_045589755.1 Paludibacteraceae bacterium
TTCGTTTCTTGACCGATGCCGATGCTCGTTTGGTGATTGCGCCATTGACGGAGTAATATATATAATGTTCGCGTGACGTGCATGTGCGCACACCTGCGCACATGCACGACGAGAATACCTCGCCTCGGGCGACAACATAAAATAACTTTGAGTGTAACGAAAAGTGCCCCGTGCCTTTACACCTTACACTCTACACCAAAACAGCGGCTTCGCCGCAAAAAGCGATCTTTGAAATAGTGGAATTACCAAATAAATGAGAAAAAATGCACTTTTTTCTCTCATTGCTTGTGTATATCAGAAAAAAATAGTACTTTTGCAGCACAAAAGTAATTGATAATTATTATGAATATGCAAGCGCAGGTGAATTATGATGGTGGTGTGCACGTGCACGAGGAGCCATTGGTCAATCCTAATTGGCAAAACCAAGCCCATTATTCTCACGAAGAATTTTGGGATATGGCATATGCTGATATGGGTAAACGCTATGGCATGAGCGACATCCGTGAGGCAGAATGATGCGCGTGATTAGATATAGTGCCGATGCCTATAATGATATCGTTAATCTCAACGACTATATCGTTCAGCAATGTTGTGCTCCTTTGACCGCTAAACGCTATCTTGCAGGTTTGGAGCAGCGGATTTTGTGGTTGAAACAGAATGCCGATTTGTTTCCTATTGTGCCAGAGTTATCTTTCCAGTTAGGCACGCCTATCCGTAGGTTGAATTATGAACGAATGGCAATCTTGTATTCGATGACAGATGAGGCGGTGTATATCCATCGTATCATACCTCAGAGTATGATTTATTAAATAAATAGTTCATTATAAATAGTAAACGGTAATTCCACAAAAACGGAATTACCGTTTTTTTGTTATTGTCCTATAGCCCCCCCCTTCGGGCTCCTGGTATCTCTGGCACCCCCCCTAGTGCTACTAGTCCGGCTAACGCAACTATAACAACTATAGCAACCACCCGCCCTCGGGCGACAACATAAAATAACTTTGAGTGTAACGAAAAGTGCCCCCTGCCTTTACACTTTACACTCTACGCTATACACCAAAACAAAGTTTAGAGCGAAGCGATGAAGGCCCCTGCCTTTACACTTTACACTCTACACCCTACACCAAACAGCGGCTCCGCCGCAAACGTGATCTTTGAAATATCGTATTTTGTAGAGTATAGAGATATATCATTTTTTGTGATATATTTTTGCTCAAATATTTGCATAAGTCAATAATTTTTAGTACCTTTGCAGCATAAACAGACAAACATATGGAGCAAAGCGAAATCAAATTATTCGAAGGGCAAAACATCCGTTACATGTGGGACGAGGAGAAAGAACAATACTTCTTCTCCGTGGTAGATGTCATCCAAGTACTGACAGAGAGTGCCATTCCTCGTCGCTATTGGAGCGATCTTAAACGTAAGTTGGCAGCAGAAGGGAGTGAGTTGTACGAAAAAATCGTACAACTGAAATTACCCTCTTCTGATGGTAAAAAATATCTCACCGATGTAGCTACCACAGAGCAGTTATTGCGCCTTATTCAGTCGATACCGAGCAAGAAAGCTGAGCCATTCAAGTTGTGGTTAGCTGAGGTTGGTCGCCAGCGATTGGAGCAGTTGCAAGACCCTGAGCAGAGCATTGAGCAGGCTATTCGTGACTACCGTCGATTGGGGTACTCAGAGTCATGGATCAACCAGCGTATCAAGACGATAGAGGTTCGTAAGGCATTGACCGATGAATGGAAGCGTGGCGGTATGCAAGAGGAGCGTGATTATGCAGCGCTGACAGATATTATCTCCAAGGCGTGGAGTGGCATGACTACCCGCGAGTATAAACGACACAAGGGGTTACGCAAGGAGAACTTGCGTGATAACATGACCAATGTGGAGTTGATGCTCAATGGTTTGGCAGAGGCAGCAGCTACAGAGTTGAGTCAGCGTGAGAATCCGCAGGGTTTTCGTGAGAATGCCGAGATTGCGCATCGAGGAGGGAATGTCGCTCATGTGGCTCGTGAGCAACTGGAGCATGAGTTGGGAACGACGGTTATTTCCAATAAGCGCGCATTGCATTTCACTACCCCGCCTGATGAATTGCCATTAGTGACAGAAGAAGAATGATTCCAATGTAAGATGGGGCCCCCGCGAAGCTCGTGGCTGAGTGGGGAGAGCGGAGGCACAAGTCGCCTCAATGATGACGAAGTCAGCAGTCAATGCGACCTTGTTGCCGAACGCGATATACTCTACAAGTTCTTAATCATTGTATTAGGAACTTGTTTGTTTTGTGTCCGTTACCGAAACAAACAAAATACAAATTCTCGTGCCCTCGCCCCCTAGTACTACTAGTCCGGCTAACGCAACTATAACAACTATAGTAACCCCCCGCCCTCGGGCGACAACATAAAATAACTTTGAGTGTAACGAAAAGTGCCCCCCGCCTTTACACTTTACACTCTACACCTTACACCAAAAAGCGTTTTGAAAAAACGATTAAACATATTACTCCTCTCCCTCCTGCTCCTCGTAGCAGGCACCTTCTCCGTATCCGCACAGATTGTGGATGCAGAGGGGCAGTATGTGGATATGGTCTTCAACGACCATGTGGACCGCACAGCAGAGGATTTTGTTATTGCATCATTGATAATTTCAGACCCAGGCACGGTGTTATATTCAGTCCTAGGACATGCTTGTATTCGTTTACAATGTCCGATGTACAATTTGGATTACTGTTTTTCATATGAAGGAGAAAGCGAGAATGAAAAGATTTTATCATTTTTTGCAGGAAAATTGATGATGGGACTTCTTGCTATTCCTACTGAGAAATATTGTGCAGGATATGAAAAAATTGGACGTGGAGTGTATGAGTATATTCTTAATTTGCCTATTGAGGTTAAACGTGATTTGTGGCGCGTAATGGATGAGCACATTGCTGAAGGAATATATTTACCATACGATTACTATCATCGTGGTTGTGCAATTACAATTGTTGATTTTGTAAAAGAGGCATTGGGAGAAACGGTTATCGTATATGATAGATCATTATATGAAAATACGCCTACAGGAAGGGATTTGGTAAAAAGAAATACTACAAAAGCTTTATGGGTACGTTTTTATGTTTGTTTCCTAGCTGGTAGCGAAGTAGATCAACCTTTGATTGGAGATAGACAACTTCTCATTCCTGCTGATTTGGTTCGCGCTTGGCAAAAAGCGACTGTGAATGGAGAACCGCTTTTAGCAAGTGAACCAATTGTTTTGGTAGCGGGTGAACCAAAGTATGCTGATGTATGGTTTACACCAATGATGTTGGCAATCCTTTTGCTTGTATTAGCAATCGCCAATCTATTTTGGAGGCATCCATATTTTGATTGGCTGATATTGGCTTTGCAGACAATTATTGGTTGCGGAATGACTTACTTAATTTGTTTTTCCGACCTATGCTGTACTTCGTGGAATTGGCTATTAATTCCTTTCAACCCGTTGCCTCTAATATGTTGGTATTGGCGTAAGTATTGGGCATTGCCATATGTGGGAGTGTTGGCTATATGGTGTATAGCAATGACTGCATCAACCATTTTTGGTCATGTCTTAGTGGATTGGAATCATATTGTGATGGTATTGGCGTGGATGATAATTATTATCAAGCAGTCTAAACTAATAGGGCTATATAATAATCCCCAGGTTCAAATGTAGAAATATTAACTATAAAAAATATGCATATGATAAATTCTATTTGTAAAACATTGAAGTTAATTGTTTTCACCAGACGAACATTTCTTTTGTCGTGCGTGTTGTTGAATTCTCTGTTATTTTTTGCTATGCCAGACAAGAGTGGTCAAAAATGGTATGCAGAATACAAGGCAAATATCAATAGTTCCAAGTCTACAGGTTCAGGAACTGTATACATGAAAACTGATCGATATTCTAATACAGATGCTAATAATTACGAAAAAATAGTCCAAATAGAGGGTCTGGAAGTAAAAGAAAATCTTACACCGTCAGATGTCAAAACTCTCAATTTGAAAACTGAATTAACGATTGGGAAGAACTATGTCTACACAGCCTTGCGATATGATAATATAACATTAGTTGCAAACTGTGATGCTTTTCCTGGTAGCTATTTTGAACATTGGGTTGATGCCAGTGGAAATGTCACAGGTGAGGATGCTGAGTTGTTAATTTGTAGTCAGTATCCAAATGAGAACGGTTGGCAACAAAGCCAAGACCAAGAAGCCACGGATGCTCAAGATTTCCCATATGCAGATAGTGATATTCAAACTTATTATCCTGTTTTTATTGCTCGCACTTTCTATGCTTATAACCAACCAAGCGATTATGAGGTCATAACAATTGACCAAGCGGGTAATATCATCAACGATGATTTGACGGTTACTGCCACTCCTTCATTCCAATTAGCAACCAGAGGACCTGATGGAATCACTATTGGTAGGCGTACAACTGTGAATGCAAATGTGTTTTCACAATTAGCAGATAATCAGGGACAAATTAGACAAGCATCCTACATTTGGGATATAACAACTCCCGCAGCGCCCTGTCATACCTACTATGGTTGGAAGACAAGTAGTGGAAGCTACAATAACGCGACTACAAATAACGCATGTGGTGTCACCACTACCTCTGAGGATGTGAACAACCCTGCTCAGCACAAGGTATATGTAGTCTATAAGCGTGATCCATTTAACCTGATGGAATACGATGCGGATAATCAGATTACGGCAGCCTTGGCTATGCCATATTCTATGGAGAATGGCATACAACAATATAAAGAAAACATTTCTGGTGCAGAATTAGCTACAAAATACTACCGTATTGTGCTTGGCACAACGGGTACGGTTACTGTGACTTCTGATGGTGATTTTTCGGCTTCTTTGGGAGATGAGGATGGAAAACAGATTTTGATTGTAACGCCTGATAACAATGCGCAGGAGGGAACAATCTATATTAGCGTGGGGGGCACACAAATCGCAGAGTTGCATCTTACGGTGAATGTGAAACCCGTGTACGTTACGCTCAATCCCGCAGAGGACTTGACAGGTACTTATACTTATACCCAAAGTACTACAGGTACGCAAGTATTTAGTGTAACCACATCGCCTATCGTAAAGCAAATGATTACTGCTACTGACTACTCTTTCTCATTTAGTCCAACGCCTCAAGATGCTTCCAAGTATCAATTTGATAGATGGATAATCCGAGATGCGGAAGAAAACATTATAGCGGAGTATGTGGAGCCTAATTTGACACATACTTTCAAAGGAGATGAATCGATTACTCCTGTTTTCACTGCAATAGACCGCGCTGTATTCATTGTCAAGAGTGAACCAAATGTGAAATATGTGGATTTGCAAAAGGCATTAGACCGCGCTGCAGCTTTAGGTTCGGGACAAGTGGTAGTTGTTACAGTTGAAGGAAATCGCAAGGGTGGTCGATTGGTGCAGGGCGATTATGTTATCCGTAATGGAGTGACACTGTTAGTGCCTGGTGAAAGTACATATACACCTATTGTCGCTGGATTAAAGGAGGGAGATTTTGGTAGTAGTGGAACTTTTGGTACATTTTGTACATTGACGGTAGAGGATAACACTACAATTACTGCTGAAAATGGTAATATCTCTGTATATGCTAAAGTTGCAACAACCACTTCTAGTAGAAGAGTCGGTGTTTGGAATCATGGACGTATTCACCTCGGTAAAAATTGTCACATCGAAGTTAAAAAGGGAGGATTGTACTGCTTTGGTTTTATAACGGGTGATAATACTAGTCATGTCATCATGGATTCTTTAACTACTGTGTATGAGCCATTTCACATGACCGACTGGCGTGGTGGTACTGAAATCTTGTTGGGTGGAATAATCGGGAATAATCAGCGGGTGTTCCCCGCTGGACAATACTATGTTCAAGCATGTGAAGTACCATTAACACTGAAAGCAGGAGCCACAGAATATTTATCCATTTTGATTGAAACAAGTTATGGAAATAGTCTGGCTAATGTGCAGTTTGTTGGTAATTATTCTTCTACATCTGGTCTATTTGGTCTAGGCGGGAAGACGAGTTTAACCAAGTATTATGACCCAAATACGGACAGACTTCATTTTGAATTCAATGGTAACGGCACAGCTTCCAAAGTGAAGCTTGGAAATCTGTCCTTAAAAGTTTCAGCGGCCAATGTGAATTCCAAAGATTATGTGATGCCTATCCAGAACAACTTGGAAGTTGATGTGAAGAATACAACTATTGACGTGACATGCGATGTGGCTTTGATGCCAGGTGCTGTCATGCGTGTGCACGATGATGCGGTTATTAATATTCAAGAGGAAGTACGTGTCTATATTTATGATAGAGGTGCTAGAAAATTAAGAGAAACAACAAGTTCTGATCCTGGAGGTTATTGGGGTGCTAGTAATAGTTTGCTGATTCCTATACCAGATAACGCACGTCCAGGAGGTGTCATATATGGACATAAAAATGATAAAGGAGCATTTGTAAAAGGACGTAATGAGGAGGATTTGTTAGATGCTCAATTGGTTGTTAATGGTGTTATGAATGTGAAAGGTGAACTTTATACCGTAAAGGGTCCTTTTGCTCATGAGGATGCTGAAGAACCAGAAGGTGGTGCAGATATTACATCGGAGGGAAGCGGAAAGATAAACGTGTATAATGTGGGAACAGATGAATATACGTATCAGTGGAAACAAGGAGCTAAAGCTCAGAAAATAGAAATAACAGACTACTTACTATTACATAATGATAGAAGTGTAGGTGCGGCTACTGCTTATACACCAGTACTTGAACCTAGTGGAGTAGAGTATGATTCCTATACCTATTACCAATATGATGGTACATGGCGTTTACCAGAAGCAGGTATCACAGGTATAAAACTCTATGATAGCGAGAATAATGAAATAGATTCCATCATTGTCACTTTACCTAATGCAAACGTGACTGGATATCTATTAGCAACACTCGAATCTATTGATGGACTAACTTATAGTCCAGCAAATTTCGAAATCCCAGAAAGTGTAGGGAATGTAACGTTGGACAAACAGAATGTGGCTATTATCGATGGTAAACTCAAGATACCATTCACCTATGAGACTCAAGATGAACATGGTATCTATACTGCGGATTTAACCATCACTTATACCAAGAATGCAGATTATATTCGCACGCTAACAATGCCAATTGTTGCCAAAGAAGATTATACACCAATCTTTACAGCTCCTACGGCATTGAATATCTATGGACGTGTGGGAGAGGAAAATCCTACTGCATTGCCAATTCAACCTGCTGAAAAGAATGTAACGACACTTTCAGAAGACGATGAGGTAAATCTCGAATGGACGGCTAACATAACAGGTGGTAATTCTAACCAATTTGCATTTAAATTTGGCGAAGGCGAAGGCAATATGCTTTCAGGGGCTAGGGTAATCTTTAAACCTACTACCGAAGGACAGAAAAAGGCGACTCTTACGCTCACTGCTACTTACACCGATGAGAATGACCCTGCAACGGTGCTACAAAAAGTACATACAGTGACGCTGGTGGGCTATGCTATGAAAATTGCAAATACCCTGGACTTCAATAATGTAGGAACGATTACTATCAATACCGAACCTTTCGAATTGTTGAGAGGTATCAACTCTCCAGAACAAATTACGGTAACAACCGAGCAAGTCGGCACGGATATACCAAGTGATGTCGCTGAAATAACACCTATAGATCCTACTCTGCCAAACAGCAACTATACATTCACACCAATAGGAGTTGGTCAGTTGAAAGTTAAGGTTTCTCAGCAATCATCTAGTGCATATGAGGGTATAACGGAACCGCTTCTCGAAAAAATCTTCATGGTCGTAGCTAATCCACGCCCATTAACAGAGGTGTCTTGTGCTTCTACTGAAACAGATTTTAGATTGCTTACTGCCAATATGAGCAATGTCGCATATGACAATGCACAAATTCAATTTGCAAGCACAGAAGCACCTGCTGTTTGGACTGCTCAATTTGCTAGTATGCCAGGTACACTCACCTTTACACCTCATGGCAGTGGACATTGGGCTATACAAGAATCGAAAGATGGAAAGGCATGGTCAGAGATGATGTGGTGGACACAACTACCAAGTGCAGAAGAAGTAACTATACCACTAACGCCATCTTCTAGATACATTCAAATTCAATATATCAAAGCAGTTGGTGAAGGTTATGGATATATAACAGATTTGTGTATCAACCCATTCGCTATTCATGCAGAAACAAAGAAATTGTACGTACCTGTGGAAGGAGGTGTCGTTCGCAGTACTTCTATCGTCTTGACACATGCTGCTGAACCCAGCAATATCCAAATTGTTGGACCTGCTGGGTGGAATGTCGCTACCAACTCTTCTAATAATATTGGTGGCTTAAAGAATCCATACTACCAAACTACGGTTACCCTCAGTGGTGGTCAAGATGTGGCAGAACTTAATGATGGCTTTACATTGACTGCTAAACAAACTACTGATAACGCTACTGCTACAGTAACATTGGCTACCTTCAACTTCCCTAAACCACTGCCAATGCAGTCTGCATTGTGGATATCAGATGACGATGTGGACAATGTGAATGGGTACGATGAAGCAGAATACTACCACCTCTATTTGCATGAGTCTGAATACGCAAAATGGGATGCTGAAAACCAAACTGTTGTCTTTATGAACAAGGGTAGTCATGTAGATGCTAATCGTCGAGTAGCATTTGGTTATCATGGATTACCAGCGCATGTTCGATTCCAATCACTGACAACTGATTGGACGATTGAGGAAGGTGTTGAAACTACAGAGGGAGTAGAGTGGACTCCTACCAATACCGAAACCAGAGTTATCACTAGCAACAATGGAATCAATACGATAACACAGCCAATCAATCATACTTCTAAGTTTGTGCGTGTTTCCTATGTTGGTACAGAGCCTTCCGAAGTAACAATCCAGAATGTTGTTATTGAAGGATTCCCTAGTGCTACTGCACCAGCAGAAGTGGAAATCGCTAAAGCCAATGATCAAGCAACTCCATCTGCTACATTTGATATTCACGTAATGAACTTACCAAGAATGCAGTTAGTGTTAGACAATACTTCCGAATTCCGTATACTGCACGGAGATGTATCTAATTGGACTGCATTGACGAATGCAGATGTAATTTCTACTTCAGACTACCCTACGAAAATGAAGATGAACGAAGAGGGAGATATAACCATCAAAGTAGAGTGGATAGGTGAAAACCTTGTAAATGAAGGTTATATCAAAATTATCAATCCAGACCAGGATAACAAAGTGATGGCAACCGTGCGTCTTGTCGGTAAAAAGGATGCCATTACCCTCGCAGAGGCCAATACAGGTATCTGGACGGGTGTACCCGATGGAGTTGCTGAAGGAAGACCAACACCTAATTCTTATACCCTTGTCGGTGCAACAGGTGATAATAAAGTATTTGATGCATATCCATATCACGAAGTAAATATCAAAAATGCGTTCGATGTCAATGGTAATGCGCTATTCAATTATGTGGTTATCTACGGTGAGACTACCACTAAGGATGGCTCACGGACTATCACTCGCCCTACTTCTACCGCAGGTTCCAATGCCAAGACGCCATATTATATATACGAGCGAGGAATTGACGGAAAGAGTTATAGGTATGTTCAAGCTGTCGAGGATGCGAATAGTCCATACAAGGCAGACTTGTCGGAAATTACGCACTTTACAGAGTTCGTTGTTGGAGGAGTTAAATACTATGCTATCCAACCAAAAAATGGAGAACCGCTTAGTTTCTATATGACGGGCTTCTGCCCATATGCTACAACAGGTAGTACAAAAGACGATGAGGGTGTATGGTATTTCCGTGGAGATGTGAATGACCAAGTACATATTTATCTAGAAGATTGTCATTTGTATAGCCGTACAAAGAGTCTATCGGGACATAATACGTCAAAAACGGGTGAAGATTCTCCGGACTTCACCGAAGATATGGTAAAAGGATCTGGTGCTGTACTTGTATTCGAAAACGCAAACCCACAACAGGGTAATACCAATTCGTTTAACGTAGCAATCCACACAAGGGGACATAATGTTCTCAAGAGTAATTTTGGTTGCTATTATACTTTCCTTGGAATGGCAAAGGCTACACAAATTTCTTCGCCAGTGCAAGTACGATTAGGCGCAGCTAACCATTTCCAAACGGCTAGGACAACGTTGGATTTTGATGATTTATGGCCTCTGTCAAGCACACTTAGCGATCATACAAATGGCTTCCTCAGCCTACAAAAACAAGCGAATAATGCACCATCTATAGACCTTGGAAATGCGAATACAATTGTGAATTTCCGTGGTGGACAAATCCAGTTGCAGAATGCGCAAGTAGGTAGCCCAAACTACAAAACCACATTGGCTATCTCTTATCGTTCTGGCTTAATGGGTAATGTGAAAATACAAATGGCATATGGTATTGGTACGGATGATGTGGGTGGTACGGTGAATTTCTACGATGGTACAACTACCGTATTACCAATGAAAGTGGATGCAGCATATCGTAGTTTCTACCTGATGGATACCGAAACGCTGAAAGATCAACAAGGTAACGATTCGATAGTAGAATTAGCAACTACCTCTTGTCTTCGTACACCGACTAAAACTTACGTCTATGGTGGTTCACACTGCATGATGCGTGCTTGTAACCATGTGACCTCTAAAGGTGGCGCACCTAAAGATGCCCCTTCAGGACAACTACTCGGTAGATATGTGTATAACAATACTGCCTCCGATCAAGGATATGACTATAGGTGTGTAGTAGAGGCACTACCTGAAGATGTTGTTAATTACCAAAATGGATATGAGGTAATCTTTGAGAATAATAAATATGTGATGGAGGATGGAGAATGGAATCTTGTTGGAGATGCGACATTCACCGATCCTTGCTACTTAGTTACACCAACCTCTTTCCCTGGAGATTTGACAATTCAAAGTACAGGGCAAAAACTACTTGATTATTATGAAAACTATCCTAATGGTGAATATGGTCTCCATAGTATATCACCTGATGCTAATGGTAACCTGTCATTTTGGGTGCCTGCAGGCGTAGTCCCTGGCGTATCACCAGAGCAGGATAAACAACTGACAGGTTGGAAAGCATGTATGACGGAGATTGAGGCGGGTGCATTTGGTATTACAGGCCGTGTCGGTGGAGACGTATCAGTGGAATTCAACGAAGAAGTGACGAATTTGCTCTACTGCCAATTGGATGATAATATTTATAGTGTAATTAGCGATCGTACTAAGATAGGAGTAGATTCGCAGGGAAATGATAAGTTTACTTATAATTACAAAGCACCTGTCGTTGACCCAACTGGTCAGTTGCCAGACTCGCTGAAGTATCAATATCTGCCACCAATACACGTAGGTGACTCAGCGCAATATCGTGTTTTTAGTGAGGAGGACTACACCGTAACCAATTATCTCTACTACATTACTACTGCGCAAGCAGACAAGTGGATGAACTTCACGATGCCATTTGATGTGGATACAATTTGGGTGGTAGAGGCATATTCAGAGACGGAAATAGTGAACTATTTCAGCAATCCTACCGGTAAGAAACCAGGTGAGAGTAATATGCAGGCAACGTTGCGCTATCAAGCAAAACACAATGCAGACTTTGCTGCCTTCTTTGGTGTAGCAATGGCTATTGGTGATGACAAACGAAGTTTCGAAGATATATACAAGAGTTATATAGGTTGGGCAAAGAACAAGGCCGATGTAGAGAATGGTTTATATACAAGTGGTACTTATGACCTGCGTGGTAAATACCCATTAACTCACTATGACGGCACAAACTTCCAATCATCTAATTTCTATCTATATCACAACAAGAATACATGGTATCAGACTGAGAGTGATCAATTTGATACGCAATGGGAGATTGTTCCTGCTAAACAAAATGGACAACCGCTGATGAGAGCTGGTGAAACATACTCCCTGCTATTCCCATATTGTCTTGGTTGCGATGTTGAATTAGATGAAGATAACAATATCGTAGTCGATGAGTTTGGTCTTCCAGTGCTAAAAACTCGTGATTATTGGGATTATTGGTCAGGCAAGTTCCTTATCTTCCAAAGTACCAAGGCTACTCAAACCCAACCACACGTAATTAAAGGTTCTAACTACGTTGCTCCTAATAAAGTGGAGGACAATCCATGGCTGTTTGATAAGCATCCTACTGATCCTACTCAGGCTATTCTGACTGGTAATAGTACATTTACGCTGATGGATGTCAACGAATATGCTAATGCTGATCAGGTGTATGAATACATCTCGGATACATACTATGAAAGTTATCTGCCATTAGAAATAGATAATGATACAAAGAAGTATCCTACACTTACACCAACTACCACATTCCTTCTAAATGGAAGTGCAGCAAGAGCAAAAATGATAACACGTGAGGGTAAAATCATCTACGACGCAAATCCAGATGGAAGTGGTGACGAAAATCAAGGAACTACAACAGGCGGCAACATCCCAACCGTAGGTGGTGGTAATGACCTCTTTATTACTTCGACAGTGGAGGGTATCAACATTGCCGTGGCTCAGCCACAGCAAATACGTGTGATGTCATCTACTGGCGCTGTCATCTACTCGGGCATGGTACAAACCGCCGTAGATGTCCTCCTACCAACCGCAGGCGTATATGTCATCACAGGCGAGAATGAGGTGCATAAGATATTGCATTAGGCAATGAGGCGATAAGGCAATTAGGTGATAAGGTGATGAGGCAATAATGCGAGGGTAGCGGCGAAGCCGCATATTCCAGCCTTTAGCCTCTAACCTCTAGCCTTTAGCCTCTAACCTCTAACCTCCAAACAGAAATTAACAACTAAACAGAATACAACAATGAAACGAATGTACACAACTCTTGTGACAGCCATACTGATGGCGTCACCTATCTTCGCAAACCAACTGGCATCAACCGACTGCACAGGTTGGAAAGAAG
>JAZNPR010000063.1:0-34204 GCA_045589755.1 Paludibacteraceae bacterium
TGTTCCCATTGGAGTTCCACAATCAGAAAGATGGCTCTGTATCATCGGGTTACCGCGAGGAGGGCTATTATCCAGAGGCAGTGATTAATTTCCTGGCTTTGCTTGGTTGGCATGCTACGGGCGACCAAGAAATGTACACCATGCAAGAACTCATTGAGCAGTTCTCATTGGAGCGCGTGAGCAAGTCAGGTGCGAAGTTCGATTATGAGAAAGGCAAGTGGTTCAACCACCAATACCTCCAACTCCGTAGCAACCAAGAGCTCGCCGAGCAGTTTATGCCTATTCTAGACACTAAACTCTCAACACTAAACACTAAACCATCACTTGAGACCGTGTCGAAAGTGATAGGTTTGACGAAAGACCGCGTAAATTTCGTGAGCGAATTGTGGGAGCAAGTCAATTTCTTCTTTGTCGCACCTGAGGAGTACGACGAGAAGTCCTTGAAGAAGCGTTGGAAAGAGGACTCACCTAAGCACATGACCGAGATGCTTGCTTTGTTGGAGGCACATGATGACTGGTCAGCAGAGGGATTGGATAATCTGATTATGCCATGGATTGCTGAGAAGGAATATGGCGTAGGTATTGTGATGAATGCTTTCCGTATCTGTTTGGTCGGTGCTGCTCGTGGTCCACATATCTGGAACATCACCGACGTGCTGGGCAAAGAGGAAACGCTCCGCCGTGTCCGCACTGCTTTGGATAAACTGAGTTGGTAGTCTATTGCCACCAATAGACCATCGACACATTTTTTTATGTGATAGTGTGATAGTGTGCACCGCACTTCCACTATCTTTTATACTAAAAATACTGCGTTCAATAATAAAAATCGCATTTCTCTTGCAGGAATGCGATTTTTGTTGTACCTTTGCACCCGAAACCCAACGAAAGGATGTCTGCACATCATCGGAGGGTTTTGCAGACATATTAAAAAGGCGTTTATTAGCGCTCTGTTCTGACCTTTTGAAATCTCGCAACTTTCAAAATCTCATCAGGACTTAGCAACGATAGATGTCCTACGGGATGTAGATTATCCCTCTTGTGCCTGTTATGGTACGTCTTTTGCGTATATACGTATGCGCACACGCGTACCTTAACTATGTAGCACGGAGAATGTTTATATTCGGCGTGGGCTTCGCGTTGTCAGTTCTATGAGATTAGGCAATGCGAGAGCCTCAAAAGGTGGAACTGGCAAGAGCAAGTTTCACGCTTTTTTTGTATGCCTCTAAAATTGTTAAACAAGCAACTAAATAACAAACGGAGGCAGCCGAAAATCCGATGAAGAGTAGGCAGAAACAATTAAATTTATTTATTATGAAAAAAAGTTTTATTTTTATGATTGCTACATGTGCTATCTTTTTTACGGCATGTAGTGTCCCTTCTGCCATTGTTCCAACGGCTATTAACACAGTTAATTCAGTTCGTTTAAGTGAATTGAACTTGGAACGTGAGGATTACAAAATCCTTAACACCATTACTGCTGAAGCTTCTGTGATATATAGCCAAAACGTGCGCTCTATCGTCGTCAAAGAGGCTAATGACGACTTTTCTATTACATTTCTAAAAGAAAAAGAGGATGGTAAAGAAAAATGGATATATACCAAATGTACAGGCATTGCTCGTTATGGATTCTTAACAAATGATTATGCCAACGCAAGCGGAACAGACGCAATCAATCCCGAACAAATAGCTCGTAATGTGGCTACTTATCGCTTAATCAACGCTTGTAAAGTAGCTGGAGGAGATGGCGTAATCGAACCCATCGTTTCAACAAACGTTGGACAAGAAGGACGTAACATCATCTTCAAAACAACCGTTTCTGCTAAAGTAATAAAAATTAATACTGATAAATAATACAACATATGAAAAAGTTCTTCAATATTACGACATGCATGATTGCACTAATCATCATGTCTTCTTGTGGCTCCAGCAGAAGCGCGGCTCCTGCTCTTCCAAGTGGTATGCTTAATTTGGCTATTACTGAAAATCCAATTCCTGATAAATATGCGAATATGGATTATGGAATTCGTTTGAATGTAGCTGACGCTCGTGCAAAAATGGCATTGGTTCATGTGTATGATGCAAGTACGATTTCGCTACCACAATTTAGTGCTAATCCATCAGTTGGTTCATTTGTATCCGAAAGTATGCGTCGCTATATGCGTACTATGGGATTCAATTTGGATGCTGACCCTTCAACAGACTACTGGATGGAAGTTTCTTTGACAGAGTTCCATGTAGATTACTTGTCTGGAATAGGTTGGAACGCAACTGTGATGATGAGCGTAAAAGTACTTGATCACAATCGCACTTTGGTTTATCCTACAGTAGAGGTAGCAGGTCGTTACAACATGTCGGGCAGTGCATATTCTAAAGAGATTGCCAACCAAGTTCTCAATCAAGCATACACTGAAGCATTAAAAGATATTGATTGGGATCGTATTGCTTTCTTCTTGCACCGTGCAAGTTCTCCTAAACAAGAGCCAAACAAGCAAGTAACTGGAGAAGGTAATACCGCATTAGAACATTTGACTATTCACTGGGATGTAAATTCCCGCCCACAAGGTGCAGATATTTTCTGGCGCGTGATTTCTTCTACTCCAGAGGTAAAGAATCAAAACTACAAGTATTTACAAACCACTCCATACGAAACAACAGAAGTATTTGATATTAAGGGATTAACCTATAATAATGCAGGTAATGTGCAAATTGAAATCAAGTGCGAAAAGACTGGTTATTATAGTCAATCCAAAAAATTCAATGTTAGTTCTATCATTGAAGAGAAAGAAATTAGTGCTTTCTTCCGTTTGGTAGCCGAGGAAGAATAATATGGAATAGAGTATATAGTTTATGCTCTTAATACTCTCACCGCTATTTGATAGCGTGTGAGAGTATTTTTCTTATAAAAAATCATATGAAAAATCAGAAATAAATTTCTTTTATCACCTCCACGGAAGTGAAAGGAATTGTGCGCTTATTGTGCGGTAATAGTGCGTATATTGTGCGGTGCGAGTGGAACACATTCAAGGCACTTCTTCATTCTATGTATAAAAAATGTGTCGAATACTTGCGTGTTTTCAAAAAAAGCAGTACCTTTGCTGAGTATTATCGCCGAGCTGGGCATGCCTGCTACTAAATCCAACACTTCCTATGGACATAACAAGAGCGGCACGCAATGCCGCTCTTGTTGTATAATATAATGTACGCAACAATCAACTCATCTCCAACATGCGTTGGATAGGACGGATAGCATCTTGAGCAATATCCTCATCTACTAGTATTTCGTTACGTTCGTTGAGCAAACAATCGCGAAGATTTTCGAGCGTGCACATACGCATGTATTCGCATTCGTTGCATGATAATTTTGAATTATCTTCTTCGGCTGGTACAGGAATAAACTCCACTTCTGGACATGCCTTCTGCATCTCGTGTAGGATACCGCTTTCGGTGGCAATTATAAAAGAAGCCCCCTCCGACTCCCCCTGGAGGGGGAGAGATTGAACTGATTTCTTGGCATAGTCCAACAATGCTTGGGTAGAACCAATGACATCAGCATGCTGCAAGATTGTCTGTTTACACTCAGGGTGAGCAAGCACTTTGGCATTAGGATATTGCTCTTTGAGCGCAAGCAACGCCTCCTCAGAGAAACGTGCATGCACATGGCAACCGCCATTCCATAGCTCCATCTTGCGACCCGTCATACGATTGATATAGCCACCCAAGTTTTGGTCTGGACCAAAAAGTATAGGCTTATCTTCTGGCAATTGCTTCACGATCTTCAGTGCATTGCTGCTGGTTACCACCACATCGGTCAATGCCTTGACCGCAGCACTGGTATTGACATACGACACCACCATATGGTCAGGGTGAGCAGCTTTCCATGCAGCGAGGTCAGCCGCCTTGCAGCTATCTGCCAACGAGCAGCCTGCTTCTGGAGCAGGAATCAGCACTTTCTTGTCAGGGCAGAGAATCTTTGCCGTTTCTGCCATGAAGTGCACACCACACATCACGATGATGTCGGCATCGGTCTTCGCTGCCACTTGTGCCAATGCCAGCGAATCGCCCACAAAGTCTGCCACATCCTGAATCTCAGGGCGTTGGTAGTAGTGCGCCATGATAATGGCGTTCTTCTCTTGGCAAAGGGCGCGTATTTCTTCTACTATTTTCATGTTAGAGTTGTTGTAGAGTGGTTTAGAGTTGTACTCCTAAGACATTGTAATACACGCCGTTGTACTCAATAAGGAGCTGACCATCTCGAATAATCTTGTTGCCAACTTTATTTTCGGGTTCAGTAACGTTCTCTACAGCTGTTCCCGCACAAGAGGTGATATAGCGGGAGTAGGTGTAGGTATAACTTGGCGCATTCATATTGACCTCAATACGACTTAAAGCGGGGCCATATTCTGACGTGTTCTTTGTGCTTGTAAAACGCAATTTTCCTACTGCAGATACGGTTGTGGTTGCGGTCCAAATATAGTCATTTAGTGTTTTGTTTGATGCTACTAATTCACCTACTTTAGTACTGCCAATCTTGAATTCAATTGTGTTATAACTAGCACCACCATAAGTACGCATCTTAATTAGAATATCACTAATCTTACTCGCGTCTATTTCTTCTTGCAATTCAATATACGAATTAGTAACCATTCTCCAATGCTTTGAGTCTTTAATTAATCCCGACAATGTCCACTCTTCAGTATCATCCATCGTTAATAGATATGTCATAGGATCACCAGATGGAGCCATATCTTCGCTTAATTGAGCGAATACAGCATGGAAAGTAGTGTTTTGCATAATATCGGGTGCATCATCGGCGGTAGAGAACAAATCAGATGGCACATCATCGGTTGTGCCTTTGATAGCCTCTTCGCTCCAGCCAACAAACTGATTACTAATCTCATCGCAGGATTTAGGTGCAGTGGGCAATACAGTCACTACTCCACCCTTGTTTACAGATATAGTAGGATTACCAGCAGTATATACTTCGCCATTCACAAGCCATGTTACAGTACATTTGGTTTCAGGATCAACCGTACTGCCCCCCTTGAGATAACCATTGCTCTCACCAAGCACAAAACGGGAGTCGTATGCTGTAATTAGGTCGTCCAATTCTAGTGTTTGACCCGCTTTTTCGCCCCAGATAAACTCTGCCAAATAAGGATAGTCAATAAATGGGTTGCGGTTACCTTGCGTTTGTTGAATACCATTGTTACGGTCAATCTCCTTTTGTGACACAGGATCTTGGCGATGCCATTTCATTAGGAGTGCCACACCATATTTGGTCAGGCCAAAAGAGCCTGCGGCATAACTAGACGAGAAAATCTTGCCTCCATCACCATCTGTAAATGATTGGTGATCTCCAGCCCATCTAATCATAGCGCCAAAGTAACCACGGGCAAAGTCACCTTTGTATTCGTCGCGAGGCTCAAACACTTTAGAAGCAGAACATGAAATAGAAGTACCCTCATTGCCAGCAATAGTGTTTCCATTCGTGATAGTAATACTCTTAGAGCTACCTAACTTAGCACCATCAAATGTATAACTTGCACTTGACACCTCACCAAAAGCATAATTGCTACGCATACCATTCACCTTACCATCAGTAGGTACAAGATGGAAAATATCGCAACCAGGACCACTCTTGGTATCACCATACCAAGATTTAGGAATAGAGTGCTCGCGATTGTAGCAATCGCACTCACTACTATAACTACCACATTGGTCTGATTTATATGTCCAACTACAATCACTGTACATATCCCATATTTTGCCATTATCACGCAAATCCGTATGTTGATATGCCCCCCACAATCCATCGTAGCCTAAGGATGAATATCCTACTTTAACCACTTCGTGTACTGCATCGAATAGTGATTTAGCAGACTTGCCATCAATTTTAGCATAATACGCAGGCAATGAAGCCGCAGGCGTAACATCTTTCGCAGCCATCGCCAACGCGAAGAAACTGCACAGAACAAATAGTAACGTTCGTTTCATATCTTATTGTTTTTCAAATTACAATATATTTAAAAATTAGCGTGCAAAGTTACTACTTTTTTTGCAATCACACAAATATTTCCACAAAAAACAGTATAAAAAAACACCCTACATGTATAATATGTAGGGTGCTCTTATTCTGATATTTTATTTATCTTCCTAAATGTCTTTCTATCGTAGCCACCTCTTGGCGAAGCACTGCATCATAACTCATTTGATCGTCCATCGTATTTAACGAGTGTGCTACAGTAGCATGGTCACGATGGACATACTTACCGATTTCTGCCAACGAACAATCTGTGAATTTTTTTACCAAATACATCACAATATTACGCGCTTTGACCGCTTCACGTTGACGCGTACGCGCTGTAATAACTGTCTCTGGCATTTTCAGGCAATGACATACTGCACTGATTATATCCGCAGGCAAATAGGTCTTAGGATGCAATTCTACCAATCGTCCCACCACGGTCTCTGCCAACGCCAAGTTTACGGGACTATCCGTAAGAGTGGAATATGCTAATAAACTCGCTAAAACACCTTCCAAATCACGCACGTTATCCGACACATTAGATGCGATATACTCAATTATGTCTTCGCTCAATTTTATGCCATCGCGCTTTATATGATACTGCAAAATATCTCTACGCAATGGATAGTCTGGACGCGTAATCTCAGCCGCTAATCCCCACTTGAAACGAGAGAGCAGACGATCCTGAATACCACGCAACTCCATTGGACTGCGGTCGGAAGTCAAAATCAGCTGTTTATGGCTCTGTTGCAGATAGTTGAATATCTGGAAGAAAGTATCTTGCGTACCCTTCAAATCCGAGAAGTATTGTATATCATCCACGATCAGCACATCCACCGACTGATAGAACATCAAGAAATCAGGTACTTGATTGCGGTTCACAGCATCTTGGAATTGCAATTTGAACATATTAGCAGTCACGTATAGCACACGCGCATCAGGATTCAAACGGCATACTTCATTGCCTATTGCATAAGCCAAGTGGGTTTTACCTACTCCACTACCACCAAACAAGAAGAGAGGATTGAATATGGTCTTTCCAGGATTTTTAGCAATCTCTACTGCAGCGGCACGAGCCAACTTATTAGGTTCTCCCTTGATGAAATTATCAAAAGTATATTGAGGATTCAATTGGCTTTCCCATGTATTCACACGCTCTTTTTCTGGTGCAAAAGCCTCCGCACGAGAACGAATATGAGGTTCACGCAATGGCTCGCTAGGTACGTCAATGCTACTACCCGCTACCATAATACGATATTCCAACTGTATAGTAGGACCAAATACCTTTCTCAATACGCGTGAGAGCAAATCTAGATAATTTTCCTCAATATATTCTACTATAAACTGACTCTTCACCTGCAAGATCAATACATTATTCTCGTACTGCAATGCACTAACTGGCGCAAACCAAGTTTGGTATGCACTCTGCGACAAGTTATCGCGCAGAATCTGTTGGCACTGAGACCACAATATGTTAAAATCTTGCTGCATGGAGTGTATAAATAGCGTTCAAAAAGGACAAAAAAAAGCGACTCCTTTTCGAAATCGAGTGCAAAGGTACTACATTTTTTTCACATGAGCAAATTATCAATATTTTGTAATATTCATATCTTCTCTATTCTACAAAAATTCAACCACTTAACCGCACACAATTGATTTTCTTCACTTTACAAAGTTTATCAACATCTAACTCACTGAAACTCACAACTTCTTTCCGTTCTTGTTCCACATAACCATGTTTCACAAAAAATCCCTAACAAAGTGAATTGTAACTTGTTAGGGACTTTATAATATTTTTTACAAATTAGAATTTCAAAAAATTACTTCTTTTTAGGCAATTTCTTTTGAATAAAAGGACGTGCTTTTATAGACATAACGATTGTATCTATATTCAAAACCGCTTCATCTAGATTTTTGAGCGTTGAATTGATATTGTCATGTACCGTTTTGTCATTCAGCAACAAGCCTAACGTTCCATCCGTAGAATGCAAAATAGCATGTACGGATTGAATAGTAGAATCCAACGATTGAATAGTATGCTGGATATCCGCCTCATGCACATCCGCAACAATGGATTGTAAACCTACCATCGTTGAATCTACCTTATTTATAATAATCGGCAATTGATTATGTGTCAATTTTCGAATATCTTTACTGCTAACCCTAAAATCGTTCGTTATTTGTTCCATATTTTGCAGGGTAACATACAAACTACCCTCACCCAGCTCATTATTCAACGCAGCAAGCAAGGTATTAGCTTCAGCTAGCAAACTATCCACCTGTGCCAACAATCCCGTCTGCAAATTATCCATCAGACCAGGTACAATCTGCGTTGGCAATGTATCACCATCTTGATAAGGTACAGCGCGATTAGTCAGCATGGGCAACTGCAATTCGATTGCTCCACCGCCCAACAAGCCATCTGCAATCAAGGCCATCTGCGTACCGCGAGGTAAAACTATATCCTTATCGATTGATACGTGAACTACAAATGCTGGATGACACATAAAATCGTATTGTACGCTTTCTACCAATCCAACCTTATACCCTTTTATATATACTGGAGCTTGCTCTGTCAATCCATTAGCTCGCTCAAACTGACCCACATACACTTTAGTTGGTGAAAAGATATTGATTCCCTTGAGAAAATTAAACCCAAAGTACAAAACAACCATACATACGATGGCCAATATCCCGACTTTTAATTCTCTTGAGTATTTCATTGGTTATAATATTTTTGAAATGCATCAAAGATGCCGTTTACTATTCCATTTTTTCCCTCTGCACTAGCCAACCATTTCTCTTCGGCAGCATTGCTCAAAAAGCCCATCTCTACCAACACACTTGGACAGGCTGATTTTAATAGTACCCAAAAAGCAGCTTGTCGAACGCCACGATTGGCGCGTTGCAACGTTCCTACAAACTGATTCTGTACGAGCTCCGCAAATTGCAAACTATTATCCATATATTCGTTTTGCATGAGTTCAAAGAGAATATAGCTCTCCACCGAATTAGGGTCAAATCCTTGATATACAGTTTGGTCTTTTTCCAATTTCATCACTGCATTTTCACGCATCGCTACATCCAAATTATCTTCCATGCGTTCAGTACCCAAAATAAACGTTTCAGCACCACATGCATTACGGTTTTCGGCTGCATTTGTATGAATACTAATAAACAAATCAGCGTGATTCTTATTTGCTATATCTGCTCGTTCTTGCAGGGGTAAAAAGATATCCGTTTCACGTGTGAGTACGACCTTCACGTTAGGGTATTTTTCCCGTATTTTCGCACCTAATTGCTTCGCTACAGCTAGATTGAGGTTCTTCTCCTGAACACCCATTTTCAATCCCACTGCCCCTGTATCATGTCCTCCATGCCCAGCATCAATCACCACAGTGAAAGACAACAACGGCATCATCAACAACACCAATAATAGGCGCCTACATAGTTTCATCCACTTGTCTTGTTGCATAATTCGTTTCATCTCTTTGTGTACAAAAATCGTGCAAAGGTACTACTTTTTTCTCATATATGCAAGAAAAATTGAAATTTGAAAACAGAAGAAAAAACACAACTCCCGTTTTTTCAATATAGAAGATGGCTTTTTCTTGGCGAAAAGTTGCATATTTGAGAAAAATGTTGTACTTTTGCGCAGAATTATCTGTTATCGAATTAATTGCTATGCGTTTCCGTCATTTTTTTGATCGATATGCACTCATAATCGCCATGGTTATTGGAGCGGTGGGCTATCAGTGGTTTCGCCATCTGGAATGGTGTATGCCTACACTCATTTTCATGATGTTGTTTTTCACCTTCTGCAAAATCAATCCTATAGATTTACGTCTGCGTACATGGCACACCATTGCGTTGGGTTGCCAATTACTGCTTACTGTGGGCATATACTATGGAATGCTGTACGGATTGCAAACCTATGCCGATCATTTAGAAATGACACCTACGGATATTCAGGTCATTTCGCAAGGAATCATGGTATGCGTGATTATGCCTACCGCTACTGCCGCACCTATCATTGCAGGCAAACTGGGAGGCAGCATCCAGAACCTAACCACTTTCAGTTTACTGAGCAATCTAGTTACAGCATTGGTGGTGCCTGCATTCTTCCCTATTGTGAATCCATCGGCTCATATTGATTTCCTGCCCGCGATGTGGCATATCTTATGCCGAGTAGGTCCCATGCTATTAGGACCGTTCATCGCGGCATGGGTAGTACGTATCGGCTACGAAGCCTATTACCGCCGCCAAGGTTCCCCACGCATTTTTGCTCTATCCCCCATATGGGCATCTATGCCTTTCTATCTGTGGGTATTGCTGTTGATTGTGTTAATAGCGAGAATCACCCATACACTGATAGTAGAAAACTATTCGGGCTACTCCATCACTGCCCTATGCGTAGGCGCACTCGTTACTTGCCTATTACAGTTTGTATTAGGAAGATGGATTGGCTATCATTTTCCTGCTTCCAATCATGGGAAAGACTACTGCGACGTACTCATCAATCCCGAAGCAGCACATTACAGCATGAACAAGAAAAGCAGTATCACAGCAGGACAAGCATTCGGACAGAAGAATACAGCATTGGGGGTCTGGATGGCACAGATGTATCTACATCCTCTATCTGCCATCGGACCCGCAGCATATATCATTTGGCAAAACCTATTCAACTCCTGGCAATTGTGGTATGCAGGAAAGAAACATACCCCATAACCCCGCCTACTTTACAGGCATATCTTGCAATCCCCAACCTGTGATAGTAGCAATATAAGGAATAATAGAATATGCCAATTTTTGTTGACCATTGTAGTTGGGATGCCAACCTGCGCCCAAATCTTCGTCTGTGTTATGATGCTGTGAAGGGAAATATCCCAAATATTCAACATTCTTCAATCCACAGTTTCTCACCACATCACGCACATAGCGGAACTGATACTCGTTCGACTTAGATGCCACGCATAACACAGGATAATCTTCGCCATAATTAGCTTTCACATAGCCCAAAAGACGCATATATCCCTTGCGAAACTTATTATAGTCAGGCATCATTGAGGATGAGAAGTCATTGGTTCCAAGATAGATAACCGTTATATCTGGACGAAAAGCAGACTGATCAACTGACCACGAGGTAGTTGAATCGCGATCAATGGTGTATTGATATAAATCCGTCATTACCTCCCATGGGATATTAGATCCTGCATTACGGCAGATACCGCGACCCGAGTGAGCAATAGTCATGTAGTCGGCATTAAAATAACGCGATACAATGCTAGCGTATGTGCGCGAAGCATTCTCAGTCTCATCGGTAAAGGGGTCCTTGCGACTTGTAGCATCCACACCGTAACCACAGGTATAGCTATCACCTATAAACTCTATCTGTCGCTCTTTGAAAGGTGCTGCCTGAACGAACTTGCCATCTGTAATAAACGCATGTACAGTTGTCATGCCACAGCCTGCTTCTGTACGTTTTTGTATAACCACCTGATGTTCTTTTAATTTTGATTTTTTCACATCAGCAGGCACCACCAAGTCAATAATCGTATCTGTACCTTTGGTTTCGACAACTCGCGTTGGTTCTGCACTCGTAGGCGAATCCACCCATACAGCATAGAAATTACGCTTGTTATCCGACACACTCATAGAAAGCGACTTGCCTGTAAACGCTACTCGAAAATAGGTAGATGGCCAGTCAAAACGCAACGAACCGTCTTCCACTACAGCACGCCCCACAAAAGTAACACGCGAATCGGTGGCAGGGATAGTTTCTGCAAAAGCAGCAGTGGTCAGCAGCAATAGGGCTGCAAATAAAAACGTTTTCTTCATAACTCTTGCCTCTAAACACTAAACTACTACTTCACAGGCATATCTTGCAACCCCCAACCAGTAATAGTGGCTATATAAGGGATAATAGAATATGCTTTCTTTTGTTGACCATTGTAATTGGGGTGCACATCCGCTCCAAGATCCTCGTCAGTGTGCAAGTGTTGAGCAGGGCAATAACCTAGATAATGCACATTCTTCATATCGCAGTTATTCACCAAATCACGCACATAATTAAATAGGTACTCATGTGTCTTAGTTGCAACGCACAACACAGGATGTTCTTCGCCATAATTAGCTTTGATAGACTTTATGAGGCGATAATAGTGTTTGCGGAAATCCTCATATTTAGGAGCTAGCGAAGTAGAGAAATCATTTGCGCCTAGATACACAATAGTCATTGCTGGATGAAAAGCGGACTTAGTTGCATCCCAACGAGTCACTTGTGTAGAGTCTTCATCAAAAGTCTGCAAATAGCGGTCTGGCATCCACCAGCCTTTGAATTTACTATTGTAGTTACGCGCTACACCCATACCTGAGTGCGCAATAGCCACATAATCTGCTCCAAAGTAACGCGAAACAATACCAGCATAACTACGTGATGCATTTTCTGTTTCAGGAGTAAAACGCTCTTTGCGAGAAGGCGCATCAATGCCATAACCACAAGTGTAGCTATCGCCAATAAACTCCAACTGACGTTCTTTCAGTGGTGTTGCGGGGAAAAATTGTCCCTTAGCATCCGTAGCAAAAGCATGAATAGTTGTCTTTCCTTGCTCACCTTCAGTACGTTTTTGTACAATCACTTCGTGTACCGAGCGACGAGATTTCTTGAGGTATGCAGGATCTATCAACTCAATAACCGTATCCTTACCTGCCACTTCAATGATGCGGTGAGGCTCTGCACTGGTAGGAGAGTCGATCCACACATTATAATAATTGTGGCGAGTAGCCGCTTTTTCAGCATCCGATTCCCATTTATTTTCGGAAGCACGCATAGTGAGCGCATTACCTGAAAAAGCGATGCGGAAATAGGTCGCTGTCCAGTCGAACGACACATCGGTACCTTCTACCAAAGTACGACCCACGTAAGTCACACGCGAATCATTAGCAGGCATAGTTTCTGCAAAAGCAGTGATTGTCAGCAGCATCGTAGCTGCAAGTAAAAGAAGTTTTTTCATAGAATTAAAAGTAAGGACTTTAAGCCCATTCAAGGACTCTAAGGTCGTTAAACAAAATAAGTTCTAAAAAAGCAAAGGCGCAAGGCCATAGCCTTTCGCCTTTACAATATGGATTATTCAAATGCGCCCATTTGCAACATCGCCACCTCTTTAGGGGTCAGGAAACGATATTTGCCACGTGCTACATTTTTCTTGGTCAGTCCAGCAAAGGAGACACGGTCCAACTTGGTCACACGATATCCCACTTTCTCAAACATGCGACGTACAACGCGGTTTTGTCCAGAGTGGATTTCTATGCCCAAGTGTTTACGGTCTTCTTTTGTAAACTCCAATGCATCTGGAGTTACCTTCTCGTTATCTATCATCACGCCATCGCGCAAAACAGCCTCATCTGCTTCCTCCAAGTCACGGTCCAGTGTCACAGCATAAATCTTCTTTTTGCCAAATTTAGGGTGAGTCAGTTTAGCCGCTAGGTCACCATCGTTGGTCAACAGCAATACGCCCGTTGTATTACGATCTAGACGTCCTACTGGATAAATGCGCTCTGCACATGCATTACGCACGATGTCCAGTACAGTGTGACGCTCCTGTGGATCATCAGTTGTTGTTACCGTATTTTTAGGCTTGTTGAGCAAGATATACACTTTGCGCTCGCGACGAACAGGCTGATTATGAAACATCACCTTGTCGGTTGGCAATACTTTTGCGCCCAAGTTATCCACCACTTCACCATTCACGGTAATCACACCAGCGAGGATAAAGTCATCTGCCTCGCGGCGCGAACAGATACCTGCGTTAGCTAGATACTTGTTCAAGCGGATTGGCTTAGTTGGGTCTTCATACGTTTTGATATACTCTTGACGCTTACGTTGCGAATATAGGCCTGGATTGTGCTTTGGTCTTGGCTTAAACTGACGTTCTGTATTCGCTTCGCCTTCAGGACGAAAAGAGGGGCGTCTTTCTACTTTCTCCACGCGTACTGCTCCTGCTGTACGGGTAAAACGTTGGCGTTGTCTTCCGCCTTCGCGAACTGGGCGGTCAGTTGGGGCATTAAAACGAGGACGAACGGATGCTCCGTCTGAAGAATAGTGTACGCCATTATGCTCACGCGGATTCGCATCTTGCGAGTAGCCACCACGGCGTGGGGTGCGATTGTTTGGATCAAACATAATTCTGTTAATAATAATGTTGGTTTAGTTATTTCTTTTTTATTTCCATACAAAGGTCTTGGTTGATTTCCAAAATATAAGCTCCAAGCTTCGCTCAGAGCCTATATTTGTTGTGTTCAAACGTGGCATGTTCGTCTCTCGACGTCTCATACCTAATCGCCACACTTAGGCTTCTGCAGCTTGCTCTACAGCCAATTTACCACGATAATATCCGCAAGTTGGGCAGATAGTGTGATAGATGTAGTGAGCGCCACAGTTTGGGCAAAGTGCCAATGCTGGCATTTTTGCTTTGTCGTGGGTACGACGTTTCGCTTGTCTGGTGTGCGATTGTCTTCTTTTTGGATGTGCCATAGTTGTTTATTATTTTATTAGTTTATTTTAATGGTTATTTTCGGGGGTCCATTTTCTCAGTCAGCCACGCAGAACGACTTACCTCCATCCTTTCACCCTTCTATATCATTTTCCTCTTCCAACGCGGTGCAGAGGTGGTCTTGGAGAAGCGCAGCCATCTGTGGGTTGCAACCACCATCTTGGTGACTATGCACCAGCGGGAGATTCACTATGATCAATTCATATGCCAACCATGCCATATCAAGCATCTGTGGTTCTTCTTCAAAGTCAACATCCTCCTCATATACATCCACCTCTACGTCCATTGGCTCCAAACAGCGGTCACAAGTCACTTGCACCGTACCGCATAAATCCACATCTACTGCCACATTATTCTCCTCTACTATCAAACGCACCTTGGCATCCACCTCGCCACCCAATACTTCGCTGGCCTCTATAGTAGAGAAATAAGAGTTATCTAACTGAAAATCAAACAGATGTTCTCCCAGTTCCAACTTCTCTATCTCAATGATATGCGACTGTTGTGTATTCATTATCCCACAATTGGCGTGCAAAGGTACTATATTTTTCTGAAATACGCAAATCTTTCTGCAATTTTTCTTAAAAAAAATACTATTTATAGTTTTTTGCCAATCCGCCCTGCGCTGTTTCTTTGTATAGCGACGGCAGATCGTGTCCCGTTTGCTTCATCACATCCACTACCCTATCAAATGATACGGTATGTGTTCCGTCCGAGAATGCTGCATACATATTACTATCTAACGCGCGCGCAGCCGCAAAGGCATTGCGTTCGATACATGGTATCTGCACCAGTCCACATACAGGGTCGCAAGTCATACCCAAATGGTGCTCCAAGCCCATCTCAGCGGCATATTCAATCTGTGCCAACGTACCGCCAAATAGTTGATTCACAGCAGCCGAAGCCATTGCGCATGCCACACCCACTTCGCCTTGACACCCCACCTCAGCACCCGAGATGGAGGCGTTCTCTTTCACCACATTACCAATCAATCCTGCGGTAGCCAACGCGTGCAGAATACGCGTTTCGGAGAAGTTACGCGAACGCCATGTATGGTACAACACTGCTGGCAACACGCCACACGAACCACAGGTAGGAGCGGTCACTATCTTACCACCCGATGCATTCTCTTCACTCACGGCTAAGGCATAGGAGAACACCAATCCGCGTGTACGGAGGTTATCTTTATATCCTGCCACCTTAATATAATAGCTTGCAGCTTTCCTGCGCAGGTGCAGTGGACCAGGCAACACACCTTCGTTATCCAATCCACGCTCTACTGCTTCACGCATCACTTGCCATACCTCACGCAGATAATCCCATATTTCTTTGCCTTCGTAGTGCTCCACATACTCCCAATAATCCCAACCCATCTCATCGCAGTAATCCTTAATATCGCTCAGTCGCCCCAATGGATAAATATCTGGGCTCACGTCTCCCGACTCCTTATCCTCTTCCTCCAGGGCACCGCCACCTACGGAATACACCGTCCAATCCTCCAACAACCGTCCTTCGCCATCCCAAGCGCAAAAGCGCATGCCATTGGGGTGAAACGGCAGAAACTCATCATGCCACACGATCTCCACTGCGGGTATCACATCTATAATAGCAGCATCGGTCAAGTGTCCTTTGCCTGTTGCTGAGAGACTACCATACAGATGCGCTTCATACCGAGCGGCATCGGGGTGACGTTCAAGAAACAGTTCTGCCGCTTTGCGCGGACCCATCGTATGGCTCGAACTCGGACCATAACCTATGCGAAATATTTCACGGATTGTTTTCATTATATGAGGTACTTGCTAAATTTCTTGCAAAATTACGCTAAAATTTTGACATATGCAAATTTTTTTGTACTTTTGCGCTCAAAATACAACTGCTATTTTATGCTACACTACATCAAACAACTCTTCTACCTGGCACAATGGTTCTGCCGTGCGCGTTTTTTCGGTCGCCGCGCGCCATTGCAGACAGTTCTTTTTATCACCGACAAATGCAATCTGCGTTGCAAGCACTGCTCCGTGTATGGCAGTGCGGGATATAAACAACGCACTTTTGAAGATATTGTAGCCGACATGCGCTACTCCTACGAGCTCGGCTCACGCTTCATCGACCTCGAAGGCGGCGAACCCACGCTGTGGAAAGAAGGCGATCGCACCATCAATGACCTCATTGACGCTGCGCTGGAGATTGGTTTCTTCTCTATCACTGTCACCACCAATGCGCAGCAGGATTTCTCATGGATTCGTCCGCAATCTATCTGGGTAAGTATGGACGGTGTTGGTGAATACCACGACCGCGTGCGTGGCGAAGGTTCCTTTGCGCGCTTGGAAGAGAATATTCGTAATTCGGGTTTCAAACATATCTGTGTGAATATGGTAGTCAACTCCCTCAACCACGAGTCGCTGGATGCGGCTATGGAGTATGCCAAGAACAACCCTGCCATTGAGCAGATTTCTATCAATTTCCATACTCCCTACCCTGGCACGGAATACCTGATGCTGCCACCAGAGAAGAAAGCAGAATTGATTGACAAAGTGCTTGACTATAAGAAAAAGGGCTATCCTATTATGAACTCTCGTTCGGGATTAAAGCTCATGAAGCGCAACGCTTTGGGCGAGATTGAATTGGGCAAAGAGTGTTTTGTTACCAACTTCATCTATACCGACGGAAGCCGCAGCCTATGCCTTGGTTATGGTACAGAGCAATGCCGTGTCTGCGGTTTCTGTATGGCAGGCGAGATGGCAAGTGTCTTCCACTTCAAACCCGACACCATTCTTTCGGGCTTTAAGTTACGCATGTAAATTCTGTTATATATCCTCCCTATCACCATTTATATTTCGATTCTATGTTTCGAAGATAAATGGTGATTTTTTTATTATTTTTTTGCACAATTCAAAAAAATGTTGTAATTTTGCACCCGAATCTACGCTGGAGGGCGATATGTTCTGCGAAAAGTGTTTCGTAAAGAACGCTTCTAAGGGTAGGTTTCTGACATATTATTAAATAGCGTTTATTGACGCTTTGTTATTGGCTAACCGAAACTTCGCAACTTTCGAATAATAAGTCTATTGCAAAGTAACAGTAAATGCCTATGGGTATGATTATATCCATACTATGTTTGTATTGTGGGGCATAGTATGTTTTCATACCAGCGTAGGTTTTCTGTTGTTTTATTTGACTTATTAGGTAATGCGAAGACCTCGGTTGGCGAATAAGCAACGGAGGTCTGCGCTTTTTGTATGTCTATATGCAATAGGAAAATGGTATTCGGTATTATAAACAAAAAAAATTAGAACAATTATGAAAACAATGAAATCTTTTTTGGTAATGTTGCTGGTAGCAATGATGCCAATGTTTATTACTTCATGTGAACAAGTATCAAATTATGATGAACAAATCGTTGGCGAATGGACATGTACTCAAATGCAGGTTGTGACAAATGATGGTGAAAATGACTATGGATACTTTGAGGAAGAATATTGGGTATGGGAATTTACCGCAGATGGAAAATTTATTCAATATTTTGATTGGGAAGAAGAAGACGCTTGGACTTATGAAGTAAGTGGCAAAAAATTATATACGCGCTTTGCAGCCCACTACATGTCTGACCATTTCAGTATCGCAACTCTTACTGATACAGAACTCGTTCTAGAAGTAACATACGAATATGAAGGTTTTGAGGCTTACTACACATTTACCTTCAAACGCCTCTAATAACTTAGTCTAACACACCGAATATCACATACGGCTACGTAACCAATTAAGTTATGTAGCCGTATATTTTTTCACTATTTGCCCATTAGTTGCCACCTATCTGCCCCCTGTCTCCATTGGAATCTCATTGGAACCTGATTGGAACCTCATCGGAACCTCATTGGAACCTCGTCTAAGAATTACCATAACTTCTCCGTGACATAAACGGGGTTATTACATCCGATTTGTAAAACATTTTTTCTAAAAAATCAACACTTCATTAACCTACATTAAGAAAATGGCACAGTTTTTGTGCTTAATCATTTAGAACTTTTCAATTATTAAAACATTTTTTAACCTTTATAGATTATGATTTCTAAGAAACTTGAAGCGGCTATCAACGCCCAAATCAATGCCGAAATGTGGTCGGCTTATCTTTATTTGAGTATGTCAGCGTACTGCCAAGATGCAGGCTATCCTGGCATGGCTAACTGGTTTGCTATTCAATTCAAAGAGGAGCAAGACCATGCTATGATACTCTTCAACTACCTGCAAAGTCGTGGAGGTCGCGTTCTACTGGAGCCAATCGCTGCTGTGGACACCGAATGGGCTTCTCCACTCGCTGCTTTCCAACACACCCTTGAGCACGAAGGCAAAGTGACTGCCCTTATCAACAACCTCATGGCACTCGCCGTTGAGGAGAAAGACTTCGCCCTCCAAAGCCGACTCAACTGGTTCGTGGACGAGCAAGTGGAGGAAGAGGAGAACGCTACTGACCTCGTGAATAAGTTCCGCATGGTAGGCGATAACGGATATGGACTCTACCAACTCGACCAAGAACTCGCTGCACGTGTTTACACACAAGCCAGCCCATTAGCAAACGCCGAATAATATGAAAAAGATTTTTATTTCGCTACTGGCATTAGGATGCTTGGTAGCGTGTACGCCCAAGAAAACGGCATACGAACAATACATCGAATTGTACAATGATTTGGAAGCACAGTTGGAAACCGTAGAAGACCGTGCCGTGAAAGACTCACTCATTGAGGGCTTTATCACAGACGGTTACACCCTCATCATGGAGAATGTAGAGGACATGACCAGTGATTCTATCGTCTTGTCACACTTCTATATGCTCACCCCTGAGCAGAAAGCCGAGCTCATTGCAGCCATTCCAGTAGAGCGTTGGGAGAAGCCTCTCCTCAAGCTTGTGTACAAGGAATACCGAATTGAGTTGCTCACCTCAGCGGGCAATCCATACATTGACATCGTATCGCTGAAGGCAGACGGCACCCCGTTGGCACTGAGCGAATTGGTAGGCAAGACCGACTATGTATTGGTGGACTTCTGGGCTTCATGGTGCGGTCCATGCCGCCGACTAATGCCTGCCCTCAAGGAGCTCTATACCTCCTACCACCCATCGGGCAAACTGGAGATTTTGGGCGTTAGTTGCGATAAGGACGAGGCAGCATGGTTGCAAGCCGTTGAAGAAGACATGTTGCCATGGCAGCATATCCGCGACCAACGCACCGAGCCATACAACCCATGCGATAAGTACGGCATCTCTGCTATCCCTACCACTATCCTCATCAACAAAGAGGGCATCATCGTAGGCCGAAATCTCAATGAGGCAGAGATTGAGGAAATCCTGAGTAAATAACCTGTTTAGCGGCAGCCGGAAGCCGAAAGCCGAATATTGGACGCCGGAAGCTGGTAGCCGGAAACCAACAAACGAAAAAGGCGAGCAACCCTGCTCGCCTTTTTCTATATAATACCAAATATCCAATAACCAATAGGCGGAGTCGTCCTATACCTCCCCCTACGGTTACTCACAATCTACCTCGTTGAATACGCCTTTGTTTTCACCCTCCTGAGTAATGATATAGCAACCACTCTGATCAGTCTTAAGGTCTTCGGATTGGTTTACATCACCAGTCCACCCCTTACCTTTCTTGAATATAATATTCAGCGACTTGCCGAAATAAGTATATATATACCAATCACCCTGTTTGCTTGCCTTATAATCGCCAGTTTCGACTCCCTCTGTATCCCATAAATATACATAGATATCTGTACCCCAATCCTCAGGAACCTTTACCTTAACAACAATACCCTCTTTCTTCGCAAAAGTAATACTATCTACTTGCGCTATAGGATATTCCACTGACTGACCATTCACCCATACATACATACTGGTGACTTCGCTGAGCGAACCTTCATTATTATCATCCTCATCATTTCCACCTGGGTTATCGTTGCCACCAGGATTATCATTACTACCCCATTGCTCATTGAGCCATGCCACAGAACTACCAAGCCATGAATTCACATTATTGATACGTTTCTGCAAATCTCTATTTCCGCTATACTCCGACCAGCGATCAGCATCTGCTACAGCCGCCGACTTCAGCAGCGTGAGTTGAGCACCCGTAAAGGTGTAGATATTGTTGATTTGAGGATAAAACTCCTTCCAAATCTCCTTGACACGTGCCATGAATGCAGGGAACTTGCAGATCTCTGGAATCCAGTGATTGTGCCATACATCGCCCTCAAACAAATAACGATCTTTGTTGCGGTTGAACGAACTACCAAAATCCCATACTGGACCAAACTTCCACTTCTGTCCATCGCCCTTCTCGCGATACAAGTAGCAACTGCCATGGAAGGACTCGTAGTTGTCCATAATCTCCTGTACAATATAGAACTTAGCCAACGCATCCATGTCCAAATATTGCCACAATGTACTAGAGTTTTTGTCACCATATACCAATCGGTCAATACGTACCATCTCACCCTTCAAGAAACTCTCTTGCGCCGAAGATAGCACTTCTGGGGTCTTATAAGTAAACCACATGGTGTAATTGCCTTTTTCCCTTATGGTGATATGCGGATCCTCGTCGTAGTTATCAATCTCCACAAGCCAGCCACCCGTGATAGCCGCAGCATCAGTTGCTTCATCCTCTTGCTCCACAATATTCACGCGATCTTTGTCCACACGGATAGTCTCTGTCAAGAAATACAGACCGATATACTCACCATTGAGCACCACCTCTACAGGAGCGGTTGCAGGTGTCCACTCCATGCCAATCATTCGGCTCAATTCAAAGCCCACCTGATTACGCATAAAGCCCTTCTCGCTTTGCGCATCATCCGCATGCGCCATCAGAGCAAAATGCTTGCTCTTATTCAAACCCAGCAGTGGCTGTTTATCAGCAAGTTTAATGCGATAAGGTTTCTTGTTAAAATCGCGCCAAGTATAGTTACCACGACCCTTAATCTCCATGGTCAATGGTGCAGAGGCACTACCTATGCTCTGATAACCAGCAAGCCCCAACGCGTCCAAATAATACGTAGCATTCAGGTAATCATCCTTGCTCGTAATCTGCTGTTTGTTCTCCGTCTGAATATGCAAAACGGGTAATGTACCCGAAGGCGAAGCCGCCTGCACTACAAGCAACATGCAGGCAAAAAGAAAAAAGAAAAGTGTTCGTTTCATTTGATTATAATTTTTCGGCTGCAAAGGTAGTGATTTATTGCGACATACGCAAATTTATCTACTAATTTTACAAATAAAATTTGTATAATTCATTTTTTTTCAGTACTTTTGCACAAATTATCGTACTTATTAGAGCTATGAATTTTACGCACTTACATGTTCACTCGCACTACTCCGTACTTGACGGCATGAGCAAGGTGGCAGACCTCGTGGATAAGAGTATCCGCGTTGGCATGCCCGCTATTGCCCTTACCGACCACGGCAATATGTATGGTATCAAGGAGTTACTCGACTGCTGCAAGAAAGCCAACGGCAAGCTCAAAGCCAAAGCCGAAGAAGAAGGAACTGAGTTCATCCCCTTCAAACCCATCGTTGGTATTGAGGCGTACTGCGCACGCCGCGGACGCTTGATGCAAGACAAAGACTACAAAGTCACCAACGCCGAAGGCAAAGCCCAGGTGGTGGACATGAGCGGTTGGCACCTTATCCTCTTGGCAAAGAACAAGACGGGATACCTCAACCTGTGCAAACTCACCAGCCAAAGTTTCATTGATGGCTTCTATCGCACCGCGCGTATAGATAAGGAGTTGCTACAAGAGTGCCACGAGGGCCTCATCTGCTGCTCCGCCTGCTTAGGTGGCGAGTTGCCACAAAAGGTCATGCAAGGCCTCCACAATCAGGACTTCACCGAAGCCGAACAAACCATCGAATGGTTCAAGGCACTTTTTGGCGAGGACTACTACATAGAACTGCAACGCCACCAGACTGAGAAGCCTGGGGCTGACCAACACACCTATCAAGTGCAGAAAGTGGTGAATGAGGTACTGGTAGCACTGGCGCGCAAGCATAATGTCAAACTGATAGCCACCAACGATGTACACTTTGTTGAGGAAGAACATGCCGAAGCGCATGACCGACTCATCTGCCTGAGCACCAACCACTATGTGGACGATGTGGACCGCATGCACTATACCAAGCAAGAATGGCTGAAGACACCCGAGGAAATGGCTGCAATCTTCTCCGACCTACCCGAAGCCATCAGCAATACGCAGGAGATTGTGGACAAGGTAGAAACCTACTCCATCGACTCAGGCCCTATCATGCCTAAGTTCCCTATCCCAGAGGACTTTGGCACAGAGGAGACCTACCACGCCAAGTTCACCGAGCAAGACCTCTTTGATGAGTTCACCCGCGATGAACATGGTAATGTGGTACTCAGCCAAGAGCAAGCGGAGAAGAAAATCAAGACCTTGGGTGGCTACGACCGCCTATACCGTATCAAGTTGGAGGCTGACTACCTGCGCCATCTCACCTATATCGGTGCGCACCAACGCTATGGCGAGACCCTCACTGAGGAGCAAGAGGAACGCATCAACTTCGAGCTACACATCATGAAGACCATGGGTTTCCCAGGCTACTTCCTCATCGTGATGGACTTCATTCGCGCCGCCCGCGAGGAGTTGGGCGTGAGCGTAGGTCCTGGTCGTGGTAGTGCCGCAGGTTCGGTGGTAGCCTACTGTTTGCGTATCACGGACCTCGACCCGCTGGAGTATGACCTGCTGTTCGAACGTTTCCTCAACCCCGACCGTATATCCCTACCCGATATTGATACCGACTTCGATGATGCAGGTCG
The DNA here is from genome assembly GCA_045589755.1 of Paludibacteraceae bacterium. Classification (GTDB taxonomy): domain Bacteria; phylum Bacteroidota; class Bacteroidia; order Bacteroidales; family Paludibacteraceae; genus Colicola. The sequence continues at coordinate 23,400 of JAZNPR010000063.1, forward strand.
CGCCAAGGTGCTGGACTGGGTGACGGAGAAGTACGGCAAGACACGCGTGGCACATATCATCACCTATGGTGCTATGGCGGCTAAATCTGCTATCGCCGATGTAGGACGCGTACAGCGCGTTCCACTCGCTCGTGTCAATGAAATCAAAAGTTATATCCCCGAACGCGGCTTCCCTGATAACATCAAAGACGAGAAAGGCAAATCGCCCAAAGTCAATCTCAAGAACTGCTATAAGTATGTAGCCGAACTCAAAGACCTCGTCAATGGCGGCGAACCCGAGATTGCCTCCATGCTCAACTATGCACAGCAGTTGGAGAACACCGTACGCCAAGTGGGTATCCACGCCTGCGGTGTCATCATCGGTGCGGATGACCTGACCAAATATGCACCATTGAGTACCGTCGAAGATAAAGACTCCAAGCAACGCATTCTCGTGACGCAGTACGACGGACACGTAGTGGAGAATGTCGGTCTTATCAAGATGGACTTCCTCGGACTCAAGACCCTGACTATCATCAAAGAGTGTCTTAAGAACATCAAACTGCGCCACGGTATAGATGTGGATATTGACCACATACCTAAAGACGATGCAGAGACCTACAAACTCTTCCAAGAGGGACGCACCATTGGTGTCTTCCAGTTTGAGTCGGCTGGTATGCGCAAGTACATGAAGGAGCTCAAACCTACCGTTATGGGTGACCTCATCGCCATGAACGCACTCTATCGTCCAGGACCTATGGACTATATTCCGCAGTTCATCAAGCGCAAACATGGTCTGGAGCCCGTGACCTACGATATACCTATCATGGAGAAGTACCTCAAGGACACCTATGGTGTGACGGTATATCAGGAGCAAGTGATGCTTCTCTCGCGTTTGTTGGCTAGCTTCACTCGTGGCGAGAGCGACCAACTGCGTAAGGCGATGGGTAAGAAGATTATGGCTATGTTGGCTGAACTCAAACCCAAGTTCATCAACGGTGGCAAAGCCAATGGACACGACGAGAAAGTGCTGGAGAAGATCTGGGCAGACTGGGAGAAATTCGCTTCATACGCCTTCAACAAGTCGCACGCTGCTTGTTATTCGTGGGTAGCCTACCAAACTGCATACCTCAAAGCCCACTACCCTGCCGAGTTCATGGCAGCCAACCTGACCGTGGCGAAGGATGACATCAAGGATGTAACGAAGTTCATGGACGAGTGCAAAGCCATGCGCATGTCCGTCCTTGCACCCGATGTCAATGAGTCAGGATTGAACTTCACCGTCACCAAGAACGGCGACGTGCGCTTTGGCTTGGGCGGCGTGAAAGGTGTAGGCGAAGCTGCTGTAGAGGCCATCATCGAAGAACGAGAGAAGAATGGCAAATACAAGGACATCTTCGACTTCGTACAACGCGTTAACCTGCAAGCATGCAACAAAAAGACCATCGAGAGTCTGGCACTGGCTGGTGGCTTTGACTGCTTCGATAATATGTACCGTGAGCAACTCTTTGCCGTGAACGCCAAGGGTGAGAACATGCTCGATGTGCTAGTACGCTTTGGCAACAAGTACCAGCAAGACCAAGCAGCCAACAGCATGTCGCTCTTTGGCGATTTGGGTGGAGGCATTGGTATTGACATTCAATTGCCTGAATTGCCCCAAGTGCCACGTTGGTCTGCCGTGGAACGCCTGAACAAAGAAAAGAACCTCATCGGTATTTTCCTCTCTGCCCACCCGCTGGATGAATGGGAATGGGAGGTGCGCGATGTCTGCACCATCACAACCGCCGAACTCGCCCAGTTCGACGCATGGCGCAAACCTGATGCACGTGCAACTTTCAGCCCTAACAGCAGCGACGAGGAGACAGACACCGAGGAGGAACAAGAAAAGATAGACCCTACACAATGGATTACCCAGCACGAGAATCGCCCACTCTTCTTCGGCGGCATTGTGGTAGAGGCAGAAGATGCGACCTCCCGCAAAGGTAACCCATACGGCAGATATACCATTGTGGACTACTCGGGTAGTTACCAGTTCACCCTCTTTGGCGAAGCATACAAGCAATACGCCAGCCTGCTCAAGCCCAATGTGTATGTCTTCCTCACGGGTATCATTCAGCAGTATGGTGCCAACCAGCGTTGGTTCAAGCCCAAGCCAGTACCTGAGGCAGAATACGAACTGGCGATACAGCAGGTGGACCTCATGAGCGATGCCCACAAGCATGCCAAGCAAATCACGATTCATCTACCCATTGAGAATATCCAACCCTCACTCATTGATGAACTGACGGAGTGTTGCGAGAAACATAAAGGCGAAACGCCATTGCACTTGCGCGTCTTCGACGACATCAAGCAGAATGTCATCACCCTCATCGCCCCACCTGTCCGCATGGATAAGGACTTCTACCATTGGATTAAAATGCAGGAGATAGATGAGGTGTTTACACATACGGTACAATAACAATCCATCAAACATCAATACACATAACAACCATACCATGAAAAAGAATCTTTTTATCTTGTGCATGATTACTTTCATAGCACAATCCTGCTGCGAAAAGCCCATTTTTATTGGTCACCGCGGCAGTCTCTTAGGTGTAGAGAATACCGAAGAAGCATTTATCAATGGTGCTGCACACTTCGGCTACCAAGGACTGGAGTGTGATGTCAAAACCACCCTCGACGGTCAATGCATTTGCTGGCATGATGACCACCTGCAACGCGCAGGCATCGAAGAAGTGCTCATACCCAACATCACACTAGACAGTCTCCTGTCGCTCACCCTTACCCAAACGCGCAAAGATGTCACCTATACGGCTAACATCTGCACGGTGGACCGTTATTTGGAGATTTGCAAGGAATATAATGTCTTCCCTGTAGTCGAACTCAAGTGGGCAACAGGCATCAACAACAACGACATGTCCCTCTTCCCTTCGCTCTACGCGCTAATTGAGAAACATGGGCTGGTAGAAGAGGCTGTCATCCTAACTTCCATGCAACAGTCCATAGAATACATACGCACCCACTACCCTCAACTCACCTGCCAATGGCTACGTCATAACGTACAAGAGCAGGATTATGCATGGTGCGAACAGTGGAACGTGACCCTGAGTGTACCCCACACCTCTGTGACGGAGCAAGTCATCGCACGCAGCAAACAGATTGGCAAAGCCGTTGCCACATGGACTGTGAATGAGGTCGCAGACTATGAGCGCGTCATCCAACTCGGCTGCAAATACGTAACCACCGATTATCTGAAGATTAAGTAGGTAAAACGTTTAAGATTTAAAGGCATGTATTATGAAAAAGACGAGGATACCCTCGTCTTTTTCTATTTCTTGCCTATAACCTATAGCCGCTTGCGGCGTCCTATAGGCAGCTCTGCTGCCGTCCTATAGCTTGCTCTGCAAGCGTCCTATAAGCGCTAGCGCTTAATAAGCATTCATCTGCTCTTTCACTGTCGCAGTAATCATGTCAGCGAACTCTTGTACGGTCATTTGACCTTTCTCCTCAGCGCCTTGTTGGCGAACACTCACAAGGCCTTGCTCGGCCTCTTTCTCGCCCACGATGAGCATGTATGGAATACGCTTCAACTCGTTGTCGCGAATCTTACGACCGAGTTTCTCGTTGCGGTCGTCCACGATAGCACGCACATCTTGTGCCTCGAGCATCTCTTTCACTTTGTGCGCATACTCGTTGCTCTTCTCGGAGATTGGGAGTACCACTGCTTGGTCAGGAGTCAACCACAATGGGAACTTACCTGCGGTGTGCTCAATGAGTACAGCCACGAAGCGCTCCATACTTCCGAATGGTGCGCGGTGGATCATCACAGGGCGGTGCTTTTGGTTATCCTCGCCTACATACTCCAGTTCAAAACGCTCTGGCAAGTTGTAGTCCACTTGGATAGTACCCAATTGCCAACGACGGCCAAGAGCATCCTTCACCATGAAGTCCAATTTAGGGCCATAGAACGCTGCCTCGCCAGTCTCTACGCGAGCAGGTAATCCCTTCTCTTGGCATGCCTCGATGATGGCTTGCTCTGCTTTCTCCCACACCTCATCTGAACCTACATACTTGGTGGTGTTGTTAGGGTCACGCAGTGAGATTTGTGCCTCGAAGTTCTCGAATGCCAATGACTTGAAGATGATCTCGATAATCTCCATCACGCGGATAAACTCGCTCTTCACTTGGTCTGGACGGCAGAATATATGCGCATCGTCTTGGGTGAAGCTACGCACACGGGTCAAACCGTGCAACTCACCAGATTGCTCGTAGCGATATACAGTACCGAACTCAGCAATACGCAGTGGCAGGTCTTTGTATGAGTGAGGAGTATTCTTGAAGATTGTACAGTGGTGAGGGCAGTTCATTGGTTTGAGCAGATATACCTCGCCTTCCTCTGGAGTGGTGATTGGTTGGAAGGAGTCCTTACCATAGTGATCCCAGTGACCAGAAGTGATGTACAAATTCTTGTTTCCGATATGTGGGGTTATAACTTGTTGATAGCCATAGCGTTTTTGGATTTTCTTGAGGAAGTCCTCGAGGCGCAAACGAAGCGCAGTACCCTTTGGCAACCAGATAGGCAAACCTTTACCCACCATGTCGGAGAACATAAAGAGTTCGAGTTCTTTACCAATCTTGCGGTGGTCGCGTTTCTTGGCCTCTTCGAGGAGGGTTAAGTACTCATCCAACATCGCTTTCTTAGGGAAGGTGATACCATAGATACGAGTCATCATTGGGCGAGAGTCATCGCCACGCCAGTATGCAGCCGCACAACTGAGCACTTTGATAGCCTTGATGGCCTCAGTAGATACCAAGTGAGGACCTTTACAGAGGTCTGTGAACGCACCTTGTGTATAGGTAGAGATATGTCCGTCTTCCAGTTCGCTGATGAGTTCGCACTTGTATGTCTGACCTTTTGCGCCAAACTCAGCCAGTGCATCGGCTTTTGCGATAGATTTCTTTACCAATGGCTCTTTCTTAGCGCGAAGCTCAGCCATCTTCTGCTCGATAGCCGCAAAGTCGCTATCCTTGATGGTTTGTCCCTCAGCAGGATATACATCGTAGTAGAAACCGTTTTCGATAGCAGGACCAATACCGAATTGGATGCCAGGATACAACTCCTGCAATGCCTCTGCCATCAAGTGCGATGAGGTGTGCCAAAAGGCATGCTTCGCCTCTTTGTCCTCCCACTTGTGGAGTTTAATTTCGCAATCTTCGGTGATTGGTGCATTGAGTTCTACGATTTGCCAATCTTCGTCGTTGGCAGTTTTGATGCTTGCAACAAGGATGTCTTGTGCCAATCGGCTGCTGATGCTAGCAGCTACTTCGTAAGCGGTGATACCGCTCTCGTACTCGCGGACGCCTCCGTCCGGAAAAGTAATTTTAATCATGATAATTTTTATAAATAAACCTACAAATGTTTACGGCTTGGGGCTAACAAATGCCCTTTCGCCAAATCGGGTGCAAAGGTACAAATTATTTCTGATATACACAAACGAAAAGTGACAAATCATTCAGTGAGATATAAGATAGGGAACATTCTGCCGTGTAGCATGACGTGGCTAGTGGTAACGTAGTGGTATCGATAGATCGTCGATAATTGCGGGAAAATCACAAGATCGGTCATTAAACACAAATCGCCATTGGGGTGACCAATGGCGACTTGTGTTATGAGTAAAGGATATTACTTCTTTATTCCGTCGCGTTTGAGCAGCGCATCAATACTTGGTTCGCCACCGCGGAAAGCGCGGTACAAGTCCATAGGTTTCGCGCTACCACCCTTCTCCAAGATGTTCTTGCGATAGAGTTCAGCTGCCTTCTTATCGAAAATGCTACCGTTCTTCTCCTTTGCCGCTTGGAAGACCGAATAAGCATCTGCATCCAACAACTCCGACCACTTATAGCTGTAATAACCAGCTGCATAACCGCCAGAGAAGATATGAGTAAACGCAAACTCCATCTGCGTACCAGCCACCAATGGCAACACTTGTACGCATGCCATTGCATTGTCACCAAACTTGATAACAGCCTCCGAAGCCGTCAAATTGCTTGGCACTTCGAATGGAGCTGTTAGCGTATGCCATGCCATATCCAGATAACCAAATGAGAGTTGGCGCACGCAAGCGTATGCCACATGGTAGTTAGCTGCCGCTTGAATCTTGTCAATGAGCTCTTGTGGAATAGTCGCGCCTGTCTCATAATGCTTTGCAAAGGTATCGAGGAACTCTTTCTCGCTGAGGAAGTTCTCGTTGAATTGAGAAGGAAGCTCCACAAAGTCGCGTGGTACATTGGTTCCGTTTTGCGCAGCATATTGGCATTGGGTGAGCATACCATGCAAACCATGACCAAATTCGTGCAAGAAAGTCTCCACCTCGTCGTAAGAGAAGAGAGCAGGCTTGGTATCTGTAGCACGAGTGAAGTTCATCACATTCACAACATGTGGACGGATATTCTTTTTGCCCACCATGTATTGCTCTTGGAAGTTGTTCATCCAAGCGCCACCGCGTTTACCCTCGCGTGGGTGGAAGTCGGCATAATAGACAGCGAGGAACTTGCCTTTTGCATCGAATACCTCGTATGCAGTCACTTCTGGGTGATATACTTGGATATTCTTATTCTCCTTGAAGGTCACACCATAGAGGCGCTTTGCCAAACCGAAGACGCCCTCAATCACATTCTCCTTCTTGAAGTATGGGCGGAGCAGGTCGTCAGAGATAGCATATTTCTCCTCTTTGAGTTGCTTGCTGTAGAAACTCCAGTCCCATGGTTGGAGGGTAGCATAGAAGCCCTTACCCTTTGCAAACTCTTGCAATTCAGCCACTTCTTGTTTAGCCACAGGCATATAGCTGTCGCGGAGTTGGTCGAGGAAGTTCATTACGTTCTCTTTGTTCTCAGCGCAAGTCTTGGTGAGGGACTTGTCGGCATGGCAAGCCTTCTCGAAGAGTTGTGCCAACGCAAGGCGGGTATTCACGATGTCGATAATCACTTGCGTGTTATCAAACTCGCCACCAATGCAACGGCTATTGTATGCCGTATAGAGTTCGCGACGGATATCGCGGTTTTGGCAGTCCTCCATCACAGGGATATAGGTGGTAGGTTTGAGGTCAAGGAGCCAGCCCTGCATACCTTTCTTCTCGGCATTGGCTTTGAGCATGGCTTTGGTATCGTCCTTCAAACCAGCCAAGTCAGCCTCGTTGGTGATGAGCATAGTCCACGCATTGGTCGCTTTGAGGACATTTTGGCCATAAACGAGGGTGAGTTGAGAGAGCTTTGCGCTGAGTTCTTTATACACTTGCTTTTGCTCTGGGTTGAGGTTTGCGCCATTATTAGCGAAAGACTCGTAGATATCCTCCAGCAGTTTTTGTTGTGCAGGATTGAGCTTTAAGTTGTCTTTTTGCTCATACACTGCTTTGATACGCGCAAAAAGTCCCTCGTTGAGGCGGATAGTAGCCGAGTACTCCGACATCTTTGGAGAGAGTTCCATAGCGATGGCTTGAAGTTCGTCGTTGGTTTCTGCCGAAGTAAGGTTGTAGAAGCAACCAGCAACTACAGAGAGCAACTCGCCCGACTTCTCGTAAGCCTCGATGGTATTCTTGAAGGTAGGAGCAGCAGGATTGTTGACAATAACGTCAATCTCTGCCAAACCTTGCTTGATACCTTCTTCGAAAGCAGGCATGTAATGCTCAGGACGGATGTCATTGAATGGATAGGTTCCGTGAGGGGTCTTCCACTCTTTGTAGTGGAAGAATGGGTTGGCACTTGCCAACAGAGTTACTGCCATTGCAGCCATAGTAAGAATTGATTTTTTCATATAGTTATATTGTTTATTCTCTTTTAAACTAGTAGCACTAGTGGTACTAGTTGTGCTAGTGCGGCTAGTCAAACTGTATTTCTCCGAAAAATTCTGGCAGGTGGAAAGCTGGTGCAGGTGCCTCTATCGAATTCCAGGATGCGTAATGCTTCATTGGCGTCTTATCGCCACATTTATATAGGTTTGCGCGACGCGCGTGCTCGTGCGCGAGATCTAAGTCTATCAACGCAAATGGAATACCCACCAACAGCGACCAATGCGCAGCACACAACTGCACAGGAAAACGCTTGATACTTTGCAATTGCTCTGCATTCAGGCGCACTACATCTACTTTTCTTTCTTTGCGGTGTGAGGCATTGCACACGCCAGCGGGGTTGAACTCAAAGTTCCAATAGTGGGTGTTATCGGCATCGCCGATGAATATCTCCACACAGGCATCCTCGTTGACTAGTTGCAAATCCTCTGTCTTGGTTGCCAGAGGTACTTCGCCTTTCACCTCAAAACGCACATAGAGCATCTCATCGGTATGGGCTATGGTAAAGGTAGTTTCTGGTGCAGCAGGATATTGCTCCACCCAATTCAGCATATCAATCTTGCCTGAAATCGGCATTGCAGCCAATGCGGCATCAATCTTCGCAAGCGCCCCACCCGCCAATTCAGGTAAATATGTTGATTTTGTTCGTTTCATCTCCTACCTCTAAACAGTAGCGCTCTCTAAACACTACTTTCCTCCTCTAATCAAGTTGATTGAACCAGACAACTGATATACACCCAAGATGGACTCATCTTGATTCTTCACCTTACTCTTATATGCAGGTTTAGACATATACTGTGCATTTACCGCAGCATCCGTTCCCAAAGCACGAATCACATAGAAATAAGCACCTTCAGCAGCTGGCTTACCGCCAATCTTACCATCCCATCCTTTCGCAGGATCATCCCATGAATACACCAACGTACCCCAACGATTATACACTTCACAATGAAACTCCTTCAACGAACGGTATGCTACACGAAACTCATCGTTAGCACCATCACCATTGGGTGTAAATACATTAGGTACCAAAAGCATTGATTCGCTAACGGATATCTTGAACTCCGTTGAGTCAAGCGCGCAATCTTGATTACTAATCAGCACAACTACGCGATATACACCACTATCCATGAATGTATATCGATGCTCGGCATCGCTACGCGAAAGCAATAATTCGCTTCCTCTATATATTTTCCATTGGTAGTAATCGGCATTTAATCCATTAGACTCAAACAAGACCTCCAGAGGTGCGGACATATTCTCCACATCATCTTTTGTATAAGGTCGATTGACCTCATTTGACGTTTCACCCTTTTTGCCACGAGTAGTTGTAATCGTCTGCGGATGTGCTTTCAACGCCACTGGTTCATACTCTAACGAAGCTGGAATATCTTCTTCCACCTGCAGTTGCTGTGCTAACACATCACTGATAACATAATCCGTAGCCACTGGTGATGCACCAACCACCATATTAGTAGCAAACTCTTTCTCTTCCACAACTATTGAGTCCACCCATATTTCGTTCGTAGCATCCCACGCTGCATCACGATAGGTGATTTGGCAAGTACGTGGATATTCAGCCGCCTGTCCATTCAATCGAACATAACGCATATCGGGAACTTCTCCTTGCAGTGTCAATACCGTATTCTCACAGGACAACTCTGCATCAACTTGTATCACAGAAGGACGCAATTGTTCATAATCAAAAACCCAAAATACATCACGGATATTTCCCTTCTTAATCATATACCCCTCGCCATGTCGCAATCCTAGCGAATAATCCAAATATGAGGATGATGCTTGTATAGGATGAATGGTATCAGGCAATCGGTACCACTCTACATTACCCACGCTCTGCTTAGTCTTCAGTTCTGGATTGGCAACAAAGAGTAGCAAGGTATCCCCTTTCAGAGTTAATTGCTTTGCCTCGCCTATGCACTCTACATGCAAAGCTAAAGCAGGTATTGAAATAATCCAAACAAGTGCTAATACGTACTTTCTCATTCTCATTTATTTACTTGGAAACGTGTATTACCTGTCTCAAAGAAGTCCACGATTTGCTTTGCCGCAGCAATACCCGCATTGATATTAGCTTCAGCGGTTTGCGCACCCATCTTCTTTGGCGTAGCAAAGTAGCGTCCCTCAAAGAGTTCTTGCATCTTTTGGTCTGCCGCAGGCATAATATCGGTCATATACTTAAAGTCCTTGCGGATTTGCATGAACTGAATCAACTCATCTTCATTGATGACCTCCTTGCGCGCTGTATTCACGAGCACCGCACCTTGTGGCATGCGGCTGAGCAATGCATTGTTGATACTGCCTTTGGTTTCAGGCGTAGCAGGGATATGTAAACTCACAATATCACATGTAGCATACAACTCTTCAGCAGTATGAACAGGAGTTACCCCCTCATTGGTCATTACCTCATCTGGACAATACGCATCATAAGCATAAATATCCATACCAAACCCTTTGGCAATACGAGCTACATTACGCCCCACATTACCATAGGCATGGATACCCAACTTCTTACCTTTGAGTTCTGTACCACTTGTGCCGTTGTACATATTGCGAACGGCCATTACCATCAAACCTAATGCTAATTCGGCAACCGCATTGGAATTTTGACCTGGTGTATTCATAGCCACCACCTTATGCGCCGTAGCCGCTGCCAAGTCTATATTATCATATCCTGCGCCTGCACGAACAACAATCTTCAACTGCTTTGCAGCATCCAACACTTCCGCATCCACATTGTCAGAGCGGATAATGAGTGCATCTACATCGGCCACAGCCTCCAGCAATTGCTCCTTAGCGGTGTATTTTTCTAGCAATACCAATTCATATCCGGCTTGCTCAATAACTTCACGAATACCATCTACTGCCACTTTGGCAAATGGTTTCTCTGTTGCAACTAATACTTTCATACGGTTTACCAATGATGTATATAATATTGTTTTTTCTTTTACTTTTCTCTCGGTT
>JAZNPR010000064.1:0-5031 GCA_045589755.1 Paludibacteraceae bacterium
AAAACAATACATTTGCTGCGTTATGGAAGGAAAGCAACCCCAAGAAAGAAGCAAAAAGCAAAAGACAGTACGCTTTTTCGTGATTGTATTTATCTGCCACATCATCGGCTTCGCGCTGATATGGTTGGTACAACATTTTATAAACTAAAAACCTAATGCCTTATGACAACTATCTATGATTTTGCGGCACTCACCAATCGCGGTGTAGAAAAGTCGTTTGCAGACTATCGTGGCCAAGTGCTATTGATAGTCAACACCGCCAGCAAGTGCGGCTTTACCCCTCAGTACAAAGAACTGGAAGCATTGTATCAGAAGTACAAAGACGCTGGTTTAGTGGTGATTGGCTTTCCTTGTGACCAGTTTGCGCACCAAGAGCCAGGCACAGATACGGAGATTGAGCAGTTCTGCCAAATCAACTTCGGAGTGACCTTCCCACTGATGAAGAAGATTGATGTGAATGGCGAAAATGAGCATCCGCTCTACACTTTCTTGAAAGCACAAGCAGGGGGTTGCTTTGGCAGAAAGATTAAATGGAACTTCACGAAGTTTCTCGTTTCGCGCGACGGTAACGTAATCAAACGCTATGCTCCTGCCACCAAACCCATGAAGATTGAGAAGGATATTGTGGAGATGCTGAAAGCGGCAGAGCCGCTATAGCTATATCACAACCAAATATGCAAAATATTTGTATGCCAAATCACGGAGGGTGCGTTCCTCTTGTTTGAGACTTTGCAAGTCGCCTTCTGTCAGTTGTTCACGGTATGCTTTGTCTTGATACATCATGCTTATAAACGTATGATGATTCTCTTCAATCAGTTGTATATCTTCAAATGGTATGCCATCGTTTGCCTCGAAACAAGGTAGGTATGCCACATTACGCACTTTCCCCTGTACTGCGCGCAATAATCCCTTTTGCACCAAATCTGCTATATCGCGGTTAGCGGTGTCCATAGATACTTCAGCCAGTTTTGCCCAGTTTTTAGCAGTCAGTTTGCCATCATAACCACTGAGGTATATGTTCAATATATCTTTTTGGCGTTTGGAGCAGGGCGCATCTGCATGTAATTGCCAAAAATAAGTCTTTTGTAGCACATTGCCAATCACACTATCGGACGACTGAATGGCTTTTAATAGCGCAGATAGAAACCAAATAATCCAATCAGTAATATCGCCATTCCCCCGTTGGGCACACTCTAGTTCGCGATAATATGTATCGCGGTCTGCTAATATCTGGTGCGACATGCTATAATAACGCAACTGACTACCCTCGAAACGTGCCAATAGACTATCCGACAATGCGCGCGCTAAACGTCCATTACCATCATCAAAGGGGTGGATACATACAAACCAAAAATGGGCAATGGCAGCTTTTAGAGGTGAGGCAGCAATGGTTTCATCGTTGTACCAATTGAGGAATATCTCCATCTCTTGCGGTACACGCTGTGCTTCAGGTGCTTGATAGTGTACACGTTCGCGTCCCATGTTACCAGAAACGACCTGCATGCCATGTGTGCGGTATTGCCCAATATCTATTTGATAATGTTTTCTTCGGTCAATAGGAAATAGTTCGTTGTGCCAATTGAATAGTCGCTCGTGTGTTAATGGTTGGCTGTAGTTGTGCGTTGCGTCCAATTCCACAGTCACAATGCCTTCCACATCATGCGAAATACTTTCTGCAACACCGTCTGCAGGCACACCTAAACGTCTCGCTACGGATGAACGGACGGAGTTGGTCTTGAGTGTGATACCTTCTATTTGTGAGGTAGATACAATCTCGGCAGTGATACTTTCAGCCGTGGCTTTCAGTTGCTCTTCAAATCCGAGCATGCTCAATCGCCCGTGCATATAGCCCAACGCTTGCATCACTTGCATGAGTTTGTCTGAGATTTTATCTTTGTCCCAAACAAAATTTGTCCAATTATCCGCCTGATGAATAAACATAGTTGTGTATGTATCAATAATTGCCTGCAAAATTACAATTTTTGTGAGATATATGCAAGGATTTTGTGTGAAAATATCATTTTTGCGGTTAAAAATAATACTTTTAGCCGCAAAATCTGCGGTTTATTACCATTTTTCAGCCGCATTATAGTATTTTGAGGTTGCCAAGATTGAGTTGAACTTCTTCTCGTTAGGGTCACAAAAAAGTATTACAAGTTAGGCGACCTGAAGGAGTGCGACGGAACGCACTCCGAGCGCAGCACCCGAAGAATCCCCACTCTGAGAAATCAGCGCAAGTATAGAACAGATAACAAGGAGATTTAGGGGATATCGGTGGGCTTTCTGTGGGCGAAATTTATATATAAAGAACTCCCCTTACAAATTTGCATAAAGGGAGAAATTGTTATTTGATAATAAATTTGCAGTTAGGATAGTTAGAGCAGCCATAGAAGCGACCATATTTCCCGTTTCTCAAAATAAGAGTACCACCACAACGAGGACAAATACCATTGTCTATTTTCAGTTGGCGTTCTCTTTGATTGTCACGAACCTGTCGATTATGGTTTCTTCGTGATTCTTTTGTGTCTAAATGTTCGGATTGCAGTACACTAACAATTTGATTGACTTGCTCAATTGTTAATTGCGGTGTATCATACAATCTGATAGCTTTTTTTATTTGGTTATAATAAATAATATGGCACTCTGCAGAGTTAGGTAACACATTTGCTCGTGGTGAAAATGCAACAATGGAGTAAATATTGCTTTGTATCCTCAAAGTGTTTAAGTATCTACCTATAGCTTTGACATGTACTTTATTTTGTCGGATAGGATTGGGCATGGAATACTTATTCCCCCAGACATTTTGTGTCCATGTTTCTGCATCTTGACCACCATAGATTATTCCTTTGTAGTTTTTCGTTTCTATTACAAATATGCCATAGATTGAAACAACCACATGGTCTATTTGCGTTGTCCCATAAGAAGTAGGTAATAATAAATCGTTGAGAATTACATATTGTTCTTTAGGTAAAGTTGCCAAACGCCGAGCAACACTCCTCTCTCCTGCTGCACCCTTATTATAGAATGCAGCATAGAAGAGAAGAAGTAGAAATACGACTATTCCAACAATACCACCTAAAATTGATAGTATCATTATTTATCTACGATTTCAATGATAGGAACAGTTTTGTAATCTTCGGATTTGGTTTGGTATTTATATATACCTGTTTGGCGAACAACTTTTCCTTTTGGTACTTTTACTATTTCATCATCATAATAGTATTTCCCATCGTAGTTCCTTATCATATATACAGGACCTGTATAGTATATGTTATCATCAAATAATCCCGTTTCTGGTCCATTGACTAATGCTGCATTTTCTGCAATGACCTGAAAGACTTCAAATGATTTTCCTGAAATAATTTCTCCTGGTTCTTCAAAATTTGTAGCTCCTGTTATTGCACTTGAATTTTGCGCAAGCCCAATAATTAAAAGAGCAACAAAGGTTACAACAACACCTGTTGCAAAACCTCCTAAAAAGATTCCTGTTTTTTTCATGATTGTATAATATTATATGATTTTCCAATATTGTTTTTTAGAGATCATCCATAGCGGCTGCTCTAGTTTCTGTGGAATTGATTTTGTCTTGGTATCTTAGTACTACCATACCAGCTCTAAAATCCGCTTTATTAATTGATAGTTCAATAGTACCTAATTTAGTTTTAAAGATAGAATAGTATTTACATCTATCCATACCTACCTCATGCATTTTTCTACTATCGTCATCAACATATGACGATTGAAATTCCTCTACAACCATTGATGGCCTGCCATACTTTTCAGAAAGCATTTCTTTTAAGTTTGCATAATTGCCATATAAATTTCCCCAAGTGTCATGTGTAGTAAAAATAACTGCGATTGTACTTACCAAGTCCATATTGTCAAGTGTACTAACTCCAATTTGGCAGTTTTTATACCCAGCGAAGTCACCTTGTAGAATAGTTAAACCATTTTCAGAATAAAGATAGTGAAATCCTTTTTCTTGCATTTTCTCTGTATATTCTGCCAAAGTGCCGTCTATAGGTACTCCTTTGAATGTAAGATGCTCACTTTGAGCGTAGGCTGCTACAGACAACGCAGCGAGAATAATCAATACTGAATGCTTCATAATACTAATATTTAATGAGTTAAACAAAAAGGCGCAGCTATCGCCGCACATCTCTTGGCTCACCACAAGCCATCATCAAATACGGGAAGCCTGCGCCCATATGGAGCAGTCCCAATTTTGATGATTAGCTCGTTTCTTAAGTGGTGATTAAGAGATGATTGAGCAATATGTCGTTGTGTTTCATGGAAACACGCTGCAAAGGTAGTGAATTATTTTGAATTGAGCAAGAAAAATTGCTTTTTGGGGCATTTTTTGGTTTAGAGAACGGTCTTTTGAATAGGCAGATCCTATAGTAAAAGTTGATGAATCACCTATAAATCACATATGAATCACCTAAGAATAACCTAAGAATCACCTAAGATTTACACGGGAAATACTATGAACAACTTAAGCCTATAGACAAGCAAAAAAAAGAGGCACTCAAATGAGCACCTCTTCCGTATATCTTAATAAAAATATTAAGCGTTTACAGTAGCCATGTGAGCGATGAGGTCGAGAACCTTGTTAGAGTAACCGATCTCGTTGTCGTACCAGCTAACAACCTTAACGAAGGTGTCTGTCAAAGCGATACCAGCCTTAGCATCGAAGATAGATGTGCGGGTGTCACCCAAGAAGTCGCTTGATACAACTGCATCCTCAGTGTAACCAAGTACGCCCTTCAACTCGTTCTCAGAAGCCTCTTTCATAGCTGCGCAGATCTCAGCATAAGTAGCTGGCTTAGCCAAGTTAACAGTAAGGTCAACTACAGAAACGTCCAAAGTAGGAACGCGCATAGCCATACCAGTGAGTTTGCCGTTGAGCTCAGGAATAACTTTACCTACAGCCTTAGCAGCACCTGTAGAAGAAGGGATGATGTTGCCAGAAGCAGCACGGCCACCACGCCAATCCTTCAAAGATGGACCGTCAACAGTCTTTTGAGTAGC
>JAZNPR010000065.1:0-29382 GCA_045589755.1 Paludibacteraceae bacterium
CATTGAGGAGCTTTGCTACCTGCACGGAAGGTCCAAGCACGTACCTCGTCGCTACCTGCGGTGAGGAAAGTGCGAAGGTCGAGCAATGCGTATGCCGCCTTAATCAAACGGCTCACGCCTGACTCAGAAAGCCCGATTTCATCGAGGAACATCTGACGCTCTTCGTAGGTCTCGAGTTCGGCAATCTCGCTCTCAATCTTAGCTGCCACAACCAGCACTTGTGCGTTTTCATCTTTCACCGCTTCGCGCACTTGCTCCACATAGGCATTGCCATTGACAGCAGAGTTTTCGTCCACATTGCAGACATAGAGTACAGGTTTGCTAGTAAGCAGCATCGTCTCTTTTGCCACTTGCTCCTCGTCCTTATTGACTAATTCCACAGTGCGAGCAGAACGGCCTTGTGAGAGGGCTTCGCGGTACTTGAGAAGCACATCCAATGCCACTTTTGCTTGTTTGTCGCCACCCACGCGCACTTGTTTCTCAATTTTTTGAATGCGCGACTCCACCGTCTCAAGGTCCTTGAGTTGGAGTTCGGCATCGATGATATCTTTATCACGGATAGGATCCACGCTACCGTCCACGTGTACTACGTTCTCATCATCGAAGCAACGGAGCACATGGATAATAGCATCCGTTTCGCGGATATTCGCGAGGAACTTGTTACCAAGTCCTTCGCCCTTGCTTGCGCCTTTCACCAATCCTGCAATATCCACGATTTCAACGGTGGTTGGGATCACTCCGCGTTCGGGTTTGCAGAGTTCGCCGAGCTTGATGAGTCGCTCATCAGGTACGGTGATAACACCTACGTTGGGCTCAATCGTAGAGAAAGGGAAGTTACCCGATTGCGCCTTGGCGTTGCACAAGCAGTTGAATAGGGTCGATTTGCCGACATTAGGAAGTCCTACTATACCACACTGAAGTGCCATAATTCTTAATTCTTAATGAGGTTATGTCCAGTCATTTCTTTTGGTTGCTCTACGCCGAGGATGTGGCAGAGGGATGGAGCCACGTCAGCGAGGATACCATCTTCGAGTTGTGCGTCGGTGTGGTCCTTGCTCACATACACGAATGGCACTGGGTTGAGCGAGTGAGCGGTGTTAGGCGAACCATCGGCATTGATAGCATTGTCGCAGTTGCCGTGGTCAGCGATAATGATGATCTCGTAGTCGTTCTTGAGCGCAGTATTTACCACTTTATCCACGCATTCATCGATTGTTTTGGCTGCTTTTTCAATAGCAGCATATATGCCTGTGTGACCCACCATATCGCCATTAGCGAAGTTGAGGGTGATATAGTCGTATTTCTGTGTATTGAGTGCCTCACAAAGTGCCTCTGTCACCTCTGGCGCAGACATCTCTGGTTGGAGGTCATAGGTAGCCACCTTAGGTGAAGGGATCAGGATGCGCTCCTCGCCTGGGTACTCTGCTTCGCGACCGCCATTGAAGAAGAAGGTCACGTGTGCAAACTTCTCGGTTTCAGCGATACGGAGTTGCTTCAAGCCCGCATTCGACACAATCTCACCCATGGTGTTTTGTACGTTCTCTTTTGGGAAGAGGACATGCAGACCTTGGAATGAAGAATCGTATGGAGTCATGCAGTAGTATTGCAGGTTAGGAATGGTGGTCATGCCTTGCTCTGGCATGTCTTGTTGGGTGAGCACGATGGTGATCTCTTTCGCGCGGTCGTTGCGGTAGTTGAAGAAAATCACTACATCACCCTCCTCGATAGTAGCGAGTGGTTTGCCATCACGAACATGAACGATAGGTTTGATAAACTCGTCGGTCACACCCTCATTGTAGCTCTCTTGCATGGCTTGGAGCATATCTTCAGATGCTTTGCCTTCGCCATGTACGAGGCAATCGTATGCCACCTTCACGCGCTCCCAACGTTTGTCGCGGTCCATCACATAGAAGCGACCTTGGATAGAAGCGATTTCACCGCAAGTCTCGGCTAAGTGTTGTTGCAATTGGTCAATGAATCCGAGACCCGACTTAGGGTCGGTATCGCGACCGTCCATAAAGCAGTGGATGAAAGTTTGTCCGTCTAATCCGTAGGTTTTAGCGATTTGGGTGAGGTAGAACAGATGGTCGAAAGAAGAGTGTACACCACCGTTAGAGGTTAATCCCATGAGGTGGAGCTTCTTGCCTGTCTCTTTCGCATAACCGAAAGCAGATTTGATTTCTGGATTCTCCAGAATGCTGCCATCTTTGCAAGCACGGTTGATCTTCACGAGGTCTTGATATACCACGCGACCTGCGCCGATATTGAGGTGACCTACCTCAGAGTTACCCATTTGTCCATCTGGTAAACCCACATTTTCGCCACTGGCTTGCAGTTGGCTATGAGGGTACTTCTCTAGGAGCGCATCCCAATGTGGAGTTGGAGTGCAAGAGATTGCATCGGCTTTAGATTTGTTTCCGATTCCCCAGCCGTCGAGAATCATAAGTAATGCTTTTGACATAGTTGTATATTTTTTAATCGTTTATTCATTGTTTTCGCCGCAAACTTCGGCAAATTAATAATCAACCTGCAAAGGTAATGCTTTTTGTTGATATATGCAAGAAAATGGCGACTTTTTCACCATTTTTAGTTTAGAGGACTGCGCAAGGCACCTATAGTTTAGAGGTTAAGGGCAAGGAATATTTGCCAGACCACTGGCAAAAGCAAAACTGGTAGTGGGAAACTTTACTCGGCGAACTACCGCAAGTGCACCCCATAACGCGAGCGTTATCGGGGACCCCGCCGAGCACTAAACAGGTGGCGGGAGGCAAGTGCCCCAATGTGATTGGGGCTAATGGACAAAGATTCGCAAGGCGCTATTTAGAGGCGTGGATGAGGGAGCCGATGATAAAGCCGCGGGAAGTGGTATAAGGATTGGGGTATGTATCATGGCTTTCCTACGGTATGAATATGGTAATCTATCGTTTATCTAACGTATATCTAACGTGTATCTATCGTATATGTAACGTAGTTGATAGCGGAAGAGTAGCGGGGGAATAATAGATTCTTATCTCACTATGCTCGAACGAATTTTCCAACATCCCACCGAAGCTACGTTCGTTAAATGCAGCCCATGTGCAATTATTTTATCAAAAAATATATTTTTTTCAAAAAAAATTTGCCCATGTGCATTTTTTGTAGTACCTTTGCGGGCTTTTTCGTGTAAAAGGCATACCATTCATTATTTTATTAACCCGAACAGGCAACTCGTGTAGTTGTAGTTCACAAATGACAAAAAACAAATGGCAACAAAAATTCGTTTGGCTCGTCACGGTCACAAAGACTACGCTTACTACCACATCGTAGTAGCAGACAGCCGCTCGCCACGCGATGGCAAGTACATTGAGCGCATCGGCTCTTACAACCCAAACAACAATCCTGCTAAAGTTGATCTTAAGTTCGACCGCGCATTGTACTGGGTAAATGTAGGTGCTCAACCTACAGACACTGTTCGTAACATCCTCTCTGGCGAGGGCGTTATGCTTATGAAGCACTTGAACGGTGGTGTAGCTAAGGGTGCATTCACCGCTGAAGAGGCACAAAAACGCTTCGAGGCATGGAAAGCTCAAAAAGATGCTAAGAATGGCAAAATCAGCCAAGCAGAAGCAGACAAGAAAGCTGCTGCTGCAAAAGCATTGCTCGCTCAAGAAGTAGAGACCAACAAAGCAAAAGCTGCTGAGGTAGCAAAGAAGCGCCAAGAGGCTGCTGATGCACTCGCTGCTGCTGCCGTAGAGGCTGCACAAGAGGCTGCTGCCGCTGAAGCTGAGGTTGCTGCTGAGTAATTGACTTGGGTAACGGGTATCGGATATTGGATATCGGTTATCGGAAGGGAAAAGGGTTCAAAACAATGTTTTGAGCTCTTTTTTTTGTATATGTGAGAAAAAAGTAGTACCTTTGTCCCGATTTTGGAATGATAGGCAAAGAAATGTTGAATGTATCCATCGTACTATATAACCCCAATTGGTCGCAAGTGGCAACACTAACCCAATCACTGCTGCGTTGCGACAGCGTGAGGAAAGTGTATTGGGTGGACAACTCACCCAAAGCGACAGAAGTGCTACCCATCGCCTCCACACGAGTGGAATACCTATTCAACAATCGCAACATAGGATACGGCGCTGCGCACAATATCGCTATCCGCGAGAGTATATACGATGATGTGCCGTTTCACTTGGTAGTGAACCCCGACATAGAAATAACAGCCGACACACTGCCCACATTGCTCGCCTTCATCGAAGAGCATGCGGAAGTGGGCATGGTGATGCCCAAAATAGTGTCGCCCACAAGCGAAGTGCAATACCTATGCAAACTGCTACCCACGCCGCTGGATGTGTTTGGTAGGCGGTTCTTGCCTAAGAGCTGGATGCGCAAGCGCAATGAGCGATACGAGTTGCGACATACGGGCTACGATAAGATGATGAATGTGCCCTACTTGAGCGGGTGCTTCATGCTACTACGCACCGAAGCCGTAAAGAAAGCACGGCTGTTTGATGAGCGATTCTTCATGTATCCCGAAGATATAGACCTGACACGACGGATACACCGAGACTACCTGACCGTGTATTTCCCACACACAACAGTGGTACACCACCATGCCAAAGCATCGTACCACAGCATGAAAATGCTATGGATACACGCGGTGAACATGTGCAGGTACTTCAACAAATGGGGATGGTGGTGCGATAAAGAGCGAGAGGAGATGAATGGGGTGTTTAGTGTTTAGTGAACGCGGCAGAGCCGCTACTGTTTAGAGTTTAGAAGTAGTATGAAAAAGTTTTATATAGAGACATATGGCTGCCAGATGAATGTGGCAGATAGCGAAGTGGTGGCTGCGATCATGCAGACTGCCGATTGTCAGATGACCGAGGAGTTGGCTGACGCAGATATAGTGGTGTTAAACACCTGTTCTATTCGCGAGAACGCCGAACAGAAAGTGCAAAACCGTTTGCAAGAGTTGCGCGGCGGTCGCAACAGAAAGAAAACCAACAAGATAATCGGTGTAATCGGTTGTATGGCTGAACGCATGGGAGAAGAACTGCTGCGCGACTACGGCGTGGACTTTGTGGCTGGTCCTGATGCCTATATGGACATCCCTAACCTATTGGCACTCTGCCAGAAAGGACAACCCGCGCTGAATATTCAACTCAGCACCACCGAAACCTATCGCGAAGTAATGCCAGCACGCATAGGCAAAACGATTTCGGGTTTTGTGAGTATCATGCGCGGTTGCAATAACTTCTGCTCGTACTGCGTGGTGCCATACACCCGCGGTCGCGAGCGCAGTAGAGATGTGGAGAGCATCAAGAACGAAGTGCTGGACTTGCAGAAGAAAGGCTACAAGGAAGTGACATTGCTGGGACAGAATGTGAACTCGTATCGCTACACGCACACGAACGAACAAGGTGAAGAAGAAGTGATAGACTTCTCTATGTTGCTGGAAACGATAGCCAAACTGGTGCCTGACATGCGTATTCGATTCACGACATCACACCCAAAAGATATGTCAGATAGGACACTGGAAGTGATAGCCGCACACAAGAACCTGTGCCGTTTCATCCACCTGCCTGTGCAGAGTGGTTCGAACAGGATACTCAAACTGATGAACCGCAAGTATACGCGCGAGTGGTACTTGGACCGCATAGCCGCTATTCGTCGTATCTTGCCCGATGCGGCTATCAGTACGGATGTGTTCTGCGGCTTCCACAGCGAGACCGTGGAAGAACATCAAGAGACCCTATCGCTGATGCGCGAGGTGGGATTTGATTCAGCGTTTATGTTTAAGTATAGTGAGCGCCCAGGTACGCACGCACAAAAGCATCTGCCCGACAACATCAGTGAGGAGGAAAAAGTGCGCCGACTGAACGAAATCATTGCTTTGCAAACGCAGCTATCCTTGGAAAGCAACTTGCGCGAAGTGGGCAAAACGGTAGAGGTGCTGGTGGAGGGCTTCTCCAAACGCAGCCAAGAGGATATGTATGGCCGCACCAGTCAGTACAAAACCGTGGTTTTCCCACGCGAAGGAAGGCATATAGGTGAACTGGTGAAAGTGGAAATAATGGAGGCATCGGCAGCCACTTTGAAGGGAAAAATAGCAAAATAAGCAAAAAAATCT
This sequence comes from Paludibacteraceae bacterium, assembly GCA_045589755.1. Lineage (GTDB taxonomy): Bacteria > Bacteroidota > Bacteroidia > Bacteroidales > Paludibacteraceae > Colicola. Next base: position 6,113 of record JAZNPR010000065.1, read on the forward strand.
TATAAAATAGCATTTTTTTGTTAAAAAATTTGCACAGATAAGAAAAATGTAGTACCTTTGCAGCGAAAACAATAAATTTTCATAGTTAAGGTTTAGGTTTAATGGCAACGAGAGGCTGGGAAGTTTCTCGTTGTTTTTCAAGTGAATCGTAAAAATGGAAGTATTGTTTTCGTTATTTTTTTATTACTATTATGGCAGAAAAAGATCAAATACAAGAGAGTGCATTGCTCCCAGATATGAGTGATGCGGAAGAAGCTCGCAAGGCATTTATTGCGAGTGAGATTTTTAATCGAAAATACGAATAAATATATATGGCAACAACTTACATGACCGCAAGCGGTCTTCAAAAACTGAAAGAAGAACTCCAACACTTGGAGAGCGTGGAGCGTCCACGCGTGATAGCTGCGATAGCAGAAGCTCGCGAGAAAGGCGATTTGAGCGAAAACGCAGAATACGATGCTGCAAAAGAAGAACAAGGCGTTCTGGAGAGTCGCATCGCCATGCTGAAAGGCAAAATCATGGACGCTCGCATCATTGACGAGACAAGCATCAATACCGACGAGGTGCAAATCCTGACCAAAGTGCGCGTGCAAAACCTGAAGACAGGACAAGAGAAAGTGTATCAACTGGTGACCGAAGGCGAAGCAAACATCTTGGAAGGAAAAATAGCAACGACTACACCTATTGCCAAAGGACTGATGGGCAAGAAAGTAGGCGATACCGCAGAAGTGGTGGTGCCTGCTGGGAAATTGCAATTCAAGATATTGGAAATCAGCATTTGATGCAAGGTAAAAACTGAAAGGTTATGACTATTTTTTCGAAGATTATCAACGGCGAGATTCCAAGCTACAAGGTAGCTGAGAATGAGAAGTTCTATGCATTCTTGGATATTAATCCATTGCAAAAAGGACATACATTGGTAGTACCCAAACTGGCAGAGCCAGAAGCCGATTATATCTTTGACTTGGAGGACGATGTGCTCAGCGAGATGCTGGTGTTTGCCAAGCAAGTGGCTCGCGGTATCAAAGGTGCTGTGGAATGTAAACGCGTAGGCGTAGCAGTGATAGGACTGGAAGTGCCCCATGTGCATATGCACCTGATTCCAATTAGCAAAGAAGGCGATATGTCGTTTGCTAACCCCAAAATGATATTGCCCGCTGATGAGATGGCGGAGATAGCCAATGCGATTGCACAAGCAATGGAGTGCTAAACAAACAAAAAATGACTGCCAAGGCAGTCATTTTTTATTAGTTCTTAGGCAACCATGTTTGGCTTCGTCCTAAAAGACCCGCTTTATCCAACGAACCACGAAGCACCAGTTTGCCATCCTTGAGATAGACTTTGGCATAATAAAACTTACCATTGTCGGGGTCAAGTACTTTGCCACCGCGCAACTCGCCATCCTTCAATTGCATATCGCGGATGATAGTCAAACCTACAATAGGTTGATTGTGCTCTGCGCCCTCGCAAGCTTCGCAGACAGCAGTGGCAGCTCCTTCGCCAAAAAGTTTGATAATCTGACCGTAATACTTGCCGTTGTCTGCTTGGTAAATACGCACTACTGATTTCTGTTCGCCAGTAGCATCATCTACCGTAATCCACTCACCCACAATAGGAGTTTGAGCCAACATCTGTGTAGCGAATAGCACCATCGCTACCAATAACATTTTTGTTCTTTTCATATTTAATTGACGATTAAAAATTAGTTGTCGCTTGCAAAAGTACAAAAAAAATGTGGAATATGCATAATCCGCGGCAAAATATTTTGATATTTGCATAAAAAATAGTACTTTTGCAGGGAAATAATTGAAAATTCGAAAAAATGAAAATAGTTTTTGCATCCAATAATGCCCATAAGCTGAAAGAAGTGCGTAAGATTCTTGCACCGATGGAAGTGCTTGGTTTGCGCGAAGTGGGTTTTGATAGCGAGATTGATGAGACTGGTACGACACTGGAAGCCAATTCGATGCTGAAAGCACAAGTAGTATGGCAATGGCTGGTAGAGCAAGGTATTGATACCACTATGCTGGGTGTTTTTGCAGATGATACGGGACTGGAGATAGCTGCTTTGGGCGGAGCCCCTGGTGTGTATTCGGCACGTTGGGCAGGTGAGCCATCCAACGATGCGCGCAATCGCCAGAAAGCACTATGCGAACTGACGGGTATGCAAGATAGAAGTGCGCGTTTTCGTACGGTGATCACGTGGATGGATGCGCACGGAGCACAACAAGTGGAGGGCATTGTGAATGGTCGTATGGCAGAGGAAGAGAGTGGTGAGGGAGGCTTTGGCTATGACGCACTGTTTATCCCAGAGGGGTATAATGCTACTTTTGCTGCCTTACCAGCCGAAGAGAAAAATGCAATCAGCCATCGCGCACGCGCGTTGCACGCGCTGCGCGCGATATTAAAATAAGGTAACGTTATATAAAGTTGTAAAAAATATTATTATGAGAAAAATACTTTTCACAGGACTGCTCACTCTGTTGACTATAAGTGTATTTGCCAATCGGTATATTGATACATCGGAAGATAACTGGACTTATGGTCGTATGCACCAATGGCGTGTACATACAGCTTTTTCCCAAACCAAGAGTGTGTTGGTTATGAAGGATAATGTGTATGCAGTATCAAACAATTCGTTATTTTCTGTAGAAAAACAATCTCAGGAAATCAGTTACCACAATCGTTTAACAGGATTGAATGGTTCTGTAGTTTCTCAAATAGGATACAACCCGACATTAGATGCGATTTTGCTGGCTTATCAGAATGGACAATTGGATATTATTACCTCGGATGGTGATATTCGTAATATTCCTGATTTGTATCTCAAGCAAATGAATTATTCTAAGCTTGTTAATGAGATGTACATGTATAATCAAAAGGCATATCTAGCAATGGACTTTGGTATCATGGTTCTGGATATGAAAAAAGGTGAGATACAAGACACGTATTTCCTTGGTAATGAAGATGCTGAAGTACCTGTACAGTCTATGACTATTTTAGGTGATAGTATCTATGCTGTATCTCCTAAATTGATGTATGTAGCATCACTCAGTGCAAATCTGATGGATTATGCATCGTGGAGTAGTCAAGCATTGCCTGCTGGAAATGCGGTAAAAGACTTGTGCGTACATGAGGATAAGTTATATATACTCAGGGATTCAACGGTTTATAGTTATTTTAATAACCAATGGAAAATCTGTAAGATGTCATTTGGTGTGGAAAAGTTGCGAAAAGCGGGTGATGAATTATTTGTACTTCCTAAGAATAAGGCTGGTATAGCTACAATAGAATCTGATTCGTTATTATTGGAAGATTATGGTATTTTTTATGACATAGAACAGGATGAGCATTCTTATTGGTTTTGTACATCGCTTGTAGGGTTGTATTCAACTCTATTAGATCGTTCTTTTTATCCTCACGGACCAGTAAATAATACTGCATATCGAATGCGATTTTTTGGTGACAAATTATATATCGTTCCAGGAGGTCGTTGGGCAGCTCAGAATAATAACGAAGGTTATATCATGTATTTTGAAAATGGTAGATGGACTAATATTTATACATCTCAACTACTTCAGGCAATAGGATATATACCATATGATTTTATGAATGTAGCACAAGACCCTAAAGATGCTAATCATTATTTTGTTACAAGTTTTGGTTCTGGATTATTGGAGATGTACGGTAAAGAAGTGCTAAATATGTACACCCCAAATAATAGTCCATTACAGTCTGCGGCGGCTAACATACAAAAATATACACGTACAGATGGAGCTATGTATGATGATCAGGGTAATCTTTGGGTCCTAAATACATCCAATAGTGAGGGGACAAAGAATGTGCATGTAATCAATCAAGAACAAAATAAATGGGTTGCATTTAATTTAACGTATAATGGTGAATTAGTAGTATTGCATACTCCAGGTGAGATTATGGTGGATAATCGTAATCCACAATGGAAATGGATTCCTCTGTGTCGTTATAATTCAGGTCTGATATTGCTTGACGATCGTGGTACACCCACTAACCATGCTGATGATCAGGTTATTTATCGCACCACTTGGTATGATCAAAATGGTGTACGGATAGCCCCTGCAGAAATACACTCGTTGGCGCAAGACTTGGATGGTGTATTGTGGGTGGGTACCAATGAGGGACTCTTTTTGATACCATCTAAAGTTGATTTTGCCACGTCTGATCGTTGCGAAAGGGTTATTATTCCACGAAATGATGGTACAAATTTAGCCGATTATCTATTGGATAAAGAGAAAATAACCAGTATTGTGGTGGATGGGGCTAATCGTAAATGGATTGGTACGGCGAATTCTGGTATCTTTTTGCTATCAGCTGATGGATTAGAAACAATAGAACATTTTACTACTGAAGACTCGCCTTTATTGAGTAATACTATATTGTCAATTGCCATTCAAGAGTCAACAGGTGAGGTATTTATAGGGACAGGCGAAGGATTGATGTCTTATATGAGTGATGCTATACCTGCCTCAGAAAATTTCTCAGGCATATATGCTTATCCCAATCCTGTTCATCCTACTTACAAAGGATATGTAGTAATCAAGGGATTGATGGCCAATACAGAAGTTCGCATTGTGGATGCGAGTGGCAATTTGGTAAAGGTTCTAACAGGATTGGGTGGTGAAGTGTTATGGGATATGACTAACACACAAGGAAGTAGAGTCGCATCGGGTGTATATACTGTCTTATGCAACACTACAGATGGCAGTGGATACGGTACGACCAAAATATTACTGATGAATTAATTACCGTAGAAAAAATCTATTTAGCCACACACACATATAGCAGATATTGCCAATATCTTTTCATTTCATCCACGAATTAGATTCATAAATTCCTCGCGTGTTTCGGCTCTATTAAAGGCGCCTGTAAAGTCACTAGTAGTAGTGATAGCGTGTTGCTTTTGCACTCCACGCATCTGCATACACAAGTGTTCTGCTTCAATAACAACCATTACACCTAAAGGGTTGAGTGTTTCTTGAATACACTCTTTTATTTGGGTGGTCATGCGTTCTTGGACTTGCAATCGATGAGCAAAAGCATCCACTACTCGGGCTATTTTGCTTAATCCTATGATTTTCCCGTTGGGAATATACGCGACATGCGCTTTACCAAAAAAAGGTAATAAATGATGCTCGCAAAGCGAATAAAAAGTGATATCTTTTACCACCACCATCTGGCGATAATCCTCTTCAAAAAGAGCTGATTGTAGGATGGCATGTGGGTTTTGTTGATAGCCTTGTGTGAGAAATTGCATGGCATTACCCACTCGTTGTGGCGTGCGTAATAATCCTTCGCGCTGTGGATTTTCGCCAATATGTTGAAGTAATTGAGTGATGTTCTTGGCTATATCCTCGGTAGTGGATGGGGAAGGAACAAATGGTTGTGTCATTGTAGTAAGATAATTTTGTCAGGTACAATATACGTGCTACTGATTAACTCTGGAAATAATTGCAGGAAAATGGCCTTGTACTCGTTTGCCGATTCTCTACTTTCAAAATTACCAATTCTCACTTTCCAGAAAGGAGGTTCAGAAATAGTATATACGGGTACATCAATAGCAGTTTCGATATGTTGTTGTAATTCGGTAGCTTCTTTTTTTGCTACTTGTTGATGATTAGATGCATATATCTGTACGCGAAAACCATTTTTCACTTGTTCTCCCCGTACGTACCCGATTCGTTTATCATGCATCAGTTGGGTCACTAGTGAATCTTGACACACTATGGCGTGTGCCATCTCCTCTATAATCAGTGGCAAGTTTGCTAAATTTATAGTATCTACAATATCTATACTATCTAATCTCTCTAAACTATCTACCTGCTCTTGTGCCATTCCTATTGCAAACAGCATCCATGCTATACCTAATGTCAATATTCTTTTTTTCATATACCTTTTCTTTAAACTTTAAACTAATATCTAAACGAACTACCTCCTACAAATTCGCGCAAGAATGACGTAGGTGGAATTTCACGCTCGGGTATTGATTCAAAATAACTAAGGTATTTTCTTAATCGATGTGCTGTGGTGTATTCGTCGCAATATTTGGGTACTTCATCTAGAATGGGTTCTGCATGGCGTTTTAGTACTGCCAATTCAAATAACAATGCCGAGTTGAACATCACATCGGCTTCCTCTTGGAATGGGGCAATCCAACGATCTTCTCCACGCTGTACACTATCTAAACGGGCAATTGTTTCGCGGGCAGAGTAACCGCGATAACGATAATCGCGTACAATACGGCGAATCAGGCGTACATCGCTCGTAGGAATCCAGTTATGATTATCCAGATTTACAGTGGTCAATGAACTCACAAATATCTTAAACATTACTTCACGCGGGATATTTGGCATCAGGTCGGGGTTGAGGGCATGCAATCCTTCTAATATGACCACAGTGTCTTTTTCCAATCGAAGGGTATCTCCGCGAAATTCACGTTTGCCTGTTTCAAAATTATAGAATGGTAGTGAAATGGTTTTTCCTTCCAATAGGTCTGACACGTGTTGGCGGAAAAGGGGTAAGTCAAGTGTGTTCAGATGCTCAAAGTCCCATTCGCCATTTTCATCTCGGGGGGTATCTTCACGGTTAACAAAATAGTTGTCCATAGAAATTACTACGGGACGTATGCCATTCACCATTAGTTGAATTGTCAAACGTTTGGAAAATGTGGTCTTTCCCGATGAACTAGGACCCGATATAAGTACAAATCTAGGTACTCCGCATTCACGATGGGCTATTTGGTCTGCTATTTGTGCAACTTTCTTTTCGTGCAATGCTTCCGATAGTTTAATCATCTCAAAGCTCTTTTGATTCTTGCATGCTTTGTTGAATTCACCTACGTTGCTGATGTGTAGTAGTTTGTTCCATCCTACATATTCATTGAATATTCCAAATCGTTTATCCTGTACACTGCGCTCTGCTAGTTCGTTGGGATTTTTGCGTGAGGGAATACGAAGCAAAATGTTGCCGTGATACATTTCTATATCGAAGATACTGATATATCCAGTAGAAGGCATGAGTGCTCCTGTGTAATAATCAATATAATCACCTATTCGGTAGTAGCGGCAATAGGGGTTGCCTAGTGTCTCAAAGAGGGTTGTTTCGCCTTCTTTGCGTTCGCCAAACAGACGGATTACTTCTTTGGTCTGTCGCTCTTCGGTCACTATCGGGCGATCCTCCGCAATGATGGCCTGCATACGGCTTTTGAGTTGCTGTACGACATCTGGGGTGATGCGTTTGGCTTCGTCGCGTGATTCGCGGATCGTGCAGTAAAATCCTTTGCTAATAGGGTGTTCAATACGCAAGTCACATGTAGGCCATAATTCTCGTACCGCACATGCCATTACCATGCTTAGCGTACGGATATAGCAACGTCTTCCGCTATCGCTGGTAGCATCAATAAATTCGATGTCTTTGGGTTTGTAAATAAGAAAATTGAGGTTTTGTACCTTGTAGTTCACGCGTGCTGCAATCACGGGGTAGGGAAGATCTAATGCCAATTGGTGGTACAAGTCATGTAGTGAAGTGCCACAAGGGATTTGAACAAACTGTTTGTTGTTCTTGCAATAAATGGTGACTAAATGTTGCATGTTTTCTCCTTTCGCTTTTCTTTCGACTGCCATTTGCCTGCAAAGTTACTACTTTTTTCTGACATGTACAAACATTCGATACAATTTTTTATGTGATAGTGTGAAAGTATAGAATTGACTATTGGGTATGGGATATAGTGGATTTTTTAGACGAAGATAGTTGTATGCTATTTTATTGCCTGCCCCATAAGATTATACCATGTGTTGTTGTGTATGATATATATACCTTTCGTGTTCACAATTTTTTGTGTTGTACAATTTAGGTTAGTTGGTGAATCAATGACACTGGTGAGTGGATTAACGCTTACCGTCAAGCCATCTAATGCGAAATACAGCGGGGTGTTAGCTCCCCATTCACTCACATCAGTAGTTGTCATTCGGAAACTCAATGCCGCAGCCTTGCCTAAAGTAACAAGAGATACTTTCTCCCAACCGTTATTTTTCTTTCCGTCCACAGCCAAATAATAGGTCGTGGTAGATATGGGTTGCATAGTACTATCTAACGCTTCAATAATGAGTGCTAGTGTATCTTGCTCTGTAAATACTCGCGAATTAAATACTCCTCCACGCGCAATAGCCTCCATGGTATTGCTGTTTTGACAAATATATATATAGTCAGGATAATATTCTTGATTAAAAAGAATGATATTCGATGAATAACCCAGTGACTCTGTGACCCAATCCGAAAAGTAGCCTATCACATAAGGCGTCCCTATTCCAGCGACTCCGCCCTTAGCCACACATCCAAACACGTTGGCTGTATCTTGCGACACTTGGGAAAGGGTAAATCCTTCCCAACTCATACCGCCATATGAGTTTTGGCTGGGCATATGTGAGAGCATAAAACGTGCGTCATTTGTGTAGATCAACTGACACATGCCACTATCATTATAGGTGCTATCCCATACGTCGGTACAATCGTAGTAACCATCGCCATATGTTGTGCTGTACATAACAGGATTGGATATCAAATAGGTAGCTGTACTCAAATCCATAGTTATTACCTCTGCAGAAGCAATCACACCACTAATATAAGCAAACGCTAAAAGTACTAACTTTTTCATATATGATTTCTATCAATAATGCGACCTAATTTTTACAAAAATAACAATATCATCAACTGTCCTGTTAGCACACGCAAGAACATTGTCAATGGATAGACGGTGGAGTATGCCACCGCAGCGCGATCGTTATTGGAGGACATGGTGGTTGCATATGCTAATGCAGGTGGATCGGTCGTGCTACCAGCAATCAGCCCCATTAGTGTGAAATAGTCTAATTTCAGCCACAACCGCCCAATAGTACCTACTATCAGCAGTGGTAATAGCGTGATAATCACACCATAGCCAATCCATATATATCCTCCTTCTAGTAGGGTTGGCACGAAGGTCTTGCCAGCACCGAATCCCACTGCCGCTAAGAACATCGCTATGCCTATCTCACGAATCATCAAGTTTGCACTACTAGTCGTATAGGTAATCACATGCATTTTTGGACCAAAACAACCGAGTAAAATGGCTACTATCAGCGAACCGCCCGCTATACCCAACTTAAAGGGTTGTGACAATCCAGGAAACATGATAGGTAGTACACCTATTGCTACGCCAAATGCAATGCCTAAGAAGATTGATGCTAAATTAGGTACATCTAATCGCTTTGTAGAGTTGCCAAATAGTTTCTCCACTTTATCCACTGCACGTTCCTCGCCTACCACTGTAATGCGGTCGCCTAGTTGCAAATACAAGTCGCGCGTAGCCAATAGTTCAATCCCTGCGCGGCGAATACGTGTAATAGACACGTGATAGGTTGCACGCACATTTAAGTCGCCAATGCGCTTACCATTCAGTTCTGGCTTAGTTACCACTACATGACGCGATACCAAGTGTGCTTGTGCTCTCTCGTTGGTTGGAAGCGATGTTTCCATACCGAGTAACAATACACTTGGTTTATTCTCTTTATCTACCACTACACGTATCCGATCACCTACATGCAACACAGTGTCCACATCTGGCAACTCATCTTCACCGTTCGGACGAACCAGACGTGATACAATGAGGTTCATATGGCACAGCCGGCTCAAATCACGGATATGTGCGCCTTCTACTTGAGGATTGGCAAGCAGAATATCAATATATTCAATTTCCTTTTGTACCTCACTCTCATTCTTCACATGTGCCTCTTCCTTATCAAGCTTGATACGGAATATCCAACGTATCGTCAGTATAGAAAAAATGATACCGACCACGCCCAACGGGTATGCCATAGCATAGCCACTGGCAATATCGGGATTGTTCATGCCTGTGATGTCGGCAAACGCTTGCTGTGCCGCACCTAATCCAGGAGTGTTCGTTACCGCACCAAACAGTACACCTGTCATGGTTGCAATATCTACGCCAGAGAATAAGTGAATCAAATAGGCAATCACACAACTCAAGAGCACCACAGTCATTGCTAAAAGATTAAGTTTGATACCGCCTTGGCTAAACGATGAGAAGAAACTAGGTCCCACTTGCAAACCAATAGAATAGACGAATAATATCAGTCCAAAATCTTTGGCAAAAGTCTCCACCACAGGGTCAAGATGCATGCCAAAATGTGACATGGTAATGGCGCAAAAGAGTATCCATGTTATACCCAGTGTGATACCTTTGAATTTCAAGCGGTGACTAAGGGATATACCACAAGCTATCGCCAAAGTAAGGATGAATATTGAATGAGGTACTCCTGTACCAAAAAACAGACTATTTAACCAATTCATAATACATTTATTTTGAATACGTCTGCAAAATTACAACAAAAATCTCACCTATGCAAGTAAATAATAGAAAGTTTCAAAATTGACACCTGAACCTATCAACTCTCGTTGTTTTTTGGTAATTATGTAAAAAAAATCACACTTTTTGCTTTTTTTCTTGGTCATTTCATTTTTTTGTAGTACCTTTGCAGCCGCTTTGAACATTGCTTAAGTAATTTGTTGAAAGTGATGGGTCCTATAGCTCAGTTGGTTAGTAGCACCTGACTCATAATCAGGGGGTCCTTGGTTCAAGCCCAAGTGGGACCACAAAGAGAGTTGCCTTCTTAGGCAACTCTTTTTGCTTTATATCCCATGAAGTAAGAATTATTTTTAGAACTTCCACTTGATACCTGCCAAGAAATAGATACCTTGTGACTGATAGCCATAGAAGATATCATTCTTGCGGTTGAGATAATCATTGAGTTGGAGATAAACTAATAACCAACGATTTATAGCATATTGACCACCGATATTCAGCGAAATGATAGGGCGTAGTTCAAATGCGGTAGCATCACCTGGATATGTTCGTACAAAAGCCATTCTACTACCTGCGAAATAATTCTCGGAATAGATGCTCCATTTTGAGTCAATATGAATATCCAATCGCGCTTTGATATCCCAATTTGGGCGATCGTATATAGGCTGTTCCGAAGTCCAGAAATAGTAGTTCCCTGTCGCGTTAAGTTCAAGGACATCGCGGTAATGGTAGTGTAAAGAAGCACCAAATTTCCATCGTTGGATATCGCTCAGCCATAAACTATAATATGCTAATCCCTGATTGTCATAACGTTCTTCCGCATGCATATTGCATGTCTGCGACAAATATGCATATCCTCCGTAAATATCAATCAATAACGTCTTTGCTGGGCGTATCTTGAATCCGACTTGTACATCTATAGGCGTATAGTCTCGTGGGGTCTGCCAAGCAAAACCTTGTTGTATATTCAAATAGCGGTTATATCCCAAATACTCTTCCGTAGTCCCGAGTCCGTAGTGTCCTGTAGCGTTGGCATAGATATGGAAGATATTGTTCATCATGTTCCATTCAAACTGTACATTAGGCGATGGTGCAAAACTGAGGTTTTCAATATTGCTTAGCAGTTTGCCTGTTCCAACATTCATGTCAATATTTACACCTGCATGTAGGCGTATATGTTGATTTTTATATTCGTAAAATGGTTCTACTCGAATATTATGGCGTGTAGATGGTAATTGCAGTCCATTTTGTTGGGTAGTGTAGAAACTATTTTGTAAATATGCTTTGACACCTGCACTATGTTGTTGATGGGTCCACCATATGTCAAGGTGTGATCTAAAACTATGTTCTGCGCCCCATTCCGAAACAAGAAATGCATTATATCCTGTCTGTACGCGATATTGGATTGCAGACTTGCTGGTGGAGCAAACTCCAATCGTGGCGGCCACATTCCAATGCGTTTGCCATGTGTCTAGATGGAATGGGAATAAAGTATATGCATCGTTTCTTCCTTCTATTTCAAAATAAAGGTCTGCTTTGGAAAAATGTCTAGTAACCAGCATGTCCAGTTTAGATTGAGAAAGGGCGTCTTTTCCCCAATAAGCATCATGGTTGGCATAGATGTTGAGCGACATTTTCTTTTGATGATGGATTTGATAATTAAAAAGAAAATGGGTGTTGCGATGTCCAGTGGCAGCTTGGATGATACCATTAAGCGGTGCTTGAGGGATAAAACGTGTTTCTGCTGCGGGTAACTGATTGACATTATATCCAATAGACAAGGGCTCAGAGTAGGTAGAATAAACAACAGGATTGAGTTGTAATTCATGAGTAATGATTGCGGGACGCTGATTGATTTTACCTGCGCTTTGTATCACAGGTTGGAAGTCGCGTTCAACGGTTACAATTCGGCTAAGTGTTGTGTCGTTTTGTGCTATCAACTCTTGGTTGTTGGCAATGGACAATAACCAAATTGCAATGAATAATATGATAGACTTTCTCATAGTGATTCCTCCTCTATTTCTTCAGTTTGATCCTCTATAACCGTTTTTTCTGTATCTTCTAATGCCGCTAATTTCTCTGCAATGATAGTTGGTATATCATCTTCTTGGCGATAATTGCCTTGTAATGCCAAAAGATATTGTTTGGCTTGGAAGATGTCATTTCGCTGTACATTGATGTCAGATAGTAGAATTAAACTTTTCGCTAACCAATATTGCTGTGATGTTTGCATTTGTGTGAAAGACATCACTTCTTGTTCTGCCAATTCTACAGATCCTAATTGGAAATAAGCTTCTGCTAATAGGTACTTAGATTCTGCGCCAATAGATGTACGTACTTCTTTGGATAATGGTGTGAGATCTACGACGGCCAAGCCATATTGTTGCTTATTCAAATGAGCTTTTGCTCGATAATAAAGTGCTTCTTGTCGTATAGCTTCTGAGATATCATCTTGATTAAGCAATTGCGTAGCCACATCAACAACATTTGTCAAGTTATCGGTATATTGTCCACATCGTAGCATGCCTAGTAAAGCTGTTGTACGATTTGCTGAGGACGAAGCAAAGTTCAACATGCGTTGGAAATAGTAGTGTGATGTGCGATATTCTGCTTTATCATAAGTGAGTTCTGCGACTCTCATACATGCTTCTTCCATATGAGGATTGCCCTCAATATCTGCTAATGTGCTATATTGTTCAATAGCAGAATCGTATTGGCGTAATTGGTAGAAACAGTTTGCTGCATAATATAAGGCAGTTATGCAATAACGTCCCTGTGGACAAAACGACGTGAGATACGTTGTTAAGCCAGCCGCAGCTTGTTCATAGTTACCCATAATATATTGTAGTTCTGCAGTTACATATACCAATGAGTCTTCCTGGGTAGATGTTTGCATGTTGATTTTGTGTAGTGTTTTGGTATATGCCAAATAGTCATTGATGTCATTGGTTTCTACGTAAACTTGTTCCAAACTCTCTAACGCAGTGTAGGCTTCTTCTGTACCAGCATATTTTTCAATAGTTTGTTTGAAGGCTTGTATTGCATCATCATACTGATGTAATGTGCGATGAGCCATTCCTAGTTCAAGCGATGATTTAGAAGCTTTATTGCTACGGGGATACTGATTGATAATACGTGTGTACATTTTGATTGCTTCAGCATTTTGGTCGAGTTGTAAATGTGCACGTGCAGTTTCATAGAGCGCATCATCCGCATAATCGGAATAGGGGTAATTAGAGGCTAATTGTTCAAGAATTTGAATCTTCTCTGGGTAGCGATGCAATAATCCTAATGCATATCCTTTTTGAAAAAGAGCATAATCGGCACCATAGTTAGCCAACTTAATCACACGATCGTATGTACCAATAGCATCTTCAAACTGACGATTATTAAAAAAGCAATCCCCTAAACGGTTGAGTGCATCAGAATAGGTGTGCTGTTTATTGTCAGCTTTTTGGATGTATTGTTGGAATGCGTATTTTGATTCTTCGAGCATTTGTTGGTTGAAAAGTGCATATCCTTTGAGATACAAAGATGCTACATAATTGCGTGAATCATCTAGATTGGGTTGTTTCTCATATAACTCCACATCCTCTAAACACTCAGCATATTTCAAAAGGCGATACTTGCTTTCAGCACGTACAAAGTAGGCATCTGTTTTATAATCTGTTATTTGTTGTTCGTTGTCAATTACTTGTGACATCCATTTGATTGATTCTTGCATATTACCCCGCAAAAAAGCATCTATACCCATTTGATAACGTAAGTATTGCATTGTTTCATACATTTTACCATCGGGATTTTTAACTTCCGTTAATGCTTCAAACGCTGCTTTGTAGTTTTTGCTATTCATGTACATATCTGCCATGAGAGCATATACTTTATTGGCATATAGCGTGTTAGGATACTCACGTAAGAAGTCCTGAAAAGCTGTAATACTCTCTCCTAGAGCAGACCCTTGTAAATAAGTGATTTGTACATAGTTGTACATTGCTTCTTCGCGTAGGCGAGGATTGATATTAAATCGCATAGCTGCGGCATAAGATAATTTAGCCTTTTCTTCATCGCCTATGCGAAGATAGCTATGTCCTAAATGCAAATAGGCACTCTCTGACAAAGAATCTTTTTGCTCTTTAATCTCTTTGAGTAGCAGAATTGCTTCTTGGTATTTTCCAACTTGATAACTAGCAACTCCCAGCAGGTATATGTCAGCGCGCAAAGGTTCTTTTTCTTGTTCAAGACTTTGTTTGTAGTATGCTGCAAGGTGTTCTACTGCTTTTTGATATGTACTATCTTGATAATACATCTCACCTAACATGCGATGTAGTTCATAGTTATTTTTATTTTCAGGAAACGTATCTAATAAGTGGTTGGCGCGTTCATATACCTTGTCATATTCGTTTTGTGCATAATCAATTTGAATAATGTAATAAGGTACGATTTGCTGGTAACCACTCAATTGTTCCACAGATAGAAACTCGGCCAAGGCGCGTGAGAACTCTTTTGTACAGTAATAACAGTATCCAGCATAATAGCGTGCGTGAGGAGTATAAGGTGAATGTTGATTTTTCAAACGCAGTAAATATGTAAGTGCCTTATCATACTGTTTTTGTTTAACTAACGCATATCCCCAATAGAAATAAAGCATTGGTTGTGCTTCGCGTGATAGATTTTTAGCATTTACCTTGCCGAATGTTTTCGTTGCTTGTTTGTATTTCTCTTTTTCTACTTGAAGCACTCCTTCCATGAGATACACTTCATCACTATATGGCGTATATGGATAGTTTGCCATATACGATTTGATATTATTAGGTGTCGTTTTTACACGCTCTTCAAACTGCTGCTGCAGTTTTCGAAAGTCCATTTCGTAGTCTTGTGCGCTGGCTACAGCGGTGGTGAGAACGATAGTAATGATATAGATTATTATTCTTTTCATCCTGTAGAGTACTCGAATAGTGCGGTTATTGTATGGTTATTGTTGTGCGAATGGCTTTGTAGATAGAGGTTTATTTTCTGCGATTGCGCTTTTTGCGTTGTTTATCGCGCTGATGTTTACGATTGATAGCCTGTACAACAAATATAATCACAATCAGCGCCAATACTACCAAGATAAATATCACCAATCCCATACTCAGGTTATCGCCTTTTACGCGTGACCACATCGCCAACATGTCTTCGGTCTTGTCGCCGCAGTCGTGCATGAGTGCACAACGCTCAATGACTGTTTGGTCCGGATAGAATACGTGATTAGCATGCACCGCCTCTGCTCCTTCGCCAAAGAAATAGGTTAGGTCGGAGGTCGCTTCAATCTCCTCATCGTTTGCCCATGCAAGAATAGTAGAGTCTGCCACCACGCTCACGTAGCCAATCTCCTCCATATTTAAGATGGCATTTTCTGGCATACACATATAGTTGATAAAGTAGCTTGCTGCTTTGGTGTTCTTTGCATATACTGGAATACACCATCCGTCGAACCACACATTGCTACCCTCTTCAGGCACAAAGTATTCGAGGTTAACGCCCACTTCGCTTGCCTCATCAATTGCCCATTGTGCATCGCCTGACCAGCTGAGGTTGAGCCACGCTTTGCCCTTGGTCATTTCTTCTTTACCAAAGTCCACTTCCCAGCCAGCGATGTTGTTCTTCATGCTGGTCAGGAATTCCTCTACGCGTTGGATGCGATCATCCGTCACATTGGCAACCAACTCATCGCGGGTCACTTCGCCACGCGCAATCTCGTCGCGGTAAGCATAGAGTACTACTACAGAGTAGATGTCGCGGAAGGCGTCTTTCATAAACACTTTGCCAGCAAACTCAGGGTTTTGCAAACCGCCTAAAGAAAGAATCTCCTCCTTATTCACCAATGCAGTGTTGTACAAGATACCCGTTGTACCCCACATATAGCCTACAGTGTAGTCTGCCACGCACACGCTACTGTCAGGTGCCATCTGTTGGAATTTATCTACTGCGAAAGGTGATACTAATTTCGTGTAGTCAGGCGTATTGCCAAAATCCTTGTTGATAGGTTGTAGCAACTTATTGCGCAACATACGCTCGATGATATATTCCGAAGGACAAATCACATCGTAGTCCTCGTGCCCCACCTCAATCTCGGTAAGCATCGACTCATTAATGTCGAATGTCTGGTATAGGACTTCTACCTGTTCGCCCGTTTGCTCATAGTACCACGCTGGGAAACCATTGAGCACATTCATGTCAATATAGTCTGCCCAGTTATACACCTTGAGCGTGTGCTCGCGGTCAGCAGCAAAAGCGTTAGATACCAATACACAAGGTAGCACCAAAGCGGCTACAGCAAAAAAGAACTTTTTCATTTCGTTTTGTTTTGTTGTTTATGGGTTCGTATATTCATTATTATCAGCAAGACCAAGATGGTCAGGAAGATCAATGAGAATAGCGGTCTCAACTCAGGTGTCAAACCGCCCTTACGCGCATCGGCATAAATAAAGGTAGATAGAGTTTCCAATCCGCTACTACCCTTTGTGAAGTAGGTTACACCGAAGTCGTCAATACTCAATGTCAAGCTCAAGATAAATCCACTAATCATTCCTGGCCACAACTCAGGCATCATCACTTTGCGAAGCGCTTGGAATGGGGTAGCGCCTAAGTCCAAAGCAGCCTCGTAGATGTTCGGATTCATCTTCGTCAATCGTGGCATCACGCTCAGCACTACATATGGCGTACAGAATACCACATGTGCGGCAATCACAGTACCTAGTCCACGACTAATGCCCAAGAATACGAATAGCAAGAACAAACTGATACCCGTCAGAATATCGGGGTTGATCATCGGGATACTATTCATAAAGGTGAGAATCTTGCGATCGCGATTGCGCATGTGATAAATACCTATCGCAGCCAATGTCCCCAACACGGTAGAGATTAATGCAGATGACAATGCAATCACCACCGTGAAGAATATCGCACGGTACAAGTTGGGATCCACCTTCACTTGTGCCACCGCATCGTAACCCGTAAATAGGTTCTCATACAAACCAAAAGTGAACCCTGTCCAGTTGCCAAATACCTTGCTCTGTGTAAACGAGAATATGATAATGAGTAGGATAGGGGCATACAATACCACCAACAGCAGCCACAAATACGCTTGTGCTGCTATGCGCGATCCCAATCCTCGCTGCTCAATCTTCGATTTCTTATAATTTTCAAACATGTCTCTAAACTCTAAACACTCAACACTCAACGATTGATATCCTCCTTATCTCCTCCAAAGAAACTGGTCAATCCTATGATTATCAACATAATCAACGACAATGCTGCGCCATAGTTCCACATCGCTATACCGCCTTCGCCGAAGCAGCGTTGAATGAGTGAACCGAACAAGGTCACCTTGTTATGGGTCAGCAACTCTGCGATAGCGAAAGTCGAAACCGTTGGCATAAACACCATCACGATGCCCGAATAGATACCCGGCATGGAGAGTGGCAAAGTCACTTTCAAGAATACTTGATGACGCTTTGCGCCCAAGTCGTGTGCTGCCTCAATCAGACTGGTGTCCATCTTCTGCAAGGTATTGTAGATAGGGTAGATCATGAAGGGCAGGAAGTCATATACCATACCAAACAGCAACGCCCCTTCGCCCAGCGGCAAACCGAACATTCGGAACAACTCCACCGTCGCAATCGTACGCAACAAGAAGTTGATCCACATCGGCAGAATAAACAACATCGCCATCACCTGTGGTGTCTTGAAGTCTGCCATCGCCATGATATATGCTGCGGGATAACCCAATAGCAGACAAATAATGGTGGTAATCAGCGCAATAGCCAACGAATAGATAAAGGTGTTTATTGCCTCCGACTTGGTAAAGAAACTCACAAAGTTCTGTATCGTAAAGCTACCATCAGCATCCGTAAAGGCATACACGCCAATCAGCACCAATGGCAAAATCACCAAGCATAGCATAAACAGCGCATAAGGCCATGCCCATGTACTACGCGACTGAAACACCATTCTTAATTTATTACTTTTCATGCCTATAACCTATAGCGGCTTTGCCGCGTCCTATAGCCCTTCAGGGCGTCCTTTAACCTCTTTCTTATACAATCTTATATAACTTGGAGCCACGCGAATACCCACTCTATCGCCATCGTCCCACACATCATTGGTGTCCACAAAGATATCATCGCCATCGTCCGTGCGAACGGTCAAATGATAGTGATCGCCCTTGTACAAGATGAAATATACCTCGCCGCACAACACACCATCTTCCTCATCGTCTTGCAGATTCACGCGATTGAAGTCCACTTCCACTTCCACTTCTTCGCCTACTTCGAATCGCTCTGCCACACGCTCTGGGATATCCCATTCCTCGTCCAAGAAACGCACGCGGTTATCCTCCAGCACTTCACCCTTAAAGGTATTGCACAAGCGCTCTTTCTTCATTACCTGAATATCTTCGGGCTTTACCAGCAGTCCCACTTTCGTGCCTGGCTCAAAGGCGTGATAATCTTGAATCATCAACTCATACCCCTCATCAGTCAGCACGGTCATCTCATAGTGCACACCCTTGAAGATGCAACTATGAACTTCGCCATGCAACTGCCAGTTATCCTCTTTGCCTTCTTGCAAAGTGCCGATATAAATATCCTCAGGACGAACTACTACATCCACTTCGGTATCTTCGCCAAAACCTTTGTCCACGCACTCAAAGTCATGCTCGCAGAAGTTTACCATTTTATCTTTCACCATAGTGGCATCCAAGATATTACTTTCGCCGATAAAATCGGCAACAAAGCAGTTTTGTGGCTCGTTATACACATCCGTAGGTGTACCAATCTGCTGAATCTTTCCTTCGCGCATCACCACCACACGGTCACTCAATGTCAATGCTTCTTCTTGGTCGTGAGTCACATAGATAAAGGTGATACCCAACTTCTTGTGCATCGCACGAAGCTCCATCTGCATGTCTTTGCGCATCTTTAGGTCCAACGCAGCCAATGGCTCATCCAGCAGCAACACTTCTGGCTCATTGATGATCGCACGAGCAATCGCCACACGCTGTTGCTGACCGCCTGACAGACTATCTACATCGCGATATTCATAGTCCGTCATACCCACAGTCTTCAGCGCCTGCTTCACCTTCTTCTCTATGACTTTCTTGTCCACCTTCTTCAGTTTCAATCCGAAAGCCACATTGTCAAATACATTCAAGTGGGGGAACAACGCGTATTTCTGGAATACCGTATTCACATCGCGCAAGTGCGGAGGCATCGTGGTCACATCTTCACCGTTCAGCAAGATATCACCCTCTGTTGCCACTTGAAAACCTGCTATACAACGAAGCAAGGTAGTCTTTCCGCAACCCGATGGACCCAAGATAGTTACGAACTCGCCTTTCTTGATTTGAAGGTTAACATCGTCCAAGGCAAATTTACCGTCCTCAAATTGTTTGGACACATGATTTACCTCAATGATAAAATCCGATTTCTGCATTTCTTTTTTCGCTATGGTACACTATAAGTGTAATACATAAAAGTTCGTTTTAGCCAATTTGGGTGCAAAGGTACAAAAAATATTACACATACGCAAGTGCATGTGCAATATTTTTTTCGTGCTCTTTATGTGGTGCTAGGGTTAATAGTCCTGCTCCGCTAGATACTGGAGGATAATCTCGCCTATTTTGGGACTTTTATACACGAAGGAGCCATGGTCTTCGTTGGGTACAATGAGCATTTGGCCTTGTGGGATGTTCTCTGCAATCATACGGGCGTGTGACTCATCAATAAGGTCAAATTCACCGATGGTTATTAGCGCGGGGCATTGGATAGTTTGCATGTCTTTCCATGTCATTTGTGGCTCAAATAGCATCATCTTTGTGAGCGGTGGAATAGAGTCCTTGAGTAGTTCTTTGCTAAATTCTGCCCAAAATTCTGCTTTTACTCCTTCGGGGAAGATGTTGGCACCTGCTGTAATGATGAGTCCTGCGGTACCAGGGTGAAGTACTTCCATTTGCAAGGCGACATTGCCGCCATCACTCCAACCGAAAATGGCAGGGTGGTCAAGGTTCATTTTATCGATGAATTCGGCTAAATCGTTCGCCATGTCAATATAGTGATACTCTTCAACAGGGGTGTTGGCTCCCTGTCCGCGAGAATCAAGGGCATATACCAAATATCCAGCAGAATCCAACTGATCAACTGTTACGGAAAAATGGTCATGTTCGCCAGAATTACCATGTAATAGGATTACAGGTTTATCATTTTCGTTGCCCTTTAGTTGATATACGATATTCACGCCGTTGACATCAATATTGTCGATTTTATCGTAGTTTTTTGAATGTAAGCATGTCATATACAATAGGACAATGCTAATGAATAAAAGTGTGAGAGGATACTTTGTTTTTTGAATGTCTTGCATAGTGTCAGTGTGAATGAGTTACAAAAATGCCCAACACTTTCATGTCAGGCATTGCAATTTTGAGTTTATTCTTTTAGTACCGCGAGCGGGACTTTCTACGTAAGTCCCTATGCACCACTTGCAAAAGCCAACCTGTCAGCACCCCTAAGTAAACTTAAGTGCTCCCATGTTGTCTTTCAGTACCGCGAGCGGGACTTGAACCCGCACAGCCATCACTGGCCAAAGGATTTTAAGTCCTTCGTGTCTACCGATTCCACCATCGCGGCTTGAAATCGGCTGCAAAGGTACAATAAAAAATGCACATTTGCAAGCGATTTGAGCAAAAAGTTTATTTTTTAGCGAAAATCATAGGTAAAAGGGGCGTATTATACAGGGGTACTCCGCAAATGTTGAAATTAGTTTTGTATCTGAAATAGTTTTTTATATAACCTCTACGAATCATCTCTAGAGTAGGGAGATGGTGTATGGTGGGCGAATCAATGAGCGCAATGGTATCGCAGAGCGATTGGGCAAGATCTAGTTCGTGGGTGGAGAAGATAATGCATTTGTTTTCCTGATGTGCCAAATCAGCAAGCAATCGGCACAAGTCATATCGGTTAGGCATATCCAAAAACGATGTCGGTTCGTCGAGTAAGATAATAGGCGTTTGCTGCGCTAAAGCACGGGCAATCATTACGCGCTGACACTCGCCATCCGACATCTTGTCCATCGTGCGGAAAGCATAAGAAGCCATGCCTACTTTCTCCAAAGATTGCATAACAATCGCCTCATCTTCTGCTTGCATACGACCAATCCAATTGGTGTAGGGTGCCCTGCCAAGAGCTACCACATCCCGGCACGAGAGATTAGCGATGCGGATACGTTCGGTAGTCACGAAAGCCACCTGTTGCGCAAGTTGCTGCGGTTGCTCCCAATAAAATACGTTCCAACAACGCATTATTCCAATACTTCTGTGATTATAGATAGGCCAATAACTTATTGAAAAATTCTAATTTTAGAAATTCCTAAAAAAAACTGCTTATTTTCTTGCGTATATGCTTTTTTTGTTGTACCTTTGTGCCGCATTCAGTGTAAGGGAAGCAGGTGCAATTCCTGCACAGTCCCGCTGCTGTGATTCGCAATCCAATGTTCAAAATCTAGAAAGTCACTGACCCATAGTGGGTTGGGAAGGCGGAACAGAAGGAGCGATAAGTCAGAAGACCTGCTGCGTGCCGCCAACGAGGAGTTGGTGTAGTTGAACGCTCTCGGGGAATCGAGCCAACGACAATGACGCAAAGGTTTTCAATATTATCTATGGTACGCTTGTACGCGTATAGGTATTTGATAGATGTATCAAGTACCCATTTGTTGTGTCCGATGGTCAGTGTGTTTCTCGAGAGTCAAAATCCCTATCCACACACACCTGACCATCAACCTGCCATGTTACTTCGCATTTGGGAAAATCCGAAGTAGATGGTCAGGGAAGTGTGGTTAATACATTGCCTTTCGCCTCTCGCCTAATAGCCAGCGGGATCCCCGAAAAATCTGCTGATTTTTGGGGTGCTCTGATAGCCTCAGCGAGAGAAACGAGCAAATAATATTAACCCTTTTAAACAACAAACCAACATGAAGAAATCTATTTTTCTTGTGGCTCTATGCCTGATGAATGTAGCCCTCATGGCGGAGGACTACGAGTTACGAACCCTGACTTTCGAGGATGCGGATGCTCAGTTTGCGCCTTACACCCTCGACTATGCCAACCGCACCATCTCCACATGGTCTGACCTCGTGGACGATGCGCAGTACAACGGCACACTCACCTACACCTCTGGCGGTGTTTATACTTGGTGTGACGAAGACAACACCATCTTAACTCACAGTTTCACAGCACCTTATTGGAATGGTGGACATGCCATCTCCAACTTCATCAACCCTGGCTTCACCAACAACGATCTACCTGCTAACACCGCCTGGTACGAACTCCAATTTGCTACTCTCCACGGCGGCAATAATGGCTCCATGAACTTCTGCGTACACAACGGTCATGTAGATGATTACAATGCAGACTATACTTCAATGCAGACTATCGCCTTTGCCGACGGCAAGGCTCGTGTGATTGACCACATGTATATCACCAACATCTGCTATGTGCTGAACTCTTTGGTGTACGGCGATGGCTATAATCCTCCTGCCAGCGACACAACCAAGTTATACGCCGTAGCCGTAGGACAAGATGCCAATGGCCATGAGATCAGCCGCACTACTTTTGCTCTCTACAACGGAAAAGATAGCCTTCTAACAGAGTGGAAGAAATGGGATTTGTCAGTCTTAGGCGAGGTGAATGCTGTAGCCTTCAATATCGTTGGTACTAACGACTTATATGGTCAATGGGGACTCAATGCACCTGCCTATTTCGCCTACGATGATGTAGCAGTCCGCTTTCCAAAAGACGATACCGCCTTACCTAATAGCCCTATCGCCTCATCGCCTAATAGCC